>CAZZVN010000018.1:51302-58536 GCA_964657625.1 uncultured Steroidobacteraceae bacterium
GTCAACTGGTATCGCACCCTCGGCATTCAACAACAGGCCGCCAACGAACCGAGCGACCTGTTGATCCTCTATGAAAATCGTCAAACCGCCAACCAGGTGATTGCGCTCGCGTTCGACGCGGCGCGCGCCAACGCAGAGCTCTTGAGCCGGCAGCCGTCAACCGAACAGACGCCGGACGATTCCCTCACCTCTGCCCAGACACTGCAGCAACTGCGCGGCAGGCTGCAAGATCAGGCCGTCCAGGTGCAGGCCGAATTGGATGCGAAACGCGGCGAACTGCGCCGCGCAACCTCCAAATCCAGAACCGGCATTTCCGCCAAATTAGACGAGCTGCAGGGCGAACTCGATCTCATCGAAACCAAGCAAGGCATTCTCACCACCATGACGGGTCTGGCCAGCGGCAGCAGCACGGGAGTCCCCGGCTCCAGCGCGCTCAAAGCACAGATCGAAGCCATGGCGGTGGCCATTCCGTCCGCCAACACGGGTACGACGTCGAGCGGCGGTTCCTCGCCGCCCGCGGCCGGCGGCGCTGCGTCCCCGGCCGCGCCCGCCGCCGCGGCCACCCCGTTGTCCGCCGTCCCACCGGTCGCCGCCACCCCCGCGGTGACCGTGAGCACCGACCGCTTCGGGCTGTGGGATCTGGCTGAAAACGCTTTCAGGCTGTCGGAGAAGGCGGATACCATCACCGCGATCGATCGGCGTACGGCGCGGCTGCAAACGTCGCTGGGCAAGATCCGCACCCCGCTCATCGAACAGATGAAAACCCTGTCGGCGCGCGGTGATGCGCTCGCCGCACGGGCGGACGCCGCCGACAGCTCCACGCTGAACGGCGTACGCGCGCAATTGGAAGCGCTCGCCGAGCAGTTCAAGGAGAGCTCGTCGCTGCTGATTCCGTTGAGCCGCGAAAATGTGCTGCTGAACCAGTACCGGCACAACCTCGGCACCTGGCATGACGCCGTCAAGAGCAGCTACCGCGACGCCTTGCAGACCTTGGGCATCCGGGTGCTGATCCTGCTCATCGTCCTGGCTTTCCTGTTCGGTGCCGCCGAGCTGTGGCATCGCGCGGTGCTGCGCTACGTACGCGATTACCGGCGTCGCCATCAGTTGCTGCTGCTGCGACGCATTGCGCTGTGGTCCCTGGTCGTGGTCGTGGTCGGTGTCGCGTTCGCGAGCGAACTGGGCTCCATCGTCACCTTCGCCGGCCTCATCACCGCGGGTATCGCGGTGGCCATGCAGAGCGTGCTCGTCTCCATCGTGGGTTACTTCTTTCTGATCGGAAAATACGGCATCCGGGTGGGTGACCGCGTGCAGATCGGCGAGGTCAGCGGCGAGGTCATCGATGTCGGCCTGGTCAGGCTGTACCTCATGGAACTCGGTGCCAAGGGCGGCCTGGGTCCCACCGGCCGGGTGGTCGCGTTCGCGAACTCGGTGGTGTTCCAGGTGGCGAGCGGGCTGTTCAAACAGATTCCGGGCGTGAACTTCAGCTGGCGCGAGGTGGTCTTGAACCTGCCGGCCGGCGTCGACTACGCCGCCGTCAAGGAACGCCTGCAGGCGGCGGTCACCGACGCTCTGGTCGATTATCGTCCGGAAATTCTCCGGCAAACCCAGGAAATCGAACGCACCACCCTGTCCAGCTCGGGCGGCGACGCGGAGCCTCAGGTCCAACTGAGGTTCTCCCCCACCGGCGTCGAGGCGCACGTCCGGTATCCTGTCCACCTGCAACACGCCGCCGAAATCGAGGAACGGGTTACCCGAGGCCTGGCCCAGGCGCTCCACGCTACCGCACCTGCCGCCTGAGCACGATGCTATCCTTGCCGCCCTTCGCGGTCGGGCCCGCCATCGGGATTGAATAACGCATGATCTTGGTTATCGACGTCGGCAACACCCGTCTGAAATGGGCGTGGCTGACCAGCACCGGCCTATCAGACCAACAGGCCGTCGTCCATCGCGACACCAAACCGGACCTGTGGATCACGGCGCTGTTCGAATCGGGTCAGAAACCCACCCGGGTGCTCGTTTCGAATGTCGCAGGACCCGCCATGGCAAAGACCTTGACGCGGCTCACCCGGAAATCATTCAAGGTGGATACCGAGTTCGTCACCGCCATGCCGGAATTCGACGGCTTGACCAATGGCTATCTGGATCCCTCGTTGCTCGGCGCCGACCGTTGGCTGGCACTGATCGGCGCCTGGACCCGGGCGCGCTCGGCGCTCTGCGTCGTGGATGCGGGCACCGCCGTCAAGGTCGACAGCGTGGATGCCACCGGCCAGCATCTGGGCGGTCTGATCGTCCCCGGCATCCACATGATGCGCGAAGCGCTGATGAGCAATACCAGCGACATCGCCACAGCGGTGCAGCACAGCACGCCCTCGCTCGCCGGCGTCCTCGCCAACAACACCATCGGCGCGGTATCCCGAGGCGCGGTGTTCGCGCTCGCCGGGATGGCCGACCGAGCCGCCGAGATCATCGAACACAGCACAGGGTCCAAACCGAAACTGTTCATCACGGGTGGCGATGCCGGCATGATCACCGGCACGATGCGATCGCACGGCGAAATCCTGCCCGACCTCGTGTTACAGGGGCTTGCCGTCATCGCAGCCCGGCCGCGGTAGGCTCCGGGCCATGTATCGCCCGGGGCCCAGAAATCTCATCACGGACGTGCCCGGGGTCTTGGTGGGCCATGCCACCGACGAACGCGTGCAATCCGGCGTCACGCTGCTGCGTTGCGAGGCGGACCGCACCACCGCGGTCGACGTACGCGGGGGCGGCCCCGGAACCCGCGAAACCGACGCCCTCTCCACCGAAAACCTCATCGGCCGCGCCCATGCCCTCGTGCTCGCCGGCGGCTCCGTCTTCGGACTGGCGGCCGCCGACGGCGTGGCCGCCGCGCTGTCCGCGCGTGACGAGGGATTGCGGCTGCGGCCGGGCTCGCCCGCCATCCCCATCGTGCCCTGCGCCGTGTTGCACGATCTCGGCAATGGCGGCGACAAGCAATGGGGCGACGTGCCGCCGTACCGCGATCTGGGCGTGGCCGCATTGCGCGCTGCCGCCGCCGATTTTGCACAGGGTTCGGTGGGCGCCGGGCGCGGCGCCCGGGCAGGCCTGCGTAAGGGCGGCATCGGTTCGGCGTCGCTTGACCTGGGCGGGGGGTCGATGGTGGGCGCGCTCGTCGCCGTGAACTCGATCGGCTCGGTTTTCATGCCGGACGGTGTCACGTACTGGGCGTGGCCGTTCGAACTCGACGACGAATTCGGCGGCGGGGGACACCCGCGCGGACCCGTGCACGCGCACGATCCTGCCCCGGACGACTCAAGATTGCTGACGCTTGGCCGGCTGCAGGCCGGCATGAACACCACCCTGGGCGTCGTCGCCTGCTCGGTCGAACTCACCGCCGTCGAATGCAAACGCATCGCCATGATGGCGCACGACGGCATCGCTCGCGCCGTCCGCCCGGCCCACACGCCCTTCGACGGCGACACCATTTTCGCCGTCGGCGGAACCGAGGTGTTCCCGGACGCTCACAGCCGTGCCGCTCACATCGGGCGCCTGGGTTCGGCGGCCGCGGACTGTCTCACGCGCGCCATCGCGCGTGCCGTGCATCACGCCCTCTGATCGGTAGGCTCGGCACGCAGCCCACGAACAGCTGCGCCCTGACGCGCTCAGCGCGATTTTTGTCCGACGGTCATTGCGGTTAGACTACGGGCCGTTGTCCGACTGGGATTTCACGATGTCACAAAAAACAAGATTTGCCCTGACCTGCACGCTGTCGCTGGTGCCTGTCGCGATGCTGCATGCCGCCGCCGCAGAAGATCCACCGCTGCCGAACGCCGATTACGGCGTATCGACGATCTGGCCGTTGGGAGGCACCGGCGGTTGGGACTATCTCGCGCTGGAACCCGCCACCGGGAGACTGTTCGTGAGCCGGGGCGACCGCGTGGACGTGGTGCAGACCTCGAGCGGCCGTCGGGTCGGCACCATCGCCAACACCGCCGGCGTACACGGCATCGCATTCGCGCCGGATCTCAAGCGCGGCTTCACGAGCAACGGCCGCGCCAACACCGTCACCTCCTTCGAGATGGACTCGCTGCGCGTCATCCAGGAGTCGCCGGTGTCGGGCAAGAAGCCCGACGCCATCTTGTTCGAACAACAGGGCGTGCATGTATTCACCGCCAACGGGGCCAGCGACAACATCAGCGTTCTCGACCCGACCACCTTGATGCCGGTGGCCACGATCCCCCTGCCAGGGGCGCCGGAATTCATGGCGACCGACGGCGAGGGTACGGTGTTCGTGAACATCGAGGCCGAGCAGGGCAAGCTGGTGGCGATCGACGCAAAAACTCTCAAGATCAAGGCGACCTGGAGCCTGCCGGGCTGCGCCAACCCGACCGGCCTCGCCCTCGACGTCGCCCACAACCGGTTGTTCTCCGTCTGCGCCAACGAGGTCATGGCGGTCACCGATTCGTTGTCGGGCAGGCAGATCGCCCGTGTCGCCATTGGTCAGGGGCCGGATGCCGTGGCGTTCGATCCTGATCTCGGCTTCGTGTTCAGCTCGAACGGCGCCGACGGCACCCTGACCGTCGTTCACCAGGATTCACCCGACAGTTACCGGGTGGTCGCTACCGTGCAGACGCAGAAGAGTGCGCGCACCCTTGCGCTCGATCCGTCGACGCACAAGCTGTACCTCGCGGCGGGCCGGTTGGGCGGCACGCCTGCGCCCACCCCCGAACAGCCCCACCCGCGGCCGAGCATCGATCCCGAGAGCTTCGTCATCCTCGTCGCCGAACCGAAATGACGGCGGGCCCGGGCGCAGCGGCAACCTCTTCGATCGACAGCAACGCCAGCAACGTGCACAGCCCCGCCGCCGACAAATAGTAGCCCACGTAGCGCAGTCCTTGGCGCGTCGCCAGCTCCGTCGCGATGTACGGCGCGAGTGACGCGCCCAGGATGCCCGCGAAGTTGAACGTCAACGAGGTGCCGGTATAGCGCACCGCGGTGGGAAACAGGCCTGCGAGCGCGCTGCCCAGCGGTCCATAGGTGAATCCCGTCAGCGAAAAGCCGAGCACCAGAAACAGGTACACGCGAGTCTTGTCGTGCACGCCGAACAGCGGCCCGAACAGAAAGCCGAATGCCATGATGGCAACGGTCGCGATGATCAACATGCGGCGTGCGCCGATGCGGTCCGCGAGCAGGGCCGAAACGGGAATGGTCAGCCCGAAGAACACCACGCCGATCATCTGCATGATGAGGTATTCGCCGCGCGCGAACTTGAGCGCGGTGGTGGCCCAGTTCAGCGCGAACACCGTCATGAGATAGAACACCACGAAGGTGGTGGTGGCGCCCACGGTGCCCAGCAGCAACGCGCGCGAATGCCGGGAGAACACCGTGGCGAAGGGCAGGCTCACCCGTTCGCCCTGCGCCAGGCTGAGTCGAAACGCCGGTGTCTCCACCAGCTGCAAACGAATGTAGAGTCCGACCAACACGAGCAGGGAACTGGCCAGAAACGGGACGCGCCATCCCCAGCGCAGCAGCTGCGCGCCGCTCAACTGATCGGTGATCAGGAGAAAAATACCGGTGGAGCACAGGAACCCGAGCGGCGCGCCCAGCTGCGGAAAACTGCCGTACCAGGAGTGCTTGCCCGGTGGCGCGTTTTCCGTCGCGAGCAGCACTGCCCCGCCCCACTCGCCGCCCAGCCCGAGCCCCTGCCCGCAGCGACACAGAGCCAGCAGCACGGCCGCACTCACACCGATCGACGCATAGGTCGGCAGCAGGCCGATCGACACCGTGGAGATCCCCATGGTGAGCAGCGCCGTCACGAGCGTGGCCTTGCGCCCGATGCGATCGCCGAAGTGGCCGAACAGCGCGGAGCCGACGGGCCGCGCGAAGAAGGCGAGCGCAAAGGTGGCGAGTGATTGCAGCGTCGCGGTGGACGGATCCTGTTTCGGGAAGAACAAGGTGGGGAACACCAGCACGGCCGCCGTGGCATAGATGTAGAAATCGAAGAATTCGATGGTGGTGCCGATCAGGCTTGCCAGGAGGACGCGGCGCGAGGACTGGCGGTGCGTCGGTGACGGCACTTCTTGCAAGGTGGGAAACTCCAGCCGGTGGCTATTTCGCCGGGAGTATAGCCTCCCCGCTGCCCCCCGCGGCGCCTGGCGCCGCGTTCCCTGCTCAGCGCGCGCGCGGTGACGCCGTGCCGCCGTCCTCCTGCAGGAAATCATCGGGTCGCGTGTCCTCGTCGGGCAGCGCGGGAGGATTCGGTGGACCGACCTCCTCGGCCGCGTCCTTGTCCGGCCGCGCTGCGTGCCCGTCCGACGGGGTGGCATGCGTGTCGCCGGCGGCCGGTGGGTGCAGCGCGGTCTGTACGGTCTCATCGTAGTCCGCGGTGGACCAGCCGCCGCCCAGGTTGTTCACGAGGTTGACGCTGGCCGTGAGCTGCTTCAGTTCCACCTGCAATTCGGATTCGCGGTTGGTCAGGAAGGTGTTCTGCGCAGTGATCACGTTCACGTAGCTGTCGACGCCGTTACGAAAGCGAATCAGGGACAGTTTCACCGCCCGTTGGGCGTAAGTCGCGGCGGCATGCTGCTGCCTGAGTTCCGTCGACAATATCCGCAGCGACGCCAGATTGTCCTCCACAGACTGAAACGCGGCGAGCACGGTCTGCCGGTAGGTGGCCACCGCCGACTCCTCGAGCGCACGCGCATTGGCCGTCGCTGCGCGGCGTTGTCCACCGTCGAAAAGTGTCTGGGCCGACGCGGCACCGAGCGACCACAGACTGTTCGGCCAGTTGAACAGTGTGCTCAAAGCCGTGGATTGGTAGCCGGCGCTGCCGCTCAGCGTGAGGGTGGGAAAATAGGCGGCGCGGGCGACGCCGATGGCCGCATTGGCGGCCGCCACCTGCCGCTCCGCCGTGGCGATGTCGGCACGGCGCTCGAGCAGGTCCGAAGGCACGCCCACCGGCGGCACGGGCAGAGCCTGCTGCAGCCTCCGGTAGGGAATCGACAGGGCCGAGGGCGGCACGCCGATCAGCACGGCAATGGCGTGCTCGTACTGGGCACGCGCGACGCCCAAGTCGGTGGCCTGCGCCTCGGCCGTGGCGAGCTGCGTCTGGGCCTGGGCGAGATCCTCGTCCGAGTCCAGACCGTTGTCGTACAACGTCTGTACCAGACGCAGGCTCTGCCGGTAGTCCGCCATGGTCGTTTCCAGCACGCGCCGTTCCTCGTCGGTGACGCGCAGC
>CAZZVN010000019.1:0-57761 GCA_964657625.1 uncultured Steroidobacteraceae bacterium
CGGAACCGCCAGTACCACGAGCGCCACCACCACCACCAGCGGCGCGCAGTCGACGCTGGCGGCGGCGGCGGGCAAGGCGCTGTTCTTCGACACGAGCTTGTCGGCCTCGGGGAAGCAGTCGTGCGGAACGTGTCATGTGCCGAGTCGTGCCTACACGTCCGATCCGGCCACCGACGCGAATCTGCCGGTGCCCCTGGGTGGCCCGCACATGGATCAGACCGGGCTGCGCAACGCGCCCTCGCTGATGTACGCGTCGTTCACTCCGGTGTTCTCCAGTGCGGATGGCACGACGACGGGCGGATTCTTCCGCGATGGCCGCGCCTCTTCGCTGGCGACGCAGGCCGAGCAGCCCTTCGTCACGGCGTTCGAAATGGCCAACGCGGACGCCGCTGAAGTGGTGGGACGGCTGCAGCAGTCCTCGGCCTCGCTACAGGCCTTCGTCGCGGCGTATGGCGAGGGCGCGCTCGGCGATGCGCAAACGGCGCTTGCCGACATGGGGCGCGCGCTCGCCGCCTACGAGACCGACGATGCATCGTTCCACCCGTTTTCGAGCAAGTACGATTATTGGCTGGAGGGCAAGGCGACCCTGACGACGCAGGAGCAGAATGGCCTGGCGTTGTTCAACAATCCGGGCAAGGGCAATTGCGCGGCCTGTCACCCGAGCCAGGTGCAGTCGTACAGCCAGCACGCGTTGTTCACGGACTTCACCTACGACAACATCGGCGTGCCGCGCAACTGGTCCATTCCCGCGAACACGCCGGGCGCGGTGAGCCCGGTCAGCGGCGCGGCGCTCGTCACCATCGCTGCGGTGGACGTGCCGGCGGATGCGGAATATGCCTTCTACGATCTCGGCCTGTGCGGCCCGTTCGCACCGCTCGGCACGGACGTGAACGCGCGGCCGGTGCTTTCCGCCACCACCTCGCTGTGCGGGCAGTTCAAGGTGCCGAGCCTGCGCAATGCGGCGCAGACGGCGCCCTACTTCCACAACGGCGTGTTCGCCAACCTGCACCAGGTGGTGCAGTGGTACGTGACCCGCGACATCAACAACAACACGTTGAACAATCCCGATCCGGTCGCCGCAGGCGCGGGCGGCAATCCCTATGTGACGGGCGGAAGTTTCTACACCAATGCGGACGGCACGTCAGATCTGTATCAATACAACGATCTGCCGGCGGCCTACGACGCCAACGTCAACATCGGCGAGATCCCCTACACGCCGCCCACCTTCGCGGGCGGGCAGGCGCCGACCCTGACCGCCGCGGAGATCGACGACGTGGTCGCCTTTCTGTGCACGCTGACGGACGGCTACGACACCACCAATCCGACGGCCTATACCGTCCCTGCGCAATGTGAGCCCACCGCGGGCGCCAATTGAGGAGTTGATGATGACCATGTTCGAAAAACGTCTGGCGGCGGTGCCCTCGCTGTGGCGTATTGGTGTAGCGATGGGAATGTTGGGGACGGCGAACGCATGGGCGGCGGACCCGGCACCGAATGCGGCGCAGCAGCAAAACGAAATCGAAGCGCTGCAACGTCAGCTGCAGGCCGTGCAATTGCAGCTGCAGCAACTGGCGCAGCAGAACCGCGAGCTGTTGAGCAAACAACCGGCCGCCGCGCCTGCGGGTGCGCCCGTGGGGATCGTGCCGCCGGCGGGAAACGCAGTCGCGGCGGCAGACCCGGGCGCGGGCGCAGGCGTCGGGGTGGGTGGCGGCGCCGGTCTCGGCGCAGCGGCGGACGCCGCCGGCACGGGCGCGTTTTCCAACGTGCGCCTGTGGGGTTACGGCGAGGTGTACTACACGCACCCCACGCACGACACGACAAGGGCGCAGGCGGATCTGGCGCGGGCGGTGTTCGGCATCGGCTATGCGTTCGATGCGAAGACGGAATTCAACTCCGAATACGAGATCGAGCATGCGGTCAGCTCGTCGTCGGACGTGGGCGAGTTCGAAGTGGAGCAGTTCTACGTGGACCGTCAGGTCAACGACGCACTGGCCGTGCGGGCGGGTCTCTTTCTCATGCCGTTCGGATTTTTAAACGAGCATCACGAGCCCACCAATTTCTACGGCGTGCAGCGCAACTTCGTGGAGACGCTGATCATTCCGAGCACGTGGCGGGAGGGCGGTTTCAGTCTGCATGGCGAGACGCCGGTGGGCCTGAGCTGGAATGCGGGCCTGACGACCGGGTTCGATCTGTCGAAATGGAATTTCGCGCCCGAGTATCCGCAGTACGCGACCGCGCTCGGCCTCGAGGACAGCGATTCGGCGCCGTTGCAGAGCACGCATCAGGAACTTGCCCTCGCCAATGCGCAGCACCTGAGCGAGTACCTGGCGCTCGGCTACTACGGCGTGCCTGGATTGTCGCTAGGCGCGGCGATCAGCACCGGCAATGCCACCAAGGTGGCGGCGCCGCCGAATGCGACCATTCCCGGTGAGCAGCGGGTCACGCTGTGGGAGGCGCATGCGCGCTGGACGCCGGGCAAGGCGGATCTGTCGGCGCTGTATGCGCACGGGGCCATCGGCAATCTCGGCCTCGCGAACGCGGCCAACCCGGGTTCGCCGAATCCCATCCCGTCGGAGTTCTACGGCTACTACCTGCAGGCGGCCTACGAGGCGTGGGAGCACGGCGATTACCGGCTGGCGCCCTTCGTACGGTGGGAGCGCTACGATCTCGGCGCACGTTATGCGGGGACCACCGGGCCCAGTCTACCGACCGGTCTCGTGCCGCTGTCGAGCGCGGCGGGCGATTACGGCTACTGGCCGCAGGTCCGGGACAAGGTGTGGAGCGTCGGCGCGAACTTCTACACGACGCCGCACGTGGTGCTCAAGGCCGACTATCAGTGGTTCCACGAGAATTCCGACTTCACGCGTTTCGACCTCGGGCTGGGCGTCGCGTTCTGAGCGGCGCGGCGTCAGATCGTGATTTTATCGGCGGGGTCGCGGTTGGTGGACGCGTTGTCGGCGCGCGGCGACGCGCCGGCGTTTTCGGGGCGGATCAGGGGAATGGCGCCGTAGCGGCCCCGCAAATAGCCCTTGGCGATGAGCTCATGTTTGCGCGGACTCGAGTTGATGACAGGCGACAGCTGGGTGGCGTGATCGGCGTCGAGTTCGATCAGCCAGATCTCGTCGCGGCGCAGGATGTCCAGATCCATGAGCGTGGTGTTGTGGCTCGTCAACAGGAGCTGGGCGCCGTTGGCCGACACCTTCGGATCGTTGATGAGCTGGATCAGGAAGCGCGCGACCAGGGGATGCAGGCTCGAGTCGAATTCATCGATGACCAGCAGCTTGCCGTGTTCGATGGCCGAGAGCAGCGGCCCGAACAGGCTGAACAAGCGCCGTGTGCCGGCGGCTTCGAACACCGAGTCGAGCCAGATGGGTGACCAGCCCTTCCTGACATACAAAAACTCTATCATGGGACGCATGCCGGAATGCGGGACGTGTGCGCCGCCGGACAGGCCGTCCTGCTCCGCCAACCGGACATCTTCCACATGAATGTCGACCGCGCGCAGCAGCCCGAGCACGCGCGACTTGAAGCCGGCATCCTGGATCTGCATCGTCACCCGGCTCAAGTCGGCGAGGTCGGCCGGGAAGACGATTTCCAGACAATGTTCGAACCAGTGCAGCAGCGGCCTGAGTTGATCGGAGTTGAGTTGTGCCGCCGTGGTCAGGAACAGTGCCTTCGGCCGGGTGGCCTTGCGCCACATTTCGCGTGGTCCGTTGAAATTCGGCGAAAAGTGTTCCCATTCCTCGCGGTCGAGCGCCTCGTCGTAATTTCGCTCGAACCAGCGTTGCGATTTGCCGGTGCGGTATACCAGCAGGCGTTCGCTGCGGATGCGGCGCCAGTCGTACACCACCCGGTAGCGGTAGCGGACCGCGTCGAGCAGCACGTCGATTTCGAACTCGGTGGGGGCGTTGACCGAGGGACCGAATTGAAACGGGGTGTGGCGCTCGGCATATTGCGCGTCGGAGTAGGCGGTGGAATGCAGCGCCAGCTCGCGAAACGTGGCGAGCGCGGCGATGAGGTTGGTCTTGCCGCTCGCATTGGGGCCGAAGACGACGGCAGCCTTGGACAGCCGGGGCACCGACTTCATGCCGGTGGGGACACAGTGCGTGGATTCGTGCGCGCGATCCGACGAGGTGGAATAGCTGAAAGTCTGTTCGCCCAAAAACGAGCGGAAGTTGCGCAATTTGAACCCGATCAACATGTCGGCTACCTTTTTATCTCCCTGACCCATTGTAGCGGCGCAAGTGCGCAGAAAGCTTTATTTATTTTGCGGTGCCGGGCAGGCGGCGGGCCCTGCAACATCATCATGACTTCGTCATCGATCAGTAATTGACCGTGACGGTAATCGAGTCGGCGTAGCTGCCGGGGGGCTTGTCCTGCATTGCGGCCAATTGTCCGTATACCGGGTAGTTGAACGTGTTGTTGCCGATGCTGATCAGTTCGGTATCGGACACGTAGCCGGTGCCGGCCGTGCCGTCGCCCCACACAGTGGTGTGGGAAGCCGTGGTAAACAGGTTGTAGGTCAGTGAGTTAGTGCCACTCTTCAAGAGCCGCGAGGCGAAGCTGGCGCTGTTTCCGGTGCTGAGATAAATGGTCCAACTGCTGAGCAGGGACACGACGCTGCAGGTCAGGGTGACCGTACCGCTGCCGTTCAGGACGCTGAGGCTCATGGGATTGTATACACCGAATGGCACCGCGGTGGCAGACACGGTGCAAGACTGAATCACGGAGCCGGCGTGGGCCGCGACGGAACACGCCAAGCCCACCGCGGTGAGCGCCAGGCCTGCGGGCCAATCGGTCAGTACGGGGCGCACGCCAGGTCCACCCGGTTCGTATTCGCGGTCGGCAGTTTCAGGTGCGTGCGACAGTGCCCCTCGGACCAGCGCACGTCGAGCGTGTTGTCGCCGCGCGCGCCCTCGAAGAACGCGGTACCGTCGGTGCCCACCGGCGTGCTGCCGTGTGCTTCGACAACACGCGCTCCCGCGGGCACCCACGCGCCGTCCGGCAGACGCAGGCGGACCGTGGCGGCCAGGTGCACGGGCACCGCGACCACCGCGCCGCCGCGCCGGTAGGGGACCACATCGAAAAACGCCTGTGCGACGTTCAGCGACAGCGGCACGCGGGCAAGGTCGAGTGCGACCTTGTTCGATTCATACGGGCGCACGTCGGGCAGCACGGCGTGGCCGTCGGCGTCGAGGTGGCTGACCACCTGCCCGTTCAGATACACCGGTATCCCTGCAAGGCCGGGCGCATCGACCACCGCGAAGCTCTCGTTGATGCGGCGTGCGAGAAACACGGCGTGATCGAACCACAACACCGCACCGGTCATTTCGACGCCGAGCGCGCTCTGATCGCCCTGTCGCTGCACGAGACCCGACACGGCGACGGCATCGCGGTTCCATTGAGCAACGGCGTCGACGCTGGTGACGGTATCCTGGGCGGCGCGAAGCGTGTAGCCGTAGCCGTCGCCCGCCGGCAGACTCTTTTGTAGCGTGGCGGCGCCGCCGGCCTGTCCGTCGGACACATAGGCCGTTGCGCTGACGCTGCGTTCGGCGCCCAGACTCTGCGTGTAGATCAGGGTGACATAGGAGGAAGACAGGGGACCGGAGAAGCGGCTGAAGCCGAAATCCAGGTGCCCCTTGTTGCGCAAGGTCTTGCCGAGTGCGAGATTCATCGACACGGTATGCGCACCGGTGACTTCCTCGCGCCAGGTGCCGCCGAGCGTCACGCTCACGGCATGGGGCAGGATCGCCTGAGCGTGGGAGAAGATTTGAAATCGCTGCGGGACGGCGCGCAGGGCCGCGGCCACCGGGGTGTAGTGGGGCGTACCCGCGCTCACGTCGATGCCGTAGCCATGGGAAAGTGAATCGCGTTCATAGGCCAGATCGAGCAGGCACCCTGTCGTGCCGGCGACGGCGCTGCAAGAGGGCGCGACGGTCACCAACGCGCTGTGCGGCGTCAAGACCAGCCACTGCGCGCTGACGGCGCCGCCCGTCTCGTCGCCCTCCACGCGCCACTGCGCCGTCAGTTGGTTGGTCACGCCATACCGCTCACCGGCTGCGGCCAGGATGCCGCGATAGTCGCTGCTCTGCATCCCATAACCTTCGCGCTTCGCCCCCAGCTGCGCATCCCACGCGGAGAGTCCGGCCTGCAGCATTTGCGGTGAAATATAATAAGATTGAGTGAGAGTCTGGGTGCGGCCGAGCAGATCGTGCGTCACCACGGTGAGTTCGCCGGCGCCGGTGGTGACCGGCACCTGCGCGATGGTGAACGGGCCGCCGGGTACGTTCAGTTGCTGTGTCTTCGCGCCGTTCACGTACAGCTCCACCGTGCCCGGGGCGGCCGTGAGATTGCTCACGTTCGGCAGCGGGACGGTGATGAAGGTTGGCGTGACGCTGAAATCCGTACCCCAGGACACGCCGCCCACACGCACCGCGTCGGCATTCGTGCCGAGACGGGCGAAGGTGTCGCCGAGTTGCAGCGACGTACGGGTGCGCGGAAAGTCGGCCGTCAGATTCGAATCCAGCCGCAGGCTTTTGGTGCTCCCGCTCTGCGCGGTGGTGGACCACTCCGAGCGTGCCACCCAGTTGCCGGCGACGACGCCGGCTTCGGTGGCGGCGCGCAGCAGGTCGGCGCCGGCGGTGCGCGTGGCGGAAACGTCGTAATTGACGAAGGCGCCCGGTGGTGAACGGGTGGGCACCGGCGCCGCCGCGCCCGCCGTGTACTCATGGCCGCGCAGCAACGCGGGCTGCACTTTTACGTCGAGCCGCGCGACCGCACGATCCACGGTCGCACTGACGCCCGGAACCTGGTTCAAGCGCAGGAAGGCATCCGCGGCCAGCCGGGCGAGCGGCGAACCCTCGGCCAGTTGAATGCCCCAGCGCTGCAGGTCGGCACGGCGCACCCACAAGGTGCCGTCCGCGCCGATCTCGAGCAGGCTCCAGTCGGTTTGCTTCTCGCCGTTCACGCTTACCTCGAGCAATGCTTCCTGCGCCGACCCCGGTGCGGACTGCGCGCGTACGATGCAGACGACGCCGCAGCAGACAAGCGCCACCCCGATGCGTCGCATACGGCGATCCTGCGCGATGATGCGGCCGCGGCAGCCAGCGCGGCTACGGGATCGAGCCCACGTCGATGCGCTCCCCGCCGTTTTCGGTGGTGATCGACAACTGCAGCGGCGCGCCGCCGGGCGGCATCGTGGCGTCATCCAAAGGCCAGTCGTGTTCGCCGCCGGTAAGCAGATACGCAGCGCTGCGGGTGCTCCATATGGGGGCGCCGGTCGCACCGCGCAGTTCCAGCCCGAGCACGCGCGTGAAACGCGTGCCCGTGTTGTGCAGCCGTAGCGACGCTGCGCCGTCCCGGCGTTTCAGCACGGTGCCCGTGAAGCGCGGACTGCCGGTCGCCATCTCGACGAACACGGGAACCCCGACGCGCAGGACCATCTGCAGCCCCGCACCCTCCTGCAGCCGCACGGGGGGAACTTCCGACGCATACACCCGGAATGCCCGCCCGGCGCCCGGTACGGGGTCGCGCATGGCGATACGCAGCACCTGGCTCGCGTGGCCGGCGAGTTCGAAGATCGACGGCGTCGCGATCAGCTCGGCGTTCTCGACGTAATCGTCGGTGCCTTCGGCCTGCGTCCATGCCAGGGTCTCGAGCTGGACGGTGATGAGTCCGGCACCGTCGTTGGTCACCTCCAGGGTGGCCACCGGATGACGAGCCGACAGTTCGATCCGGGTGGGCGAGACCGACAGCGAGCCGGCCTGCGCCAGCGTGCCGACGACCGCGCCGGGGCCGGCGAAAGCGCACAGGCCGAGCAGGGTCGCGCCGAGGCGCCAGCCCGTGCGGCTCATCAGAAATTGACGGTTACGGTGATCAAACTGGTGTAAGTGCCGGGCGGCAAGTCCTGGTTGATCGGGATGGTGCCGTACACCGTTTTCGCGACGGGCGTGAGCACGCCGGTGCCGGTGCCGGGGACCGTGCTGGTGCCGGTGCTGCCGTCACCCCACACCGTCGTGGCGGCGCTCGTGGTGTAGAGATTGTAGTTGAGCAGCGAGGAGCCGTTGGCGAGGTGGCGCGTCGTGAAGGTGCTGCCGGTCGCAGAGCCTGCGTTGAGGGCGACGGTGAAGGTGGTGCCGGACGTGCACGACACATTGATGGTCGTCGATCCGGTGAGCACCCCCGCCGCGGCGGGATTGTAAGTGCCGAAGTTCAGATCGACCGCGCTCGCGCTGCAGGCGGCCAGGATGCTGGCATTCACATTGAACGTGGCCGTGGCGGTGCCGGCGTCCGCGTCGGCGGTGTGTGCGGCGGCGAGCAGGGCGACCAGGGCGATGACGATGCGTTTCACGGCATGCTCCGAAGGGGTTTGTGGGAGACCGTCACCATGGAATCATCCGCCCGATAACCGGAGCCGAAGGCAGTTCGCACTGCGCCGGTTGTGCAACGCGGCGGACCTGCGCCGGCGCGGATCAGGTCACACGCTAATAGGTGGCGAGGCTCAGGGTGTCGCCGAAGTCGTCGACCGCGAAATCGACGGGCACGGCGATGACGGGTACACGCGCCCTGCCGTCCAGCCAGCGCAGGAACTCCTCCGCCGGAAGCGGTCGCGAATACAAATAGCCCTGTGCCACGTCGCAGCCCAGGTCCCGCACTTGCAGCGCCGTGCTCTCCGTTTCGATGCCTTCGGCCACCACCTTCATGCCGAGACCGTGGCCCATGTCGATGGCCGAGCGCACCACGGTCGCGAACTCCCTGTCGCGTTCCAGTCCCAGGATGAAGCTGCGGTCGATCTTTATTTCATCGACGGGCATGCGGGTGAGGTGGCTGAGCGAGGAGTAACCGGTGCCGAAGTCGTCGATGGACAGGTGCACGTTGAGCTTCGCCAGCGCATCGAGCACGCGCAGCGCGCGTTCCGGATCGGCGATGAAGCCGCTCTCGGTGAGTTCCAGGGTCAGCAACGACGGCGGCAATTGATGACGCGTCAGCAGGCCGGCCACCCGCGCGTCGAGGCGTGTATCGCAGACGTCGTCCGCGCTGATGTTGACGGACAAGGGGATGTTCAGGCCGGCGCGGTGCCACTGCGCGCCGCAGGCGATGGCCTGTTCCAGGATCCAGCGCGTCAGCCGACGGATGAAGCCGGTCTGTTCGGCAAACGGCACGAACGCCACGGGACCCAGCAGTCCGCGCGTGGGGTGCTGCCAGCGCACCAGCACCTCGGCGCCCGCGACACGGCCGGTGGCCAGTTCGATCTTCGGCTGAAAGTACAGCCGCAGTTCGTCGTGCTCCACGGCGTGGCGTAATTCGCCGAGCAGCGACAGCTGGTCGCGGGCGGCGGGTTTCAATGTATTCTCGTACACCGCGAGCGGACGTTTTTCGCGCCGGGCGCGATCGAGGGCAAGATCGGCGCAGCGTAACAAACCGTCCGCCGTCGGCACGTGGCCGGCCGCCACGACGAGGCCGAGGGTGGTGCTGATGTCGATGGGCTGCGCCTCGACGTAGACGGGCTCGGCGAGCACCATCAGCAGCGAGGTGCCCCAGGCCGCAAGCTGGCCGGGGTTTTCGAGCCGGGTGAAGGCGGCGAATTGGTCCGCCGCCAGGCGCGCCACGGCCGATTTGACCGAGCATGCCGCCGCCAGGCGTTCGCCCACCCGCATGAGCACCGCATCGCCCACGGTATATCCGAGATGCTCGTTGATCCGCCGGAACCGGTCCAGGTTGAACACCGCCACCGCGAGCGTATCGCCCTGCACGGCCAGCGCATGGTCGAGCGCCGCACCGAATGCCGCTCGGTTCATAAGACCGGTGAGCGCGTCCTCGTAGGCCAGACGCCGTATCGATTGATCACGGGCACGGACCGCCGTCTGCATGAGCTGCAATCCCTCGGCCAGCACCCCGAGCTCATCGCGGCGCTGCAGTTTGAACGCGCCGTCGTAGACGCCGTGGCGCATCTTCTCCACCGACTGCGTGAGCTCGCCGAGCGGGCGCGTGATGTTGCGCGCGATCCAGAACGCCGCCCATGCAAAACCCACCAGGCTCACCGTGGCGATGAGATAAAGCGTGTTGGTGAGGCGTGCGAACGGTGCGTTGGCGGCCGAGACGGACCGAGACAAGGTGGCGCGCACCACGGTCTGATCCAGGCTCTTGAGATCGACGTGTCGGGTGATGTCATTTTTCGCCGCGGTGCCCGGCGGCACGGTGCTGACGACCGGCGACCAGCCGTGGGCGTTGCCGATCGACAGGGTGACGCCGAGATCGGTGATGTCGGCGATTTTGCGCGCCGCTTTCGCGTCCAGTTCGAATCCCATGATGAGCCGGGCCACGGGCAGCGGGCTCTTCACGTTGACGCCGACCAGCTGATAGATCCTGCCCCCCTCGACCATGACATGGGTGTCGCCGTCGGCGGCCACCTCGAGCAGGCTGTCCGTTGCGACGAGCGAGCCGAAGGCGGCGATGACGCGATGGTCGAGGGTGGTCAGCACCACCTGCTGTGCACCCATCCGGGCGCCGTTGTTCTCCAGCGCGGACACCAGGGTGCCGACGTCGTGCGCGGCCACCGCTTCGCGGAAACCGTAGTCGGCCGCGACCGCGGTCGCACCCAGGGCCAGCAGTCGCCGGTTGCTTTCGAGATAACGGGTCAGCACCGACACGCCGACATCGAGCTGGCGTTCGACCTCGAGCGCGGCGTTGTTACGGTTGGCCGCCGACACCGCGGTCAGCGCGACGGCGAGGACCGCGGCGAGAAGCAACAGAAAAGTGAGCGCGATGCGGGTGCGTAGCGACATGCCGAACTACTGCAGCCACGCCGCCACGGCATCGTGATCGCCGTTCAAGCTCAGGTCGAAGGACAAGGCCTGCGGGCTGCTCGTCACGGCGAGCTCGCGCGGTGCGAAGGGCGTGAGCAGGTTGGGATGCCACAATCGCAGCCGATAGCGCCCGGGCGGCAGCTGCACCGTCGCGCTGCCCGAGGCCGGCAGCCTGGCAAAGTAAGGCGAATCGACCACCGCGACGAACGCGGACATGCCGTCGTGAATGTTGCACCCGAGTACGACCAAGCCCGGCTTGGCGAACACCACGGCCGCCGCGGGCCGGCCGGCGTAGAGCTGAATGCTGAAGGATTTGGCCTTCGAAAACGAAAAAACCTGGTGATGGATCTGGTCGCTGTTGGGGAAGGTCACGGCGGTGCCGGTACGGATGACACTGATTTCCGGGATGAAGTGCTTGTTCAGCTGGTCGATGATGGCTGTTTCGTGCGTGGGCGGAGGCACGACATCGAGGGGATCGAAGACCACGACGGCGTCCTGCAGCGGACCGGCTGACGTCTGGACGGTAATGATGACCGGAGCCGCATGCAGCGAGGCAGCCGGTGTCAGCCCGAACACGGCGGCCAGCCATGCGAGCGCCAAAGCGGTGCACCTAGGTGTGACGTTCGTCATATTTAATTAACCCAGGATTAGGTTAAGGCCGTCGCGTCGGGAACTGCTGTGCTGCCGTACGCAATTTGGCATGGGCGTGGCGCCGCATAGCGCTTAAGATGCGCGTCCCATGCCCATCGTACGTCTGGATAAGGTGAGCCTGAGCTTCGGGCTCAAGCCGCTGTTGAACGAGGCCGCCCTGCAGATACGCAAGGGCGAGCGTGTGTGTCTGCTCGGCCGCAACGGTGAGGGAAAATCCTCGCTGCTGCAGGTCATCACGCGCCAGATCGTGCCCGACAGCGGGGAGGTCTGGGTGCGTCCGGGCGCCGCCGTCGCGAGTCTCGCCCAGGAGGTGTCCGCCGCCAGCGATCGCACGGTGCTCGACATCGTGAGCGGCGGCATCGTGCCCGGGTCCGTCGAGGACTGGCAGGCGGACCTGCAGGTGGATCAGGTGATCGCGCGGTTGGAACTGGACCGGGATGCGCCCCTGAGCGCGCTGTCGGGCGGGTGGCGGCGCCGCGTCATGCTCGGCCGCGCGTTGGTGGCCGAGCCCGATCTGCTGTTGCTCGACGAGCCCACCAACCATCTCGACATCGAAGCCATCACCTGGCTCGAAGAGATGATGATGGATTTCGAGGGCGCCTTGCTGTTCATCAGCCACGACCGGGCGTTCGTGCGCCGGCTGGCGACGCGCATCGTGGAACTCGACCGCGGGCAGCTGCGGGCATGGCCGGGCAACTACGACGAATACGTCATGCAGAAGCGCGCTGCGCTCGAGGTCGAGGCCAGACACGCCGCGCTGTTCGACAAGAAGCTGGCCCAGGAAGAAGTGTGGATTCGCCAGGGCGTGCAGGCGCGGCGCACGCGCAACGAGGGACGGGTTCGTGCGCTCGAGGAACTGCGCCTCCAGCGGCGTGACCGGCGCGAGCGGGTGGGCCAGGTGGACGTGCGCGTCCAGGAGGCGGGTCAGTCAGGCAAGCTGGTGTTCGAGGCGCAGGACGTGAGCCAGGACTTCGGCGGCCGGCGCATCGTGGCGAACTTTTCCGCCCGCATCATGCGCGGCGATCGGATCGGCATCATCGGGCCGAACGGCTGCGGCAAGACCACCTTGATCAAGATGTTGGTGGGCACCATCGAGCCCAGCGCCGGCGTGATCCGCCGGGGAACCGCGCTGCAGCCGGCGTATTTCGACCAGCAGCGCGACCAGCTGGATCCCGCGGCGTCCATCATGGACAACGTCACGGGTGGCAGCGGCGACACCATCGTGATCGACGGGCGGCCCCGCCATGTGTCGAGTTACCTGCGCGATTTCTTGTTCCCGCCGGAGCGTCTGCATGCACCGGTGAGCATGCTGTCGGGCGGCGAGCGCAATCGCCTGCTGCTGGCACGCCTGTTCGCGAAGCCGAGCAATCTTCTGATCATGGACGAGCCCACCAACGATCTCGACGCCGAGACGCTGGATCTTCTGGAGGAGATGGTGGCCGACTACGCGGGCACGCTTTTGTTGGTGAGCCACGACCGTGCTTTCATCGACAACGTGGTGACCAGCACGTTGGTGTTCGAGGGCGGCGGAGTCATCAACGAGTACGTCGGTGGTTACAGCGATTGGTTGCGCCAGCGTCGTGCACCGGGCGCCGCGGCGAAACGATCCGCAGCGGCGGCAGGGAACGCAAAGGGGGCGGGCAACGCGCAGGCGGGGGGTAACGGGAAAACGGCGGGCAACGCGAAAGCGGCGGTTGCGAATGCGTCCAAGCTGTCTCAAAAAGACCGGCGCGAACTCGAGGCGCTGCCCGAGAAGATCAAAGGGCTGGAAGAGGATCAGGCGAAGGTGCAATCGGCGATGGCGGAGCCTGACCTGTTCCGAAAAAATCCCGCGGAGGCGGCGGCGCGGCTCAGCCGGCTGAACGCTCTGACCAAGGAACTCGAAGTGGCCTACGCCCGCTGGGATGCGTTGGAGAGCGCGGCGGGAGGCTGACGGGCCGTCGCCGCAGGGGTCGTCGCGGGATGGTCTTCGCAGAGCGGGCGCACACCACCATGGGCGCCACGGCCTTCAGCGGCGCGAGCGTCCGCGCCCCATGAGGTCGCCGGGGCCGGACAGGGCTCCGGGATCGCCCGGAATGACCAGCGAGGAGGCCTGCTCGCGCCTCATCTCCTGCAGCTCGCGCATGGTCTGCTGCACGGCGAGCTCGGCGGACTCACCGAACTTCTGGATGGCCCCGTCGAGGCCCGGTGCGTCGAGTTCGAAGCTGATGGGAACGGCGCCCATCGGCGTCATCACCTGCGCCTGCCCCAGAAACACCACAGGACGCCCGGCGTCCGGAGAACCGTCGGCGGCGACGGGTGTCAACCGTCTGATGGTGCCCACCTTGCGATCGGTGAAGGTTTCCTCCAGATAGATCTGGGTCGAGTCCATGGTCGCCTGCTGCGCCTCGTTGGCCGAGCTCATGTGTGTTCCTCGTTCGATTGAGCGTTGATCAGGTTTAAGTCTAGCATTGCCCTGATACGATAGGCAGCTTGACACTTCCCAACACCATTCGCAGGGTCCCGCTGTGGACCACGCTGCTCGGCATCGGGCTGTTCGGTCTCGCGCTCTTCTGGCTGCACCATGTGCTGGCCGAGTACCGCTGGCAGGACATCGTCGCCCACGTGCGGGCGATCCCACACTCGCGGCTGGCGGCGGCGATCGTGCTGACGTGCCTCGGTTACGGCTGCCTGACCCTGTACGATGCCATCGGCCTCGCGTTCGCGGGCGCGAAGGTAGCCTACTCGCGGCTGGCACAGATCTCCTTCATGAGTTTCGCGATCGGGCACAACGTCGGCATGAACACCTTGAGCGGCGGCGCCATCCGCTACCGCTCGTACTCGGCGCTCGGTTTGAGCGCCAAGCAGATCGGCACGGTGATCGCCTTCGGCACCCTGACCTTCGTCACGGGCGCAGCGCTGATGCTGGGGCTGTCCCTGCTGACGCGGCCTCTGCTGTCGGCGTCCGTGCTGCACCTGCCGCCGGCGCTGGTGGTGCTGGGCGGGTGTGTGCTGCTGGGGGCCGTTGCGGTCTACCTGTGGCTCGCCTGCACCCGTCACGAACCGCTGCGCTTCCACAAGCTGCAGATCCCGGTGCCCACCGCGCGGCTCGCGGTGGCGCAGATCGCCGTTGCCGGCACCGATCTGTTGTGCGCGGCGGGCGTTTTGTACGTGCTGCTCCCGCCGCAGGCCACGGCGAGTTTTCCGGCCTTCTTCGGTGCCTACCTCATCGCCATCGCCGCAGGCATCATCAGCAACGTCCCCGGCGGCGTTGGTGTGTTCGAGTCGGTGCTGCTGTTCCTGCTGCGATCCATGCCGGCCGGTCATCTGCTGGGGGCCCTGCTGGCGTATCGCATCATTTATTATTTCGTGCCGTTCGGGGTGGCGCTCGCGCTCCTGGGCGGTCACGAACTGTGGCTGCATCGCGCGCCCGTGGTGCGGTTGCTTCGGGTCGGCCGGTCGTTCCTCGGTGCGGTGACGCCGCAGGTGAGCGCCGTCGCGGTGTTCGGTGCCGGCGCGGTGCTGCTGTTCTCCGGCGCGACGCCGGGCTTGGGCAACCGGCTGGACTGGCTGCGCCACTTCGTGCCGCTGCCGGTGCTGGAGCTCTCGCATCTGCTCGGTAGCGCCGTGGGCGTGGGTCTGCTGGTGCTCGCCAACGGCCTCTACCGGCGCCTGGATGCGGCGTGGTGGATGACGGTATATCTGCTCGCCGCCGGCATTCTGCTCTCGCTGCTGAAGGGTTTCGACTTCGAGGAGGCCATCGTGCTCAGCGCCGTGGTGGTGGGCCTGATCTCGGCGCGGGATCGCTTCAAACGCCGCGCGTCGCTCATCGAGCAGCGTTTTTCCGGGCCCTGGATCGTCGCGGTTCTGGTCGTGCTGGGCACCGCACTGGGACTGGTCGCGTTTGCGTACCGGAACATGCCCTACGAGAAGGATCTGTGGTGGGAATTCGCGTTCGAAGCCCCGGCGCCGCGCAGCCTGCGGGCGTTGCTGCTGGCGGCCATGATTGCGGCTGCCTACGGATTGTGGCGGCTCCTGCGGCCTTCCAAGCCGCGCATTCTCGCGCCGTTGGCGGACGACCTGGAGCAGGCCGCGGTGCTGATCGCGAATTTCAACGACACCACGGCCAATCTTGCGCTGCTCGGCGACAAGAATCTCATGTTCAACGACGACCGGACGGCCTTCATCATGTACCAGGTGTCGGGCAGCAGCTGGATCTCCATGGGAGATCCGGTGGGACCGGCGGTGTTGTGCGAACCGCTGGCGTGGGAGTTCCTGGAATGCTGCGACGGCATGGCCGTCACGCCGGTGTTCTACCAGGTGACGCCGGAGAATTTGTCCCTGTACATCGACCTCGGGCTGACCCTGAGCAAGCTGGGGGAGGAGGCGCGTGTACCGCTGCCGGTGTTTTCGCTGGACGGGGCGTCGCGTGCCGACCTGCGCCAGGCGCATCGCCGCGCGAGCCGGGAGGGCGCCGAATTCACGGTGGTGCCGAGCCAGGAAGTGCCCGCGATCATGCCGCAACTGCGCGCGGTGTCCGACTCCTGGCTCGCCGACAAGCAAACGGCTGAGAAGCGTTTCTCGCTGGGCTTCTTCGACGAGCGCTATCTCGCGTATTTCGACTGCGCCATCGTGCGCCGGGCAGGGGTGATCGTGGCATTCGCAAACATCTGGCGTGCCGGCATCGACATGGAGATTTCGGTGGACCTGATGCGTTTCAGCGATGCTGCGCCGAAGGGGGTCATCGATTTCCTGCTGGTCGAATGCATGCTCTGGGGCAGGGCCCAGAAATACCAGTGGTTCAACCTCGGCATGGCGCCGTTGGCCGGGCTCGAGGAACATGCCCTAGCGCCGGCCTGGCACAAGCTCGGTCGCATGGTGCAGCGCTACGGTGAAACGTTCTATCACTTCGAGGGTCTGCGCAAGTACAAGGAGAAGTTTTTGCCGGTGTGGCGTCCCCGGTACCTCGCTGCGTCGGGGTTGTTCGGCAGCGCGGGCGCCATGTTGGACGTGACGTCGCTCATTTCGGGCGGCGTCGGCAAGGCGCTGAAAAAATGAGCAAGCACCGGCATCCTAATCGATGCTGGGGGCCGGGGCTGGCGATGTTCGGGCTGGTGGCCTGCGCCGCGGCACCTGCTCATCAACCCGCCCCCCCGGCGCGCCAGGACGAGGCGTTCAATTTCGAGCGCTTCGGCACGGTGGCGGTGTATCGCAGCCGGTCGGCGCCGCGTCGCGTCGTGCTGCTGCTGTCGGGTGCGGACGGCGCGACCCCGGCGTTCGCGTCGCTGGCGCGGCGGCTTGCCGATCAGGGGGCATTGGTGGCCGGCATCGACGACCAACATTATTTCGCCGAGCTGGAAAAGGTCTCCGAGCGCTGTGTGTCGCCTGCCGCGGATCTCGAGAACTTGAACCACTATCTGCAGGCGAAGCTCGGGCTGCGGAAGGCTCTCACGCCGACCCTGGTGGGTCGCGATGCGGGCGCGACGCTCGCCTACGCGGTGCTGGCGGAGGCGCCGGAAGGGTTGTTCTACGGTGCCGTCAGCATCGATTTTTGTCCGCAGATCGATTTGCGCAAACCCGTCTGCGGCGGCTCGGGCGTGGCGGCGACACCGCGGCTCGATGCAGCGGGTCGCGCGCAGGGCACCGCGTTGAGCGCCGCGACGCACGGGCTGCCGGGCAAATGGATCTCGCTGCAGACCGGGCACCCCGGTTCATGCCCGGTGCCCGTCAACCCGTTCGTCGCGGCGGTGGGCGGCGGGGAGCTGGCCACGCTGCCGCCCGGCCCCGCGCCGGACGTGGAGGAGGCCACCGCCGTGGCGGTGGAGAAGGCGCTGACGCGGATCGCCGCCGCGGCCCCCGCGCCCGTCAAACCCGGTACCGGTCTTCCCGCCGACGTCGCAGATCTGCCGCTGATCGTCGCGCCGCCCGCGCCCGGGGCCGCGGGCAAGTGGTTCGCGGTGTTCCTGTCGGGCGACGGCGGCTGGGTGGGACTCGACAAGGGAATCACGCGGGAGCTCGAAAAACACGACATTCCCGTCGTCGGGTGGGACTCACTCAAATACTTCTGGTCGCGTCGCACCCCCGCCGGCGCAGCGCACGATCTGGACCGGGTGGTGCGCGAATACTCGCATCGATGGGGCCGTTCGCATGTGCTGCTGGTCGGCTACTCGCAGGGCGCCGACACCCTGCCGTTCATGATCAACCGGCTGCCCGAGGATACTCACGAGCTGGTGAAGTACACGACGCTGCTCGGCATCAGTGACAATGCCATTTTCGAGTTCCACGTCGCGACGTGGCTCGGCAAACCGCCACGCGGCATTCCCACCGCGCCTGAGCTGGCGAAGTGGAAGGGGCCACCTTATCTGTGTTTGTACGGAGAAGAGGATCCGGATGCGGCGTGTACGCAAGTTACCGGCCGCGAGGGGCAGGTCCTCAAACTACCCGGCGGTCACCATATGGAAAGTGCCTACGGTGAAATAGCCGACGATATTTTGAGCCGGCTGCCCGCTTCCTGAGCGGGCAGCGTCCCTTCCGCCGGGATCAACCGAACTCGCGCTCGATCTTCAAGGCGACATCGCGCATCTTCGGCAGGAATTGCTCGACGGCGGTACGCAACGGCACCGCGGTTGCGGCATAACGCACCGAGATGGTTGCGAGCACCCGATCTTTCGCGCGTACCGGAATCGCCAGACTGGTTTCCTCGGACACGCGTCGTGCACGCTGCGCGATGCCGTAACCCTGGGTGCGGGTCTCGTTCAGCAACCGCTCGACTTCCGTGCGGCTGCGGGCGATGCGATCCTCCGGCGCCGACGACCGTGCCAGCAATTCGAGCAGCGAGTCGCGCTGCGGCGCGGCGCAAAACGCGAGATACGCCCGGCCGGGAGCGGAAGCGAGCATGGGTACGCGCACACCTGCGCCGTACTGCTCCAACGCCAGCGGACTCTGACGGTCGGTGGTCTCACGAATCATCATCGCAGCGCCCGACGCGGTCGCCACCGCCACCGGCCAGACGATGGCGGCGCACAGGGCTGCCAGGTGTGGCTTGGCGATGTGAGCCACCATGGCTTCGTCGTCGAAGCCGTCGGAGAGCGCGCGCACCAGGATGGTGGGCCGGTAGCAATCGTCGTGCGGATCGCGTTCGACATACCCGGCCAGCCGCAGCGTTTCCAGGATGCGATACGTGGTCGTTCTAGGCAGATCGACCGCGCTCGCCAGGGTGTTGATGGCCGCACGTTCCAGCCGATTCAACTGGGTGAGCACGTCCAGACCGCGGTTCAGGGCGCGAATCGGACGGGTGGATTCTCGCTTGGCGACGTCGTCGTTGGCGGCGTCGTGGATGGGCTCGGAAGTTGGATTGACCTGCGCGTGCATGTGGGTTTCCTGTAGACGCAATAGTTGAAGATCTAACGTGTCCAAGGATTGTACAACATATCGATGTACAAATCATGTACGAGCCGAGAGTGCGCGTTTCGGTCGACTACACCTTGAGAGTTTTCAAGGCATTCAGCGCGTCCTGACGGGCAACCGCGTGATCGACGATGGGCAGCGGATACGTGTGCCCGAGTTCGATTCGCGAATCTCTCAACATCGCCTCAGACGCCTCCCACGGTACATGGATAAATTTGTCGCACAATGCGGCAATTTCCGGAACCCAGCGTCGGACATATTCACCCTGCGGATCAAATTTGATGCCCTGCAAGGTGGGATTGAAGATCCTGAAGAACGGGGCGGCATCGGCGCCGCAGCCGGCCACCCACTGCCAGCCCAGCGTGTTGCTCGCCAAATCGGCGTCGACCAGGGTGTCCCAGAACCAGGCGGCGCCGTCGGTCCAGGGCAGAAGCAGATCCTTGACCAGGAAGGAGCCCACGATCATGCGTACGCGATTGTGCATCCAGCCGGTGTGCCACAACTGACGCAGGCCCGCATCGACGATCGGATACCCCGTGGCGCCGCGTTGCCACCTGCGCAATGCCTTCGGATCGGATTTCCACGGCATGCGCGCGAACTTGTCACGCAAGGGCTCCCGCGGCGTGCGGGGAAAATGATAGAGCAGGTGGTAGGCGAACTCCCGCCAGCCCACCTCGGCGAGAAATGTCGAGTCGCGCCACGCCATAGGGTGTCCCCGGTCGCCCGCGATCCGCCGGGTGGCATGCCAGATCTGGCGCGGACTTATCTCCCCGAAATGCAGATGCGGCGACATGCGTGACGTGCCGTCGTCATCGGGCCGATCACGCTGTGTCGGGTAGCGATCGAAGGCGGTGGTCAGGAATTTTTCGAGGCGCGTGTGCGCGGCCGCGCTGCCGGGCTGCCAGGCCTCGCGAAAACCGGCAGCCCAATCCATTTTTGCGAGCAGGCTCAAGCTCACGAGCGGGTCCGACTTCGGCCAGCGGGAGGGCGCGCGCAGCGTGGACGCGGCCTCGAGCGGTGCGGCTGGCTGCTGCAGTCCTTTGCAATGCCGCCAAAACGGCGAGAATACCTGGAAAGGCCCGCCGCTCTGCGTGGTGACCGTCCAGGGTTCGTGCAACA
The DNA here is from genome assembly GCA_964657625.1 of uncultured Steroidobacteraceae bacterium. Taxonomy (GTDB): domain Bacteria; phylum Pseudomonadota; class Gammaproteobacteria; order Steroidobacterales; family Steroidobacteraceae; genus Bog-1198. The sequence goes on from CAZZVN010000019.1 coordinate 19,962, forward strand.
ACGCGCCGTTGAAGCTCGCTGTTTCCAAACCCGCCTCGCGCAACGCCTCCTTGATGTGCGTGTCGCGGGCGATGGCGGCGGGCTCGTACCGCCGGTTCCAGAACACCCGCGTCGCGCCGCAGCCTTTGGCGAGGGTCAGCAGCGTCTGCAATGAATTCCCGCCCGCGTACAGACACAGGCGCGATCCGCGCTGACGCAGGTCCGCGTCGAGCGCAGCCAGACTGTGATGCAGCCACCAACGGCTGGCGCCGCCGGGCGCCGAGCCGGCTTCCTCCTCATCGGGTGCGAAGATGAAGACCGGCACCACGGGCTCGCCCGCTTCGACCGCCGCGTGCAACGCCGGGTTGTCCGCGACACGTAGATCCTGCCTAAACCAAACCAGGGTAGCCATGCGCGAAAGAGTGGCGGGGCGACGGACGCAGCGCAAGTCCCGACGGGCTTGGTTTCCGTGCCGCAGATGGGAGCATGTTCAGCTACACTTCGGGACTTTTAATACAACGAAATCAGGACCGCGTCCTCATGTCGCAAGCTCCCGCCAGTTCTTCTGACCCCACTTTCGCGCAGGTTGTCATCATCGGTGCCGGCCCGGTCGGACTATTTCAGATTTTCGAGCTGGGCCTGCTCGGCATCAAGGCTCACATCATCGATTCGCTCGCGCAGGTCGGCGGTCAATGCACGGAGCTGTATCCGGAGAAGCCGATCTACGACATCCCCGCGCTGCCCGTGTGCGGTGCGCAGGAATTGATCGATCGCCTGCTGGAGCAGGCCAGGCCGTTCGACGCCACGTTTCATCTGGGCGAGGAAGTGACGGCGGTGCAGCCGCAGACCGATGGCCGGATTCTCGTGGCGACGTCGGGCGGAACGCGTTTGAACGCGGGCGCCGTGGTCATCGCCGGCGGCGTGGGCTCGTTCCAGCCGCGGCGTTTGAGCGTGCCCGGTGTGGAAGCGTTCGAGGGCACCGGCGTGCAGTACCGGGTGAAGGCGGCGGCGGATTTTCATGGACGTGATCTCGTCATTTGCGGCGGCGGCGACTCTGCGCTGGACTGGACCGTCGCGCTCGCCGAGAAGGCCCGTTCGCTCACGCTCGTGCATCGGCGTGCAGAGTTTCGTGCCGCTCCGGCGACGGTGGCGCGCATGCGCGAACTGACCACCGCCGGCAGGATGCAATCGTTCGAGGGCAACGTCGTGGCACTGCACGCCGACCCGCAGCACGGCGGCCAGCTGACGGGCGCAGTCCTGCAGTCGCAGGACGGGCATACGACATTGCAGGTGGCGGCCGACCGGGTGCTCGCTTTTTTCGGGCTGCATCCCAAGCTCGGTCCCATCGCCGAGTGGGGTCTCGAACTCGAGAAGAAGGCGCTCAAGGTCGATACGGAGAAATTTCAGACCAGCGTGCCCGGCATCTTCGCGATCGGCGACATCAACACGTATCCGGGCAAGAAAAAGTTGATATTGAGCGGCTTTCACGAAGCGGCGCTCGCAGCCTTCGCCATTCAACATCATCTGTTTCCGGCCCAGCGTCAGTTTCTGCAATACACCACCACGAGCCCCATCATGCAAAAGCGCCTTGGCGTCTCCGGCGCAGAGGCGGCTTGAGCACCATGGAGCATCTGCTCGATGATCTGATCAACGTGATGACGCTCGAGAGGCTCGAGATCAATTTGTTCCGCGGCGAGAGCCGCGATATCGGCAGTCCGCAGGTGTTCGGCGGCCAGGTGCTGGGTCAGGCCTTGATGGCCGCGACCGCCACGGTGGAGGGACGAGCGGTGCACTCGCTGCATGCGTACTTCCTACGCCGCGGTGACTTCAACGCACCCATCGTCTACGAAGTGGACCGGGCACGCGACGGCAATCATTTCTCGACGCGGCGTATCGTGGCGATCCAGCATGGCGCGCAAATCTTCAACATGTCCGCCTCGTTTCAGGCCGGTGAGACGGGGATCGATCACCAGCTCGCCATGCCGGACGTGCCGCCGCCGGAAGATCTCCCCACCCTGCAGTCGTATTTTCAGGACTCGGCGGGCCTTCCGGAAGTCGTGCGTAAGGCCTACGACCGCAAGCGACCGTTCGAATTCCGGCCCACCGAGCGGCCAAGTTTTCTGCAACCGGGCATGACGGCCCCGCCTTCGAAGCACACCTGGTTGCGCACGATCGCGCCGGTTCCCGAGCATCCGGCCGGCGATGCGCTGCACCGCTGTCTGCTCGCGTACGTGTCTGACTTCAATCTGCTCGATACGGCCATGCGGCCACACGGCGTGTCGCATGCGACGCCGCACATCGTGCTCGCGAGCATCGATCACGCGATGTGGTTCCATCGCCAGGTGCGCGTCGACGACTGGTTGTTGTATGCCACCGACAGTCCGAGCGCCTCGGGCGCGCGCGGTTTCACACGCGGCAGTTTGTTCACGCGTGACGGCCGGCTGGTGGCGAGCACCGCCCAGGAAGGGCTCATCAGAGTGGTGTCCAAATGAAGGCGATGATCATCATTTTTCTGGTCGTGGCGGTTTTGATCGGCGGAATCCTCACCCTGCGCAGCTCGCGCGGCACCGGCATGCCGGGCAGCGACGTGCTCGACCGCGCCCGGCAGCGCGAGCGCGAGCAGGAGGCGGTGGACAAGAAGGACGAGCAGCGCTAGCCGGGCGCCTGCCCGGCGCGCAGCGATTCCCACACTTCGCGGGGCAGCACGAAGAGGTGACAGTCCCACCAGCGATTCTTTGCCCGGCGGTGTTTGCGGAACACCGCCTCCCAGCGCATGCCGATTTTTTCGAGCACGTGGATGGAGGCTCGGTTGTTGACGTCCACGGTCGAGATCACCCGAGCCGCGCGCAGGTCGTCAAACGCGGCGTCGAGCAACGCCCGTGCGAGCTCGGTGGCGTAGCCGTTGCCCCAGGCGCCGACCTCGAGCATGTAGCCCAGGTCGAGCACGTGGCGCTCGATCATGGACAGGTCGCACGCACCGATGACACGCCCCGAGGCATTCTCCTGTACGGCCAGCTCGAAGCGCGTGCGGGGACGCTCTGCCTGCGATGCGAGCAGGCCCTCCAGATAATCCGTCGTGGCGTCGGCGTCGCGCGGACCGAAAAACAGATGGCGGGTGACCTTCGGGTCGGAGGAATAGGCGAGCACGGCTTCGAAATCGGTCATGACGAATTCACGCAGGGTGAGCCGCGCGGTACGCAAAGGCAGGGTGAGGGTGCGCATGCTCAAGAAGCGATCAGCACTTTTCCGGGGTTCAAGATTCCGGCCGGATCGAGCGCCCGTTTCAAGGCATGCATGACGGACAGCTCCACGGGATCCGCACGGCGCGCGAATTCGAGGGTCTTCTGCCGGCCGATACCGTGTTCGGCACTGATGCTGCCGCCGAGGCTTTCGACCAGATCGAACAGCGCCGCCTGCAGGGGCGGTCCGCGCTCGAGAAATGTAGCCTTCGACGTGCCCGCACGCTGGCTGACGTTGAAGTGCAGATTGCCGTCGCCGAGATGACCGTAGCTCACCACGTCGCCTTCGGGCACCAGGCGACGCACCAGTTCCTGGCCCGCCTCGATCAAGCGGGGCACGGCAGACACCGGCACTGAAACGTCATGCTTGAGACTTGCGCCCAGATGGCGTTGCGCCTCCGGGATCGACTCGCGCAGCTTCCAGAAGGCCTGGGCCTGGCCTGCGGACGTGGCGATCAGCGCATCGGCGATCACTCCCTCGGCGGCGGCGGCCTGCAACGCGTCCGCGAGTGTCGATGAGAGATCCCGGCCCGCCCCCGACGACGTCAACTCGACCAGCACGAACCACGGTTCGCCCTGCGCCAGGGGGTTCGCCACGCCTGGTACGTGCCGCACCGTGATCTCCACAGCGAAACGCGGCATCAGTTCGAAGGTGCTCACCTGGTCGCCCATCAGCCGCAGTCGCGACAACAGATCGAGCGCCGCCTGCGGTGTCGAAAGGCCGACCAGGGCGGTCGCCGAATCAGCGGACTGCGGGAACAGTTTCAACGACGCCGCTGTGATCACTCCGAGAGTGCCTTCCGCGCCGATGAACAAGGACTTCACGTCGTAACCGGTGTTGTCCTTGCGCAGACTCTTCAGTCCCGCGAGCACGCGTCCGTCGGCGAGCACGACTTCCAGGCCGAGCACCAGGTCGCGCATCATCCCGTAGCGCAGCACCGCCGTGCCGCCGGCATTGGTGGACAGGTTTCCGCCGATCTGCGCCGTCCCCTCGGAGCCGAGGCTCAGCGGAAACAGTCGCCGGGCGGCAGCCGCCGCATTCTGCACCGAGAGCAGCGTGCAGCCGGCCTCGACGGTCATGGAATAGTTGAGCGCGTCGAGCTCGCGTACACGGTTCATACGGCGCAGTGCCAACACGACTTGGGAGTTGCTGGCGTCGGGGGTGGCCGCGCCGCAATAACCGGTATTGCCGCCGCTCGGCACCAGCGCGGTCTGGTGCCGGCTGCAAACACGCAGGATGGCGCTCACCTGCGAGGTGTCGCCCGGCATCAGCACCAGCGGCGTGGCGCCCGCGTACTGGCGCCGGAAATCGACCACGTACGGCGCCACGTCCGCGGGAGAGTCGAGCCACCCGCCGGCGCCGACCACGGCCTTCAGCTCACTCAGACACTCCGCGCTAGGGGGACGCGGCATGCACGGTGCCGAGCGCGGGGCGTCGCGAACGGGGCTTGGTCAGCAGCATCTGCACGTCGCCCAACTGTCGTTCCTCGAATCCGCCTTCGCAATAGCACAGATAATACTCCCACATGCGCACGAAACTCTCCGGATATCCCAGCGCCCGCACGTCGCCCTGACGGGCGAAGAGGCGCTCGCGCCAGAGCTTCAAGGTGCGGGCGTAATGCGGTCCGATGTCCTCGAGCTGGAACAGCTTCAGGTCGGTGGCGCGCGTCACCGAGTCGACGATGGCCTGCACGGAGGGAATGCAGCTTCCCGGAAAGATGAAACGTTTGATGAAATCGACCGACCGCCGGGCGCTGTCGTAGAACTGGTCGCGGATGGTGATGGCCTGCAACAGCATCGCGCCGTCGTCCTTGAGCAGACGGCTGCACTGGGCAAAGTAGGTGTCGAGATATTGATGTCCCACCGCCTCGATCATCTCGATCGACACGACCGCGTCGTATTGGCCCTGGAGATCGCGGTAGTCGTCGAGCAGCACCTCGATCCGGTCCTCGAGACCCGCGTCGCGCACCCGCTCCCTGGCGAAGTCGTACTGTTCCCGGGAGATGGTGGTGGTGGTGACGCGGCAGCCGTAGTGCGTGGCGGCGTGGATGGCGAGTCCCCCCCAGCCGGTGCCGATCTCCAGCAGGTGCTGGCCGGGCTTGAGGTCCAGCTTGCTGCAGGCGGCATCGAATTTGGCGCGCGAAGCCTCGAGCAGCGTGGATCCGGCATGCTCGAAGATGCCACAGGAGTAGGCCATGGTCTCGTCGAGGAACAGCTCGAAGAAACGGTTCCCGAGATCGTAATGGGCCGAGATGTTGCGTTGTGAGCCGGACTTGTCGTTGCGATTCAGCCAGTGCGCGAACTTGAGCAGCGGCGCGCTCACGCGCGACCACCCCGAGTCCACGTCGTTCATCAGCTCACGGTTCGCCACCATGAGCCTTACCAGGCCGGTGAGGTCGTCGCAATGCCAGTAATCGTTGATGTAGGCCTCACCGGCACCCACCGTTCCCGCAAACACCACGTCGGAATAGAAGCGCGGATTCTTGACCCGGATCGTGACGTTGAAGGGTGATGCGCGGGTGACGCTGCCCATGGTCTCGTCGAGCACGCCATCGACGATGCGCAGCCTGCCGTAGCGGATCCTACGCAGCTGCGAGAGCAGGGCCGTGCGCGCGATCCTCGTCAACAGCGAGACCGACTCGGTACGCTCGGCGGCATCCGCGGGAATGATGTTTTGTTTCAAGTACTTCTCGTTCTGGCGGCCGGTGCCGCGGGTGCATGGGCGAAAAATGGCGTCCGCTTCAGCCAGAGCCTGAACGCCTGCCAGTGTATGGCCGTGATGACCTTGAGTGTCATCAGTGGGAACGCGGCGAGGACGCCCAGCAGCGCCGCCCTGGACACCGGTTGCGCGTGCAGGGTGAGCGTGGCGTCGAAGAGGTGCTCGCCGTTGCGGTAATTCTGCATGTTGACGAACAGACGCGGCGCAGGCGCGTTGAAGCTCCAGCGATACTGCATGTCCATCGGAAAAAATGGCGACACGTGAAATCCCTTGTCGAACTCGAAACGTTTGAGCGGATCCGTCCCCTCGGCAACCTCGAGGACGTATTGATGGCGTTCCTTCCAGGGAGTATTCGTAATCTCCGCGACGATGGATTCGAGCCGGCCGCCGTGGGCGTCGAAGCAATAATAAAAGCTCACGGGGTTCATGCAATAGCCGAAGTAGCGCAGGTGGGTGAGCAGGCGGATGGGGCCCCCGGGCCGCCTGCCGGTGCGCGCTTCGACAAGGTCGCGCACGGCCTGATCCAGCGGAACGTCGGCGGGGCCCAGATAGTCGCTGCGCTTGAACCAGGCGGGCGCGCGGCGCCGCGCCGACCACAGCGGCGTGCCGTCGAACAGTACGGGCAGCTCGGCAAGGTCCAGGTAGAGCATGAACAGGCGGTAGCGAAACCCGTGCGGAGTCGGCGCCGTGCGCCGGTGGCTAACCCACCCTTTGTAGATTCGGCTGTGCATGGCTCATGTGGCGGCGAAATTCGTCGAGCGACACGAGCGCGCTTTTCACGCCATCCTCGTGAAAACCGTAGCCCCAGTACGCGCCGCAATAATAGGTCCGGTGCGCGCCGTTGATCTCGTGCCGGCGTGCCTGCGCGGCCACCGCCTGGGTCGTATACACCGGATGGTGGTAGATGAAACTACCCAGCACCTTGCGGGGGTCGACGTCTTCGTCGCGGTTCAAAGTGAGCAGAAACCGCGCCGGGGCGTCGAGCGACTGAAGGATGTTCATGTCGTAGGTGACGGTGACGCGCTCGCGCGGCTCGCGCGGCAGGTGGTAGTTCCAGGCCGCCCAGGCCAGCGGGCGCTTCGGCATCAGCCGTACGTCGGTATGCAGCAGCGCGGCATTCGCCTGATAGCCGATGGCACCGAGGATGTCGCGTTCCTCCGGCGACGGGTCCGCGAGCAGCTTCAAGGCCTGATCACTGTGGCACGCCATGAATACGTGATCGAAGTGCTCGACCGTGCCGTTCTTCAGCCGCACGGCCACCTGGTGCGGCTGGCGCTGGACGGAGGCCACCGGGGTCGCGAGTCGAATGCGGGTGGCGAACGACGCGGTGAGACGCTTTACATATTCGCGCGACCCGCCCTTGATCACACGCCACGTGGGACGATCGTTCACGGACAGGAAGCCGTGATTGGCGAAGAACTCGACGAAGAAGCGCGCCGGAAAGCGCAGCATGTCCGCCGGACGCGAGGACCAGATCGCCGCGCCCATGGGGATGATGTAATGGTCGACGAAGTACCGCGAGTAGCGGCCCGCCGTCAGATAGTCGCCGAGGCTCGACGCATTCGAAGGCTCGTCGAGCAACGCCGGCGCGCTGCGGTTGAAGCGCAGGATGTCGGCCACCATGCGCAGAAACGAAGGCCGCGCCAGATTCGAACGCTGAGCGAACAGGGAATTGAGGTTGGTGCCGTTGTATTCGAGGCCGGAGCTCTCGCAGCGCACGCTAAAACTCATCTGGCTGGGCTGCCAGGGAACCTCGAGTTCCTCGAGCAACCGCATGAAATTCGGATAGGTCCAGTCGTTGTAGACGATGAACCCGGTATCGACGGCGTAGTCACGCCCTTCGTGGTCCACGTCGACGGTATGGGTGTGGCCGCCGATGTAATCGCCCGCCTCGAACACCGTGACGTCGTGGGTCCGGTTAAGATGATACGCGGCCACCAAACCTGAGATGCCGGAGCCAATGACCGCAATTCGCATGGAGTTCGTCATTTATCGCGCCGGAGCACCCGGCTTGTGGATGTTATTCGTCGTCCTCCCTGCAACGGATTCGACCCAACGATTAAACCATACGCTACAACCGTTTGCCGACCCCCTCACGCGCGGCGGCGGGCACCGGCTTCAAATCCCAGATCACGCCCGCGAAGGACATGAGCTTGAGGACGTAGAACGTGACGTCGAACTCCCACCAGTAGAAGCCCTGCCGCACGGAGGCCGGGTAGTGATGGTGGTTGTTGTGCCATCCCTCGCCCAGCGTGATGATGGCCAGCCAGGGGTTGTTGCGGCTCGCATCGCCGGTTTTGTACCGCTGCCGCCCAAAGACGTGGGAGAGCGAATTGATGGTGTACGTGCCGTGGTAGACGAGCACGGTGGAGATGAAGAACCCCCAAACCAGCATCTGCCAGCCGTTGGTGCCGAGTTGCGGCGCGACATGCTTCAACAGCACCCCGAGCAGGAACACGCCGATGCCGAGCGCGACGGGCACCGCAATGTCGAAGCGGTCGAGGAAGCGCAGTTCCGGATATTTGAGCAGGTCCTTGACCCGCGACAGATCTGCCTCGAAATGCTTCTTCGACATGAACCAGCCCATGTGGCTCCAGAAAAAGCCGTGCTGCACCGGCGAATGCACGTCCTCGGGCTTGTCCGAATACACATGATGATGGCGATGATGAGCGGCCCACCAGATCGGTCCGCGCTGCACGGCGGAGGCACCCAGGACACCGAAGATGAACTGCCCCGCGCGGGACGTCTTGAACGTGCGATGCGAGAAGTAACGATGGTAGAAACCCGTGATGGCGAACATGCGCAGCACGTACAACATGCCGGTGACGGCGAGGGCGGTCCAGCTGAACCCCACCCAGATAACCCCGAGACAGGCCACGTGCAGCAACAGGAACGGCATGACTCGGGCCCATTCGACCCGGTGGCTCGCATCCTCGAATATGGGGGCGCGCTTCGGCCGGGACGCGAATTCACTGTTGTCGAACCAGCGCGCCAGCTCCTGACCGGCCCGCTCGGCGGCGGGTGGTTGCGCACTCATTTCGTTCTCAGATGTCATTCGGTTCCTCGCAGGTCGTAGATCCGGGGCCATGGAAACCCCCAGTGTGGCGTCGTGGGGTGCAAAGACCTCCGCCGAGGCCCTTTTCTTTCAGAATATTATCCACAATATGATACTGGGCACTGGTAATGGTCGGGGCGTTCGATTTCAATTTCAAGACAGTGCGCAACCGCAGCTTGGGTTCCGGCCGCGGTCATGAATACCACTATAACGTTCTAGGGTTGGGCATGCAGTTCAAGGATTATTATGAAACATTGGGCGTGACGCGCGCCGCCGATGCCGACGAGGTCAAGCGCGCCTATCGCAAGATGGCTCGAAAGTACCACCCGGACGTCAGCAAGGAACACAACGCGGAAGCCCGTTTCAAGGACGTGCAGGAGGCGTACGAGGTGCTCAAGGATTCGAGCAAGCGGGCCGCCTACGACCAGCTCGGCCGTGATTACCGTTCGGGTCAGCAGTTCAGGCCGCCGCCGGACTGGGGTCAACGCTTCGCACAGGGTGCCGGACAGGCCGGCCCGCAACGGTTTGCCGACGCGAACGGTTTCAGCGATTTTTTCTCGAGCTTGTTCGGCGGGGCCGCTGCCGGCGCGGGGGCCCACGCCCAGCAGCCCGCGGAAACCGAGGCGGGGTCGGTGGAGGTGACCGTGGAGGAAGCGTTCGCGGGCACCCGTCGGCGCGTCACCATCACGGAGGGGGGGCGGCAGCGGCTGGTCGACGTGCAAATTCCGGCCGGCGTCACCGACGGGCAGGCGCTGCGCATCGGTGGCGGGCGCACGGCACTGATCTTCCGGGTGCGCCTGCGCGCGCATCCGCTCTATTCGTTGGTGGGGCGCGATGTTCAGATCGAACTGCCGCTCGCTCCCTGGGAGGCCGCCCTGGGCACCAAGGTCGCCGTGCCCACCCTCGGCGGCCAGGTGGAGGTGCGCATCCCGCCCGGCGCCCAGACGGGTCAAAAGCTGCGGCTGCGCGGCCGTGGCTTTCCCGGTGGGGATCAATTGGTGAGCATCAAGCTGGTCACCCCGGCGGCGGACACCGAGGAAGCCAGGCAGGCCTATGAGCGGATGCGCGCCGAATTCAACTTCAATCCGCGGGATTCCTGGGGGGGGTCGGGAGTGTAGCCGCCCCGGCCGCCCCCTAGCGCGTCGGCCACGCTAGCCGCCCGTCAACAGGTCCTTTTCGCTGGGGTCCGGCATCATGCCGAGGCCGCCCTCGCTCGACCCCTGGGCGGCGCACTGGGCGCTTTGCGGCTTGACGAACAGCGCCGACACCTCGGGATGCGCGCTGCGGATGCGATTTTCCAGCTCGACGACGGCGCGTTCGATGTCGGGGGCGCGCAGCGTGTCCTGGAAGTCCAGGCTCAGCGTGGCGATGATGCTATGCGGGGCAATCTGCACGGTGAGGATGCTGTTCGCGCTGAAAACCCCTGGAATGGTGGCGGCCGTGCGCAGGATGGCATCGCTCAATTTCGGGTCCGCCCGCTCCCCGATCAGAAGCTCCTTCGACTCCTGCGCCAGCAGGACGGCCACGCCGGCCAGAATCGCCGCGATCACCAGGGATGCGGCACCGTCCCAGCGAGCATCCCCCGTGTACAGGGCGGCGGCCGTGCCCGCCGCTGCCGTCAGAATGCCGGCCAGTGCTGCGGTGTCCTCGAACACCACGATGAATGCAGGCGGATCCTTCGAACGGCGGAACGCCTGCCACCAGCCGAGTCGGCCCTTCGCCGACGAGAAGGCGCGCATGCCCACCCACCACGACGCTCCTTCGAACAGCAGTGACAATCCGAGCACGGCAAAGATGATGCGCGGGTGTTCGACGGGCTGCGGCGTCAGCATCCGCGAGATACCTTCGTACGCGGAGACGCCCGCGCCGAGCGCGAAGATCAGCAGCGCCACCACGAAACTCCAGAAATACAGCTCCCGCCCGTAGCCCAGGGGATGGGTCCGGTCAGCGGGCCGGGCGGAACGCGAGATGCCGTACAACAGCAGCACCTCGTTGACAGAGTCGACCAGCGAATGTACGGCTTCGCTCAACATGGCGGCCGAACCGGTGAGCGCGGCGGCCACGAATTTGGCCAGGGCGACGGCCACATTGCCGGCGAGAGCCGCCCAGACGGCCACGGAGCCGGATTTCGCCATTGAATTCGACTTCCCGTCCCCCACAACCACAGGGGACATTTGTCCGCCACCTTCTTCAACCACATGATTGTAAGGCCATGACGACCGAAACACAGCCCGCAACCGACAAGCAACCGCAAACCAAGGAATTCCAGGCAGAGACCAAGCAGGTTCTGCGCCTGGTGATCCACTCGCTCTATTCGCACAAGGAAATCTTCCTGCGCGAGCTCGTCTCAAACGCCTCCGACGCCTGCGAGAAACTCCGTTTCGAGGCGCTTGCGAACCCCCACCTGCTGGGCGAGGACATCTTGTCCGTGACCCTGATTCCGGATGCCGCGGCGGGAACGTTGACGCTCCGGGACAACGGCATCGGCATGAACCGCGAAGAAGTGATCGAGAATCTGGGTACGATCGCGCGCTCCGGCACCAAGAAATTCCTCGAGGGTTTGAGCGGCGATTCGGCCAAGGACGCCCAGCTGATCGGACAGTTCGGCGTCGGTTTCTACTCTGCGTTCATCGTTGCCGACCAGGTCACGGTGCTGACCAAGCGGGTCGATGCCCCGGCGGTGCGCTGGGACTCGAATGGCGAAGGCTCCTACGAAATCCAGGACAGCGAGAAGACGGATCGCGGCACCGAGGTGATCATGCATCTGCGGGATGAGGACAAGGAGTTCCTCGAGGGTTCGCGGCTGCGACAACTGGTGCGCAAGTACTCGGACCACCTGAGCATCCCGATCATCCTCAAGTCGGAGGATGTCGAGGAGACCATCAACCAGGCAAAGGCGTTCTGGACGCGGCCGAAGTCCGAGCTCAAGGACGAGGACTACCAGGCTTTCTACAAGCATCTCACCCACGATTCAGAGGATGCGCGCGCCTGGGAGCACAACAAGGTGGAGGGCAACATCGAATACACCTCGTTGCTGTACCTGCCCAAACGTGCGCCCTTCGATCTGTTCGAACGTGATCAGCGCGGCGGCGTGCAGCTGTACGTCAAGCGCGTGTTCATCATGGACAAGGCGGCCGAACTCCTGCCGCCGTGGCTGCGCTTCATGCGCGGCCTGGTCGACACCGCCGATCTGCCGTTGAACGTCTCGCGGGAACTCCTGCAGAACAACCGTACGGTCGAGAAGATCAAATCTGCTCTGGTCAAGCGCTCTCTCGATCTGTTCGAGGAGCTGAGCAAGGACAAGCCGGCGGAGTATGCAGAATTCTGGAAGACCTTCGGGGTCGTGCTGAAGGAGGGCGTAATCGACGATGCGGGGCAGAAGACACGCATCGCCAAGCTGCTGCGATTCAATTCCACCGCCGCGGTGGGGGACCCGCAGGAAGTGACCCTGGAGGCGTACGTCGCGCGGATGAAGACGGACCAGAAAGCCATCTACTATCTCACCGCCGACTCGCTGTCCGCCGCTCGCAACAGCCCGCACCTCGAGGGGTTCCGTGCCTCCGGTTTCGAGGTTTTGTTGTTGACGGACCGTATCGACGAATGGGTGGCGAGCCACCTGCACGAGTTCGAGGGGAAGACGCTGGCGAACGTGGCGAGTTCCGCCGCGGACGTGGCGTCCGCCATCGAAACGCCCGAGCAGGCGGCGGCGCAATCCGACTACAAGGAAACGTTGGAACGTCTCGGCAAGGCGCTGGCGGGCAGGGTGGCGAGCGCGCAGGTGTCGGGTCGTCTCACCGATTCGCCCGCCGTGCTGGTCGCGGGTGAGTTCGGCATGAGTCTTCGCATGGGGCGTATCCTCAAGCAGGCCGGTCAAAACAACCCCTTCGCCACCCTGCCGATACTCGAGTTGAACCCGAAACATGCGCTGGTGGCGCGGCTCAGGGATACGCCCGACGACGCGGCATTCGCGGACCTGGCCCAGGTGTTGTACGACCAGGCCATGTTGGCCGAAGGCGGCGAATTGGAAGACCCGGCCGGCTTCGTCAAACGTGTGAACAAACTGATCGTCGAGGGCCTGGCGGCCGCCCCGAAAATCATTCTGGGCTGACGAAAAAGCCCCGCAGATCCTTCGATCTGCGGGGCTTCATTTTCAATCGAGCGTTATCGCTGCGGCGGTGCGCGTCAGGTCCAATCGTCCCCACCGCCACCACCACCACCCGAGCTGTCGTCCCAGCCCGACCCTGCATCATTGACGCCGAAGTCGTTGCCGCCCATGTTGCTGTTGTCGGCGTTCCAACCATTGTTGTCGGCCACCTGCTGCGGGGCGACGCCCGCCTCCGGGCGCCCGTCCAGGAAGCGATGGGCGAGTTCTTCCCCGGCCACGACGCCGGCTCCCACGGCGAGACCGGACGCCAGCCCACCCCCAATGCCCGACCCCAGCCCGCCGCCGCCACCCATGCCGCCGCCGGGACCATACCCCGGGCCATAGCCGCCGCCGGGCCCCGCATAGCCGCCGGGACCTCCGCCCGCGACACCCGCCGGGTACTGGCCGTAGCTGCTACGGCGGCGAAACACCATCCACAACACGCCGACCACCGCCAGCAGTATCAGAACCGTCCCCCAGGGGAAATGCGGCTCGGCCCGTGCGCCCGAATTCATGCCGATGACGCGCGGTGCGCTTTCGGCACGTCCGCCGACGCCTAGTTCAGACTTCAAGCGTTGCACCGACTGCGGGTTTTCCCCCGGCAGGCCAGGCTTCAAGCGCTCCGCCTCGGCCAGCTCCGAGCGGGCGAGGGACAACTTGCCTTCCTTCGCGTACAGCTCGGATTGGACATAGTGGGCGCGCGCACTCTGCGGATGATCCTTGAGGACCTGGTCCATCATGCCCTGCGCCTGGTCGAGATGCCCGCCTTCGGCCGCCTCGTAAATTTGATGCACGCTGGCATCGGCATCCGCGGCGTACGCGGGAACGGCCCAGGTGGCGGCCAGAGTCAACGTCGTCGCGGCAATCGTCGCAGCCACTAATCTACGCATACAGACCCCCAGTCGGCCGAATTGGCCGTTGTTACGTTAGATAAGGGCGAAACTGCGAAGTTCAACCAGGCCGCGCCGGTCACAACACTCCGCGCCGCTGTTGGTCGAGTTCGATGGACTCGAACAACGCCTTGAAATTTCCTTCGCCAAACCCTTCGTTGCCCTTGCGCTGGATGATTTCGAAGAAAATCGGCCCGATGGCGTTCCGGGTGAAGATCTGCAACAGGATGCCATGCTCGACACTGCCGTCGATCAGCACGCTGCGCCGCTTGAGTTCGGCGACGTCCTCCTGGTGGCCTGCGACCCGTGCGTCCACCTTTTCGTAGTAGGTGTCGGGTGCCTCCTGAAACTCCACGCCATGCGCACGCAGGGCATCGACGGTACGGTAGATGTCCGTGCTGCCGAGCGCGATGTGCTGGATGCCCTCGCCCTTGTATTCGTGCAGGTATTCCTCGATCTGGCTCTTGTCGTCCTGGCTCTCGTTGATGGGAATTCTTATCTTCCCGCACGGCGAAGTAAGCGCGCGCGAGAACAATCCCGTTTTCGTGCCTTCGATGCTGAAATAACGTATCTCACGAAAATCGAACAGCTTCTCGTAGAAGCCGGCCCAGAGATTCATGTTGCCGCGCCGGACATTGTGGGTGAGGTGATCGATGCACGCGAGCCGGGTGTCCTCGGCCGGCCCGGCCCCCTTCACCGGTACGAAATCGACATCGTAGATGGTGCGCTCGCCGTAGCGGTCGACGAGATAAATGAGGCTGCCGCCGATGCCTTCGATGGACGGAATGTTGAGTTCCATCGGTCCTGCGGTGACGGGTCCCGGCTTCGCGCCCAGCTCGAGCGCGCGTGCGTAGGCGAAGGCGGCATCGGCGACCCGGAATGCCATCGCGCAGGCGCACGGTCCGTGCGCGCGGGCAAACTTTTGTGCAAAACTGTCATGCTCCGCGTTGATGATGAAATGAATGTCGCCATGGCGATGTAACGTCACGTTCTTGGCGCGGTGGCGCGCGACGATCGGGAGGCCCATGCGGTCGAACAGGCGGCGCAGCTGCTCCGGATCGGGGGCGGCGTACTCGATGAACTCGAAACCATCGGTGTGCATGGGATTGGCGGCATTCATGGCGGCTCCTTGTGAGGAAGATGCTCATTTGACCACGAAATCCGAACCATGGGATCTCGCGCGGCGTGGCCGCCATGGTTGACCGAATCGCGATAGTGGGTGCGGGCTTCAGCGGCACCGTGTTGGCCGCCAGCTTGTTGCGCAGCGCGCCCGCGCGTGCCACCGAGGTGTGCCTCGTGGAGCGCGGGACCTCGATGGGGCGGGGCATGGCGTACGCGGTGCACGAGTGTGCCTACGTGCTGAACGTGCCGGCCAACCGCCTCTCGGCGGATTCGAAGGACCCGGAAGCCTTTCTGCGGTTCGCGCGTCGTTCGATTCCCGACGCGCACGGCGAGGACTTCCTGCCGCGCGCGTTGTACGGCGACTACCTGCAGGATCTGCTGTTGCGGGCACAGGCGGCGGCGGCCCCCCACGTCACGCTGCGGCGGGTGTTCGGCGAAGTGATGGACGTGGCGCGAAGCGCCGACGGCAACTCGCTCGACGCGCGGTTCGCCGATCGAGCGGCACTGAACGCGCAGCGCGTGGTGCTGGCACCGGGTAATCCGCGGCCCCGGCCGCTCGCCGCCGCCGCTGCTCTGCGCACGCATCCGGCGTACATCGACGATCCCTGGGTGCTGCCCACGCATCTGGGCGCGGAACACAGCGTCTTGATCGTCGGCAACGGCCTGACCATGGCGGACGTTGCCTTGAACTTGAGCCGTCATCCGGACCGGGTGCCACAGCTGTTCACCTTGTCACGGCGCGGCGTGGTGTCGCTGCCGCAGACGACGTTTCGTCCCACCGCCTTGAGCGGCGACGGCGGCGCGCTGCTCGAATGCGGTTCGATCCGCGCGGTGGTGGCGGCCACGCGGGCGCTGGTGCGTGACGTGGTTCGTCTGGGCGGCGATTGGCGCGAGGTGGTGACGTACCTGCGCACCCTGGCTCCCGGTTTGTGGCAGCGTTTGCCCGTGCCCGAACGACGCCGGTTCCTGCGCCACGTGCAAAGCTTGTGGGACGTTCATCGGCACCGGCTGCCTCCCCAGGTGGCCACCCGGGTTGCGGAGCTGCGCGAGAGCGGCCGGCTCGAGGTGGGCGCGGGCCGCATCGAGGAACTCGCGCCGCAGGGATCGAGGCTGCGTGTGACGTGGCGTCCGCGCGGTGCGGCGACGTCGGCGACGCGGGTGGTCGATGCGCTCGTCAATGCGACCGGCCCGGATTATGTGTTGAAACGTTCGGAAGATCCTCTGCTGCGATCGCTGCAGGGCAGCGGTCTCGTGAGCGCGGACGAACTCGATCTGGGCATCCGGACCGATCTCGAGGGCGCGTGCATCGCGGCCGACGGCACGGTAAGCGACCGGCTGTTCTATCTCGGGCCCATGCTGCGTGCGGTGCATTGGGAGGCGACCGCCGCGACCGAGTTGCGCAATCATGCGGAGCGGTTGGCGCTGCGTCTCCTGCGCGCCGACGAGGCCCGCGCGACCGCGGGTTGAGCGATGTGGGCCCGTGAGCTGGTGCCATTGATCGATGCGGCCGCGCAACGAATCTATGCGGTGGTACGCGAGACCGAACTCGAGCGCATGCCCATGGCGATGCCCATTCCTATGACCCTGCCCGGTGCGGTGTCGCCGGACGGAGTCGCGCCCGCCGGCCGCGGCGTTGCTTTCGCCAAGTTCGAGCAGCGCCAGTGGACGGGCTCGTTCAAACTGCGCGGCGCGACCAACAAACTCATGAGTCTCGACGCGGCGGCGGCGGCGGCCGGAGTGATCACCTCGTCCACCGGCAACCATGGGCTGGGGGTGGCGGCGGCCGCACGGCAGCTGGGTATCGATGCAGAAGTTTTTCTGAGCACGCGGGTCGATCCGGCCAAGCGCGCAAAAATGCTCGATCTGGGTGCGCGTCTGCGCACCGTGGGGGACGATGCCTTGACGGCGGAACTCGCGGCGCGTGCGGCGGCTCAGGCGTCCGGCCGCACGTACGTGTCCCCCTACAACGACGTCCAGGTGATCGCGGGCCAGGGCACGATCGCCGTGGAACTGGTCCGGCAGCTGCCGGACCTCGATGCCATTTTCATCGCGACCGGCGGCGGCGGTCTGCTGAGCGGCATCGGTGCCTATCTGCGGCATGCTGCGCCGCGCGCCGAAATCATCGGCTGCTGGGCGGAAAACTCCCCCGTACTCTACGAGTGTCTGCGCGCAGGCAGGATCTTCGAGGTGCCGGAGACCCCCACCTTGAGCGAAAGCACCGCCGGGGGCGTGGAGGCGGACTCCCTCACCTTCGCATTGTGCCGCGAGGTCATGCATCGCGCCGTGCTGGTGAGCGAGGCGGAAATTCTCGCCGCCATGCGCTGGGCCCATGCTCTCGGCTGGGCGGTCGAAGGCGCCAGCGGCGTGGCGCTGGCGGCGTATTTCAAGGACGCCGCCCGTTATGCGCAGCAGCGGGTGGTGGTGCTCCTGTGCGGCGGAAACCCCTCGCCCGCGATCGCGGCGCTGCTGGCCTGAGCGCGGCGCAACTCGCGTGAGCGCGGCGAGTCAGATCCCGAGCGGCAGCGCGGTCGACTCCTTGATGACTGTGACGGCCACCGACGAACTGACGGACCGCACGCAGGGAATGCGCGACAGATAATCCAGATAAAACGCCTCGAAGGCTTTCATATTGCGCGTGACGATCTTCAGGAAGAAATCCCACTCGCCCGTGACGGTATAACACTCGAGCACCTCGGCACGGTCGCGGATCGCGGCCTCGAATTCGGCGATGGCGTCGCGACCCGTGGTGGCGAGTTTCACGTGGGCGAACATGGTGACGTCGAGCCCGAGCGCGTCACGATCGAGGAGGGCCACCCGTGCCTTGATGACGCCGTCGCGCTCGAGCTGTTGGATGCGGCGCCAGCAGGTGGTGGTGGGCAGTCGCACCCGGCCGGCGATTTCGGCGACCGACAGCGTGGCCTCGCGCTGCAGGATGTCGAGCAGCCGCAGGTCCAGGGCATCGAGCGCACTGCGTGCCGTATTTTTCATTTATCGAGCATTTCTGGAACGTTTGTTCCGGATTATCCGCGCCGGGTCGAATGCATGCAACACCGAGGCCCGATTGGACGTAAATTGCGGGCATGAATAAGCGTTCGCGTTTGCATCTGCCCCGTCCGCCCGCCCGCCCCGGCGAGGTGCCCGACTTCAGTTACGTGGCGCTGTCGCCGGCCGGTGCGGTCGAGCGACCGGAGGTCACCACGCGCGCCGGCGAGATGCAGTCCTTGTCGACGCGGCTGGTGCGCGTGCTCGACGACGAAGGCGTCGCCCAGGGTCCGTGGCACCCGCACCTGGACCCGGCCGAACTGCAGATCGGCCTGCGACACATGCTGCTCACACGTCTGTTCGATGACCGGATGCAGCGCACCCAGCGCGCCGGCAAGATCTCCTTCTACATCCGCTCGCTCGGCGAGGAGGCGGTCTCCGTCGCACAGTGCATGGCGCTGCGTCCCGGCGACATGCTGTTCCCCTCCTATCGCAATCAGGGTCTGCACATCGCGCGGGGCACCGCGCTGGTCGACCTCATGAACCAGCTGTTGTCGAACACCCGCGACATGTGCAAGGGCCGTCAGCTGCCGGTGATGTATCACTCGAAGAGCGGCAACATCTTTTCCATCTCGGGCAACCTGGCGACGCAGTTTCCGCAGGCCGTCGGCTGGGCGATGGCGGCGGCGATCAAGGGCGAGGACCACATCGCCGCCTCCTGGGTGGGCGAGGGCAGCGCGGCGGAGGCGGATTTTCATCACGCCCTGTTGTTCGCCTCCGTGTACCAGGCACCGGTGATCTTGAACGTGGTGAACAATCAGTGGGCGATTTCGACGTTTCAAGGCTATGCGGGCGGCGAGCAGCGCTCCTTTGCCGCCCGCGGTCCGGGCTACGGCATGGCCGGCATCCGTGTCGACGGCAACGATTTCCTCGCGGTGTACGCGGTGACGCAGTGGGCGGCCGAGCGTGCGCGCATCGGCGGCGGACCCACGCTCATCGAACTCGTGACCTACCGTGCCGCGGCGCACTCGACCAGCGACGATCCTGCCCGCTACCGTGCCAAGGACGATCATGAGCATTGGCCGCTCGGCGATCCGATCGAGCGGCTCAAGCGCCATTTGATCGGACTCGGCGCCTGGTCGGAGGAACGTCACGCCGCCCTCGTCCAGGAACTCGAGGCATCGATCGGCACGAGTTGGAAGGACGCCGTCAAATTCGGCACCTTGAGCGACGGGCCGCGACTCGACGCCGACCTGATGTTCGAGGATGTTTTCAAGGAGATGCCCGAGCATCTCGAACGGCAGCGCGCCCTGATGCGCGCGGAGCGAGGCTGATCGATGGCGAGCATGAACATGATCCAGGCCTTGAACAGCGCCATGGACGTGATGCTCGGGCGCGATCCCACCGTGGTGGTGTTGGGCGAGGACATCGGCTATTTCGGCGGCGTGTTCCGCACCACCGAGGGTCTGCAACGCAAGTACGGCGAGCATCGTGTGCTCGACACGCCGATTGCCGAGGGCGGCATCGTCGCCGCCGCGATCGGCATGGGCATCAACGGCCTGCGGCCGGTGGCGGAGATCCAATTCGCCGATTACATCTATCCCGGCTTCGATCAGATCGCGAGCGAACTCGCCCGCATCCGCTACCGCAGCGCAGGGCAGTTCTTCGCACCCGTCACCATCCGCACGCCGTGCGGCGGCGGCATCCGCGGCGGCCAGACGCATTCGCAGAGTCCCGAGGGGATATTCACCCACGTGAGCGGGCTGAAAGTCGTGATGCCCTCCAACCCCTACGATGCCAAGGGACTGTTGATCACCGCCATCGAAGACGACGATCCGGTCATCTTCTTCGAGCCGAAGCGGCTCTACAACGGACCGTTCGACGGCGACCCGGGCAAGCCTGCGGTGTCGTGGACCACGCATCCGAAAGGACGGGTCGACGAGGGGTATTACACCGTACCGCTGGGCAAGGCTGAGATCGTGCGCAGCGGCGCCGCCGTCACCGTGATCACCTACGGCACCATGGTGTATGTGGCGCTGGCCGCCGCGGCCGCCCTCGAGCTCGACGCGGAAATCATCGACGTACGTTCGCTGGTGCCGCTCGACGTGGACACGCTGTGCACCTCGGTGAAGAAGACTGGCCGCTGCGTGGTGGCGCACGAGGCCACGCGGTTCTCCGGGTTCGGCGCGGAATTGTCGTCGGTGGTCCAAGAGGAGTGCTTCTGGGACCTGGAGGCGCCGATTCAGCGCGTCACCGGCTGGGACACACCCTATCCGCATGCCTTCGAATGGGAATATTTTCCGGGGCAGGCGCGGGTGGCGCAGGCGCTCAAATTCGTCATGGAGTGCACATGAGCCAGTTCGTGTTCAAGATGCCGGACTTGGGCGAGGGCACCGTCGAGGCGGAGATCGTCGCCTGGCACACCCGGGTGGGGGATTCGGTGCGCGAGGATCAGGTTATCGTCGAGGTGATGACCGACAAGGCGGCGGTCGAAGTGCCTGCTCCCGTCGGCGGACGGGTGCTGTCGGTCAGCGGGTCGCCCGGCGACAAAATTGCGGTGGGTGCACCGCTCATCGTGTTCGAGCTCGATACGGAAGGCGACACCGCGGGGGGCGAGGACCGGGTCGCTGCCGCGCCGGGCGCGGGGGCGGGGGAGAAGCTCGCGGGTGCGCCCGTCGGCGGTGCGGCGGGTGCGGGCGTTGCCGGGGTGGGCGCGAGTGCGGGGCCGCCGCCGGGGCGGGTCATGGTGTCGCCGGCGAACCGGCGTCGGGCCCTCGAGGCCGGGATCGCTCTGGCCGACGTGACGGGTTCGGGCCCGGGGGGACGCATCGTGCGCGCGGACGTGGAGGGGGCGGCGGTCGGCGCACATGCCGCACGTGCGGCCGAGATCACGGAGATTCCGGTGATCGGCGTGCGGCGGGTGATTGCGGAACGGATGAGTGAGGCGAAGCGCAACATTCCGCATTTCTCCTACGTGGAGGAGGTGGACGTCACCGAACTCGAGGCGTTGCGGCTGCATCTGAACGGCAGACTGCCGGAGGATGAGCCGGCGCTCACGTATCTGCCGCTGGTGGTCGCGGCGCTGACGCGGACCTTGGCGCAGTTTCCGCAATGCAACGTGCGGTACGACGCGGCACGGGGGGTGCTGGTGCGGCATCGGGCGGTGCACGTGGGCATTGCGACCCAGACGCCGGACGGTCTCAAGGTGCCGGTGGTGCGTGACGCCGGAACGCGGACGCTGTGGGAACTGGCTTCCGAAATCCGTCGCGTTGCGGAACGGGCGCGCACGAACCGGGCCTCGCGTGACGAATTGCTGGGCTCCACCATCACGGTCACCAGTCTCGGCAGGCTGGGCGGCATCGCCTCGACGCCGGTCATCAATTCCCCCGAAGTGGCCATCGTCGGGCTGAACAAAGCCGTGGAGCGGCCAGTGGTGTACGGCGGGGCTGTCACGGTGCGGCGGATCATGAACTTGTCGTCGTCATTCGATCATCGCTTCGTGGACGGTTATGATGCAGCCGCGATGATCCAGGCCCTGAAGGACCTGCTCGAGCATCCTGCCACTATTTTTCTACCCTAAGGCGGCATTCCCATGACGGCACAACCTCAGCGACCGGCGTTCGGCACCTTACTGACCTCGCACATGGCGGTGGCCTCCTACGCGGACGGTGCGTGGAGCGACATGCAGATCACTCCGGTGGCGCCGCTGGAACTGAGCCCTGCCGCGCACGTGCTGCATTACGCGAGCACCTGTTTCGAGGGGTTCAAGGCGTTTCGGCGCACCGACGGCTCGATCCACGTGTTTCGCATGGACCGTCACATCCAGCGGCTGCGTCAGAGTGCGCGCCAGCTGGTGTTGCCGGAGCCGGATGCGGAGCAGGTGGCGGCCATGGTGCGTGCGTTGATCGTGCGCTGCCGCGATGCCGTGCCGGAGGCACCGGGGGCGTTGTACCTGCGGCCTTTGCTGATCGGCACGACGGCCAACATCGGTGCGGCGGCGACCCCTTCCACCGCCGCCTCGCTGTTGGTGCTGGCGAGCCCTGTATGGGATTACTTCGCGGGCGGCATGAAGCCGCTGCGCATTCTGGTGGACGATCAGAACACCCGCTCGGCGGCGCAGATGGGCATGGTCAAAACCGGTGGCAATTATGCGGCGGCGATGGGGCCGACCCTGCGTGCGCGGGCGCAGAGCCAGGCGGATCAGGTGTTGTTCTGTCCGGGCGGCGAGGTGCAGGAAACGGGTGCGGCGAATTTTCTGCTGCTGCGCGACGGTGAATTGCTGACGCGTAATCTCGACACCACCTTCCTGCACGGTGTGACGCGCGATTCTCTGCTGACGCTGGCGCGCGACCGCGGATACCGGGTGTCGGAGCGTGTGTTCGACGTCGGGGACATGCTGGACTGGGTGAAGAACGGCGAGGCGGCGTTGTCGGGTACGGCAGCGGTACTCGCCGGCGTGGGCACGCTGATCTACGGCGGCGTCGAGCACCGCGTGGGCGACGGCGGGGTGGGACCGCTCACCCTGTCATTGCGTGCGCAACTCGTGGCCGTGCAGCGCGGCGATGAACCGGACCGCCACGGGTGGCTCCAGCCGGTGTGAGAACGGCGCCTGGATGCGCGGGCTGCCATGCGTGTCGTGCGCGGCCGGGCGAGTCGCGCGGGCTGCCACGCGCGTCGTGCGGACGGCGCCACGGCCGCGGGCGTCAATATTCGCTGTGTTCCTCGTCGTCGTCGTCGTCATCGAGATCGTCGTCGTCATCATCCTCATCGTCGTCATCCTCGTCCCAGTCTTCGTCGTCCTCGTCTTCCTCGGCATCCTTTTCCGCTTTCGAACCCGACCAGCCTTCCGGCTCCTCGGTCATCTCGAGATCGAGTTCCGCCCAGCCGTCCACGTCCAACTCTTCGACGTCGCCGTCGAGGTGTTGAATTTCAACGGTTTCCTTGTCCTCGTCCACCTTGAGCACCTGGAACGTTTCTTCGTTCTCGAGATCCTCGTACCACTGTCCCACCGTTGGTTCGTACTCTCTGCCCACGTCTGGTCGTCCTTCTCTGCTGCGTCACCGGATCGGCACGCGAATACTAAGGAATATTAGGGGAGGCCGCTCGCTTAAGTAAATGGCATATTGCGCACCCATGAGCATTACCGACCGCAAAACCGCCGCACGCCGCCTCGCCGATGCCAGGCGTGTCGTCATCAAGGTGGGGTCGGCGCTGCTGGTCGACGCCGCCACCGGGCGGCTCAACCGTTCCTGGCTGGAGGGCCTCGCGGCGGACATCTCCCGACTCGTGAAGCGCAGGCAGGAGGTCATCTTGGTGTCCTCAGGCGCGATCGCGCTCGGCCGCCGGCACCTGGGTTTGAGCGGCGGCAAACTACGCCTGGAGGAGAGCCAGGCCGCGGCCGCCGTGGGTCAGATACGTCTTGCGCATGCCTACAAGGAGCTATTGGAGGTGCACGACATCACCGTGGCGCAAATCCTCCTGACCCTGGGTGACACGGAGCAGCGGCGCCGTTATCTGAACGCGCGCGGTACCTTGAACACCCTGCTTGCGCTCGGCGCGGTGCCGGTGATCAACGAGAACGACACGGTCGCGACGGCCGAGATCCGCTACGGAGACAACGACAGGCTGGCGGCGCGGGTGGCGCAGATGGTGGGTGCGGACTGCCTGGTGCTGCTCTCGGACATCGACGGGCTGTACACCGCCAATCCGAGCGTGGACCCCGCGGCCGAATTCATCCCCCGTGTACTCGAGATCACCGCGGCCATCGAGGCCATGGCGGGGGGCGTGAGCAGCGACGTGGGCAGTGGTGGCATGCAGACCAAGATCGCGGCCGCCAGGATCGCGGTGGGCGCCGGCTGTCACCTGTGTATCGCCAGGGGGGCGGCAGCGCATCCCTTGAAGCGCATCGAAGACGGCGCGCGTTGCACCTGGTTCGTGCCCTCCTCGACGCCCGTGGCGATGCGTAAACAATGGATCGCCGGCACCTTGAAACCGTCCGGTGCCATCGCGGTGGACGCCGGGGCCGTGCGCGCGCTGCTGGGCGGCAAGAGTCTGCTGCCGGCGGGCGTCACGCATGCGGTGGGACGATTCGAACGGGGTGATACGGTGAGCATCCTGGGGCCGGATGGCGCCGAGGTGGGACGGGGCATCTGTGCGTATTCGGACGGTGACGCCGCGCGGATCCTCGGCTGCAAGTCCGCCGAGATCGAAAAAGTGCTAGGGTTTCGCGGGCGCGATGAGATCATTCATCGCGACGATCTGGTGTTGTTGAATTCGGGAAGGCACGCATGAGTCAGGAGAGGTTGGACGACCGGGTGGGCGTAGCGGAGCTCATGAGCGGCCTCGGCCGGGCCGCCCGGGCCGCGGCCGGGGTGCTTGCGCTCGCCTCCACCGACACCAAGAACCACGCCCTGCGTGCCGCCGCGGCGGCGCTGCGCGCGCACCGGCACGAGATACTGGCCGCGAACGAACTTGACATGCGTGAGGCCGCCGCCCGTGCGTTGTCGCCGGCGCTGCTCGACCGGCTCAAGCTCGACGACGCTCGCGTGGAGGGGATGGCGCGGGGCCTCGACGAGGTCATCAATCTGCCGGACCCCATCGGTACGGTGCTCGCCGAGTGGTCGCGTCCCAACGGCATGCGCATACAACGCGTGCGGGTGCCGCTCGGCGTGATCGGCATCATCTACGAGAGCCGGCCGAACGTCACGGCCGATGCCGGCGGTCTGTGCCTGAAGTCTAGCAACTGCGTGATCCTGCGCGGCGGTTCGGAGAGCGCGAATTCCAATGCGGCCATCCACGCCTGTCTGGAGGAGGGCTTGCGCGTCGCGGGTCTGCCGGCCGGCTGCATCCAATGGGTGCCGACCATCGATCGCGCGGCGGTGGGCTACATGCTCGCCGAGATGACGGACGACATCGACGTGATCGTGCCGCGCGGCGGCAGAAATCTGATCGAGCGCGTGCAGAAGGAGGCACGCGTGCCGGTGATCGGACACCTCGAGGGCGTCTGCCACGTGTACGTGGACCGGCATGCGGACCTGCAGATGGCGAAGGACATCGTGCTGAACGCCAAGCTGCGGCGCACCGGCGTGTGCGGCTCGGCGGAAACGCTGCTGGTGCACCGTGGCTGCGTGGCCACCCATCTTGCGCCGCTGATCGGTGCGTTGCTCGACGCCGGCTGCGCGGTGCGCGGCGATGCGCCGAGCGCGGCGAGCGATGCGCGCGTGACGCCTGCGACCGAGCAGGACTGGTACGCCGAATACCTGGATGCCATCATCGCGGTGCGCGTGGTCGCGGACGTCGACGCGGCGATCGCGCACATCGCCCGCTATGGTTCGCAGCACACCGACTGCATCGTCACCGGCGATGAAGACGCCGCCGAACGTTTCCTCACCCGCGTCGACAGCGCCATCGTGCTGCACAACGCCTCCACGCAATTCGCCGACGGCGGCGAGTTCGGCATGGGCGCGGAAATCGGTATCAGCACGGACAAATTTCATGCCCGCGGACCCGTGGGCGTCGAGCAACTCACCAGCTACAAGTATCTCGTGCGGGGCAGCGGACAGATCAGGCCGTAGCCGCCGGTCGGCGCATGTCGCGCGGGCCGCGTGGCCGCAGGCGTACCGTCACTCGTGGTGGCTGTCGGTGAGGGCGGCGATTTCCTGCAGCCAGCGGCGCACGGCGGCCGGGTTCTCGAGATGGCGCTGCGCCTCGACGCGAGAACCCACCGCGATGGAGATGCCACCCTCGTCGTCGACCACGTGGAAGCCGTCGAGATCCGTCAGATCGTCGCCCACGAACACCGGCACGCGTCCCGAGAACGGCGGCTCCTGGAGGAACGCCTTGATGGCTGAGCCCTTGCTGAAGCCGCGCGGCTTGATCTCCATCATCATGTTGCCGTGCTGCACGTGATAGTTCGACCCCATCGCCCCGACGGTGGCGTTGACCGCGGCAAGCGCGTGCGCCTCGAACTGTGGCGCCAGACGGTAATGCACGGCCACCGTGCGTCCCTTGTCCTCGAGCAAGGTTCCCGGATGGGCACCCACGAACTGCTCGAGCGCCGCCCGCGCACGGTCCAGCTGTCCGTCGGCGAAGCTCGCGCCATGCAGGACCCCCGAGGACTTGCGCCGCTCGACGCCGTGCAGGCCGGCGGCCGGCAGCTGCAGCGGCGCGAACAACTTGTCCAGGTACTCGATGCTGCGTCCGCTCACCAGCGCGACCGCACCGCCGAGCCGCTGCGACACCTCCCCCAGCGTGTGCTTGAGCTCCTCGCTCGCGACGATGTCGAAGGGGCTGTCCGAAAGCTCGATCAAGGTGCCGTCCACGTCGAGAAACAGGCACCAGGAGAGGGAGGGGGAAGGCGAGGGAGTTTGCGTCATGAAAAATCAACATAGCGCAGCGCCGCGCCGCTGCCAATGGCCGTGATGATATATACGGCGCAAATGTAAAGTTTACCGACGCGCCCCGTGAAATGCGGGACGCTGTCACGGAATTTCGGTATTTTGCGGAAGCGGTTTCGCTAGGCTGGAGCATACGGAGGCATTTTGTATCGATCAGTCCTGCTGCGTTTCGTGCTGCCCGTGGCCCTCGCCACCTGTGTCGTCGCCTTCTTCGGATTGCCCTATATCGAGCGGTTGCTGGCGGAGTGGTTCCGCTCCGACGTCGAACTGCGCGCGCAACTCGTCATGCATTCCATGGAAGAGCCCATGACCGAGCTGCTGGCCAGGGGCAACGAAGCGCGGCTGCGGACCTACCTCGCCAAGGTCACCGCCGACGAGCGGCTGCTCGCCATATTGGTCTGCCGGCCCGACGGTGCCACGGTGGTCAAGACCGAACGCACGCCGGCGGCCATCTCCTGCGAGCGCGACGCCAGGCAGAGCCCGCCGACGACGCGGGTGCAACAGCTGCCGTCCGGTTCGGTGCAGGTGTCGCGTTTCGATTTCGACATGGCCGAGCCGGTGCCGTTTCGTGTGCTGATGCTGCACGATCTGAGTTTCGTGGACCGGCGGCAGCGCACGGCGCGGGACTTCGTCCTGGTGTTCATCGGCATCTCCGTGCTGCTGCTGGTCCTGCTGGGGGTGCTGCTGGCCTGGCTGCAGCTGCGCCGCTGGATCAACATGTTGATCGGCGACATCCGTGGCAAACGCTTCCGCGACGATGCCAACTCGCCCGCGTCTTCGCAGCCGATCCTCTCGCAGGTGCGACAGGTGCTGGCGGAGGCCGAGGAGAAACAACGACTGGAAATCGACTTCAGCGAGAACTGGACGCCGCAGGCTCTGCGGCAGGTGGTGCACGAGCATCTGCATTCCTCGCAGGTCCTCATCGTGTCGAACCGTGAACCCTACATCCACAACTACGATGCCGATCACCGACCGGTGGTGCAGGTGCCGGCGAGCGGCATGGTGACCGCGCTCGAACCCATCATGCGTGCGTGTTCGGGGGTGTGGATCGCGCACGGCGCGGGCGCTGCGGACCGCGAGACCGTCGACCGCTTCGATCAGATCGCCGTGCCTCCCGACGATCCGTCGTACACGCTGCGCCGGGTGTGGCTCAGCGCCGAGCAGGAGCAGGGGTATTACTACGGCTTCTCGAACGAGGGGCTGTGGCCGCTGTGTCATCTCGCGTATGTCCGTCCGGCGTTCCGGCCGAGCGATTGGAGCGCCTACGAGGCGGTCAACGCCAAATTCGCCGAGGTGGTCGCGGCGGAGGCGAAGACCGACAGCCCGGTGGTGATGATCCAAGACTTTCATTTCGCGTTGCTGCCGCGGCTGGTGCGGGCGAAAATTCCGAAGGCGACCATCGCGTTGTTCTGGCACATACCGTGGCCCAACGCCGAAACGTTCGGCGTGTGCCCGTGGAAGCGCGAACTCCTGCTGCACATGCTGTCGGCGGACATCCTCGGTTTTCACACGCGCTATCACTGCCAGAATTTCCTGGAGACGGTGGATCGCTTCGTGGAGTGCCAGATCGATCACGAACACATGACGGTGACGCTGCAGGGGCACGTGTGCCGCGTGGCGCCGTATCCCATCTCGATCGAATGGCCGCCGCGCTGGCTCAAGGGCCTCCCGGACGTGCCCGCCTGCCGTGCGTCCGTGCGCGCGCGGCATGGGCTGGGCGCCGACCTGGTGGTGGGTTTGGGCGTCGAACGTTGGGACTTCACCAAGGGCATCATCGAGCGCTTTCATGCCCTCGAAGCCCTGTTGGACCGCAATCCCCGCCACCGGGGCCGCATCTCGCTGCTGCAGATCGCCGCGCCCTCGCGCAGCACGCTTCCCGCCTATCAGGCCCTGCAGGCACAGACCTACGCGGAGGTGGAGCGCATCAATTTGAAATTCGGCGAGCAGGGCTGGTTGCCCATCGTCCTGATCGACGAGCATCAGGAGCCGGCGCGGGTGTTCGAGCTGTATCGTGCCGCCGATTTCTGCCTGGTCAACAGCCTGCACGACGGCATGAACCTGGTGGCCAAGGAGTTCGTGGCCGCGCGTGACGACGAGGACGGCGTGCTGATCCTGAGCACCTTCGCGGGCGCCTCGCGCGAGCTGGCCGAGGCGGTGTTGATCAATCCCTTCGACGTCAACGAGACCGCGGAGGCCATGGAGATCGCCATGCGCATGGGCCGTGAGGAACGCCGTGAGCGGATGGTGCTGATGCGCCGTACGGTCAAGGAGAACAATGTCTATCGCTGGGCGGGGCGGCTGCTCATGGACGCGGCCCGCATCCGGCAGCGTCAGAACCTGCCGTCGGGGAAGCGGGCCTACGGCACCTGAGCGCCTGCAGCGGGCGAACGGGTCAGCGTGTGCAGTGCGCCGCGAACTCGCACAGGCGCTCGGCGGCGGCGATCAGGGTCTCGTCGCGTTTGGCGATGCACAGGCGCAGCAGCGTCATCGACGGCGGCGTGGCATAGAACGGCGACAAGGGGATGGCGGCGACCTTGGCCTCGCGGATGAGCCGGTCGGCGAACTCGACGTCGGGGGCGTGCGACAGCGTGCCGTAATCGACCAGCTGAAAATACGTGCCGGCGGCGGGCACCGGCGCGAACGCGGAGCCGGTCAGGCGCCCCACCAACAGATCGCGCTTGGCCTGGAAGAACGCTGGCAGTCCGGCCCAGGCCTCGGGGCAGCGGGCGAGGTACGCCGCGATGGCGTGTTGCAGCGGGGCGGGAATGCTGAAAGTATTGAACTGGTGGACCTTGCGCAGTTCGCGCGTGAGTTCCGGCGGCGCCACGCAGTAGCCGACGCGCCAGCCGGTGGCATGCAACGCCTTGCCGAAGGAGAACACCGCGAAGCTGCGTTCACGCAGTTCCGCATGCGCCAGCACCGAGGCATGCCGCCGCCCGTCGTACAGCACGTGTTCGTAAACTTCGTCCGCGAGCACGGTGACGCGTCGCCCGCGGATCAGCGCGGCCAGCGTGTCGAGGTCCTGCGCCGTGGCGACCGAGCAGCTCGGGTTCTGCGGGCTGTTGAGCACGATCAGGCGCGTGCGTTCGCTCAGCGTCTCCCGCACGCGCTGCCAGTCGAAGCGGAATCCGGGCGGCTGGAGGGGAATTCTCCGGCAGCGGCCGCCCGCCAGACGTACCGCGGGCTCGTAGGCGTCGTAGGCGGGGTCGAACAGAATCACCTCGTCGCCGTCACCGACGACGGTCTGGATGGCGTCGTACAACGCCTCGGTCGCGCCGCACGTCACGGTGATTTCGCTCGCGGGATCGAAAGCCGCCGAATGGTTCACCCGCAGCTTCGCGGCGATGCGCTCGCGCAATTCGAGCGCGCCTTCCATGGGGGCGTATTGATTGTGTCCGGCCGCCACCGCCCCGGCGAGCGCCTCGCCCAGCCGTGGATCGATGGGATAGTCTGGAAAGCCCTGACTCAGGTTGATCGCCCCCTCCTCGAGGGCGCGCCGCGACATGACGGTGAAGATGGTGGTGCCGACGTCCGGCAGCTTGCCCGCGAAGTGCATGCTCACCCGCGCAACGCGTCGAGTCCGCCTGCCAGCGAGCGTACCTTCACGCCCTGCGCCCGCAACGCCCGGGCCACGGCGAGGCTGCGCTTGCCGGACGAGCACAGCAGCACGTACGGGCCGCCGGCGGCGAGCAGTTGCGGCTGGGCGAGCAGGGCGGGCATGGCGATGTGCCGGACCGATACGGGGGCCGCGGCCACTTCCTCGGCGCTGCGTATGTCGATGACCTCGAGCTGCCGTTCGCGAGCGGCGTGCAAGGAGGGCAGCTCGATCTCGAGGTCGGCCTCTTCGGCGGGAATCTCGTGGATCAATGCGCAGCCGGGCGCGACACAGCCTGGACGGCGCGGCGATTTTAATTTCGTGGTGGAGAACCGGTTGAAGTCGATCAACAGCAATTCGCCGGTTAGGCGGCCGGGCATGGCCGTCAGGATTTTGAGCGTCAACAGCGCCTGCATCGCGCCAAGTGCGCCCGGCACGGGGCCGAGCACGCCCACCTCGGCGCAATTGCCGACCACTCCGTCGATCAGCGCGTCCGGCCACAGGCAGCGCAGACACGCGTGGCCCGCGTGTGGCTCGTACACCTGCAGCTGTCCTTCGTACTGGTATACGCTCGCGAACACCGCAGGCCGCCCGGCGAGCACGGCGGCATCGTTGATCAGGAACTTGGTGCGAAAGTTGTCGCTGCAATCGACCACCACGTCATACGCGCGCACCAGCCCGAGTGCATTGTGCGCCGCGAACCGCGCCGGATGCAGTTCGACCGCCACCTCGGGATTGATGGACTGCACGGCGCGACGAGCGAGCTCGCCCTTGGGAAGGCCCACGTCGGCGTGGGCGTACAGCGGCTGGCGGTGCAGGTTGCTCGCATCGAGCACGTCCGCCTCCACCACGCCCAGGCAGCCGACGCCCGCGCCGGCGAGGTATTGCAATACGGGACTGCCGAGGCCGCCGGCGCCGACCACGAGCACGCGAGCGCGGGCGAGCGCGGCCTGGCCCGCGGCGCCGATCTCCTTGAGCAGGACCTGGCGCGAGTAATCAGGACCCATCGGCGTCGGCGTCGCCGTCGGGGTCGTCCCCGCGCACGTGCTCGGCGTGGCCGTGCGCGTGCGCCCCGTGCGCAGGCGGCGCGGCGCAGCGTTCGCAATTCACCCAGCCCGAGTGGCCGCTTCGATAGTGCTCCTTCTTCCAGATGGGCAGGCGGTGCTTGACCTGGTCGATGATGTAGCGGCAGGCGCTGAAGGCTTCGCCCCGATGGGTCGAACTCACGCCCACCCAGACGGCCAGTTCGGTGAGGGACAGAGCGCCGACGCGGTGTACACACAACGCGCGGCGCACGGGAAAACGCTGCAACGCCTCGGCCACGATGACTTCACCCTCCTTCACGGCGAGTGCCTGGAAGGCTTCGTACTCAAGGCCGGTGACCTCCTGGCCTTCGTTGTGGTTTCGCACCCAGCCTTCGAAGCTCACGTAGCCGCCGGCGCCGGGGTCGAGCACCGCGTGCCGCATGGCCGCGGTATCGATGGCGGCATGTGCGAAGCGAAAGCCCGTCATCCGCCCGCCACCGGGGGGATGAACACCACCGCATCGCCCTCGTTGAGAACGCACGACCAGTCGGTGAAGGCATCGTTCACGGCCACCTTCAACTGCCCGGCTGCGAGCGTGAAGGGATGGCGCGTCAGGAGTTCGGCGTACAGCGCCGCGGGCGTCGTCGCCGCGGTGTGCAGGGTCTCTTCCGAGCGGCCGGCCTGTTCGCGCATGAGCGCGTAGTAATGGATGGTCAATTGCATGGCGAGTCGAGGCAGTCGGGGTCAGTCACCCAGGACACCGAGCGCTTCGGCATATTCCTCGGGGGTGTTGACGTTGTCGAGCGCGCGGCGGTCGGCGGGCTCGACCAGCCGGGTGGCATGACGGATCAAAAATTTTCGCGGGCACACCCCGCCCGCGGCGTGATAGGCGGCCAGTGCGACCGCCGCCGCAGGCTCCCAGATTGCACACAAGGGTTCCGGCAGACCGTCGTGCGTGCTGACGTAGGCGGTCGCGAGTGCGGCGGGATCGCGCTCGGCGAGAAGCTGCTTCAACGCGGCGTGGGAGAGGAACGGCAGATCACAGGCCAGCACCAGCCACGCGACGTGGGGATGCGCCGTCAGGGCGGAACGGATGCCGACCAGGGGGCCTGCGCCGTCCGCGGCATCGACGATCAACGCCCTGCCGGCGCGCGAGGGATCGAGCGCCTGATCGGCCCGCACCGAGACGAACACCTCGTCGACGTGGCGGGCGGCGAGGTCGTAGACACGATCGAGCTGGGTCCTGCCCTGGTAGCAGAGCGCAGCCTTGTCGCGCTGCATGCGCGAACTGCGACCGCCGGCGAGGATCAGGCCGTGGAGGGGTGCGGGGAAGCTCACGGCGTCGCTTCCTGCCGCACCGTGCGCGCGCCGCCATCCTTCGACAGCAGGCGGGTGGGACCGATGACGATGTCGTGCGAGAGCGCCTTGCACATGTCGTAGAGGGTGAGCGCGGCGATGCTCGCGCCGGTGAGTGCCTCCATCTCGACGCCGGTCTTGTGATGCACGCTCACCGTGCAACGGATCACGGCGACATCGCCGTCGAGATCGATCACGATCCGGCAGTTCTCGAGCGGCAGCGGATGACAGAACGGGATGAGTTCGTGGGTTCGCTTCGCGCCCATGACGCCCGCGATCACGGCGGTATCGAACACCGGACCCTTGGCCGAGCGCAGCCCGTTCTCGCGCAGCGCTGCGGCCACCGCCGCCGGGAATGCGACGCGCGCCTCCGCGGTGGCGCTGCGCGGGGTGGCCGTCTTGGCGCCCACGTCGACCATGGTCGGACGCCGCTCGGCGTCCAGATGCGTGAAGGTCGGGCTAGCCACCGATGTAGTACATCTCGATTTTTTTGCGCGGGCCCGGTGCCGGCGCGTCCGGGAGCGATCCGATCGCGGGCGTCGCGGCCGCGGGCGTCACCGCATCCTCAGCGCGCAGCGTGTCACGCAGTTCACTGTAGCGGTCGGTGCGGGCGCGCCAGCGGCCGCGGACCAGATCGAGAACCTCGGCGTCGGTGGCGCCGGCGCGCAGGGCCGCACGCAGGTCGAGCCCCTCGCTCGCGAACAGGCAGGTGAAGAACCTGCCCTCGGAGGACACACGGGCCCGGCTGCAGTCGCCGCAGAAAGGCTGCGACACCGAGGAGATGAAACCGATTTCCGCCGAACCGTCGTCCAGGCGCCAGCGCCGGGCAACCTCGCCGCGGTAGTTCTCCGGAACGGGATGCATGGGCCAGCGGGCGGCGATCCGTGCCGCGAGCTCCGCCGAAGGGACCACCATGCCGGGCCGCCAGGCATTGCGGTTGCCGACGTCCATGAATTCGATGAAGCGCACGATGACCGGCCGGCCGCGGAAACGCTCGACCAGTTCGAGCGCCGTGTGATCGTTCGCCCCGCGCTCGATGACGGCATTGATCTTCACCGGCGCGAGGCCGGCGGCGATGGCGGCGTCGATGCCCAGCAACACCTGGTCGAGCGCCCCGAAGCCGCCGCTCATGCGCGTGAACACGGCTTCGTCCAGGGTGTCTAGGCTCACCGTGACCCGGCGCAGTCCGTGCGCATACAGATCGGCCGCATGCTGCGCAAGCAGCACGCCATTGGTGGTCAGGGCGATGTCTTCGATGCCCGGAATGGTGGTCAGTTCGCCGATCAGATCGGCGAGATTCGCGCGCAGCAACGGTTCGCCGCCGGTGATGCGCAGTTTGCGCACCCCCAGCCCCGCGAACAGTCGCGCCAACCGCACGAGCTCGTCGAACGACAGCCGTTCGGCCGTCTTCAGGAACCGGTAGTTGTCATGGAACTGATCTCTGGGCATGCAGTACGGACAGCGGAAGTTGCACCGGTCCATGACGGAAATCCGCAGATCCTGCAGGGGACGGGCGCGCCGGTCGAGCAGGTGCGCGGCGCCGCGAATGTCGTGAATGATGGATTCCATGCTGCTACCACCGGTACAGGCTGGTGACGAAGCCTTTGGCGTAGGTGTTGGGACCGGGCGGCAGCTCGACGAAACCGTCCGTGCCGGCGAGGCTCAAAAAATCTCCCGAACCGTTCGGCGGCCGAGGGTGGGCCCAGGGGCGGCCCCACTCGTCATGCTCGATGAAGACGGGCAGGAAATACGTCAGTGCATGTTGGAACGTCACCGGCGCGGCCAGCGCGAGGCGCTCGGGCGGGGAGCGACGTGTGCCCATGGCCTCGGCGATCGCGGGTATGACGTAGCGGATCAAGCACACCAGCGTGGACACCGGATTGCCGGGCAGCCCGAACACGGCCTGCCCGTGCGGGCCGATGCCGAACCACATGGGCTTGCCGGGGCGCTGGGCGATGTTGTGGAACACCTCTTCGACGCCGAGCTGCACGAGCACCTTGGGGACGAGATCGAATTTACCCATCGACACGCCGCCGCTCAGGATCAGGACTTCGTGGGTGGTCAGATGCAGCTCCAGCCGGTCACGGAGCAGGTCCTCGTCGTCGGGCACGTGGTCGTCGCCGATCCGCGCGAAGCCGCGCTTGCGCAACGTCGCGGCGACGGCGTAGGCGTTCGAGCGACGCACCTGGTAGTCGGCGATCGGATCGCCCGGTTCGATCAACTCGTCACCCGTGGAGATGACCATCACGGCCGGCTGGCTGCTCACCCTGACGCGTGCCATGCCGGCCGAGGCGGCGACGGCCACCTCGGGCGCACGCAGCAGGGTTCCCGATTCGAGCAGCAAGGTGCCCTGGCGGCTGTCCGTGCCTCGGCGGTGAACGTTGTGGTAGGGGGTCGCCGTCACGGCGGTGATCAAGCTCAAGGCGCCGTCCGCCACGGCGTATTGCTCGACGGGAACGACGCAGTCGGCACCGAGCGGCAGCACCGCCCCCGTCATGACCTCGATGGCATTGTCGCCGCGCGCGAGCTTCAAGGCCGGCGCACCGGCGGCCTGGGTGGCCTGGATGTGAAAACGCCGCACGCCGCGGCGCAGTGCATCGCTGTCGATCGCCACGCCGTCCATGGTGACCCGGTCGTAGGGCGGCTGGTCGCGCTCGGCATAAACATTTTCGCGCAGTGTGCCGCCGACGCACTGCGTGAGCGGCAGCGATTCGATGGGGAGGCAGGTCAGCCGAGAGTTGATCGTCTCCTCGGCCAGCCGCGGTGTGATGAGCGTACCAGCCTGCATGGGTTCTCGAAGCGGAGCGGCGGCGGCACATGGCCGCCGTCACCACCGGCTCCTACTTGTTTTTTGCCTTGTAGATCTTGAGTTGCTCGTTGAAACGTCCGACGTTGGTCTGCAGTTCGTCCACCGCGGCGTTGTTCTTGGCGACCAGCGCCTTTTGACGCTCCTCGGCGGCCTTCTTGTCTTCCGCAGACATCTTGGTCGGATCCTTCGGTGCCGCGGACGCATCCATCTCCAGCTTCAGGCAGTCGAGGTACGAATTCATGTCGGTGTTGTACCGGTCGAAATCGTGTTTCGCGGCGATCATCTGATCCTTGCTCGCCGTGTTGCCGTCGGGGGGCGCGGCGGGCGCATGGGGGTAGTTACACGCCGCCCGGGCATGCGAGATCGTGCCGAACGCGAGAATCAATGTCATGGGTAGCCAAGGCTTCATCTGGAATCCTCTGTTATCGGAATTAACGCCCCTCGGGCGTCCTTGAT
Organism: uncultured Steroidobacteraceae bacterium; assembly: GCA_964657625.1. Taxonomy (GTDB): domain Bacteria; phylum Pseudomonadota; class Gammaproteobacteria; order Steroidobacterales; family Steroidobacteraceae; genus Bog-1198. The sequence continues at coordinate 55,729 of CAZZVN010000019.1, forward strand.
CTTACGACCAAGGGGGACGGGCCGCCAGCGTTCACCGACCACGGGATAAATCGCTGATTGTGATATGTAATTTGGAACGGCGCCGACGTGCTAAGTTCCGCTTCCGGGCGACGAGGGGGACAAAACGTGGCGGGCGAGGAAGCGTGCAGCCGGGGCAGCGAGGCGCTGCGGCAGATGGTGGTGGGCGAACAGGGCGACGGCGCGGCCCCTGCGCCCGCGCTGCGGGCTGCGCTTGCCGACGCGACGGCGGGTGGCGACCTGGGTTTCACGGCCGGTGGATGGACGGTCCGGAGCGGGACGGGTGAGCAATCGCAGGGTTCGTACGCCACACTCTGGAAACGCACCGCCCGCTGCGATTGGCAGGAGGTGCGGACGGCGCGCATCGAGCACGGCGTCCCGGTCCGCACCGCGCCCCCACTCGATGTCGATCGGCTGGCACTGCCGGAACGAGAGGCGCCACCGCACGGTCTCGATGGCGTCGATGCCGTGGAGCGGGCGATGCGCGAGTTCGCGTCGACGCTCGGCGGGGAGGGACTCGCAGCCGCATTGCGGACGTATGGCAGGAACAACGACCACATGCTGTATGTGGACGGGCACGAGCCGTTTGCCGGGATGGATGCGGCCAACACCTTCCTGGTGGCGCATCCTCTTCACGCGCAGTCGAAGGAAACCGCGCGCGACCTATCGGCCGACTCGAGCATGGCGTTTTCGTGGGGAGAGTTTGCCGTCGAGAAATCGAACGTTCTCGGCTACCTGCAGGTGTGGCAGTACGATCCCAAGGTCGCGAACTGGGGACTGCGGCTGCTGATGTTGTCGCGGACGGGGACGCGCTGAAACGCGAACGCTCTCGAAAAACGGTAACGTACGTCATGTATACAGACGACTAAACGGCTCGCCAGTACGAAAAAATAATTGCGAAAGCTTGAATCCGTCGTGCACCGGCCGTGCGAATGCGTCTGATCGACATACAACGGTTGCTATGCAATGCGGGCTTCTTCGGACAGCGACGACCCAGTGGCTTCGGGCACCGATGTGGGTGCGGCCGACGGCCCGCTCAACCTCGAGCAACTCATGGGCGCCGTGACGGCGGGCGAAGTTCATGCGCTTGCCCGGCTCTACGCTCTGACCGTCCGCCAAGTGTTCTCCGCCGCTCACTTCCAATTGCGCTCGAGGGAGGATGCAGAGGAGGTCGTGCTGGACGTTTTTCACCACGTGTGGAAAAACGCGCACATGTACGACGTCAGCCGCGGAAGTGTACGAGCCTGGCTGTCGATCATTGCCAAAAATCGCGCCATCGACCGTCTGCGGCAACGTCGTGTGTCGGTGCCGTTCGAGGAGGAGGGGGGCGATATGCTCTCAGAGTTCCTCGCGGGGTCCGCCTTGGGGCCAGAACAGATGCTCACGCTGGGCGAATCGAGAGCAGCCGTCGGTGCTGCTCTCCAATGCCTCAGCCAGGAGCGTCGCACGCTGGTGCAGCGCGCGTTCTTCGAAGGGCAGACGCACGACGAGATCTCCGTCGCGCTCGGGATGCCGCTGGGGACGGTGAAATCTCACATTCGACGCGCGCTCACGGCCATGCAACGGCACCTGCTGAGCCACGCCTGACGAGCGGTTGCCGGCGGGCTGGGGGGTGCCGGGCGTGCCGTCGCCGTTACACCGTCGAAGGCGAGTTGGCACCCCCTTCATTGGCCCATTGCGAGTCGGCGCGGCCCTCCGTGGGTGCGTCGGCCACCGCGTTGACAGAGCGTTTGACCAGGATGTAGATGCCTGCGACGGTGAGCAGGAACAGGGCGCGTCTGATCATTGAAAGTCCTCTATGCTGAAGGTAAAGGGCCGCAAGCTTGGGGCGCCAGCGCGCGCGATCATAGACGGTGAAAGTGGATTCCGGATGTAGACCAACCGGAAGGCTCCGGGGCGGCGTTAACCGACACAGCGGTACGCCAGGTGTCAGAACTCGCTTTGGGCGGTACACTAGATTAGAGGCGCCCGTAGCTCAGCTGGATAGAGTACCTGGCTTCGAACCAGGGTGTCGG
>CAZZVN010000020.1:0-56876 GCA_964657625.1 uncultured Steroidobacteraceae bacterium
CTCCTCGCAGCCACGGGCGGCTGGCCCATGCTGTTCGACGCGCGCCTCCGCGGCCGGCAAGCGGACCTCGAACACATGCTGCCCGCGTTCCTCACGCGCGAAGTCCTGCCCGACCTTCCGGCCCCCGTGGTCACGGCGCTGTTTGCCGCGTTGCCGGCGCCGCTCGGCAGCGGCGCAGTCGAGTACCTGTTCGGTGCCGCCGCGCGCGCCCACCCCTTCCTGAAAGCGGAGCAGGAGGGCATGACCGTGACCCCGCCGTGCCTGAGCGTCGCGTTGTCGACGCTGCGCGGCAAAGGCGCCGTTCTGCCCGGCCCGGTGCTGGCCGATCTCGTCCATCTGTACAGCACTTACGCCGATCCCACGGTGGCCATCCTCTCGCTCCTGGAACTCGGCCAGCGCGACCAGGCGGCAAACGTCTTCGAAGCCGCAGGCGGCATGTGCTATGGCTACCGGCATGGATATCAGGCGGTCGAGAAAATACTCGACGGGTTCGGTGCGGATTGGGAGCAGCGCACCGAAAGCCTGTTCTTCGCGCGGCTGCACCTGCTCGTGAAGAGCGGCAAACCGCGCGCCGCGCTCGCGCGGCTCGAGGGCGCCTATCCGCGACTGCCCGTCGATTTGCGGCACGTGCGGCTTTCCCATCGACCCTACGCGGTGCTGATGGGCCTGGACTTGAGCCTCGTGCTCGACGAAGTCCCGCCGCCCGAAGTAATCCACAGCTGGGGGCGGCTCGAGTCGCTGCTGCGCCCCGACGACGTGTTGGGGCAGGGCGTGTTGTACAACATCATGACCCTGGGCTTCCTGCGCGCGGACGCGCTTGCACAGGCCAGGCGTCTCGCCGAAGACGCGCTCGAGCTGTTCATGCGGGCAGGAGCTCCTTATCTTGCGCATTTCATGAATTTGCATCTGTGCGACGTTGCGCTGCGGCAGAGCCGCCTGCGCGATGCCGGGGAACTGTTGCGGCGCGCAGAGACGGAGTTGCGCAGCTCCGCGCTCATCTTCAACTCAGAAGCCGCCATCATCGATTGTTTCAAGGCGCGCATCGCCTACGAGGAGGGGCGGTTCAGCGACTGTGCCGCCGACATAGAACCCATTCTTGAGGCACTGCTGCGCGGTGACTGCTGGCCCGGATTGCTCGCGACGATGGCCGGGCATTTCGTCTTCTGCGAGTTCTGGCAGAAGGGCCTGCGCAGCTCCCTCGACCGGCTGGATCAAATTACGCTCACCTTGAGTCGACGGCATGGGCCCGCACGAAGCCGCGCGATGTCGCTGATCCGGACCCGTCTTCTGCAGGCGGCACGCCGGCACGCCGAAGCCTGCGCGCAACTAGACGACTATGATCTCGAGCCGCCGCAGGAGCGCTCGGCGCACGCGGCGCTGGAGGAAGGGTTGATCCGTCTGCGGCGTTTGCTCTTCGAGCACGCCTTCGAACCTGCCCTGCAACTCGCGACCACGCTGGCCGCCCGTCCGGGCATCGAGGCACGACACCGCATCTCCTTGTCGGTGCTGCAGGCGCACCTGTGCAGTCGTTCGGGCGCCACGGCGTCGACGCGCCGTCACCTTGCGGTGGCGCTGCGCCAGGCTGCGCACGAGAATCTGCTGGGTGTGCTCGTCGAGGACGTGGAATTCCTCGAGCGCCTGCTGCCGGCGTTCATTGCGGACCCCGGCCCCGGCAATACGCGCCTGGCCGCGTTCGCGCAACGCGTGCTGCGGCTGCTGAAGGCGTTGCCGGGCGCGCCGGCGTATTCACGCGCCCTCGCGGGCGTCTCGCGACAGGAGCATCGGGTGCTCTCGTACGTGACCGACGGCTATGCGAACAAGCAGATCGCGCGGGCTCTCGAACTGAGCGAGAGTGCCGTCAAATTCCATCTGCGCGCACTGTTTCGCAAGTTGCAGGTGACCTCTCGCGGCGACCTGCTCGAGGCGGTGCGCCGTCGCGGCATCGTGACGTAACTATCCTGTTTTGTCGAAAACCTATCCCTGGCCCCCTTGTAGCATCGACTTACAGGGACAGGGTTGTCTTACGGAAAGCGCATGTACAGGATTGGTGTCGACGTGGGCGGTACGAACACCGACGCCGTGCTCATGGCGGGGCGGGATATCCTCGCCGCCGTCAAGGTCGCGACCTCGGCCGACGTCACGGCGGGTCTCATGCAGGCGCTGCGACAGGTCCAGGCCGACGCGCAGATCGCCGGCGCCGACGTGGGCCTGGTGGTGATCGGCACCACGCATTTCACCAACGCCATCGTCGAGCGCCGCCGCCTGTCCACCACCGCGGTGATACGGCTGTGCCTGCCGGCGGCCCAGAGCCTGCCGCCGATGGTGGACTGGCCGAAGGAGTTGCGCGCCGTCATCGGTGAGCATGTCTATCTGGCCCCCGGCGGCGTCGATTTCGACGGCACACCGATAGCCTCTTTCGACCCCGCGACAATCACCCGCATCGGCGCCGACATCAAGGCGCATGGCCTGCGTGCCGTGGCGGTGACGGGCGTGTTCGCGCCGGTGCGCGACGAGTTCGAGCGGGAGACGGCAAGGCTGCTCGCGGCGGCGTGCCCGGATGCGACCATCACGCTGTCGTCATCGCTGGGACAGCTCGGATTCCTGGAGCGGGAGAGCGCGACCATCTTGAACAGCGCACTGCTCGAACTGGCGCGGCACACGGTGGTCGCGCTGCGCGCCGGGGTCGAGCAGTGCGGCATCCGCTGCCCCGTCTTTCTCAGCCAGAACGACGGTACGTTGATGGAGTCGGCGCAGGCGCAGCGCTTTCCGGTGCTCACCTTCGCGAGCGGACCCACCAATTCCATGCGCGGCGCGGCGTTCCTCTCCGGCTGCGCGGACGCCATCGTGATCGACATCGGTGGCACCACCACGGACGTGGGGCTGTTGCACAAAGGGTTTCCGCGGCAGGCAAGTTCCACGGTCGACATCGGCGGGGTGCGCACCAACTTTCGCATGCCGGACGTCTTCAGCGTAGGACTCGGCGGCGGCTCGATCGTGAGGGACGGCAACCCGGCGCCGCTCGTCGGCCCGCAAAGCGTGGGGTTCGAGCTCGGCCGGCGCGCCACCGTGTTCGGCGGCGATGCGCTGACCGCCACCGATATCGCCGTGGCCGGCGGACGTGCCGAGGTGGGCGATCCCGGCCGGGTACGCCATCTGGACGCTGCCTTCGTGGGTCATTGTCTCGACGTGATCGACCAACGGCTCGTGGCGGCCGTCGAGCGGGCGCGGGTGTCGCCCGAGACCGTGCCCATCCTCGCCGTGGGGGGCGGCAGCATTCTCCTGCCGAAGCGCATCGAGCAGCTCGAGGTGATACGACCGGCGCATTACGCCGTGGCGAACGCGATCGGTGCGGCCATCGCGCAGACCAGCGGGGAGGTGGATCGTATCTACTCCCTGTCGGTGCAGTCGCGCGAAGCGGCACTCGTCCACGCCGAACAAGAGGCTCGCAGCAAAGCGATCGCGGCCGGTGCGCTCGCCGACTCGCTCGTGGTGATCGAGCGCGAGGATGTGCCGCTCGCGTACTTGCGCGGCGACGCCACGCGGGTGCGCGTCAAAGTCGTCGGCGACCTGGAGTTCTGATGGTGCGGTATTTGAGCGAAGACGACGTCGAAGCGCTGGCGGTCGGTGCCGCCATCCTCGGCACCGGCGGCGGCGGCAATCCCTATCTCGGCAAGCTGCGCTGCCTGCAGGAATTGCGACGGGGCAAGCCGGTGGCGTTGCTCTCGCTGGAGGAGCTGGCGGACGATGCCCGCGTCGTCGCCATCGGGGGTATCGGGGCACCGAGCGTCGGCATCGAAAAATTGGCGGAGGGCAACGAAGGGGTGCGCGCGCTGCGCGCGCTCGAGGCGCATTACGGGCACAAGATCGACGCGCTGGTCGCCGCGGAAATTGGCGGCGGTAATGCGTTCGAGCCGCTGATCGCCGCCGCCATGACCGGGCTGCCCGTGGTGGATGGCGATGGCATGGGGCGGGCGTTTCCAGAAATGCAGATGACCACCTTCAGCATCTACGGTCATGCATCCACGCCGGCGGCCGTCGCGGACGAGCGGGGCAACGTCGTGCTGTTCGCGCATACGGCATCTGAGGTGTGGTTCGAACGCCTCGCCAGAACCGCCGTGGTGGCGATGGGTGGAACTGCACTCGGCGTCGAGGCTCCGATGACGGGTGCCTACGTCAAGCGCGCCGCGGTCCCCGGCACCGTGACGCAGGCCATACGTCTCGGCAATCTCGTGCTGGAGGCGAACCGCCAGCACGTCAACCCCATTCCCTTCCTCTGCGTCGCCGAGCGTGGCGTGCACCTGATCGACGCGAAGATCGTCGATTTGAAGCGCCATCTTCGCGGTGGGTTTTCGGTGGGAGAAATCGTTCTCGAAGGCATCAACGCGTTTACCGAAGACCGCGCCCGCGTGGTGTTTCAGAATGAATTCTTGTGTTTCGAGCGCGGTGGTAAAGTGGAGGTGTCGGTGCCCGACCTCATCCTCATTCTCGATGCCGATACGGGGCACGCCATCACCACGGAAGTCCTGCGGTATGGGCAACGGGTGGCCGTGCTCGGGCTGCCCAGCCATCCGTTGCTGCGCACGCCGGAAGCCCTACGGGTGGTGGGGCCCGACGCCTTCGGGCTAGACGGCGTGATGTTCCGCCCCCTGCCGCCGCTCGACGAGTGCAGGACTTGCAAGGAGTGTACACATTGATGGTGAAACGTCGAAGGGCCTCGCTGACGTGCTGCGCCGCGCTGCTGGGTGTCGCCGCGCATGCCGGGCCGCCCGACTCGAACACACTGGGCGATATCGTGGTGACCGCGCAGAAGACGAGCGAGTCCCTGAGCGAGGTGCCCATCAGCATCTCCGCGCTCTCGGGGGCGGCGCTCGAAGCGCAGCACATCACCGACTATGCCGACCTGTCGCGTGCCGTGCCGAACCTGTCGTTCACCAGTTTCGGCGGTCCGGGTCAGTCGAATATCGAGATCCGCGGCGTCAGCTCCCAGGCCGGCTCGGCCACCACGGGCATCTATCTCGACGACGTACCGATCAACGTGCTCAACATCTACACCACGGGCGCGACCGAACCGCGTTTCTTCGACATCGACCGCGTCGAAGTATTGCGCGGGCCCCAGGGTACCCTCTACGGCGCCAGTTCCATGGGCGGCACGCTGCATTTCGTCAGCAACTCCCCCGACTTGAACGGGGTGTCGGGCAGCGCGCATACGTCGGTGGGCGCAACCCAAGGCGGCGGCGTCAATTATCAGGGCGACAGCGTCTTGAACCTGCCGCTGGTGGAGGGCCATGCCGCGCTTCGCCTGGGAGCGCTCTACGACCACGAAAGCGGCTGGATAGACCGGGCTAATCCCGACGGCACGCTGGCCGCGCGGCACATCAATGACGTCGATACCACGGTGCTGCGAGCGACCCTCAAGGTGCAGCCCAGCGATGCACTGTCGATCACACCGGCCGCCTTCCTGCAGCGGGTGAGCACGGGCGGCCAGGACCTGTTCGGTCTTGCCCTGCCGCCGTACGAATCGCCGACGCTGCTGCCGGAGACCGCGCGCGATCAGAGTGCCATCACCAGCCTGACCGTGAATGCCGATCTCGGCGGGATCGAGCTTACCTCGGTGAGCGGGTACTTCTGGCGGCAGGATGACCGCAACATCGATGGCACGGTGTACGACAGCCAGTACATCGGCGGCACGTTACAGCAGCAATACGGCTACGGGGGCGCCGCCCTGTCCGCGTTGCCCGCGCCGGTGCAGTTCGACACCAACGTCAATCAGCTGCACGAAGAACTCAGGTTTGCCTCCAAGCCGCAGGGTCCGGGCGAGCGCTGGTCGTGGCTCGCGGGACTCTATTATTCTCGAACCCGCACGGCGCTCCTGGACAACGAGCACATCCCCGGCTTCACCGGCACGTTCGAGTCCACGTACGGCGCCACTCCCGCGGCCCTGCTCGGCGCGGCGTTTCCCGACGACCTGGTCTACTACGCGCTCAGCGAGTTCGTGAACACTCAGAAGGCCGCGTTCGGGCAGGCGACCTTCACGATTCTGCCGGGACTGAAAGTCACGGCGGGCGCCCGCTACGAGCAGGCCACCGAAGATCTCGTCTTCACCACCACGGGCTATCTGAGCGGCGGCACAGCGCCGTTTTCCGGGGGCGCGCGCGGACATGCGCTGACGCCCAAGGGCGTTATTGCCTACGACGTCAGCGCCTCGACGCTGATCTATGCGTCCGCCGCCGAAGGCTACCGCGACGGCGGGGTCAACCGGCCGGTGCCGGTGCCGTTGTGCAGCGCCGATCTTGCCGGCCTCGGCCTCGGGCAGGCTCCCACGCAGTACAAATCCGACAAGCTCTGGAGCTACGAACTCGGCGTCAAGAGCCGTACGTTGGGGGATTCGCTGGTGCTGAACGGCGCGGTCTACGACATTCGCTGGAGCGACATCCAGACCGACATCATCCTGCCGACCTGCACCTTCGACATCAAGGACAACATCGGCAGCGCCGACAGCAAGGGCGTGGAGGCCGAACTCGAGCAGCGCGTGGGCGACCGGGTGACGGTGACCCTCGGCGGTAACTACACCGCCGCGAAAATCGTCGAGCCCGTCACGCTGCTCGGGGTGCAGAAAGGTGACCACGTGCCGGGCGTTCCGGAGTACTCGGCCAGCACCACGGTCGAATATTCGCAGCCCTTCGCGCTCGGGCGCGCGACGCTGCGGGCCGACGCACAGTGGATCGGTCCGAGCCAGGGCACCATCATTCACGGCGACCCCGATTTCAACCGACCCGCCTATGTGGTCATGGGCGCGAGTGCCGGTCTGCGCTCAGGCAACTTCGATCTGTCCTTGTTCGTCACGAATTTGCTCGACGAGAACAAGGCCATACAGCGTCCGGACGTTGCCGGCGTCGAGTACGGGGTCAGGGTTCGGCCGCGCACCTATGGCATCGGCGGCAGCTATTCGTTCTGAGCGTGCCGCGGCGGCCCCGCCGCGGGATACGTCACGTAGCCCTCGGGTCCCTGCGAGTACCAGGTTTTCGGCTCGTCCTTCTCGAGCGCAAGCCCTCTTTCGAAGCGATGCGGCAGATCCGGATTCGCCAGGAACTTGCGGCCGAACGAGATGGCATCGGCGGCTCCGATCGCGAGCGCCGCCTGTCCGCGCGCAAGGTCGTAATCCGAATTGAGCACCAGTACGCCCTTGAACTCGCGGCGGATCAGCGGCGCCACGGGCGGACGCTCGGACCGACCGAAGGTGCCGTCGGGGCCGGGTTCGCGCAGCTCGAGAAACGCGATGTCGTACGGCGCGAGGACGGCCGCGGCGGCCGTGAACAGCGTCGCCTGATCACTGTCGTCGACGCCCTGGATGGCGCCGTTTGGCGAGAGGCGTACGGCGGTGCGATCGCCACCGACGGCCCCCACCAGGGCCTTCACCACCTCGCGCAGCAGGCGCAGCCGGTTGTCGACGACACCGCCGTACTCGTCCGTGCGAAGGTTGCTGCCGTCGCGCAGGAACTGATCGATGAGATAGCCGTTCGCCGCGTGCAGCTGCACGCCGTCGAAGCCGGCTTCGAGGGCGTTGCGGGCGGCCCTCACGTAGTCATCGATCAGCCGCGGAATCTCCTCGCGGCCGAGCGCTCGCGCCTGCACGTAAGGCTGTTTGCCGTCGTAGGTGTGGGCCTGATCCGGCGCCGTGGTGGCGTTCGCAGACACGGGCTGCACGCCGTGTAGCGACGGATGCACCAACCGGCCCATGTGCCAGAGTTGCGCGAAAATGCGGCCGCCGGTTGCATGCACGGCGTCGGTCACCGTCTTCCAATGCGAGATCTGCTCAGCACTCCACAGACCGCCGGCATAGGGCCAGCCGCTGCCCTCGACCGTGATTCCGGTGGCTTCCGAGATGATCAACCCGGCGGACGCACGTTGCGCGTAGTAAGTCGCCATGAGATCGGTGGGCACGTGATGGCGTGTGGCGCGGCCGCGGGTGAGCGGCGCCATCCAGATGCGATTGGGACAGGTCAGACGGCCAATTTTGAGCGGATCGAAAAGCGTTGTCATGGAGCCTTTGCGGTGATGAAGGAAGCCGCCAAGAGCTTACCAAGCGGTTGCCGGCTCAAGCGCGCCCTCGCGGCTCAGATCCAGCTGTCGATCGGGCCGCCGCCGCTTCGCACCAAGCGCTGCCGTCAAGCGCGCTCGAAACAGGCCACCGTCTCGACGTGGTCGGTGAACGGCAGCAGATTGAATGCAGTCAAGTTGATGAGCCGCAGGGTCCCGTCCCCCGTGAGCTGGGCGGAATCGCGCAGAAACGACTCCAGGCCGCAGCTTACGTAAAGCAACCGGTGGGGCGGGTGCTCGACCAGATGTCGCATGAGAACCGGGTCCAAGCCCTTGCGGGGCGGGTCCACGATCACCACGTGTGCGCCGTCTGCGGCCTGTGTGGTGGGGCCCGCGGATCCGGGCACCACGGAAACCTTGGCGCGTTCAGCGACGTCCAGCGCGGCGAGACCCGCTTGCAGTCCGGCCAGCGAATGCGGGCCGACTTCATTCAGATGCAGGTGGCCGACGCGCCCCAGCAGCGACAAGCCGATGGCGCCCACCCCGGCATAAAACTCCGCAACCCGCGCGCCCGCCGGAATGTGGGCACGGACCCGCTCGATGATGCGGTGTGCGATCTCGAGATTGTTCTGCCCGAAGGCTCCCGGCGGATAATGCACCGCAGGTCCGCCGAAGTGCTCGACGACGCTCGCCGGGCCGCACCAGGATTGGAACGTTGCGCCGAGTATGGTGTTCGACCGCCCGTTGTTGGCGTTGAACCAGAGGCTGTGCAGATCACTGCCGAGGCGCTCGCGGATCAGGTCCAGGCACGCGGCCACCCGCTCGACGGTCGTATCGTTGACCACCAGCACCACCTGGGCGGTCTGCGAACTGCGCTCCACCACCACCTGCAGATAGCGCGCGAGCCCGAGATGGGCGTTGTCGGAATAGCTGGTGACCCCGGCGTCGACCAGCGCACGGCGTACCACAGAGGCCACGCGATTGATGAGAGGGTGGTGCACGCTGCAGTTCGGGATGTGCACCACCCGGTGGGTACCGGCTTCGAACAAGCCCAGCTTCGGCGAGCCCAACCGGCCACGGATGGCAAGCCGCGCGCGCAGCCGGAAGGCCGCGGTCGGCCCGGAGATCACCGCCACGTCCGCCAGCCCGTGGCGTCGCGCCAGCGCATTGAGTGCATCGCGCGCGGTGCGCGCTATGCCGGGCTCACCAAACCTCGGACAGCCGGCGCAGGGAGGTCGATGCGGACAGCAGGCCGCATCGACGATGGCCGCCGGTTTTCGCGAGGCGGCAGGGGGAGCGTGTTTGCGCATGGCTACCCGGTGGACGCTGCACGCTCACTGTCGGCACAAGGTATCTTGAATCTCAAGTCGCTTGAGCTCGGAATCCATGCGCACCCGGCATCGCGCGGCCTCCTCTTCCATGCTGTCGCACGCGACTCTGGCTCGTGCCAGCTCGGTGTGCGCCTCGGCGATTTGCGCGCACGCCTCGGCCGGGGGCTTATCAGGCATTACCGGTGGCGAAACCGCGGTGGGCGTGCACGGCCCGTTGTAGTGCCCGTCGATGTGGGTCGTCGATACGAGTTGACCCTGGGTAAACGAGATGTCGGAGGTGAAATGGCGATCGTCGATTCTGGTCAACGTCGTCTTGACGTGCCATTCAATCGGACACTCTTGCACGTACACGGCCTGGGCTGGCGTGTCTACCGACACCGTGGTCGTGCAATTGGCCATTGAAAAGCGCGCGGCCTTGCTCATCCTGGCCACTTGTGCAGCCGAGGTCTGGCTGCTGCATTCCGTGGTGGTTTGCGGTGTGCCGCCGGCCTGTCCGTTGAGCGTGCCGGTGAGGGTGTTCGTCCAAGATCCGGGAGGCATCCGGAACTGATGTAACGAGACGACGGTTTGCTCAGACCCTGCGCACGGCGCGAAAAGCGACGCGACGAGCGCAACGACTAAAATACCCTTGAGTTCATAACGATGAATGACGAACGTCCTTCCGCAACAATTCTTCCGACGGCGCACTCTGATCGGCGCTCACTCTTCGACAACCCCGGCTTTTTTCACCACGAAGGTTAGCACGGTGTAGTACGAGACGCCCAGGCCGATCCAGCACGCTCCCATGATCTTGGCGGAGCGATCCATCTCGTACAGAACGTACCCGATCACCAGCATACCAATCAGTGGGAACACGAGATGCCGGAGCCAGCCGCCGCTGCGGCCGCGCACGAAGTAATGGTTGATGACCGACAGATGCAGAAGCAGGAACGCGCTGAGCGCGCCGAAATTGACGATGCGGCTGAGCTCATCCACGCGCCGCGCAAACAGCAGACCGACCAGCAGCGAGATACCGGCCACCGCCAGCGTGCTGACATAGGGCGTCTTGAAGCGTGGATGAATCTTTGCCAGCGCCGCGGGCAGCTTGCGATCGCGGGCCATGGCGAACAGGATGCGGGAGACGGCGGCCTGCGCGGCGATGGCATTGGCGATCGCGGAGGCGAGCACCACCGCAAGGATGGTGACGAGACGCAGCCAGGTGCCCCCGGCGCGTTCGACGATTTCGTAGAACGCCGTTTCAGGTGAAGAGAAATGCATGCCTCGCGCAAGATCGCTGGCGACCCAGGTCTGCAGCATGAAGAGCGCTCCCACCAGCAGCAGAGACCCCAGGGTGGCGCGGGCCACGGACTCCCTGCCGCCGCGGCTCTCCTCCGCCAGGGTGGAGATGCCGTCGAAACCAAGGAAGGACAACACGGCGATCGAGGTCGCGCCGGTCACGGTGGCCAGCGAGAACACGCGCGGGTCGTACACCGGCCGTAACGTCAGGCCCCCTGCGCCCTGGCCGCCATACAACGCGTGCAGTCCCATAACCATGAACACGGCCAGTGTCGCCAGTTCCAGCACGAGCAGATGGCGGTTCACCCGTGCCGTAAATTCGATGCCGACCAGGTTGACACAGACATTGAAACCGATGAAGCCCGCGAGCCACAGCCATTCCGGGACCGCCGGGAACAACGGTCGCAGCGCCACGGCGCTGAACAGGTACAGCAGGGCGGGGATCAAGATGTAGTCGAGCAGCACCAGCCATCCGGACAAGAAGCCGGCGGCGTCGTGCAAACCGCGCTGGGCGTAGGCGTATACCGAGCCGGCAACGGGGAATGCCCCTGACATCGCAGCGTAACTCATCGCGGTGAAGAACATCCCCACCAGACCGATTAGGTACGCGAGCGGCACCATGCCTTTCGCGTCGTTCCAGACGAAACCGAACACGGAATAGGGCGCGATCGGCACCATGAAGATCATGCCGTAGATGAGCAGGTCGCGCGTGGTGAGCGCGCGCTGCAGCTGCTCGCGGTAGCCGAATTGTTCGAGCGACATGAGCCAGGGTGTCCGTCCAAGAATTGCGCCGAGTATAGCGGGCGGCGCCGCGGGTTACGCCGCTCCCGCCGGTTGCCGCCAGACCCTCGATGACCTCCGGGGGTGTGATAGATTGGACATATTGCCCCTGGTCAAGGATTTACAAGTCATGCCCCAAAACTTGCTCGAACAACTTCGCAAGATGACGACGGTCGTCGCCGACAGCGGCGACGTCGACTCGATAATGAAATTCAAACCGCAGGACAGCACCACGAATCCATCGCTGATCGCGGCCGCGGCCGGGCTGCCGCGTTACCAACAATTGGTGGACGACGTGTTGCAGCGTGCCGGGGACGATCTTGGACGCGAGGCCACCCAGCAGGACGTCGCCAATCTTGCGTTTCGTCGCCTGGCCGTGGCATTCGGCATGGAAATATTGAAGGTGATACCCGGGCGGGTATCGACCGAGGTGGATGCGCGGCTGTCGTTCGACAAGGAGGCCACGCTTGCGCAGGCTCGCGACGTGATACATCAGTACGACGAAGGCGGGATCGGACGCGAACGCGTGCTCATCAAGATCGCGTCGACGTGGGAGGGCATCCAGGCCGCACGGCAGCTGGAAACGGAAGGGATCCACTGCAATTTGACGCTTCTGTTCGGAATGCACCAGGCCGCCGCGTGCGCCGACGCCAACATCACCCTGATTTCACCGTTCGTGGGCCGCATTCTCGACTGGTTTAAAAAACATCATCCTGCGGAATATGCGGGAGCCGACGACCCAGGCGTGCGCTCAGTGACCTCGATCTACAACTATCTGAAGAAATTCGGATACCGAACCGTCGTCATGGGGGCGAGCTTCCGAAACATCCAAGAAATAGAGCAGCTGGCCGGTTGCGACCTGTTGACGATATCGCCCAAATTGCTGGCGGAGTTGGAGGAAACCGTTGCAGCGCTGCCGCGGCGTCTTTCCCCTGCGCTCGCCAAAGAGGCGCCCATCGAGCGGATGGCGATGGACCAGGCGACTTTCGAGCGCATGCATCGGGAAGACGCCATGGCGGGTGATCTGCTCACCGAGGGCATCGACGGCTTCAGCAAAGCGCTCGCAGGCCTCGAGAAGCAGCTGGCGGACCGGTTGTCCCATCTGCAACCAGGCACCCGCCGCGAAGGTAAAACGACCACTCAAGACCGCTAGTGAGGGAGAGCCGGTATGCGCTTCGTGTGTTGGTGTGTGGCGGTGGGTATGGGTGCGGCGTGCGTCGTCGCTTCGGCGGCGCAGCCGGTTCAGCCTTCGCTGACGGACGCCCTGGCGGTGCTCCAGTCACATCGCTTCGTCGATCTGACTCATGCGTTCGGGCCCGGCATACCCCATTGGAAAGGCGCACCGAACGAGCGGGTGAAAACGCTCTACACCGTCGCAAAGGATGGCTTCCAGATCAACGAGTATTGCCACATCGGTCAGTGGGGTACGCACGTGGATCCGCCCGCACACTTCCATGCGGGCCTGCACTCCGTCGATCAGATCGAGCCGAAGGACATGCTGATGGCGCTGGTGGTCATCGACGTACATGACAAGGTCGCCCACAATCCTGATTACGTCATCGGCTTGGACGACGTGGCAGCATGGGAGAAACTCCATGGCCCGGTGCCCAGGGGTGCGTTCGTCGCGATGCGCACGGACTGGTCGAGGCGCTGGCCGAGCAACGAGGCGTTGGCGAACAAGGACGCGGCCGGCGTCAATCACTACCCTGGTTGGAGCAAGGAAGTGCTGCGACTGCTTTACGAGCAGCGCGGAATCACCGCCTCCGGCCACGAGACCACCGACACCGACGCGGGTCTTGCGACCACCAAGGACGATTACTCACTCGAGTCCTACATCCTCGGGCTCGATCATTATCAGATCGAACTGCTGGCCAACCTGGATCAGGTGCCGGAGTCGGGAGCGCTGGTATGGGTGACCTTCCCCAAGGTGGAGCAGGGCTCCGGTTTTCCGGCGCGTGTGATTGCGGTGGTGCCATGAAGACGCCTGCCGCAGACGCACGCGCACCCATCGAATATTCCGATGCCTCGGCAGAGGTGCGTGCCGTGTACGACGACATCATGGCTACCCGTAAAACCGACTGGGTGAACAACTATTGGAAGGTGCTGGCGCATCATCCGCCGAGCCTGCGGCGGATGTGGGCCAACGCCCGGGAGGTGATGGGGCCCGGTGCCCTCGATCCGCTCACCAAGGAATTGATCTACCTCGCGGTCAGTGTGACCAATGGGTGCCACTACTGTATCGCGTCGCACGGGGCGGCGGCCCGGCAGAAGGGGTTGACGCCGGAGCAGCACGCCGAGTTGGTCGCCATCATCGGTCTGGCCAATGAAACCAACCGGCACGCGGTGGCGTTGGATTTGCAGATCGACGCGCCGTTCCGGTGACTCGAGGATGAGCGAGGGCAGGGTGCGGAGGGGCGGCCGGCATGCAGCGTGAGCAGATCGTTTTCGTCGGCACCAGCGATCTCTCCGGACATTTTCGCGGCAAGAGCTTTCCGCTGGCCGTTCTTCCCGCGAGGCTCGCGGGCGGGGTGGGCCTCGCGCCGACCAATGTTTCTCTCCGCGTTCGGTCCGATCCACTTCACACCCTTTGGCACCGAGGGCGAGGTGTTGCTCGTACCCGATCCCGCCACCCGCGTCGTCGTGCCCTTCGACGGCGGCGCCACGGAATATTTTTTCCTGGGTGACATCAGAGATTTCGACGGCGCGCCATGGGCTTTCTGTCCACGCCAGGTATTGAGGCGGGCGCTCGAGGCGCTGGCCGTCGAGACCGGCTTGACGGTACTGGCGGCCTTCGAACAGGAGTTCAGCTACAGCGGCGTGCCCGCGCACCCGGCGCAGCCCTACGAACTCGATGCCTACCGGCGCCAGGGAGTGTTCGGTGAAACCTTGCTGGCGGCGTTGCGTCGGGCCGGCGTGGTGCCGGATTCCTTCCTGTCCGAGTACGGACCGCAGCAATTCGAGGTGACGGTGGCGCCGATGCGCGGGCTGCGGGCCGCCGATGACGCGGTGATCACCCGGGAACTGACCCGAGCGGTGGCCTTTCACCTCGGTGAGCGGGTGAGTTTCACGCCGCTTGCCCAACCCGACGGGGTGAGCAACGGCACGCACGTCCATTGGAGCTTCCTGGATCGGGACGAGCAGCCGGTGCTCCATGAGGAGGGCGCTGCCTGGGAGATGTCGTCGATGGGTCGTCACTTCGTCGCGGGCGTGCTGCATCATCTGCCGGCGCTGTGTGCCGTGACGGCGCCGTCGCTGCCCTCCTACTATCGGATGCGTCCGCCGGGCTGGGCGCCGACCCGCGCCGATGTGGGCCTGCTCGACCGCGGTTCGGCAGTGCGGATATGTTCCGGCGCAGGCGGTGATCGGACGCGCCGGGCTCGCCAGTACAATCTGGAATTTCGAGTCGCGGACGCCACGGCGAACCCCTATCTGACGCTGGCCGTGCTCGTTCAGGCCGGCTTGGACGGGATACGGCACCGGTATGAGATAGGTGGCACATCTCCCGCGCCCCTGCCGGACAGTCTGGAGGCGGCACTGAAGTTGCTCGAGGCCAGCGCTGCGGTCGCGGACTGGCTGGGCCCCTCGTTGCATGCCGCCTACCTGTCGTTCAAACGAGCCGAGATCGACGCCCTGAACGGTCTGCAGGAAAGCGAGATTTGTCGCCGCTATGCCGAAGTTTACTGAGCCCATGAGTCATCCGCCGAGTCGTGACATCCCGATCGATCCTGCGCAGGCGGCGCTGCTGTTCGTGGACGTGCAAAACTACAACTGCACCTGGAGCGGCGGCGAATATGCGCACCTGGACGTGGCCGAGCGGGAGGAGCGCTTCGGCTATTTCTTCCGCCAGCTTCGCGCGGAGGCGCTGCCGAACATGGTGCGCCTGCAACGTGCCTGCCGCGACGCGGGCATCGAGGTGCTCTACACGCTCATCGAAAGTCTGACCGCCGACGGGCGCGACCGGTCGCTCGATTACAAGATCACGGGATTCCACGTGCCGAAAGGGTCGCCCGATGCGCGGATGGTGGAAGAACTCGCCCCGTCGGTGGACGAAATGGTGTTCCCGAAGACGTCCTCGTCGGTGTTCATCTCCACCAACATCGACTACGTGCTGCGCAACCTGGGCACGCGGTATCTGGTCGTGGCCGGATGTCTGACCGATCAATGTGTCGACTCGGCGGTACGCGATGCATGCGACCTGGGCTACCTCGTGACGGTGCCCACCGATGCCTGCGTCACGCTGTCGGCGGAGCGGCATCACTGGTCGCTGCGTAATAACCGGGGGTACTGTCGCCAGACCACCACTGACGCGCTGTTGCGGGAGATTGCGCAACTCACCGGGACGGGATGAACGGCAGCGTTCCCGCCGGGACCGGACTGGCGCGGCGACTCAGTCTGCCCGAAGCCATCGGCCTGTCGGTATCCATCATCTGCCCCACGGTTACGGCGGCGTTCAACATCACCCTGGTGGTGCAGGCGGCCGGGGCCGCGGCGCCGCTGGCCTTTGCCATCGGTACTCTGGCCATGGTGTTGATCGCGCTGTCGTTCATGGCCTGCGGCCGGCGGGTGGTTCATTCCGGTTCGGCGTATGCGTACATCTCGCATACCTTCGGCCGCCGCATGGGTTTCGTCGCGGGTTGGAGCCTGCTGCTCACCTATGTCGGCTTTGCCACCGGACAGGCCGCCCTGGTGGGCAGTTTCACGGCGGCGGCGTTGCAGGGCGTCGGCATCGACTTGGGTGCCGGGTGGCTGGCCGTCGGCGGCGGCGCCCTGTTGCTCGGCTGGTGGTTGGCGTTTCGGGACATGCGGGTGGCGGGCCGGCTCATGCTGGCGCTCGAAGTGGCGGCGATGGCCGGCATCTTGATGTTGTGCATCCGCATCGTATCGCAGTCGCATCCCGGCATGCGCGAGAGCGCCACCAGTTTTCGACCCGCCTTGAATTTCGGGGGCTGGTCCGGCCTCGGCTTTGCGATGGTGTTCTGCATCCTGTCTTTTGCCGGCTTCGAAGGAGCGGCCACACTGGGGGAAGAGACCCGCAATCCGCAACGTAACATCCCCATCGCGTTGTTGTTCACCGTCATCGCCTCAGGCGTGTTCTTCATCTTCGTGGCCTATTGCGAAGTGATCGGATTCGGCCCGGCGGGCATCGAGGCGCTCGGCAAATCGCAGGCGCCGCTCAACGAACTTGCATTGCGCTATGCCTCGCCGCAGTGGGCGATCGCGCTCGACGTGGCCGCCGCCGCAAGTTGTTTCACCGGCATGCTCGGACCCCTGGCCGCCGCCGGCCGGGTGTTGTTCGCCCTCGGCCGCGGCGGTCTGGCGCGGCGATTGAGCGTGGTGCATGCGGCGCACGGCACACCGGCGGCAGCCGTTGCCCTGTCGGCAACATTGAGTCTGGTGCCATTCGTACTGTGGGCACCGTTCGTCGGGCCCGGGAATTATTATAGTTACACCAGCACCCTGGGGGTGCTGGCGCTGATCGGTGTCTACATCAGCGTCGGTGCCGCCGAAACGGTCGAAGCATGGCGCGGGCGGCGCCTGCTCTGGTCGGGCGTCTGCGCGCTGGGGCCGGTATTGCTGCTCTGGGTGCTGTATCGCACCGTATATCCGGCGCCGGATTTTCCGAACAATCTGTGGCCCTACGGCGTGGCGGCGTGGTTGCTGGCCGGCTGGGCTTTCATGGCGTGGCAGCCCGCCTCGACCGATGCCTCGCTGCCGGATGTTTGAGGATGTCTGATGGACGGCAGAGGAGTGGCTCACATGTTCAAATCTCTCGAAGGACGCGTCGTCATCGTGACCGGAGCGAGCCGGGGTATCGGGCGCGGCATCGCGCTGCGGTTCGGGGTCGCGGGATGCAAGGTGTTGGTGGTCTCGCGACTACGGGCCGAGGCGACGGGTGTCGCGGAGCGGATCGTGGCGGCAGGCGGCATGGCGTTGGGTATCGAGGCTGACGTGACGCGCCAGACGGACATGAAAAGCATGGCGGACACGGCGCTCGAGAAGTTTGGCGGCATCGACATTCTGTGTGCGAATGCGGGAATTTTTCCAGCAAGCCCCCTCGCGAGCATGACCGAGGACGATTTCGATGCGGTGCTCGCCACGAATTTGAAAGGAACCTTTCTGGCGGTGTCGGCGTGCCTGCCGGGCCTGAGACGCAGCAGCACCGGACGCATCGTCATCACGTCTTCCATCACGGGCCCGGTGACCGGATCCTCGGGGTGGTCTCACTACGCCGCCAGCAAGGCAGGGCAGCTCGGCTTCATGCGCACCGCGGCGCTGGAGCTTGCGCCCTTCGACATCACGGTCAATGCAGTCTTGCCGGGGAACATCGCCACCGACGGGTTGGGCGAATTGGGCGAGGACTATGAACGCGAGATGACGGCCGCCGTGCCGCTGCGGCGTCTGGGCAGCGTGGAGGACATCGCCAATGCGGCGCTATTCTTCGCGAGCGACGAGGCCGGCTACATCACCGGTCAGACGTTGATCGTCGACGGTGGGCAGGTGCTGCCCGAGTCGCTGGCGGCGATGGCGCACGCTTAGAATTTGTAGTTCGCCTGGACGCCCACGGTGCGGGGTTGATTGGTGGAGTAGCGTACCAGCTGCGGAATGTTGAACTGGAAGCTGGTGTTGTTGGCGGTCATCAGGGCAACCTTGTTGGTGAGATTGTCGACGAACACATTCGCGGACCAGCTGCCGTGTCCGAGCGTCACGCGTGCATCGACGAGGCTGTACGACGGCAGTTTGTAGCCGTAGTAGTAGGCGACGTCATACGAGGAGCCGACGAACACGTCGGCGATGCGTGCAGACAAATCAAAATCCGACAGCACTGTCGTTGCGTACGTGAGCGAGGCGCTGGCGGTGTCCTTGGGGACGTTCATGATGGGTGCGGTACAGCCCGCGGCGGCGGCGCAGGGGCGGGTGACGCCGTCCGGTTCGAAGGCCACGCCGGTGAGAAACGCGGTGTAGGCCGCATTGGGATGGGTGATTTTCGAATCGGTCCAGGCGCCGTTGAGCGAGGCGCTCCAATGCTCGGAAAGTCTGGCGTTGATCTCGAGTTCGGGCCCGAAGGCGCGGCCGTCGCCGGCATTGTTGTAGTACTGGTAGCCGCACGGCAGCGTGAGCACCTGCTGGATACCGGTCCATTTTATGTAGTACACGTCGCTGTTCACCGTGAGCCAGTTGCCGAACAGCTTGGCCTTTTCCCCGACCTCGTAGTTCCAAGCGGCATCCGGTCCGAACTGCAGGGCACCGGCCGAGCAGTACGGGGGCGAGGTGGCGGGCGGCAGGATTTGATTCGCACCGCCCGGACGAAAGCCCTTGGATACCGTGGCATACAGCGTAAGGTCGTCGGTGGGCGTGTAAGAGAGATTGACGCGCGGATTGAAACCGCGGTTCGAGGCCTTGGTGATCTGCGAGGCGGCAGGCGGCGTGGCGTTGGGGCCGTCGTACCCCCATGAGTATTCGTCCTGCTCGCTCTTGTAGGTGTACCAGCGTACGCCGGCCGAGAGCTTGAACTGGTCGTTGAGCTTGTACGAGCCGTCGGCGAACAGCGCGGTCTGGCTCACGAAGTACGGGTTGAACGAAATGAAGTACGCGCCGTCGGGGACGGCGGCAGTCGCGTTCGCGGTGCTCGAGCTGATCTCGTTCCATACCGAATGCAGTCTGCTGAAAAATACGCCGCCCACCCAGTGCAGGCCGCCGCTGTCATGCGAGCTCAGGCGAACTTCCTGGCTGAACTGGCGGGAGGGATCGCGTTCGGTGTAGGGCACCGCGACGAACGGCGTATTGCCTCCGTTCGAATAGTAAATGGATTCCGAGGCGTCCTGGGTCTGCACGCCGATGCGTTCCCAGTAGGCGCTGGCACTGGTCAGGTCGGCAAACCCTAGATTGGCGTTCACGGTGACGCCGAAGATAGAGACGTCGTCCTGCACGCCTTCGCGCAGCGGAAACGCCTCGTAGTGGGCATCGCTGACGCGGCTGGGAAATTCATTGCTGGGGCTGCCGTCGAGGAGATCGTAGCCGCCCAGGTGCAGATGTTGTCTCATTGCCATGACCAGCACGGACAGATCCTCGTCGGGCTTGTACAGCACGCTGACGCGGCCGCTCGACAGGCGTTCGTCGTTGGCGTTGTGGTACTCGCTGGCGGCCGGTGTGGTTTCAACCTGGGCGCGAGTCTGCACGGGAAACGGGCTCACGGTGCGGTTGTCGATCCAGCCGCTGCGATATAGATCGCTCAGCACCACGCGCACGGCGAACACGTCACCGAGCGGAAAATTCAGCATCAGATTGCCGCCGTAGTTGCCGCTGCCGCCGTCGGTGTAAGAGCCTGTGCCCTGTGCCGACCCTTCGAACACTCCGAGCTTGGGCTGGTTGGTGATGATCTTGATGGTGCCGCCCATGGAGCCTGAGCCGTACAGCGTGCCTTGGGGCCCGCGCAACACCTCGACGCGTTCCAGGTCGTACAGGTTCGGATCGATCACCACCTTGCCCGATTGTGACAAGGCGGGCGGCGAGAGCGGAATTTCGTCGAGGTAGAAACCCACCGTCGGCGCCGCGCCGCCGTTCGAGGCGAGACCGCGGGCCTCATATTCGGTGAGGCCGGGGCCGGCTGAGCGCATCGACAGGCCCGGCACTTCGTGCGCGACATCCTCGAGCCGGGTCAGGCCGGCGGCGGTCAGTTGGTCCCCGCTCAACGCCGAGATGCTGATCGGTGTGTTTTGAATGGTCGAGTTGAACTTCTCCGCCGTGACGGTGATCTCCTCGAGACCTGAATCTTCGCGGGTGGCTTCTGCCGCCCGGGCCCCTACAGGATGGTGAAACAGTGCCAGCAGCCCCGCGCAGTGCACGAGCCGCAGCGTCGAACGCCTATCGATACATCCCATCATTCGTCTCCCCATTTTGGAGAGGATGGATGCAAAGAGCGTACCAAGGCAAAGTCACGTGCCGCAGCGTCCCCAGGGGCGCGAGGCCGCGATGCGCCTGGCGTTCTGCTTCAAGGTGATTCATTGCATGCGACGCACTGCACCACGAGAAGGCACGTGAATGCCGTCGTATGTCTACTCGAACACCACCCTCGGAAAATAGAAGGACACCACCCAGTTCGGCAGGTCGACGATCTCGCTGATGCGAAGATCTCCGCAGACGCTGCACAGCAGATAGGCGTCGACGGCCGGCAGACTGTGCTGCCGCGTGAGCAGATCGATCATGGACCGCAGCGCGCTGCGCGCGCATTGCATGAGATCGGGACCGATGCCCGTGGTCACCTCGTAGCCTTTCGCATCGAAATGCCCGGTGACGGGACCGCGCGTGGTGAAACGCGGAAAGGCGAGCGGTTGTCGCTTGATGAGGTCGAACCCGAGCGCCACACGCATGGGACTTTCGATGGCGGTGCCGCACACCTCACCGTCGCCCTGTGCGGCATGCGTATCGCCCACGGAAAAAAGGGCACCCGCGACCTCGACGGGCAGATACAACTCGGTGCCGGCCGACAGATCACGAATATCCATATTGCCGCCCACCCGCCGCGGCGGGACGATGCTGTGAACCCCGGCCTCGGCCGGTGCCACGCCGATGGTGCCGGTGAAGGGTTTCAACGGAACCTTGGCGTGGCGTCCGAAGGCCGCCGGCGCGAGCGTGTGTGGATCGTAGTGCCATATCTGCAAGGCCGCATCCTCGAACTCGTCGGCCAACAGCCCGAAGCCGGGAATGTTCGCGGTCCAGCCCCAACCGGACGGGACGAACGACAGCAGGGTGACCTTCAAGACATCGCCGGGTTCCGCGCCGTCGATGAACACCGGACCCGTCACGGGATTGATCTTGGCAAAGTCGAGGCGGGCCACGTCCGCGACCGTGGAACGGGGCGTGAACTGTCCCCCCGCGGCATCGAGGACGTCGAACTCCAACGTGTCGCCGGGTGCGATGCGGGTCACAGCCGGGCGGTCGTGGTCCCAGCCGTGGTGGTGGTGGTGAATGGTACGGCGTGGGGATGGGAGGGTCATGGGCACATCGGGCAGGGGTGCTGGGTGACCCTGTAAGCTCGGCGTGAAATCTAGAATTTCAGCGATAAATTGTCAATCCAGGGTTGAACGTGCATGGATCGATCGTAAGATCAGTCGATGCACGCCGACACCACACGAGCCGATACAGCACCGCCGCGGCGAGTCTTCGTTCTTGGCGCAACGGGCACGATCGGCCGGGCCAGCGTGCGTGCGCTGCTGCACAGGGGTCATGAGGTCGTGTGTTTCGTGCGGGCACGCGCGGGGGTGGGCGGACGACTGTCCTGCAACGAAAGCAGGCACCTTCTGGCCGGCGCCACCGTGCGGTTCGGCGATGTCACCGACGCAGACTCGCTGGCGCGGGACGGACTGCGCGGCGAACGCTTCGACACGCTGCTGTCATGCCTGGCGTCGCGCACCGGCGCGCCGCGGGACGCCTGGGCCATCGATCATGGTGCGCATTTGACCGCGCTCGAAGCGGCGCAGCGGGCGGGGATCACCCAGATGGTGTTGCTTTCCGCGCTGTGCGTGCAGAAGCCGTTGCTGGCGTTCCAGCAGGCCAAGCTTGCCTTCGAAAAGGTATTGATCGAGTCCGGGATGAATTATTCGATCGTGAGGCCGACGGCATTTTTCAAGTCGCTGTCGGGGCAGGTGGAGCGGGTCAGGCAGGGCAAACCTTTTCTGATGTTCGGTGACGGTACGCTGACGTCCTGCAAACCCATCAGTGATGACGATCTTGCCAATTACCTCACTGACTGCATCACGGAGGCGAGTCGGTGGAATCGCGTGCTGCCGATTGGCGGACCCGGCGAGGCGCTGACCCCTCGACAGCAAGGAGAGCGGCTGTTCTCTCTGCTGCAACGTCCGCCGCGGTTTCGCTGCGTGCCCGTCGGTGTGCTCGATGTCGTGATCGGCCTGCTGCGCGCCGGAGGCAGCGTCGTGCCGTCGCTCGCGGGCAAGGCGGAACTGGCGCGGATCGGCCGGTACTACGCCACCGAATCCATGCTGGTCTGGGATTCTGCGGCGAGCCGTTACGATGCGTCGGCCACTCCCTCGACGGGGACCGAGACGTTGTTCGACTTTTACGAGGGCCTGATCCACGGCAGCGTGGCGCCCGAACGGGGCGATCACGCGGTGTTCTGATGACATCGGCCACCCACCTGCCGGCGATATACCGACCCACGGACAAGTTCTTCGGGGGTTGGGCCTCGGTGCGGGCATACTTCCGGCCATGACTTTCACCGACGCTGTCCGGATCTGCTTCATCAAGTACGCCGATTTCGCCGGCTGCGCATCGCGACCGGAGTATTGGTGGTGGAGCCTGTTCACCCTGATCGGGACGCTGGCGCTGCAGGTCGTCAGCGATCATCTTGCACTGGGGTTCAGCATCGCCACCCTGGTGCCGGGCGTCGCGGTGACGTCGCGGCGGCTGCACGACACGGACCGCAGCGGCTGGTGGCAGTTGCTCTGGTTCCTCCCGCTGGTGGGTTGGGTGTTTCTCGCCGTGTGGTGCGCGCAGGAAGGCGGCGCCAACCGTTATCAGCGAATCGAGCCGACGAGTCTCTGAGTGTCGCCCTCTGCCCTGCCGGTCGCGGCGCGCGGACTAGCGCTGCGGGGGCAGAAACTGCACCGACAGCGCCCGGTAAAGACTCTCACGACAAACCAGGCTGCTTGCGGCCCGCCCCGTCAATGCGACCGCCATGAGGGGCAAGGTCAGGTCGCGGTTGCCGGTCATTTCACTCACGATCACCAGGGCGGTGAGGGGGGCTTGTACGACGCCGGCAAAATAGGCGGCCATCGTGAGAAGTACGACGGCGCCGGCAGGCGCATAAGGCAACCAATGACTCAGAGTGCCCCCGAGACCGGCGCCCACCGCGAGTGAGGGCGCGAATATGCCTCCTGGAATCCCGGTGGCATAGGAGGCAAGCGTGGCGAGGGCCTTGAGCAACGCGAACGATGCAGGTTGACTCATCGTCTGCTGCACGATCGCGCGAGCCTCGCCGTAGCCGGTGCCGAACGTCGCGCCCGCAGATGCCCAACCGATCAGTGCGACGGCAAAGCCGCAGAGCAGGGCGAAGCGTACCGGCGCGCCATCACGAAATCTGCCCAATCGGCCTGGAAGTTTCCTGCGCACCGCCAGCATG
Source organism: uncultured Steroidobacteraceae bacterium (assembly GCA_964657625.1). Lineage (GTDB taxonomy): Bacteria > Pseudomonadota > Gammaproteobacteria > Steroidobacterales > Steroidobacteraceae > Bog-1198. Next base: position 23,560 of record CAZZVN010000020.1, read on the forward strand.
CAACGCGAGAACAGACCCCCTGCGAAACCACCTGCGAGTCCGCACGCGGGAACGGCCACCCACATACCCGCGGTGGTGAGCGATGCCTGGTTGGAACCAAAATACGTGTAATTGCCGACCAGCGCCACGGAAGTGATGCCCGCCAGGATCACTGCGGTATAGATGGTTCCAGAGGTTCGCTCCTCGAACGACCGTGACAATTCCTCGATGGCGAACACCACACCCGCCAGCGGTGTGTTGAAAGCTGCGGCGATGCCTGCCGCGCCGCCGGCAAGAATCAATCCGCGGTCCACGTCGGCCGCGGAAAAACGCGTAAAGCGTCGCAGCGAATGCATTATCGAGGCGCCGATCTGCACGGTGGGTCCCTCGCGCCCGATCGAGGCGCCGCTTGCGAGTGCGACCAGGGTCAGGAGAAGTTTGCCGGTGGCGATCCGCATCGATAGCAGCCGGTCGCGCGCCTCGGGATCCGTGAGGGACAGGGCCGCAATGGTCTGCGGAATCCCGCTTCCCCGGGTTCCCGGAAAGACCGATCCGGCCAACCAGGCCACAAGCGCCAGACCGAGCGGGGGCGCGAGCCAGGTCCAAACAGGGGTCTGTGCGGCGAACCAGTGGAAAAGCCACAAAGCCGCATCGCTGCCCTTGGCGAAAGCAACCGCAACGGCGCCCGTGGCGATGGCGCCGCCCCAGAAAACCAAGCTTCGTGCCCAGGCCTGCGGCCTTAGCCATCCCCGCAATCGCGGATGTGCATCCTCACCACCGGCATCAAAACCGCCGCTCATGTCGGGCGCAGCGCCTCACGCGCCCGCCACACGCATCGCACACGGCGCGGCCGCATCAATTGTTCGCAGACGGCGGATATCATATCGACAACCCTGCGACCTGCGTGCTCATCAAGGCAGGACTTCTGGAAAACCCGTACTTTTCATAGAGCGTATGCGCATCGCGCGTTTGTAGGGCCATCTGGGTGTGCTTGATCGCCGGATGGTCGATCGCAAATTCCACCATCCACTTCCCCAATCCTCGACCCCGGTAGGCCGATTCGATCACGATGTCCGCTATCCAGGAAAATGCCGCGTAATCCGTCACTGCGCGGCCGAAGCCGACTTGTACATCCTTCCGAAGCAGCGTGAAGCACAACGACCTTGCGATCATGTCGGCAACGACCTGACGTGGGCGGCGCGCGGCCCAATACGTCGACTGCAAAAGTGCGTAGGTACGCTCCAGATCGACGCGATCCGGAGCATCCGTCAATGTGAATTCGTCCCTGGTCCATTCCATTCGTTTTCTCCAACCTCAAGATATTCGAAATTTGCGTTCTGCGTAATAGTAAAGAGGACGCCAAAAAATGCGGTTGATGGTAACCACGAAGACACACATCACCGAGATGCCGAGCAGGATGCTGTGGAAGTTTCCGGAGGCCGTCGCGTCGGCGAGATAAGCTCCTACCCCGTGCGCTTTGATTTGAGTCGATTTCCAGTTTACGACCTCGGCGACATACGCTGCGTTCCACGATCCGCCAGAGGCGGTGATGGCCCCTGTGACGAAGAAAGGAAACACGGCGGGGATCGCGACACGTCTCCACCACAGGAAACCCCGAACGCCGAAGCTCGCCGCCGCGTTGCGCAGCTCCGTCGGCATGGCGGCTGCGCCGGCGATCACGTTGAACAAGATGTACCATTGCGTGCCGAGCACCATCAGGGGACTCAGCCATATGTCCGCGTTGAGTTTCCACGTAACTATTACGAAAGAAGCGATGGGAAATAAAAGATTGGCTGGGAATGCCGCAAGAAACTGAGCGATTGGCTGGACTATGCGTGTCACACGGGGATTCAGTCCAATTTTGATGCCGATGGGCACCCAAATCACGCTGGCCACGGCTATCAAAACCGTCACGCGCAACATGGTGACGAGCGCAAGCACGACGACATGGACGAGTTCGGCCCTTGTCGTGTGTGTTAACAGTCCTCCCATGATCTGCCATGCCACCCAAGCTACAACGGTGATCAGCAATGAGAAGCCGGCCACGTCGAGGAAGCGGTTTTCGATTTTTTGCTCTTGCGTCGCGACACGGTGCGCCCTGCCTGGGAGAATCTTGGTTGACCCGCGCAGCAGGACATTGCAAAAAAGCCTCAGACCGAGAACAATTTTGGACCGGCGCATCATGATCAACGCCCATGGCTCGGCCAGCCACGCTCCCGCCTCCTGCTCTATACGAAAACGGTCCGCCCATGCGACCAGAGGCCGGAATATCAACTGGTCGCAGGCCAGGATGACGATCAACATCGTCAGGATGGCCCAGCCAATGGCTCGCAAATCGCCCTGTTGAATCGCCATGGCGACGTAGGAGCCGACCCCCGGCAGCGTGATCGTGGTGGTCCCGACTGCGATTGCCTCTGCGGTAACGATGAAGAACCAGCCGCCGGCCATCGACAGCATGACATTCCAAAGCAGGCCGGGAAGCGCGAAGGGAACTTCCAGCCGCCAGAATCGCATCCACGCAGAGAGTCCAAAGGACTTGGACACCTCTTGGAGTTCAACGGGGACAGTGCGCAGAGACTGATAGAAGCCGAAGGCCATGTTCCAGGCCTGACCGGTAAAAACCAGAAAAACCGACGCAAATTCTGCGCCAAGCACCCGTCCAGGGGCCAGCGACATAAAAAAGACCAGACTTACCGACATGAAGCCTACGATCGGCACTGATTGAAGAATATCCAGAATGGGAATGAGCAGCTGCTCGGCCCGGGGGCTCTTCGCGGCCCAGGTGGCGTATATCAGAGTAAAAAGCAGCGAGCAGGCCAAACCTACAAACATCCTCGCAGTGGTTCGTGCGGCGTAGAACGGCAGATGCAAAGGATCGAGCGAAAGCGCGGTCGACTGCAGCTGCTTGATCGGTTCGAACAGTCCATGGCTTGCTTCGGCAACGAAGGTCAGGAGGGCAATCACCACGATCGCGGCAATGATGTCCCACCGCTTCACGAGTTTGCGAACGAAAGTAAACCCATCGAAGGAATTCATGGATGGCATCGTAATCAGGCCTCGGCTGCAATTCCCAATTGCTTCGCGATGGCTTTGGCGGCGCGTTTGGGCTTGTGTGCGAATAGTTTTGCGCCCAGACGCAGGGCTTTGCGCTGATGGCGCAGGCGTCGTTTGGCGAGGCGCACGGCCCATTCCTCCAGGGATTCAGGATTTGCCGCGAAGAGTGGCTGCGTCGCGAGCTGATTCATCTTCTGTTTCAGCACGGCGAGATCATGATCCTTTCCCAGGTGTCTCGCGAGGCGTTCGCCTTGCTTGCGCCAGCGGAGGAAGCGCCGCCCGCTCAACAGTGCCACCGAATCGAGCTCGTTCAAGAAGTATTTCACCTGCTTGCGCCATTCGTGCAGATATTCATCGGAAGGATCGGCCGCGGCGGTCGCGAAGGAGGCGCGGCCCTGCTCATAGGCATGCGCCAACGCCTGCTTTACATCGAAGTGTCGCGAGCTCGTGAGGGTGCGCATGCGTCGGGCGGCCTCGTCGAGGCGTGCGGCCTCGGTACGCAGGGTCGCGAGTTCGAGCGTGTCCAGGCTGTCGCTCCGGTCGCGGCGCAGGGCGCGCATGAGCTGTCGGCCGCTCGCGCGTGTCTTCTCGCCGTCCGACTTGCGGCGCAGCAGTTCCAACGTGTCGACCAGGATCTTGGCGTCTCTCATCGCGGTGAGCGGCCGGGAGGCATCGCGCAGGATCCTGTTCTCGCGCCGGAACACGGCATCGCCCAATGTGCCGCGCAGCAGCCGCAGCGTGGCACGCGAGCGTTTCAGATGCCTGCGTATGTCATTGACTGCGGTGTCGGAGGGGAACCGTCTGCGCAGACTCGCGGCGATCGCCGTGACCTGCCTGAGATACAGGTCGCGCACCGCCGCGAGGCGCACGTCCGCGGGCGGAGGCGCGCCGGCTGAATCGGCCTCTCGCTTTGTGCGGGCGTTATGGATACCGTGGCGGTCCATGATCCAGCAGCGCTTCCTTTTGGCTCGACACCCCGCCCGTGACGCCGTCAGCGGTGGGTGAGCGGGCGCACACGACGGCGCTCGCCGTGCATCGGTTCCAGGGCCGCGATGGTGCTCCCTTGAGCTACCGCGAGACGGGAGAGGGGCGGGCGCTGGTACTCATCCACGGTTATTTTTCCACGGCGACGGTGAATTGGGTGCGTTACGGGCACGCGGCTGTGCTTGCTGCGCGGGGCCACCGCGTCATCATGCCGGACCTGCGGGCCCATGGCGATAGTGCGAAGTCACACGAAGCGGCAGCCTATCCGTTGGACGTGCTTGCCGACGACGGCTTTGCCTTGATCGAGCAGTTGGGACTGGTCGACTATGACCTCGGCGGCTATTCGCTCGGCGGGCGGACGGTGGTGCGCATGGGGGTCCGTGGCGCGCAGCCGCGGCGGGCCATCGTGGCGGGGATGGGCTTGGACGGCATTTTGCAGCCGGGCATGCGCTCGGCATTCTTTCGCAATCTCCTGCTGCATCCCGGCACGTTTGCCCGGGGCTCGCCCGAAAGCCTGGCGGAGTCCTTCCTCAAGACGGTGGGGGGCGATGCGCATGCGCTGGTGCGGGTGCTCGACACCTTCGTCGACACGCCGGTCGAGGCATTGGCACGGCTCGTCGTGCCGACGTTGGTGCTCTCGGGCACCGAGGATCATGACAACGGATCGGCACTGGCGCTGGCGGCGGCGCTACCGGACGGGCGCTACGCATCGATGCCGGGCAATCACATGAGCGCGGTTACCAAACCTGAACTCGGGATCGCGATCGCGGATTTTCTCGACTGAGGCCGGCGCCCGGCGCTGGTACACGGCTACGCGGGGGGCGCAGCGGGATGCGGAGCCGTGGCGCGGGCCGGGACGCAGTGAAGCGCGCTCACCACGGCAGCGGCTGGCCGGCATAGTCCAGAAATGCGCCGCTGTCGGCGGCCGTCACCCGATCGAGCACCTGGACGAGCAGTTCGGCGGCGGCGGCGGGAGTGCGTACCTCGAGCCCGTGCTTCGCATGCGCGGCAGTCAGGGCGGTGTGGACGGTGCCTGGATGCAGGGCGAGGCAGACCGCCTGGGGACACCGGCGGGCGAGTTCGACTGCGGCCGTGCGTACGAACTGGTTGAGCGCCGCCTTGGAGGCTCGATAGCCGTACCATCCACCGAGCCGGTTGTCGCCGATGCTGCCCACCTTGGCGGACAGCGTGGCGAACACGGCTTTTTCCTTCGACGGCAGCAGCGGCAGGAAATGTTTCATGAGCAGGGCCGGTCCGATGGCATTGACGGCGAAGGCGTGCGAGAGCGAAACGGGATCCAGCTCGCGCCAGGTCTTCTCGGGCCGGGTGGTCTCGTCTTGAAGGACGCCCGTGGCGTCGAACACCAAGCGTAGCGTGCCGGCCTGTGCCGCGACGTGGCGGGCGGCGGCCTCGATGCTGGCCTCCTCGGTCAATTCGAGCGCAGGCGCGCTGCTCCGGTGCAGACCGAGGACCGACGAGAAGCGGCCGTCCGCCGTCAATGCCGCCATCACTGCAGCGCCGATGCCGCCGCTCGAGCCGACGACCACGGCGATGCCGGCAGGAGGAAATGACGATAAGACGGTCATGAGGAGAGCCGAGGTGCGGGGGTGTGGAGGGAGGACCTCAGTCGCACTCGAAATTGCATTCCTGCAGCGGTACGACACGCGTCTTGTAGCGATACTTGTGGCCGAAGTACAGCGCGAGAAAAATCGGCACGACGAGATAGCCGGTGATGAAGTCGAACCAGGAAAACACCGGGGTCTGGAACACGCCGATGTTGGCGCCGAACAGGACCACGACGAAAAGGATGACGGCGAGCCAGGGTCCGACGGGATAGAGCTTGGACCTGAATTTCAGGTCGTCGAGGCGGTGGCCCTGCGCCACCCAGGCCTTGCGAAAGCGTAGGTGGCAAAGGGCGATGCCGAGCCAGATGAGAAAGCCGCTGAGACTCGAGGCGTTGTAGAGCAGCTGATAGATCTTTTGCTCGCCGACCAGTGTGGAGAAGAAAGCCATCGCGCTCAGGAGGCCGGTGCCCCACAGCGCCGCCACCGGCACGCCGCGCCGGTTGAGTCTGCCGAACGAGGAGGGCGCCTTGCCGCTGTGTGCCATGGCGTGCAGCATGCGCGAGGCCACATAGAGCGATGAATTGCCGCAGGACAGGACGGAGGAGAGAATCACGGCGTTCATGAGATTGGCCGCGTAGTAGCCGAACCGGGGCAGCTGTTGGAACACCATGGTGAACGGCGAGAAGGCGATGTGGCTTTCATCCCCGTGCAGCAGATTCGGATCGGTGTAACGGATCAGCGTGCCGACCACGAAGATCGAGCCGATATAGAACAGCAGGATGCGCCAGAACACGGTCTTGATGGCTTTCGGCACGTTGCGGGTGGGGTCGGTGGTTTCCGCGGCGGCGAGGCCGACGCCTTCGGTCCCCTGGAAGGAGAAACCGGCGACCAGGAAGACGGCCAGCACGGCGCTCAGGCCGCCGACGAACGGGGCATGGGTGCCGGTCTTGGGATCGCTCAGGGTCCAGTTGTGGAAACCCGTGGCATGTCCGCCGAGCATGCCGACGATCATCAAACAGCCGACCGCGACGAAGATGATCACGGTCACCACCTTGATGCCCGCGAACCAGTATTCGGCCTCGGCATAGGCCCTGACCGACATCAGGTTCAACGTCATCAACACCGTCAGAAATCCCATGGCCCAGAGCGTCGAATTCGAATGCGGGAACCAGAATTGCACGATGAGCGTGCCGGCCACCAGTTCGGCCGCGAGGGTGATGCCCCAGCTGAACCAGTAGTTCCAGCCGAAGGCGAAACCCAGGGACGGGTCGATGAAGCGTTCGGCGTAGGCCTCGAAGGAGCCGGGGATGGGCAGTTGGGTCGCCATCTCGCCGAGCGATTGCATCATGCAGTACACGGCGAGTCCCATGATGGAGTACGCGAGCAATCCGCCGCCCGGCCCGGCCTGTGCGATGGCGCCGCCGCTGGCGAAGAACAGGCCGGTGCCGATCGCGCCACCGATCGCAATCATGCTGAGCTGGCGGGTGCCGATGCCGCGATGGAGCGCGTGTGCGTCGCCTGGGGCCATGCGGCTTTCGTCCTGGGGTAAACGTTCGACGCTACATGAGATCGTGGCAACGGTCGAGTGCGCCGCGCGACCATGTCAAATTCATGTCATGCGGCGTCTGAGCTGTGTCGATGATTTCTACGCGCCGGAAGTCAACTCCAAGCTGATCCCATTGCCGGGCGTCAGGACGGCCACCGGCAAAGAAGACACCGCGGTGCTGCCGGGACTGCGCTTTTCGGAGCGTTGACCGGCGCGCCGGCTCAGCCGGGCGGCGTCATCGGGCCGCCGCGGGCGAGCGCCCTCAAGAAGCCCGGCTGGCTCTGCAGCCGGGCGAAGTAGGCGACCAGCGCGGGATGGGCGTCGAGGCTCGACGCCCATTGCGCCATGGCCAGCAGATAGCTCATCTGTATATCGGCAAGGGTCAATCTGTCCCCCATGAGAAACGGACCCCTGGCCACTCCCCCGGCAATGTGGTCGAGCGTCCGGCGCAGTTCGGGCTGCGAGAACCCCTCCATGCCGGCAGACATCCCGCCGGTCAGCTTGCCGAGCAGCGTGATCATCACGGGCAGCGCCGCCGAACTCTCGACGTAGTCGAGCCATTCTTCGTGGATGACGTGCGCATCGGTTGCCGGGGCGGGAGTGAGCGTCCCGTGGCCGTAGCGGTCGTGCAGATAGCGCAGGATGGTCGCCGACTCGGCGATCACCAGAGAACCGTCGCTGATCACCGGCGCCTTGGCGAGCGGATGGATCCTGGCGAGGCTCGCCGGCGCGCGCAGGTTTTGATCACGCTCGTAGGTGACGAGTTCGTACTCGACGCCGAGTTCCTCGAGCAGCCACAGGACGCGGGTCGAGCGGGAGAAGTTGAGGTGATGCAGGGTGATCATGGAGTTCCTCGTGCGGGCAAACGTGGAGTGTCGGGTATCTTCAAGCGCCGGGCAACGCGGCATCGTCACGCTGCGATGATCCGGGGGCGTGCACGGCCGCGCAGATCTCGCGCAGCGCCGGCTTCAATCCTTCCTCGAGCGTCGGGTGGTAGAAAGGCAGGTCGAGCAACGCCGTGGCCGTGTCGCCGCGCTGGATAGACCAGGCGATGAGATGCGCGAGGTGATCCATGCCGGGACCCACCAGCACCGCGCCGACCAGACGTCCTTCCTGCGGATCTGCGTAGAGCCGGGCGAGGCCCACGTTGCGCGCCTCCACCTTTGCACGGCCCTGGTCCGCGTAGGAGGCGGTGCCGATTAGCGTGTCCGCGTCCGGGGACCTGCCAATGACCGCGACGGGTGGATCGGTGAAGATCAGCGAGAACGCAATGTGGCGTGTCGCCGGATGCACCTTGGGGAAGGCGGCGGCGTTACGCCCGGCGATGCCACCTTCGGCCGATGCCTCGTGGAGCACCGCCCGCTCGCCATCGGCGTCGCCCGCGATGAATATCGGCGCCTTGCCACATTGCAACGTCGCCGGATGGAAACGCGGCGTGCCGTGTTCGTCGACGGCCAGACCGGCGGCGGCGAGGTTCAGACTGTCGAACTGCGGCGCACGTCCGGTGGCGACCAGCACGCGTTCGAAGCGCGCGGACCCGGCGGCCGCTCCGGTCCAGGACAGAACGGCGTCGTCGCCCTCGCGCTGCACCGACAACTCGACGCCGAGGAGGATCGGCAGTTCGCCGCCGAGGATGGCCTGCACCGCCGCCGCCACCTCCGGGTCGGGCACGTGGGGCAGCGCCTTCGCTGCGTCGAACACCTGGACGTCCACGCCGAGGCGAACCAACGCCTGGGCGAGTTCGAGGCCCACGGGGCCGGCGCCCACCACCGCCACGGAGCGCGGCAACTCCTCGAGTTCGAAGATATTCTCGTTCGTCAGCACGCGGTCGCCCAACGCCGCGAACGGCGACGGCACCTGCGGCCGTGCGCCGGTCGCGATCACGACGGTCTTGGCGATGACCTGGCGGCCATCGTCCAATGCCAGGGTGGTCTGGTCGAGAAAGTGCGCCGTGGCCTCGAGCTTGATGCCCTCGGGCAGCTGCGCCACCGACTCGAGCGTGGCCGCCACGAACGCGTCGCGCTGCGCGCGGACGCGCGTCAGCACGGCGCGGCCGTCCACCACGACCGTGGGGATGCGGATGCCGAACACTGCGGCCTCGCGCGCGGCATGGGCAGCCCTGCCTGCAACGATCAGCAGCTTCGAGGGCATGCAACCCACGCTCGCGCAGGTCGTCCCGGCGAAACGATCGTCGATGAGCAGGGTCTTCGCACCCATTTTTCGCGCGCTGCGCTCGGCGGCGAGTCCTGCCGTGCCCGCTCCGATGATGGCGACGTCGCAGGTGAGCGGAGATGTCGAGGGGCGTTGTGGTGCGGTCATGGCCGAAGTTTTCGTGCCCGGACCGTGATTGGATTCGCGATGGGCGCCGTGGCGCCCTAATGCTGTGGCTTCAAATGGCGGTGCGGGATGCCGCCGTGACTGTGGGTGTGGCCGAGCTCCACGCTCACCAGATTCAACTGGCCGTGCCGCACGCCGCGCTCGGCGATGATTTCCTCGGCGAACTGCCGGACCTGACTCACGGCTCCCTTGAGCATGACGGTCTCGATGCACTCGTCATGATCGAGGTGGGCGTGCATGGTGGAAATGGTCAGATCATGATGGGCGTGTTGAATGCTCGTCAGGCGTTCCGCCAGTTCGCGTTCGTGATGATTATAGACGTACGACAGTGCGGCCACGCAGGCGCCTTTGCCGTTGCGCGTCTGCTCGCGGGCCTGCAACTGCGAGCGCAGGATGTCACGCACCGCTTCGCTGCGGGTCGAGTACCCGCGTTCCTTGATGAGCTCGTCGAACGCAGCCGCCAGCTTCTCGTCCAGCGATATCGTAAAGCGGTCCATGACGGTTACCCTGCGTTTCGTATGGAGCAGGTAGCTTGCCTCAAATGCCGCGCCGTGCGCCTGCTATTTGCATTGACCCCAGGGTCCCGGGTGTCTTACACTTTTGAAGTCGTTGGAAGAGACTGACCCCGCGTCAGCGCCGAAGGAGCAACCGCCCCGGAAACTCTCAGGCAAAAGGACCGCGACACGATGACTCTGGAAAGTGGCAACGGTGCCCGCCGACGGGATAACACTCTCAGGCTCTTGCGACAGAGGGGGCGATGTACTGAAGGGCAGCTGGTGCCCGAGGAATCGCCCGTGACCGCAAGCCCGCCCCCCGTCGAATCCCTCCGCCAGCTTCCGCTGCACCGACTGCACGAACGTGCCGGCGCACGCATGGTGCCTTTCGCGGGTTTCGCCATGCCCATTCATTACCCGCTCGGCATTTTGGGCGAACACAAACACACCCGGGCCGCTGCGGGACTGTTCGACGTCTCGCACATGGGGCAGATCGTGCTGCGCTCCCGTTCCGGCGATCCCGAGGCGGCCGCGCGCGCACTCGAAACGTTGACGCCGGCGAACGTGCTCGGGCTGCCGCCCGGCCGACAGCGCTATGCCCTGCTGACGAACGCCGCGGGTGGCATCGGCGACGACTTGATGATCGCCCATCTGGACACGTTTCATCATTTGGTCGTGAACGCCGCGTGCACGGCGAAGGACCTGGCGTATCTGCAGGCGGCCCTGGAGGCGACCTGCCGCGTCGAACTGACCACCGACCGGGCGTTGCTCGCGCTGCAGGGGCCCGCCGCCGCCGGCGTGCTCGCCGCCCTGGCGCCCGCCGTGGAGTCGATGCGTTTCATGGATGCCCGCAGCATCGTGCTGGGCGGGGTCGAATGCGTCGTCACGCGCTCGGGCTACACGGGCGAGGACGGGTTCGAGTTGTCCGTGCCGGCCGCGGCCGCGGCCGCGCTCGCGGAACGGCTGCTCGCGCACGACGAGGTGAGGCTGGTGGGGCTGGGCGCGCGCGACAGCCTGCGCCTGGAAGCCGGCCTGTGCCTGTACGGACATGATCTGACCGACGACACCACTCCCGTGGAAGCGGCGTTGGAATGGGCCATCGCGCCGGTGCGACGCCGCGGCGGCGCGCGCGAGGGCGGCTTCCCCGGCGCCGACGTCATCCTCGCGCAGCAGGCGGGGGGTGCGCACCGCAGACGGGTGGGCCTGCGTGCGGCGGGTCGGCCCGTCCGGGAGGGTGCCGTGCTCTACGCCGACGCAACGTCGTCCGTGCCGATCGGCGCCGTCACCTCGGGGACGTTCGGTCCGTCGGTCGCAGGCCCCGTCGCCATGGGTTACGTGCCCCCGTCGGCGGCGACGCCGGGTACCGGATTGTTCGCGCAGATGCGCGAGCAGAGAACGCCCGTCACGGTGAGTTCGCTGCCTTTCGTACCGAGCCGGTACCACCGCTAGCCGCCGCGCAACCCTGCGCTGCCTCCCAATAATCACTTCAACAGGCATCCACCCTCAGGAAACAAGCACATGGAAACACGCTACACCGCCGAACATGAATGGGTGACGGTCGAGGGCACGCTCGCCACGGTGGGCATCACCGATCACGCGCAGCGCGTGCTCGGTGATCTCGTCTTCGTCCAGCTTCCCGAGGTGGGCGCCAGCGTCGCCCGCGGCGCCGGGGCGGGGGTGGTCGAGTCGGTGAAGGCCGCGTCGGACATCTACGCACCGCTGTCCGGCGTCATTGCCGCCGTGAATCCTGCGGCGGCCCAGGATCCTTCCCTCGTGAACCAGGCGCCGATGGGTGCCGGCTGGCTGTTCAAGATCGAATTGAGCGATCCTGCCGAATGGGCGTCGCTGCTGAGCGAAACTGCCTACCGAGAGCTCGCCTCGTGACGTACGCGCAGCGCAACGCCGCCGTGGCGGACACGGCCGATGACCGCCGGCACGACCTGGCCGTGGCCGGCGCGGTGCAGGCCCCTGTCGACTTCGCGGCCCGCCACATCGGTCCCTCGCCGGACGACATCGAGGCGATGCTCGAGGTGGTCGGCGCGGAATCGGTGGAGACGTTGATCGATCAGGCGCTGCCGCAGTCGATCCGCTTTGAGGGTGCGCTCGATGTCGGCCCAGCTGCATCGGAGATGCAGGTGCTCGAGCATTTGCGCAGCCTGGCCGCAAAGAATGACGTGGTCACCTCGCTCATCGGCATGGGCTATCACGACACCGTGGTGCCGCCGGTGATCCTGCGCAACATCCTGGAGAATCCGGCCTGGTACACGGCCTACACCCCCTACCAGCCGGAGATCAGCCAGGGACGTCTCGAAGCGCTCATCAATTTTCAGACGATGATCTGCGATCTGACCGCGCTCGACGTCGCCAACGCCTCGCTGCTCGACGAGGCGACGGCCGCGGCGGAGGCCATGGCGCTGGCCCGGCGCATGGCGAGATCGCCGTCGAACTTGTTCATGGTGGACGTGAACGTCCATCCCCAGACCTTGAGCGTGCTGCGCACCCGCGCCGAACCCCTGGGCTGGCACATCGCGACCTTCGCCGAGCACGCGGAGCTCGCCGGCAACGCGTGTTTCGGCGCGTTGTTCCAATATCCGGGCACGCACGGGCACGTGCCCGATCTGCAGCCGGGCGTGGACGCGGTGCACGCCCACGGCGGACTCGCCATCGTCGCCGCCGATCCGCTCGCCCTGGTGCTGCTCAAGCCGCCCGGCGAGGTGGGCGCGGATATCGCGGTCGGTTCGACGCAACGCTTCGGCGTGCCGATGGGCTTCGGCGGTCCGCATGCGGCGTACATGGCGGTGAAGCAGGCGTATCAACGCAGTCTGCCCGGCCGTTTGGTCGGCGTGTCCGTGGACTCGCACGGCGCGCCGGCGTACCGGCTGGCGCTGCAAACCCGCGAACAGCACATCCGTCGCGACAAGGCGACCTCGAACATCTGCACCGCGCAGGTCCTGCTCGCGGTGGTGGCCGGCATGTACGCGGTATATCACGGCGCGGAGGGATTGACGCGCATCGCGCTCGGCATCCATCGGCTCACCCGCGTGCTGGCCGGCGGACTGCGCCGGCTGGGCGTGACGATCTCGAACGAGTCTTACTTCGACACCCTGACGGTACGCAGCGGGGCGGCCCATGCGGAGGTGCTCGAGCGGGCGCGCCGCGAGCGGCTGAATTTCAGGATGCTCGGGGGCGGGGTGCTCGCGATGTCGCTCGACGAGACCAGCACCGAAGCCACCGTCGAGGCCGTCTGGCGCTGTTTCGGCGGTGATCTTGCGTTCGACGACGTGTCCGCGGAGGCGTCGGGCATTCCGGACGCCCTGCGCCGCACCTCGAGTTTTCTCGAGCATCCGGTATTTCATCGTCATCGCTCGGAAACCGAGATGCTGCGCTATCTGCGCCGGCTGAGCGACCGGGATCTGGCCCTCGATCGCACCATGATCCCGCTCGGCTCCTGCACCATGAAGCTGAACGCCACTGCGGAAATGATCCCCATGACCTGGCCGGGTTTCTGCGGGCTGCATCCGTTCGCGCCGACGGAACAGTGGCGCGGTTACGCCGAGTTGTTCGATGAGTTGGAACGGGCGTTGTGCCGCATCACCGGCTACGCGGCGGTATCACTGCAGCCGAACTCGGGCTCGCAGGGTGAGTACGCGGGACTGCTCGCCATCCGCGCCTATCACCGTGCGCGCCGGCAGCCGCAACGCAACGTGTGTCTCATTCCCGCCTCCGCACACGGCACCAATCCTGCGTCAGCCGCCATGGCCGGCATGCAGGTGGTGGTGGTGCGTTGTGACGACGCGGGCAACGTCGATCTGCCGGATCTGACGGCGCTTTGCGCGCGCTACGCCGACACGCTGGCCGCCGTGATGGTCACCTATCCCTCCACCCACGGCGTGTTCGAGGAGGCGATCCGCGCCCTGTGCGATACGGTGCACCGCGCCGGCGGACAGGTGTATGTCGATGGCGCGAACCTGAACGCGCAGGTGGGCCTGGCCCGGCCCGGCGACTATGGCGCCGACGTGTCACATCTCAATTTGCACAAGACCTTCTGCATACCTCACGGGGGCGGCGGACCCGGCATGGGGCCCATCGGCGTGAAGGCGCATCTGGCGCCCTTTCTGCCGCGTCATCCGCTCGAGGAGGTCCCCGGCGGGGTGGGCCCGGTTTCAGCCGCGCCGTACGGATCGGCGTGCATCTTGCCGATTGCCCATGCCTACATCCGGCTCATGGGCGATGAGGGCCTGAAGCGCGCCAGCGAAATCGCCATCCTGTCCGCCAATTACATCGCTCGGCGTCTGGCGCCCCGGTTCCCCGTGCTCTACCGCAATGCGCAGGGGCGCGTCGCCCACGAGTGCATCCTCGACACCCGCGTGTTCAAGGCCAGCGCCGGCGTCACCGTGGACGACATCGCCAAACGGCTCATCGATCACGGCTTTCACGCGCCGACCATGAGTTTTCCGGTGGCGGGCACGCTCATGATCGAGCCCACGGAGTCTGAGTGCCGTCGCGAACTCGACCGCTTCTGTGATGCCATGCTGCGCATCCACGACGAAATCACCGACGTCGAACAGCAGCGCATCGGCATCGCGGAGTCGCCGTTGCGCCATGCACCGCACACCGTACGTGACCTCGTGAACGATACCTGGGAGCGGCGCTATGCGCGCAGCATCGGGTGTCTGCCGATGGGCGGCGACGGCCAGGATAAATACTGGCCGCCGGTGGGGCGGGTGGACAACGTGCACGGCGACCGCAATCTGGTGTGTTCGTGTCCGCCGGTGAGCGAGTACTGACGGGCGTCGCAGGGCCGGGCGGGAAGGGCCTATTTCGGCTGCATGCGGATCGCGCCGTCCAGGCGGATCACCTCGCCGTTCAGGGTGGGGATCTCGACGATGGACTGCACCAGGCGGGCAAACTCGTCGGGCAGCCCGAGCCGCGGCGGAAAGGGCACCTGCCGGCCGAGCGAGTCCTGCAGCTCCTGCGACATGCCGGCGATCATGGGGGTCATGAAGATGCCGGGGGCGATGGACACGCAGCGGATGCCGTAGCGGGCGAGTTCGCGGGCGATGGGCAGGGTCATGCCGGCGATGCCGGCCTTGGTGGCGGAATAGGCGACCTGGCCGATCTGGCCTTCGAACGCGGCGACGGAGGCGGTGTGCACCAGCACACCCCGCTCGCCGTCCTCGTTCGGGGCGTTGTGCTGCATCAGCGCGGCGGCGGTCTTGTCGCACAAAAACGTGCCGAGGAGATTGACGCGGACGACCTTCTCAAAGTACGCGCCGGGCATGGGTCCGTCCTTGCCCACCAGCTTGCCGGCGCCGATGATGCCGGCACAGTTGACCAGCAGGTTCAGGCCGCCCATGACCGCATGGGCGGCCTGGATGGCGTCGACCACCTCGCCCTCGACGGCGACGTCGCAACGGTAGAACGAGGCGCCGAGTTCCGCGGCCGTGCCACGGCCGGCGTCTTCCTGCAGGTCGAGGAGGGCGGCCTGCCCCCCTTGAGCGATGACCCGCGCGACCACCGCCCTGCCGAGCCCGGACGCGCCGCCCGTGATCACTGCCCTGATGCCGTCCATTCTCATAGCCAGGATGCCTCTTCGAGGTGTGCCAGGGGATGCGCCGCCGTGGGCCGGCGGGCGCGGAAGAACGCGTCCACGGCGGCCCCCGTCACGCCGTCCAGCGTGCGGGGAGACCAACGCGGCGCATTGTCCTTGTCGACGATCAGCGCGCGTACGCCTTCGAGAAAGTCACCGTGCTCGAAACAGTGTTCCACCAGCTCGAGTTCCATGCGAAAACACGCCGCGAGCTCGAGCGTACGACCGAGGGTCAGCTGACGATGGGTGACGCACAGCGCCGTGGGCGAGCGACTGCGCAGCAGCTCTGCCGTGTGCCGTGCCCAGGACGCGTAGTCGGGGCGGGTTTCCGTGGCCAGGGAATCGAGCAGGGCGGCGACGGTCGGCTGCGAGAAATGCAGGTCGATGGCGGGGCGCAGCGCCTGCAGCGACGCGGCGGGCATGGCGGGAGCGGCGGTGGCGCGGGCCTGAAAAAATTGCCGCGGCTCGTCAGGGTCGCCGCTCCACCGCGCCGCGGTGAGCTCCTCGCCCAGCGAGTCGATCGCGGCACGCGGCAGATAAAAATCGGCAAGCCCTGCATGCAGGGCGTCCGCCCCGCCGATGTGCACTGCCGTCAATCCCAGGTACATTCCCAGAAAGCCGGGCAGCCGCGACAAAAAATAGCTCGCCCCCACGTCGGGGATCAAACCGATGCCCACCTCGGGCATGCCCATGCGCGTCCGCTCGCCGACGATGCGGAACCGCGATCCTTGCGCAATGCCCATTCCGCCGCCGAGCGTGATGCCGTCGAGCAGCACGACATGCGGCTTGGGATAGGAATACAGCGCATGGTCGAGCGCATACTCGGCGACGAAGAAACGGTGATGCAGCGCATCGGGGCCCCGCAACCCGGGTTCTTGCAGACTGTGATACAGGGCGCGGATGTCGCCGCCCGCGCAAAAGGCCTTGTCGCCCTCGCCGCGTATCACGACGAGGCGCACCGCAGGATCTGCGGCATAGGCACGCAACAGGTGCCCGAGCTCGACCAACATGTCGAAGGTCAACGCGTTGAGCGCACGCGGACGGGCGAGGCAGACGAGGGCGACGTGGTTGCGCACCTCGCCGCGCACTTCGGCCTTGCCCTCAGGCATTTTTCCAGATCGGCTTGCGTTTCGACAGAAACGCCGCGACCCCCTCGCGCTGATCCTCGCCATCGAACAAATCGACGAAGCCTTCGCGCTCGAGCGCCAGGGCGGCCGTGCGCGGCGTGCCCTGGCGGCCCTGATGGATGAGCTGTTTGCTGAACGCGACCGCACGCGGGCTCAAGGTGGCGACGCGCTGCGCGATCAAGGTGGCGGCCCCCGACGCGGCACCGCGCGGAACCACCTGTTCGACCAGCCCGATGCGCAGTGCCGTCGCGGCGTCCACGTGTTCATTGGTGAGTATCATGCGTTTCGCCCAGCCTTCGCCGACCAGCCATGGCAGCGTCTGGGTACCGCAGCCGGCCGGCAGCAGCCCCACCGACGTTTCGGGCAACGCCATCTGCGCATGCTCCTCGGCAATGCGCAGGTCGCACGCGAGAGCGCATTCGAGCCCGCCGCCCATGGCATAGCCGTTGATCGCGGCGATCACCACCGGGCGGGCTTCCTGCAGGGCTTCGAAGGCGGCACCGAAACGCCGGGCCATGAGCCGGGCATGGGTTTTGTCGCCGTCCGCGAACCCCTTCAAGTCGGCGCCGGCACTGAAAAACTTCTCGCCACGACCGGTCACCACCACGGCATAGACATCCAGATTTCGGTTCAGCTCCTCCACCGCCTGGGCGAGTTGCAGGAGACCTTCGGCGGTGAAGGTATTTGCCGGCGGATGGGCGAGCGTGAGGCGTGCGACGTGGCCGTCGATCTCGAGTTCGATCACTGAATACCTCCGGCGACGTCGGGTGCGCCGAGCTTGATGATGGCGGAAAAATCCTGTGCGCCGCCGCCACGCACGCTCAACAGCCGATACAGCTGCTGCGCGAGCGCGCCGAGCACGATGGGTTGCCTGACGTGCTGTGCGGCATCGACCGCGAGCCCGAGGTCCTTCAGCATGAGGTCGGCGCCGAAACCACCGGTGTAGCCGCGGGCGGCCGGCACGCCGTCCATGACGCCGGGATAGGGGTTGTAGGTATCCGAACTCCAGCAGCGACCGCTCGAGGTATTGATGATGCCGGCCAGGACCTTCGGCTCGATGCCGAGCGCCACGCCCAGGTTCATCGCTTCGCTCACACCGATCATGGAAATACCGAGCAACAGGTTGTTGCAGATCTTCGCCACCTGACCGGTGCCGACGCCGCCGCAATGCACGATGTTCCTGCCCATGGCGGCGAGCACGGGATGCAGGCGGGCGAACAGCGGGGCATCGGCGCCGACCATGAAAGTCAGGGTGGCCGCCTCCGCGCCGCCGGTACCGCCCGAGACGGGCGCGTCCGCCATCGGATTGCCGTGGCGTGCGGCGGCGGCAGCCACGTCGCGCGCGGTGCGTGGGTCGATGGTGCTGCAGTCGACGAGGGGGGCACCCGGCGCCACCCCCGACAGCACGCCGTCATCGGCCAGGTACACCGCCTCGACGTGCGGGGAGGAGGGCAGCATCGTGATCACCAGTTCCCCCTGCGAGGCGGCGTCGCGCGCCGACGTCGCGGCGGTGGCGCCCTGCGCCCTCACCCCCTCGAGGTTCGGGCGTGCCACGTCGAAGACCACCAGGGAATGGCCCGCCGCGAGCAGGTTGCGGGCCATCGGTGCACCCATGTGACCCAGGCCGATGAAGGCTATCTTCATTTCAAACTGATGGTCGTGTTGACGCCGGCCGCGACGCTCTCATCGTCGAACCAGCGCGTGGTGATGGTCTTGGTCTGCGTGTAGAAGTGGATCACCTGCTTGCCATACGGCCCCAGGTCTCCTAGCTTGGAACCTCGCGAACCGGTGAAGCTGAAGAGCGGCACGGGCACGGGGATGGGCACGTTGATGCCGACCTGGCCCACATCAATCTCGTGCTGGAATTTCCGCGCGGCGGCGCCGCTCTGCGTGAAGATGCCGGTGCCGTTGCCGAACGGATTGTCATTCACCAGCGCGATGGCCTCGTCCAGGGTCTCGACACCGACGATCACCATCACCGGTCCGAAGATCTCGGTGGTGTAGATCGTCATGCCCGGCGTCACGCCCGAAAATATCGTCGGACCGATGAAGTTACCCTGCTCGTAGCCGGGGACGCGGACGCCGCGTCCGTCCAATTCGAGCCTGGCGCCGGCCGCGATGCCTTCCTCCACCAGGCCGAGCACGCGCTGTTTCGCCTGCTTCGACACCAGCGGACCCAAGTCGGTGCCCGGCTCGACGCCGGCATTGACCTTCAACGTCCGTGCCTTCGCCACGATGTCGGGTATCCAGCTTCGCGCCTCGCCCACCAGCACGGTGACCGCGGTGGCCATGCAGCGTTGACCGGCGGCGCCGAACGTGGCGCCCACCAATGCGTTGATCGAATGTTCGCGGTGGGCGTCCGGCATCACCACCGCATGATTCTTGGCGCCCATCATGCATTGCACCCGTTTACCGTGGCGCGAGGCGTGGTCGTACACGTGGGTGCCGACCTGGGTGGAGCCGACGAAAGACACCGCGACGATGTCGCGGTGGCTGCACAGGGCATCGACCGCTCGCTTCCCGCCATGGACGATGTTGAGCACACCGGGCGGCACGCCTGCCTGCAGGGCGAGCTCGGCGAGCAGCATGGGCGTCAGTGGATCCTGTTCAGAAGGCTTGAGCACGAAGGTGTTGCCGCAGGCGATCGCCATCGGAAACATCCACAGCGGTATCATTGCGGGAAAATTGAAGGGCGTGATGCCGGCGCACACGCCGATGGGCTGGCGCAGGGTGTAGGTATCGACACCGCCCGCGACGTTCTCGGCGAACTCGCCCATTTGCAGGCTGCCGATGGCGCAGGCATGTTCCACCACCTCCAAACCGCGAAAAATGTCGCCTTCGGCATCCGCGACCGTTTTGCCCTGCTCCGCGCTCAAGGTCCGGGCGATGCGCGGCAGGTGCTCGCGCACCAGCGCCTGCAGGGCGAGCATGATGCGGGTGCGTGCCGCGATCGGTGTGTTCTTCCACGATTGGAAGGCTTTCTTCGCGGATGCCACCGCCGCCTCGAGCTCCTCGTCGGTGGCGTACGGAACGCGGGCGATGACGGCCTGCGTGGCCGGGTTGACGACGTCGCGCCACTCGTGGCTGCGCGACTCGACGAACTTGCCGTCGAGCAGCAGCTTGACGGTGGGCAGCTGCCCGACCGAGACGGCGGGTTGGATCATGAGGTCTCCGTTGTGTGCAAGTTTCTCGCGATCACCAGGCGCTGGATTTCGCTGGTGCCTTCGTAGATCTGCGTGATGCGTGCATCGCGATAATGTCGTTCCACGTCGTAGTCCTCCAGATACCCGTAGCCGCCGAAGATCTGTATTGCCTTGGAGCACACCCGTTCGGCCATTTCCGAGGCATACAGTTTAGCCTGACAGGCCTGCAAGAGGCAGGGCAGTTGGGCGCTGCGCAGGCGCGCGGCTTCCAGCGTGAGCAGACGGGCGGCGCAGAGCGCCGTGTGCATGTCGGCGAGCATGTTGCCGATGCTGCCGAATTCGGCGATGGGCCGGTCGAACTGCCGCCGGGTCCGGGCATAGGACAAGGCGGCATCGAAAGCTGCGCGGGCGATGCCGATGGCCTGCGCGGCGATGCCGATGCGGCCGCCCTCGAGATTCGACAGGGCGATGGCGAGCCCCTTGCCGCGGGGGCCGAGCAGCGCATCGGCGGGCAGCGAACATTCATCGAGGGTGATCGCGCAGGTGTCGGAGGCCCGGATTCCGAGCTTGTGTTCGGGCGGGGAGACCAGAAACCCCGGCGTGTCGGTGGGGACGACGAAGGCGGACAATCCCTGCTTGCCGAGTCCGGGATCGGTCACCGCGAACACGATGGCGACTTTGGCCCGCTTGCCATTGGTGATGAACTGTTTCGAGCCGGTCAAGATCCAGCCGCCGTCGGCTGCGGGCACGGCGCGCGTCTTGAGGTTATGCGCCTCGGAACCGGCCTGCGGCTCCGTCAGGCAGAAACAACCGATGACCCTGCCCTGGGCCATGCCGGGCAGGTAACGCTGTTTTTGCGCGTCGGTACCGAAATTCAGGAGCGGGCCGCAGCCCACCGAACTGTGCACGCTGACCAGCGTGGAGGTGGCGGCGCACCCGGCGGCGAGCTCTTCGATGGCCAACGCATAGGCGACGTAATCGGTGTAGGAGCCGCCCCATTCGGCCGGCACCATCATGCCGAGCAGACCGAGCTCGCCGAGCTGGGTCACCGTGGCGTCGGGGATCGCCCCCGCCTTGTCCCATTGCGCGGCATGGGGGGCAAGCTGCTCGCGGGCGAACTCGCGTGCCGTATCCCGGATCATTCGCTGCTCTTCGCTGTAGAAGTCCATGGTCACCCTCGCGGCAGCGGTGGCTGCTCCCCTAAACTATAGGGCCTGGGCACACAGGTCCCGATGCCCAAAGCGGTCAATATGCGTGAGCGAAAATGCAACACCCCGGCCTCGGCGGCACGACCGCCGCCGGGCGGCCGTGCGCGGCCCGAGCCGGGCACCGTCTCGATCCACTTCGTGCGCGCGGCGTTGCAGGGATTGCGGGACCGGCGGTTGGACGCAGAGGGCGTGCTGCGGGAGGTGGGATTGTCCCCCGCACTGCTCGAAGTGCCGCAGGCGCGTGTCTCCGTGCGACATTACGGGCAGCTCTGGCGCCGTGTCGCAGCGACCCTCGACGATGAGTTCTTCGGCCAGGATTCGCGGCGCATGAAGGAAGGCAGCTTTGCCATGCTGGTGCACTCGGTACTCGCCTGCCGGACGCTTGCGGATGCCTTGCAGCGCAGCCTGCGGTTCTACGGACTGCTCCTCGACGACGTTGCCGGAACATTGCAGCAAAACTCCACGGAGGCCATGCTGGTGTTGCGACAGCGCAATCCGGTCGCTGCACCGCGGACGTTCGCCCACGAGTTGTTGCTCATGCTGCTGCACGGGGTGTCCTGCTGGCTGGTCGGCCGGCGCATTCCCCTGCTGCGGGTGGAGTTCGCCTATTCCGAGCCCGCCCACAGCGCGGAATACCGACTGATGTATTGCAACGAGCTGCGCTTCGACGCCACGCATACGGCCCTGGTGTTCGCCACGTCGCACCTCGCACTGCCCGTGCTGCAGAACGAACGCTCGGTCAAGGAGTTCTTGCGCAACGCCCCCGAGAACATCCTGGTCAAGTACAAGAACGCCGGCAGCATGACGGCGCGCATCCGCCGCCGCCTGCAGCTGTGTGCCCCGGGGGAGGTGCCGGGTTTCGAGACGCTGGCCCGCGAGTTCAACACCACCCCTGTCACCCTGCGGCGCCGTCTGCACGAGGAGGGTGCGTCCTATCGAAAGATCAAGGACCACCTGCGCCGCGATCTTGCCATCAGTTATCTGAGCGACTCGCGACGCAGCGTCCTGGACATCGCGCTGGAACTCGGCTTCTCGGAGCGCAGCGCCTTCCACCGAGCGTTTCGCAAATGGACGGGCGCCGCACCGGGGCAGTTTCGACGCGGCGTGCAGTGTGACAATTTCGCTCAGACAGTTTGATAGGATCCGTCATCGCCGCCGCCGCGCGACGCTACTATGTTCGGTGTAAGGAGGCGATTATGCGCAACGACGAGCGGTCGGCGGATGGTGGGGCGGACGTGGGCACGGGTGGCACAAAGCCGGCGCACGCCGTCTCGCCGGGTGCGCGGCTGCGGTCCGCCGTCGACACCGAACGGCCGCTGCAGGTGGTCGGCGCCATCAATGCCTATGCCGCGCGCATGGCGGCGGCCTGCGGTTTCAGAGCGTTGTACCTGTCGGGCGGTGGCGTCGCCGCCAACTCGCTCGGCATCCCCGATCTTGGCATCAGCAGCATGGACGACGTGCTCGTCGACGTGCGGCGCATCACCGACGCGTGTGAATTGCCCTTGCTGGTCGACGCAGACACCGGGTGGGGCGGCGCCTTCAACATCGCGCGTACCGTGAGGTCGTTCATCAAGTTCGGAGCGGCCGGCCTGCACATCGAGGATCAGGTGCAGGCCAAACGCTGCGGCCACCGTCCCGGCAAGGAGATCGTGTCGAAGCAGGAGATGGTGGACCGCGTCAAGGCCGCGGTGGACGCACGCACGGACCCGAGCTTCGTGATCATGGCGCGCACCGATGCGCTGGCGGTGGAGGGCATGGACCGCACCATCGAGCGTGCCGTGGCGTGTGTCGAGGCGGGTGCCGACATGATCTTTCCGGAGGCCATGACCGAACTCGGCATGTATCGGCGTTTCAAGGATGCCGTGAAGGTGCCCATACTCGCCAACATCACGGAGTTCGGCCATACGCCCCTGTACACGCGCGACGAACTGGGCGGCGTGGGAGTGGACATCGTGCTGCACTGCTGTTCGGCGTACCGTGCCATGAATGCCGCGGCGCTCGGCGTCTACGAGGCCATCCGCCGTGACGGGACGCAGAAGCACGTGCTCGATCGGATGCAGACGCGGGCGGACCTGTACCGGTATCTCGATTATCACGCCTACGAAACCAGGCTCGACCGGCTGTTCGCCGAGGGGAAGGAAAAATGAAGAAATCGGTGGCCCTGTCCGGCGTGCCGGCGGGCAATACGGCGCTGTGCACCGTCGGCAAGACCGGCAACGATCTGCACTATCGGGGATACGACATCCTCGACATCGCGACGCGCTGCGAATTCGAGGAGATTGCCCACCTCCTCATCCACGGGAAACTGCCGGACCGGGCGGAACTCTCTGCGTACAAGATCAAACTCCGTTCGTTGCGCGGACTGCCGCCGGCCGTCATGACGGTGCTCGAACAACTACCGCCCTCGAGTCATCCCATGGACGTGCTGCGGACCGGCGTGTCCGCGTTGGGTTGTCTGTCGCCCGAAACCCCGGCCCATCCGCTGGCAGGCACCCGCGACATCGCCGATCGTCTGCTGGCCTGCCTGGGATCGATGTTGTGCTACTGGCACCATTATTCACGCGATGGACGCCGCATCGAGGTGCACACCGAGGACGACTCCATCGGCGGTCATTTTCTGCATCTGCTGCACGGCCGTGCCCCGTCGGCAGACTGGGTACGCGCCATGCACACCTCTTTGAATCTGTATGCAGAACACGAGTTCAACGCGTCGACCTTTACGGCCCGGGTGATCGCGGGGACGGGCTCCGATCTGTATTCATGCATCGCCGGCGCCATCGGCGCATTGCGCGGCCCGAAACATGGCGGGGCAAACGAAGTCGCGTTCGAGATCCAGAGCCGCTATGCCTCGGTCGAGGCGGCTGACGAGGACATCAGACACCGGGTCGCGGCGAAGGAGGTCATCATCGGCTTCGGACACCCGGTGTACACGGTTGCCGATCCGCGCAACGAGGTCATCAAAGAGGTGTCGCGTGCCCTGGCCCTGGCCGCCGGCGAGCCGCTCGGATTCGCCGTGGCCGAGCGCATCGAGACGGTCATGAAGGAAACCAAGAACATGTTTCCGAACCTCGACTGGTTTTCGGCGGTGTCCTACCATCTGCTGGGCATCCCCACCGCCATGTTCACGCCCTTGTTCGTGATGAGCCGTACCAGCGGCTGGGCGGCGCACGTCATCGAGCAACGGCTGGACGGCAAAATCATCCGCCCGAGCGCCAACTACACCGGCCCGGACGATCAACCCTTCGTGCCGCTCGACGAGCGCACTTCCTGAGGGTCGAGGAGACCTTTCATGTCGAACGATATCAAGTCCGCGGCACGTCCTGCACCCGATCCCTTGCTCACCGCCATCGCGCACTATGCGGCGAGCCACGACATTCAGAGTCCGGTGGCGTACGAAACCGCCGCCTACTGCCTGATGGACACGCTGGCCTGCGGCTTTCAGGCCCTCAAATACCCCGCCTGCAGCAAACTGCTGGGGCCGGTGGTGCCGGGGGCGACGCTGAGCGGCGGCGCCAGGGTACCGGGAACGTCCTATGAACTGGATCCCATCAACGCGGCGTTCAATATCGGCACCATGATTCGCTGGTTGGATTTCAACGATACCTGGCTGGCGGCGGAGTGGGGCCACCCTTCCGACAATCTGGGCGGCATCCTCGCGGTGGCCGATTACCTGTCGCGCAGCGGCAGGCTCGTGACGGTGCACGACGTGCTCACAGCGATGATCAAGGCCCATGAAATTCAAGGCGTGCTGGCGCTCGAGAACAGCTTCAACCGGGTGGGCCTCGATCACGTGCTGCTGGTGCGCGTGGCATCGACGGCGGTGGTGACCGCCATGCTCGGCGGCGATCACGAGCAGATCGTCAACGCGGTGTCCAATGCGTGGGTCGATGGGGGTGCGCTGCGCACCTACCGGCATGCACCGAACACCGGTTCGCGCAAGAGTTGGGCAGCCGGCGATGCCACCAGCCGTGCCGTGCGGCACGCGCTGTTCGCCCTGAAAGGCGAGATGGGATATCCGTCGGCATTGTCGGCGGCCGCCTGGGGATTCCAGGACGTGTTGTTCAAGGGACGGCCGCTCGTCCTGCCGCAGCCTTTCGGCAGCTACGTCATGGAAAACATTTTGTTCAAGATTTCCTTTCCCGCCGAATTTCATGCGCAAACGGCCGTCGAAGCAGCCATGACGCTGCACCCACGGATTGCCGGCCGGCTCGATCGCATCGAGCGAATTGCAATCGAAACGCAGGAGCCCGGCGTACGCATCATCGATAAAACCGGCCCCCTCGGCAACCCGGCGGACCGCGATCACTGCATCCAGTACATGGTGGCCATCCCGCTGCTGTTCGGCCGGCTGACCGCAGCGGATTACGAGGACGCGGTTGCCGGCGACCCGCGCGTGGATGCCTTGCGGGCGCGAATGCAGGTCAGCGAGAATCCGGCGTTCACGCGGGATTATTACGCCGCCGACAAGCGGTACATCGGCAATGCGGTGCAGGTGTTCTTCGACGACGGGACGGCCAGTGAGCGAGTGCAGGTGGATTTCCCCATCGGTCACCGCAGGCGGCGGGAGGAGGGCGTGCCGGTGTTGGTGAAGAAGTTTGAGGCGAGCGTCGCGGCGCACTTCAAGCCCAAACAAGCCGACGCCATCTGCAGGACGTTCCTCGACCGCAAGCTGCTCGGCGAAATGGCGGTCGCCGATTTCATGGCCAGGCTGGTGAGCGCGGCCTGACGCAACGCTATTTAAGCTTCTTGTCTTCCTGTTTGGCCTCTTCCATGGCCTCAGGCTCGAGTTCCTCCGCAAAGCGATTGGTGCGGATGAAGAAACCCCACGCCGCGAGCAGAGCGCCCGTACCCACCAGAATGCTGGCGGCTGCGGGAAGCTGCGCCGGGTTCTCGTGAATGGCGCGAAACGTACCGACCAAACCTTCGATGGCGAGGGCGACGACCAGCACCACCATGAAGCGGGAAAGGAAACGGCGGACCCGGGTCGGACCGCTGACATGGGCTGCGCGGACGACCTCTTCCTCGAAAACCGTCTGCGCGATCTGCAAGGCGACCACGGCAGCCGCAAGCAGCCCGATGGCTTCTATCACCTTCTGTGCCGCCGCCTCGTCGACTCCGCCCGTGGCAGCCTTCCACGCCATGTGCGTCGCCATCACGATCAGCAGCATGGCCGCTCCGGTGAACAACACCGACATTCCGGCGTGAATCACCGAAAACAAGCGCAGGACGAGTTTCATGGGCGGCGAGGGACGATATGAATCAAGTGGCCGGTTTGCCCGCGGTCTTGCGATCCCCCAGTGCGACGGCGACTCGCTGTGAGAAGCCGGCGATTTGCGCGCTGATCCGCTGCTCCGACAGATGATCGGGTGCCAGGGCACGGCAGTAGGCGGTGCTCAACGCTTCGATGACTTCGGCCGGGGACGACTTCGGACGTGCCGTCTCGTAGTTGTTCACCAACGTGTCCATCTTCCCGGCGTCCTGAGCCGCCTGCTTGAGCGCCTTGGTCCCCGCGCCCAGTGCCGGCTGTACCACCTCGGTGGCGAGGCTCGGGCACAATAAACCATGCGCCGAGGCGGTGGTGGGTGAATCGGCCTTGGTGCGCCAGCTCGCGACGGACCAGGGCGCGGCATTCGGCGGCGCCTGGTTGCCCCAGGACGTACGGATGTAATTGGAGACGTCGGCGATCTGGTCGTCGTTCAACTGGTTGGCGAAGGACGCCATGGCCCCCCAGCTGCCCTGCGGCGCAAATCCCTCCAACAAGGCCATGATGACGTTGTAGGGCTCTGGAGCCACGACGGCGTCGTTGCCGGCGAGGGCCGGTACGCTGCCGGCAAGGCCCTTGCCGTCACTGTGATGACAACTCTGGCAGTTGTTCTCGTAGACCAATTTGCCGGCCGCCAGCCGATCGGGCGGCATGCTCACGCGGGTGGGTTTGACCTCTTGCACGGATTCGCGCTGGTCCTTCAAATACACCGCCATGGCAAAGAGATCTTTGTCGGAAAGCTTGCTCAGGCTGTCGTGAACCGTTTCCTGCATCGGGCCGAACGATTTGGTGTTGTCCGGCAACCGGCCACTTTTCAGGAATTTCGCGAGCTGATCCGTGCTCAGCTTACCGACCGTCGACAACGGATCGTTGCTGATGTCCGGCGCGTACCAGCCGGAGATCTTGGCGCCCGCCAGTTTGTGTTTCATCTCCGGACCCTGCGCAAGGTCACGCGGCGTATGACAGTCGCCGCAGTGGCCGAGCGAGTTCACCAGATACGAGCCTCGATTCCAATCGGCGCTCTGGCTCGCGACCGGTTCGAAGACGCCGGGTTTCAAGTACAAACTCTGCCAAACCGCCATGCCGCTGCGCACCGTCAGAGGAAACGGCAGAGTGTTGGCGGGGATGGTGTGTTCCACTGCGGGAATGGTCTTGATGTACGCCCACAAGGCGTCCAAATCGTCGGGGGTCATCTTCGTGTAGCTGGTATAGGGCATCGCCGGATACAGGTACGAGCCGTCCTTGCTCACGCCACGCCGTAATGCTCCTTCGAAATCGGCCTTGGTCCAGGTGCCGATACCGGTCTTCTTGTCCTGCGTGATGTTCGAACCGTAGATGATGCCGAAATCAGATTTTAGCGGTTTGCCCCCCGAGTATGGTTTGCCGCCGTCGGGCGAGTGACAGGCATAACAGTCGGCCGCCGTTGCCACATATTTTCCCCGCTCGATCAAGCTGGACGAGGCGCCCTGCGCGCCGGGGGACGTGGTTCCGGCCATCGCCGGGTCGGTCATGGCGGGGCCGGCGGTCGCCGCGCCTGCCGAGGTCAAAGACCCGACGAGAGTCATTGCGCAGATAGATGCTAGAACCCTGGCGCGAGCAAAAGGCATTCACTTCCCCTGATGTGTCCTGAACTCTGATTAACCCACGGATGATCGCGCAGCGATGCCGCCGGGAGCAGTAGGTTTGTGCCGCGTTCGGATGTCGGACGGCGACGCCAGCTCAGCGCAGTGCTCCATAGACTAGCGCCCGCAGACGCGCCCGATAACGGGTCCGCCGCTCGGCGTTCAGCTCCTGCAGCATCAGCACCACCACCAATTTCTCTGCGGGGTCGACCCAGAAGTAAGGGCCAAGCGCACCGCCCCAATAGAAATCTCCCACGGATCCGGGTGCCGTGGTCAGACCGGGGTGCCTGCGCACCCCGACTCCGAGACCGTAGCCCTGCCCCAGTTCCGGCAGGGGGGCGGCCAGCCCCAATGCGGCGGTGTGGGGGCCGAACTGCAGGTCGTTCGGCAGATGGTTGCTCACCATGAGCTGCACGGTCTTGCGCGACAGAATGCGGATATCGTTGCATTCACCCTCGGCCAGCAACATTGCGCAGAAGCGCGCGTAGTCGGCCGCCGTGGACAAGAGCCCGCTACCGCCGGAGAACCAGGCGGTGGGTCGCGCCGGATCGTAGGGCTCCACCGCCGGCGCCGGCGAATCGGCGTCGCGCTGCGGCTCGGCCAGGCGCTCACCCTGCTTCGGATCGATCCCGAATGCGGTGTCCGACATGCCCAGCGGGCCGGTGAGGTGTTGCGCGAAGAACCGGTCCAGAGCCATTCCGGAAACCACCTCGACGACCCGGCCGAGCACGTCGGTGGACATGCCGTACTCGAAGGTCGTGCCCGGCTGGTATGCCAGCGGCAGGGCCGCCAGCTTCGTGACGAGTTCGGCGTTGCTCTGCTGGTTGTCCATGACCCGCGCGGTGCGGTAGGCCCGTTGCACGAGCGAATCGCCGAATTGGCCATACGTGAAACCTGCCGTGTGCCGCATCAGGTCTTGAACGGTGATGGCGCGACGCGTCGCTTCGAGCGTGAGCCGACGATCGCCGGCGGCCGAGGCGGGACCTTCGACACCCACCTCGAGGTTGCGCAATTCGGGCAGGTAGCGCTCCAGAGGATCGGCGAGCAGCAGATCGCCGCGCTCCATGAGCATGAGCGCAGCCGTGACGGTGAGCGGTTTGGTCATCGAGGCGATCCGAAAAACGCTGTCGCGCCGCATGGGACGCTGCGCCTGGCGATTGCCGAAGCCGCACGCTTCATGGTGGGCAAGCAGCCCGCCGCGTGTAATCAAGGTGACGGCGCCCGGGATCACTCCGTCATCGACATCCCGTTGCAGGAGGTGGGTCAGCGCCTGCAATCGGACCGGTACGAACCCGGCAGCCTCGCCATCCGGGACGGTATCCGCGGTCCACTGAGCACTGGTTATCATTTCCCGAAGATTATGGCAGGACGAACCCATGGTGCGAAAATATACGGCAGTCGGTCGCCGGATTATGACGAGTAGCGCTTGCCGTCCCGCCCTCGTTCTCTGGATAGTGGCCAGATGAAACATCGCACCCGCAACGTCGATCCGTCGAGTCCCGAGCGCCGGGTTTCCGTCAACAGGCGGCGCCGGCTGTGGTGGTCGATGTGGTACGGGAGCCTTCATCCGCGGCGGCGGCGTCCGCCGCGTCGCGACGACGAAACACGTTTTTCGCCGCCCGACCTGCACGAGCCGCACTTGTTTGCAGTGGCCATGGGAATCGTGCTGCTGAGCGTGGCCGACGCGTTCATGACGGTCACTTTGCTGTCCAACGGCGCGATCGAAGCGAATCCGCTCATGGCGGCGGTCATCTACAAGAGCGCGGCACTGTTCGCGTCGATCAAAATGACCCTGACCGGCCTCGGCGTCATCATCATGGTGCTGCTCGCGCGTTACCGTTTCATGCGCATGGTGCGCGTACAGTTCGTGCTGTACGCCGTGCTGGTGGGCTACCTGTCTTTGTTGACCTATGAATATTTGATGCTGCGGGGCGCCGGGGACTTTCCGACCCTGTAGTGGGTCCGGGTGCGGACCGGTCCTCGGACCGCATGTCCCTCGACCATGCCGGCCTGCGACGACCGGCACCGCGGTCGCTTGGGTCGCGAGCGAAACACGGTATGCTCTGTACCCCACGTGCGGTTTCATTATTGGCGCATGTTGCGCTAAACTAGGGCACCTTCGGAGTTGCCACATCTCTTCTCATCATGTTGAGTTAATTGAGGTTTTTCCACTTACAGTGAACACATGAGCCAATCACTCGCCGACCAACTCGCCTCAACATCTCTCTACGGCGGAAATGCCGATTTCGTAGAGGATCTTTACGAACGGTATTTACAGGATCCGCAGTCGGTCGACCCCGCGTGGTCGACGTATTTCGGCTCGCTCAGAGACGGCTCCACCCGTGAGGTGGCTCACAGCGCGATCCGTGAGGCGCTGCTCGCGCGACAGGCGGCCGGACACGGCTCGGTTGCGCCGCCGGCAAGCGCTGCGGTCGATGAAGCCAGCGCCAAACAGGGTGCCGTGTCGCGTCTGATCCAGGTGTATGCCAACCGCGGGCATCTGGCCGCGCATCTGGATCCTCTCGGCTTGCAGCAGCACGAGAAGCCCTACGTCCTCAACCTCGAATACTTCGGTTTGTCGGCGGCGGATCTGGAGACGGAGTTCTTCACCGGCAGCCGCAACGAGGCCATCCGCACCCGCAGCAAGCTCAAGGACATCCTCGCCACCCTGAAGTTCGTCTATGGCGGCCCGATCGGCGCGGAGTTCGCGCATGTGTCGGACAGCGACGAGCGGCTCTGGCTGCAGGATGCGTTTCAATCGCAGCGCATGACGCAGCGTTTTACCGTCGACGAAAAGAAGAACATCCTCTGGCAGCTCACCGCGGCCGAGGGGCTCGAGCGGTATCTGCACACCAAATACGTGGGTCAAAAGCGCTTTTCGCTCGAGGGCGGCGACAGTTTGATCCCGCTGCTCGACGATCTCGTGCAGCAGGGCGGCAAGGCGGGCGTCGAGGAGACCATCATCGGCATGGCCCATCGCGGCCGTCTGAACGTGCTGGTGAACCTGCTCGGCAAGTCGCCCAAGGATTTGTTCAATGAATTCGAAGGGCATTACGATCTGGCCAAGCTGCGCGGTTCGGGCGACGTCAAATACCACAAGGGGTTCTCGTCCGACTTGAAGACCCCGTCCGGCAATGTGCACGTCGCGCTCGCCTTCAATCCCTCGCACCTGGAGATCGTGAATGCGGTGGTCGAGGGATCGACGCGCGCGCGCCAGGAGCGTCGCGGCGACAAGCTCGGCGACAAGGTGCTGCCCGTGCAGATTCACGGCGACGCCGCCTTCGCAGGCCAGGGCGTCATCATGGAAACGCTGCAGTTGTCCCAGGCGAGGGGCTTCTACACCGGCGGCTCGGTGCACGTGATCGTCAACAACCAGGTGGGTTTCACCACCAGCGATCCGCACGATGCGCGATCCACCCGGTATTGCTCGGACGTCGCCAAGATGGTGGAGGCGCCCATCTTCCACGTCAACGCGGACGACCCCGAGGCGGTATGCTTCGTCACCCGGTTTGCGCTCGACTACCGCATGAAGTTTCACAAGGACGTGGTCATCGATCTGGTGTGCTACCGCCGTCACGGCCACAACGAGGCGGACGAGCCCGCGGCCACCCAACCGCTCATGTACCAGGTGATCCGCAAGAAGCCGACGGTCCGCCAGGTGTACGCAGAGAAGCTGGTTGCCGAAGGCGTGCTCACGGCCGCGGATGCCGCCGCCATGATGGAGCAGTATCGCAATGGCCTCGATGGAGGCAAACCGCAGGCGCGCGCCGCGCTCGGGCTGATCGGCAACAAGTACACGGTGGACTGGAGCAAGTATCTTGGCGCGGACTGGTCGGAACCCGTCAAGACGGGAATCGACATGGAGCGCTTGAAGGCGCTCGGCAAGGCCATCACCACCTATCCCACGGACTGGAAGCTGCACCCCCGGGTGCTGGCCGTGATGCAGGCGCGCGAACGGATGATCGCGGGCGATCTCGCGCTCGACTGGGGATGCGCGGAGAACCTGGCGTATGCCAGTCTGGTCCAGGAAGGGTATCCGGTGCGGCTCACCGGACAGGACAGCGGCCGTGGCACGTTCTTCCATCGTCACGCCGTGCTCCACGACCAGGCCACCGGCCAACGGTACGTGCCCCTGCAGCACCTCGCCAGCAACCAGCCGACCTTCACCGTGATCGATTCGGTGCTGTCCGAGGAGGCGGTGATGGGCTTCGAGTATGGTTTCTCGAGCACCGAACCGCATTGCCTCACCATCTGGGAGGGTCAGTTCGGCGATTTCTGCAACGGCGCGCAGGTGATCATCGATCAGTTCATCAGTTCGGGTGAGGCCAAATGGGGCCGGCTGTCGGGTTTGACGCTGTTCCTGCCGCACGGCTACGAGGGTCAGGGGCCTGAGCATTCCTCCGCGCGCTTGGAGCGGTTTCTGCAGCTGTGCGCCGAGTACAACATGCAGGTGTGCGTGCCTTCGACGCCGGCGCAGATGTTTCACATGCTGCGTCGTCAGATGCTGCGGCCGCTGCGCAAGCCGCTGATCATCATGACACCGAAGAGCCTGTTGCGGCATCCGTTGTCGGTGTCGCGCCTCGAGGAACTCGCGGTCGGATCGTTCCGCAACGTCATCGATGAAATCGACGATCTCAAGCCCTCCGCGGTGACGCGGGTGGTGTTGTGCAGCGGCAAGGTCTATTTCGACCTGCTGAAGACCCGCCGTGAAGCGAAGTCCGCCACCGTGGCCATCGTGCGGCTGGAACAGATGTATCCGTTTCCGTCCGACGAGTACGAGGCCGTGATTCGCAAGTATGCCAATGCACGTGAGATCGTCTGGTGCCAGGAGGAGCCGCAAAATCAAGGGGGCTGGTACCAGATCCGGCATCGGTTGCAGCTTCCCCTCGGTCCCAAGCACGAGCTCCTCTATGCGGGGCGGGCCGGTGCCGCGGCGCCCGCCACGGGCATCGCCGCTCTACACGAGCAGCAACAAAAAAATCTGGTCGCCGCCGCCCTGCAGGGCGTCCCTCCCGAAGAAACCTCACGACAAACAATGCGCCTCTCGGCGACTCAAACTAGGATAGGTTAATGACAATCGAAGTGCGCGTACCGCAGCTGCCGGAATCGGTGGCTGACGCTACGCTTGTCTCGTGGCATAAAAAGCCCGGCGATAGCGTCGCGCGCGATGAAAATTTGGTGGATCTCGAAACCGACAAGGTGGTGCTCGAAGTGCCCGCGCCCGCTGCCGGCGTGCTGAAGGAAATCAGATTGGGCGACGGCACCACGGTGACCAGCGGCCAGGTGCTGGCGGTGATCGAGGAGGGCGCCGCCGCGGTGCCGGGCGCCAGCGCACCGGCCATCATCGCGGCCTCCAACGGGACGGCCGCCCCTGCGAGCGCGGCGGGTGCCGCCCCGGCTGCTTC
>CAZZVN010000021.1:0-54496 GCA_964657625.1 uncultured Steroidobacteraceae bacterium
GACCATCCGATTTCGAGTCGGCGCCGTTGTGACCACTTCGGTACCTCTCCATTTAACTAAACTGCGGATTTTCGCGCGGGGCCGGTCAGCCCCCGTGACGCACTAGACGCTTCGACCAAAATCGTCTTTGTCAAGAGTCCGCTGAACGTCGTAAACCAGTATTCTAACGCATCGGCGCAGGGCACGTCTTGGCCTTCGGACACCCGGCCACACGGAATCAATACCCATAATGCTCGTGCGAAGAGTGAACGTTTCGAGAGCCTGGCAACGTTGGATCGAGTGCGTCGTCGGTGCCGTGGCGTTAAGCCTGCTGACGAGTTTCGCCGCGCTGCCGAGCCTGATAGACCAGATCAGGATCCTCGGCGAATTGCGGGTGGTGACCCGTCACGAGCCGCTGGCGTTCTACCGTGGACCGGACGGCATACCCGAAGGACCCGAGTACGAACTCGCCCGCCGGTTCGCCGACGAATTGGGCGTACGCCTGAAGATCACGGTGGTGAGCAGCTTCGCCGAACTGTACGACGCGCTGCGCCTGGGCTCGGCCCATCTGGCCGCCGCAGGTTTGAAGGTGCCCGCGAAGCCCATCGACGGCATCCAATTCGGCCCTGCCTACCAGCGCGTCCGCGAACACCTGATCTACAGGCGCGGAGCGCTACGGCCAGGCTCGCTCGCGGACATCGGCAACGGCGATCTGGAAATTGCCGCCGGCAGCGCTCATGCCAAACGGCTCAACGCCGCGCGCGATTCGATGCCCAATCTCGTGTGGATCGAGAACACCACCGCGGATTCGCAAGCCTTGCTGCGCGGGGTCGCCGACGGCAGCATCGACTACACCATCGCGGATTCGACCGAGTTCGCCCTGGCACACGATGCGCACCGCGATCTTCGCATCGCCTTCGACTTCCCCGGCAGCCAGTCGCTGGCCTGGGCGGCGAGTTCGCGCGAGCCCGGTTTCGTGCGCGACTTGAGCGGCTACTTCGCACGCCTGAACAGCGAGGGCGAGCTCGCCGCCATCGTGAAACGCTACTACGGCCGCTCCGAGGAGCTCGAATTCGCGGGTGCGAGGGATTTTTCCCGTCATCTACAGAGCCGTCTGCCGCTCTATCAAAAGTGGTTCGAGGAGGCCGCAGAGGAGAACAGCGCCGATTGGCGCCTGCTCGCTGCGATCGGTTACCAGGAATCCAAGTGGAACCCCAGCGCCTCCTCGGCCGCGGGCGCCAAGGGCCTGATGCAGTTGACCCAGATGGGCGCGGCACAGGCCAAGGTGGCAAATCCTGCCGATGCGCGTCAGAGCATCCTCGGCGGGGCCCGCTATTTCAGTCACGTATATGCGGGGATTCCGGACCATATTCCCGAACCCGACCGCACCTGGTTCGCGCTGGCGGCCTACAACATCGGCTACGGCCATTTGGAGGACGCCCGGGTGCTCGCGCAGAAAGCGCATCGCAACCCCGACGCCTGGCAGGACGTGCGCGAATTCCTGCCCCTGCTCGCCGAAGAATATTGGTACACACAGACGGAAAACGGCTACGCGCGCGGCTGGGAACCGGTCCGCTACGTCGACAACGTGCGGGACTATCGCGACATGCTCGAGTCGGCCTGGAACAGCAGCGGCGGCCGCCCGGCGGTGCTCGACTAAGAGCCTGCCCTCCTAACGACGCGCGGCGAAGAACTGCTTGAGCAATGCGGCGCAGCGCTCGCCCTCGATGCCGCCGGTGACCGCGAGCTTGTGGGTCAGGCGCGGCTCGGCCGGCAGGTCGAAAATGCTGCCGCACGCACCCGCCTTGAGATCGAAGGCGCCGAACACCACACGCGCGATGCGCGCATTGAGCGAGGCGCCCAGACACATTGCGCACGGCTCGAGGGTCACGTAGAGCGTGGCGCGGGTGAGACGGTAATTACCGGTGTGAACGCCCGCCGCCCGCATCGCGACGATCTCCGCATGGGCCGTGGGATCACAGCTCGCGATGGGACGATTCCAGCCCTCGCCGACGATGATCCCGTCGCGCACCACGAGCGCGCCGACCGGCACCTCACCGTTCTCGGCGCCGCTCTGCGCGAGTTCGAGCGCACGCTCGATGAAAGCGGCGTCCGTGGGATCGGCGGCGCAACGCGCGGAGGCAGTAATGTCCATGGCGCCGAAGTCTAGCCCAAACACGGCGCTTTTCCCCGACGGTCGTCCGCAACCTGCCGCGCGCAGGGTGCCCAAGTCATCGCACCGCGCGCAGGGTGCCACACCCGCGCACGGTGTCGCACTCCGCGTAGCGCGCAGCCACCCGCTGCGCAGTCGCGCCCGGCCAGTCCGGAGCTGCTTTCACGTACAATTCAGGCGACGGCAAACAAATCGGATCGGGCGAGGGGATGGCATGCGCACAGTGTGGTTGTTGGCGGCGCTCGGCGCCTCCTTCATGGCTTACGCCGATGAAGGGATGTGGACCTTCGACAATTTTCCGACCGAAACCGTCAACCGTGTGTATGGAGCCGACGTCACGCCCGCCTGGCTGGATCACGTGCGGTCGTCGACCCTTCGGCTCACCAACTGCACGGCATCGTTCGTCTCCGCCGACGGACTCATTCTGACCAATCATCATTGCGTCGAGTCCTGTCTCGCCGAGTTGTCCTCGAAGGACCACAACCTGTTCGAACTGGGCTTCATGGCCGACCAGCGCGGCGCCGAACAACGTTGCTCGACCCAGCTCGCCGATGTGCTGGTCGGCATGGAAAACATCACGGCCAGCATCTCGAAGGCGGTGGCCGGTCTCGACGACAAAACCGCCAACGACATGCGCAAAAAACGCCTGACTGCGCTCGAACAGGCCTGCGAACAGGCGAGCGCCCATGCAAAGTCGGGACGTCTCAAATGCCAGTCCGTGACGTTGTACGGCGGCGGCCAATACTTTCTTTACAAGTACAAGCGCTACGATGACGTGCGCCTGGTGTTCGCACCCGAGGCCGGCATCGCGGCCTTCGGCGGCGATCCGGACAATTTCCAATTTCCACGCTGGTCGTTGGATTTCTCGCTGCTGCGCGCGTACGTGGGCGGCAAACCGGCTGCGACGCCCGAGCATCTCAAGATCAGCTTCGCCGGACCGCAGCCCGACCAGCTGGTGTTCGTGGCCGGCCATCCCGGCAGCACCAAACGGCTCGAAACGCGCGCGCAGCTGGAATTCGAGCGTGACCTGCCGCTGCCGAACACGTTGCTGCGTGCCTCGGAGTTGCGCGGCCGATATCTGGAGTTTGGTCGGGTGAACCCCGGCAACGAGCAGTTGGTCGAGGCACCGTTGAACAATCTGGAGAACGGCATCAAGGTCCGGCGCAAGCTGCTCGATGCGCTGCACGACGACGCGCTGCTGACGCGAAAGAGCGAGGAGGAATCCGCCCTGCGTGCGCAGGCACAGCTCACCTCCGACCCCTGGAGCGACATCGCCGGCATCGAGCAGCGCGACCGGGCGCAGTACCTGCCGCACACCTTCATCGAGGGCGGCGCGGGTTTCAACAGCATCCTGTTTCGCTACGCACGCCTGTTGGTGCGCGGCGCCGACGAGCGGCTGAAAGGCAACACCGACCGGCTGCGCGAATACACCGATTCGGCGCTGCCGCGCATCGAGCAGCAGCTCGCCGCCCGTGTGCCCATCTATGCGGAGGTGGAGGTGCTCACCCTGTCCTTCTCGCTGCAACGCATGCGCGAATGGCTGGGACCGGATTACCCGCTGGTGCGCAGCCTGCTCGGTCACGAGTCCCCGGATGCGCTGGCGACACGGCTGGTGGCGGAAACCAAGCTCGATGACGCCGAGGTCAGGAAGCGGCTGTGGGAGGGCGGCAAGGCGGCCGTCGATGCCTCACGCGATCCCCTGATCGTACTCGCCCGTGCGATCGACGGCGACGCGCGCGCGCTGCGACGGCGTTTCGAGGATGAGATCGAGGCCCCGCTCACGACCGCGTCCGCCCGGATTGCCGCGGCGCGTTTCAAGGTCTACGGCACCCGGGTGTACCCCGACGCGACGTTCACCCTGCGTCTGAACTACGGCACCGTGCAGGGCTGGACCGAAAATGGCACACCGGTCGAACCGTTCACCCACCTAGGCCGCGCCTTCGAACGCGCCACCGGGGCGGCACCTTTCAAAATCCCGCAGACCTGGCTCAACGTGAAGGATCAGCTCGACCCGGACACGCCCTTCTGCATCTCGACCAGCAGCGACATCGTCGGCGGCAATTCCGGCAGCCCTTTGATCGACGCGCAGGGACGCATCGTCGGGCTCATGTTCGATGGCAACATCCACTCGATTTCCGGTTCGTACTGGTTCGACACCGCCAGGAATCGCGCGGTCGCCCTGCACCCCGCCATCATCCGCGTGG
Organism: uncultured Steroidobacteraceae bacterium; assembly: GCA_964657625.1. Taxonomy (GTDB): domain Bacteria; phylum Pseudomonadota; class Gammaproteobacteria; order Steroidobacterales; family Steroidobacteraceae; genus Bog-1198. The sequence goes on from CAZZVN010000021.1 coordinate 4,357, forward strand.
CGCTCGACAAGGTGTACGGCGCCAGGCAGTTGCTGGCGGAGATCGACGCCCCCTGAGCGGTGCGCTGTCGTAGACTCGCCGGCATGACCATACGACGTGAAGTGCCCGGAATCGAGCCCTACGACAGCCCGGCGGGCGGTTGGGGCGCGCTGCGCGCCACGGCCACCGCCGTCCGCGAGCAGATGAACGTCAGCCGCAGCCCCCTGCTGCTGCAAACCAACCAACCCGACGGGTTCGATTGCCCCGGCTGCGCGTGGCCGGACAAGGATCACACCTCCGCGTTCCAGTTCTGCGAGAACGGCGCGAAAGCGGTGACCTGGGAGGCGACCAAGCGGCGTGCACCGCCCGAGTTCTTCGCCGGGCATACCGTGCAGGAACTGCTGCAATGGTCGGATCACCGCCTGGAGAACGAGGGCCGCCTCACCCATCCCCTGGCCTACGACGCGGCCAGCGACAAATACCTCGCCATCGGCTGGGACGAAGCGTTTGCGCGCATCGGCGCCGTGCTCGGCGCGTTGCCCGATCCGAATGCGGCGGAGTTCTACACGTCCGGGCGCACCTCCAACGAGGCAGCGTTCCTCTATCAGTTGTTCGCCCGCGAGTACGGCACCAACAACTTCCCCGATTGTTCGAACATGTGCCACGAAGCCACCAGCGTGGGCCTGCCCAAGTCCATCGGCATCGGCAAGGGCACCGTCTCGCTCGAGGATTTCGAGGTCTGCGACCTCATCATCGCCATGGGGCACAACCCGGGAACGAATCATCCGCGCATGATGGGCACCTTGCACGAGGCCGCGCGCCGCGGCGTCCCCATCATCGTCTTCAATCCGTTGCGCGAGCGCGCCCTGGAGCGCTTCGCCGATCCCCAGAACGCCGTCGAGATGGCCACGCTCGGCTCGACGCCCATCGCCTCCTCCTACCATCAGGTCAAGGTGGGCGGCGACGGCGCAGCGCTGCTCGGCGTCATGAAGGCATTGGTCGGCCTGGACCGCGCGGGCGGCGGCAACGCCGACGTGCTCGACCACGAATTCATCGAAGCGCACACGAACGGCTTCGCAGAGCTGCTCGCCGATCTGCAGTCGCGCAGTTGGCCGGAACTCGAGGCACGCAGCGGTCTCACGCGCGAAGCGCTGGAGTCGGTGGCGCATGCCTATGCGCGCGCCGAGGCCGCGATCGTGACTTACGGAATGGGCATCGTTCAGCATCTGAACGGCACCTCGAACGTGCAGCAGATCGCGAACCTGCTCCTGTTGCGCGGTAATTTCGGCAAGCCGGGTGCGGGCATCTGTCCCTTGCGCGGCCACTCGAACGTACAGGGCGATCGCAGCGTCGGGATCTCCGAACGGCCGCCGGCCGCGTTGCTCGAGGGCATCGAGCGCGTGTTCGGCTTCAGGCCGCCACGGGCGCCGGGCCATGATGCGGTGGCTGCCATGCAGGCCATCCTCGCGCGACGCTCGACGGTGCTGGTCTGTCTCGGCGGCAACCTGGCCGTGGCGTTGCCGGATCCGGTGCAGTGCCAGGCGGCGCTGCGCGGCCTCGACCTCGCCGTCCACGTAGCCACCAAGCTCAACCGCTCGCATTTATTGGTCGGGCGGCAGTCGCTGATCCTGCCCTGTCTGGGACGCACGGAGGTGGACCTGCAGGCCGGCGGTCCGCAGTCCATCACGGTGGAGGATTCGATGTCCATGGTGCATGCCTCGCGCGGCACGCTGCCCCCCGCCTCCCCACACCTCAAGTCCGAGCCCGCCATCGTGGCCGGCATGGCGCGCGCGACGCTGCCCCGCAGCCGGATCCCCTGGAATGAATTCATCGCCGACTACGATCGCATCCGCACGGCCATCGAAGCGGTGATCCCCGATTTTGCCGAGTTCAACGCGCGCATCCGCCGGCCGGGGGGATTTCGCCTGCCGCTGCCGCCCACGGAGCGCGTCTGGCGTACGGCCTCGGGCAGGGCCGAATTCATCGCGTATCCGCCCGGCGCCGACGCCCCGGCAGCCGGTGACGGCCGGCTCGTGCTGACCACGATCCGCAGCCACGATCAGTACAACACCACGATCTATGCACTCGGCGATCGTTACCGGGGCGTGTTCGGCCGGCGCGACGTGGTGTTCATGAACGAGCACGACCTCGCCGCCTGCGGCCTGCGCCACGGGGATGTGGTCGATATCGCGTCGCGCCTGCCGACGGGGGCGAGCCTGACCCTGACCGGGGTGACGGCGGTCGCCCACGACATCGCGCGGGGCTCGGTGGCGGCCTATTACCCGGAGGCAAATTGCCTGTTCCCGCTGGGCCACCACGATGCGCAGAGTGGCACACCGTCCTATAAGTCGATTCCGGTGGAGGTGGTCCCCGCGGCGAGGTGACATCAAATCTTAACGCCGCTACGTTCGCTACCATACAGACAGCATGACCGGCAGGGTCTAGCATACCGCCGCAATGAGTCGCATGGTCGCAGCCAGCGAACTCCACCGGCGGTCCGCCATGATCGAATGCACGTAAGTCACCTGCAGCCGAAGTACCTCCCCACCTGGGCGGGCCTGGGGGTGTTGCGGTTGCTGGAATTGCTGCCGTTCGGCGCACAGCGGCAGATGGGGTCGTTGCTCGGCCTGCTGATCGAACGCCTGCCGCTGGCTTACGTGCGCATCGCCCGGCGCAACATCGAACTCTGTCTCCCGCACCTCTCGCCGTGCGCACGCCGCGAATTATTGACCGATCACTGCAAGAGCCTCGGCATGGGTCTGTGCGAGACGGCCAATACCTGGTGGAGCGACGACCGCCGGGTCGCCGGGCTCGCCACCATCGAGGGCGCAGAGCACCTGCGGGCCGCACTGGCCCGGGGACGCGGCGCCATCATCATCGGCGGCCATTTCACCACCATCGAAATCGCCACCCGCATCCTCGGCACCGTGGTGCCGCTCAACGTGCTGTACCGGCCGACCAAGAACGCCCTGCTCTCCAAAACCATGCACGACAGCTTTTGCCGCCACGGCAAGCCCATCCGTCACGACGACGTGCGCGCCATGATCAGAGCGCTGAAACACAACGAAGCCGTCTGGTACGCCCCCGATCAGAGTTACCGGAACAAGGGCGCCGAAATGGTGGATTTCTTCGGAATACCGGCGGCCACCACCACCGCCACCTCCCGCCTAGCACGCATCACGGGGGCCGCCGTACTCACCTATTTCCCGGAGCGGATGCCCGGCACGGCCGGCTACCGCGTGACGCTGGGTCCGGCCTTGAGCAACTTCCCGAGCACCGACGCGCGGCGCGACGTCGAACGCTTCCACGCACTCTTGGAAGCACAGATCCGCCGGGTGCCCGAGCAATACTTCTGGGTGCACCGCCGTTTCAAGGGACTGAGCGCCGATTATCCCGATCACTACGGCCGCGACTCGCGCAACCCGGCCCGCAGCTTCCGCGCCTCCTAGGTCACCCTCGGCACTGCGGGGACGATGCCTGCCTTCACGTCGTCCGCCCTTTCCACGCCATCTTATGGATGGCGAGCGACAACCCCACGCCCAGGAAGGGCAGCAGCGCCACCCCCTCCGCCTTGTGCACGATCAGGGTTCCCGACAGCAGGGCTCCGAACAGATAGGACATCACCACCGAGCTTTGGATCTTCAAGTCGTGCAGCACCGAGGAATCGCCGTCGACGAGCGAGTCGGCGATGGTCCCCACCAGCCTGGTCAGTGTGGTGGTGAATACGATGGTGGTTTGACTCAAGGTCTGACCGATGATCGCCTGCAGCCCCATGGCCACGGCGAGCAGGGCGATCTGCAGGTCGTCGGAGCGTCCATGCGCATCGTGCGGCGTCCACAGCGCGTACAGCGCGAAGAAGAGCAGCAGGCCCATCTCGCTGCCCAGCAACAGGCCGAGGGCATGCTGGGGCGCCCGTCCACGCCGTTGCAGCACCCCCACGGCGCAGCCCACCACGAACCCGCTCAACGCGATCACCGAACTCATGGCGGACGAGGCGTCGCTCTGCGCCACGTAGTAGGCCAGTAGCGCGAAATTGCCCGTCATGGCCGACGCGAACACGCCGCCCAGGCTGGCGAAACTGATGACGTCCACCGCGCCTGCGGCAAAGGCCGTCAGCAACAGAATCGACTCCACCGGGCTGAGCTTTACCTTCAACCGCACTCCTCACTCCTGCAGGGACGCCTAACTCTTTGCACCGGCCGCCAGTATACTTTCGGCGTGAGCAAATTCTCTTGACGCCGGCCGTGGACGACGCAGACGGCCTGCCGACGCCGCGCAGGTATTTCGCCGCGGCTGCGATGCTCGCTGCGATCGGTGTCACCGTGCTCGACGTCACCATCGCCAATGTCGCGCTGCCGACCCTGTCACGCACCCTCGAGGTCTCGCCCGCCGCCGCCATCTGGGTGGTCACCGGCTATCAGATGGCCGTGGTCATGGCGTTGCTGCCGTGCGCCGCGGCGGGTGAAAGCCTCGGCTATCGGCGGGTGTTCACGGCCGGCGTCGTGCTGTTCACCGCGGCGTCGGCGATGTGCGCGCTGTCACCCGGCCTGACCTGGCTGGTCGCGGCGCGCCTGCTGCAGGGTCTCGGGGCGGCCGGCGTCACGGCGACGCTCGCCGCGCAGCTGCGCTTCACGTACCCGCACCGGCTGCTCGGCACCGCCATCGGCCTGAGCGCGCTCACCGTGGCCCTGTCCTCGGCCGTGGGACCGACGCTGGGCGCCGCCATCCTGTCGGTCGCGACCTGGCCCTGGCTGTTCGCCATCAATGTGCCCCTGGGCGCTGCGGTGGTGCTCGCATCGCGCGCGCTGCCCCACGTTCCAGGCTCCGGACGTCGCCTGGATTTCATCAGCATGATGCTCAATGCCGGCGCCTTCGCGCCGCTGGTGGTGGGCGTCGACCTGCTCACCACGCGACCCATACTGAGCGTCGCGCTGCTCGCCGGTGCCGGCGTGAGTTTGACGGCGCTCATCCGCCGCGAGATGCCGAAGCACGCGCCGCTGATTCCGCTCGATCTGCTGCGCCACGGGCCGTTCCGCATTTCGGTCATCGCGTCGATGTGCTGCTTCGCGGGTCAAATGGCGAGCTACGTGGCGCTGCCATTCTATCTGCAGCACGGGCTCGGCCAGAACGCGTTCATGACAGGTCTGTACATGACGCCCTGGCCGCTCACGGTCGCGGTCGCCGCGCCGCTTGCCGGCCGCCTCGCCGACCGCGTGTCGTCGGCCTGGCTGTGCGCCGCGGGCGGCCTCCTGCTCGCCGGCGGGCTGCTGCTCGCCGCACTCTGGCCGATGCACCGCTCACTGCTGCCGCTGGTCGTGTTCACCATGCTGGGCGGCCTCGGCTTCGGCTTTTTCCAGACGCCCAACAACCGCAACATGTTGCTGTCCGCGCCGCGCGAGCGCAGCGGCGCCGCGGGAGGCATGCAGGGCACCGCACGACTCATGGGACAAACCGCGGGTGCCGTCATCATGGCGCTGCTCTTCAACCTCGCACCCAACGCCGTCGCGCCACGCATCGGTCTCGGCGTCGGTGCCGTGCTCGCGCTGGCAGCGGGACTCGTCAGCACGCTGCGCATCGGACAAATGGCCGCCGGCGATGCGTCACGCCGCGTGGGCGCCTGAAAAGACCCGCGCGGCGCCGAAGGCCCACGCGACGCCGCCGGCCGCGCTACGCCGCGGGCCGCGTGGCCTTGAAGCTCGCCAACGCCTGTACCCGGTCCCACCAGTCGCCAAACCCTCGCACGTCAAACAACGCGTCCGCATCCGGCGTCATCGACAGATACGCCGCGATCGGTGCGAGATATAAATCGGCGAGGCTCAGCTCACCCGCGATGAACGGCGAGGCAGCGCGCGTCTGCATCGCCAACGCCAGCACTTTGCGGCCGTCTTCGATTCCCTTGGTCCGGGCGGCGTCGTTCTGCCCGCCGACGAAATCCGGAAACAGGTGGTACGCCGCCACCCCGCCGATCAACGCCCCGTAGCCGTACGAGTCGATCAGGCCGATGACCATGTCCATTCGAGCCCGGTCTTTGGGCGTGGCCGGTATCAGCGATTTCCCGGGCAGCACGTCGTTCAGATAACGGGTGATCGCCGAGGTCTCCAATATCCTTACGCCGTCGTGGTCGAGCACGGGAACCTTGCCGAACGGGTGGCGTTCGAGATGCTCCGCGGACTTCGGCTCGCCCGCGAGCACGTTCAAGGGCACCTGTTCATAGTCGCCGACGCCCTTTTCGGCGAGCAGCATCTTGACCGTGCGGACATAGGTGGAGCCGTCGAAACCCCAGAGTGTGAGTGTGGCCATTGCAATTCCTCGGTTGGTGATGAAGCGGAATCAGGGCGTCAGCGCGACCACGCCGCAAGCTTTTCCAGGATCTCAGCCGCGCTTTCAGCGATGCGCTGCCGCTCCTCGGCGGAAAACTTGTCGTAGGTGCGCACCATCTGCGCCATGCGCGGATTGTTGCCGATCTTGGCGCGGTGCCGCGCCATGAAATCCCAATAGAGCGCATTGAACGGGCAGGCTTGCGGACCGGTGCGCTGCTTCACATCGTAACGGCACGAACGGCAGTAGTCCGACATGCGGTTGATGTACGCACCGCTCGCCGCATAGGGTTTGGAGGCGAGCAGACCGCCATCGGCAAACTGGCTCATGCCCACCGTGTTGGGCAGCTCCACCCACTCATACGCGTCGGCATACACGCTCAGGTACCACTCGTGCAGCTCGTGCGGATCGATCCCGGCCAGCATCGCGAAATTCCCGGTGACCATGAGCCGCTGGATATGGTGGGCATACGCGTGCTCCCGGGTCTGCGTCACCGCCTCCCTGACACAGGTCATGTCGGTCTGCGCCGTCCAGTAGAAATCCGGCAATCCGCGCGTGTGGCCGAAAAAGTTACTGCGCTCGTAGCCGGGCATCTCGAGCCAGTAGATGCCGCGCACGTATTCACGCCAGCCGATGATCTGACGGATGAAGCCCTCGGCCGCGTTGAGCGGCGCCTTGCCCGCGCGGTGGGCGGCCTCGACGCGCCTGCAAACGCGCAAAGGGTCCAGCAGCCCGCAGTTCATGTAGAGCGCGATGACCGCGTGGTACAAAAACGGCTGACCGACCAGCATCGCGTCCTGGAAGTCACCGAAGTGCGGCAGCGCCTTCTTGACGAACTCCGTAAAGGCGGCCTCGGCGTCGGCGCGGGTGACCGCGAACCCGAAAGGCGCCAGATCACCGAAATGATCGCCGAACCGGGCCTCGACCAACGCCAGCACCTCCGCCGTGATCGCATCGGGCGGGCGCATTTTCAAACGCGGCATGAACAGGTCGGCATCGGCGGCCTTGCGATTCTCCGCATCGAAATTCCACTTGCCGCCGACCGGTTGATCACCGTCCATCAAGAGGCCGGTCTGACGGCGCATGTCACGATAGAAATATTCCATGCGCAGCTGCTTGCGGCCCGCCGCCCAGCGCCGGAAGGCGAGGGGCGTGCACACGAAGCGTGTGTCGGCGAGGACCTCCACGGGAATCGAGAACTGCGCGGGCCACTGCGCCAGCATCTGCGCGACCCGCCATTCGCCCGCCTCGGTGACGACGAGGCGTTCCGGCCGATGTTTGGCGAGCGCGTGCACCACCTGGCCGGAAAAACTACCCTGATTGTCGGCGGCATCCAATTTCACGTAGTCCACGTTCCACCCCGCCGCGCGCAGCTCGACGGCGAAGTGGCGCATGGCGGAGAAGAGAAATGCGATCTTCTTCTTGTGATGACGCACATACGTCGCTTCGTCATGAAGCTCCGCCATCAACACGCGGTCGCGTGCCGGGTCGCCGGCGGCCAGGCTCGAGAGCGTCGGCGTCAGCTGATCGCCGAGCACGAGGATCAGGTTGCGCACGCCGGCCATCAGAATTCCAGCACGAGTTGCGCGTCGCCGTCCTGCACGCGCTTCGGCAGCCTGCGTTTCGTCGGCCGCCGCCCAGTCATGGGCATGCCCGCTTTGCGGCTGCCGTGCTTGTCGATGATCTCGCGTGCTGCCGCTTCATGGCCGGCGCCCTTGCGGATTGCATGCAGCACCTCGCGCGCCGATCGGGCGGTCGCGGCCAGATCGACGATGGGGGCGCGATAGGCCAGCGTGGCCGCGTCGTCCCACTGCCACGGCTCGTGGATGAACATATCGGGCACCTTGCCGAGTTCGGGCACATGGGCACGCACGAAAATTCCCCGGGGGTCTTGGTCGTACCCCTGTTTGACGGGATTGTAGATTCGCATGGTGTTGATGCCCGTCGTCCCTGACTGCATCTGCACCTGCGACCAGTGGATCCCCGGCTCGTAATCCACGAACTTGCGTGCCAGGTGCAGCCCACTCTCACGCCACGGCAGCCATAGCTGATAGCTCGCGAACGACATCAGCATCGCACGCATGCGAAAATTGATCCAACCATTGCGGTTCAAAGCCCGCATGCAGGCATCCAGAAAAGGAAACCCGGTGTTGCCCTCGCTCCAGGCCGCCAGCAGGGATGCATCGGCAACCTCCGAGCGCACCGTGTCATAGGCACGGTGGAAGTTCTCGAATTCGATTCTGGGATCATCCTCCAGCTTTTGCATGAAGTGGCAATGCCAGTGCAGTCGCGCCGCAAACGACGTCATCGATCCGCGCCAGCGTCTGGCATCGGGGGCATCCGAACCCGCCAGGGCGCGTGTCCGCGCCGCACGGGCGTGCGCGACTTCACGCATCGAGATCGTCCCCCAGCTCAGGTGCGGCGACAGCCGCGAGCTGGCATCGAAGGCCGTCACCGGACTCGACATCTGGGAGCGGTAGTCGCGGCCGCGCTCGCACAAAAAATCGTTCAACGCGGCCAGCGCCCTGCTGCGCCCGCCGGTCTGGCGATGAGGGCAGTGGTCGGGCTCCAGTCCAAGCTCAGCACTCGTCGGAAGGGGCGCCGGCAGTTCGCCGGTGAGGGCGGGCAGCGCGTGGGGCGGCGGGGTGACCGGCTGCGCCATGTCCTGCTCCCACGCCTTCGCCCAGCCATTGCGTGATCGCAGCCGCCGGATGACCCCGAACTGACGCGACTCCTGCCACGGCACGCCCGCGCGGTCCGCCCATGCCTCGACGTCCATATCGCGCGCATAGGTCCAGCCATTGCCGGTTTCCTCGTGGCTCCATAACGCCGCGATGCCATGGCTCGCGTGCAGTTGCCGAAGAATCGCAACCGCCCCGCCCACCCTGACACACAGGGCCTGCCCCAGTGCCGACAGCGCGCAACTCAGTTCGTCCAGACTTTCGCGCGCAAACTCCCATTGCCGCGCCGACGCGTCGGGTTGTCTCCACAGCTCGGGCTCGACGATGTAGAGCGGCAACACCGGCCCGGCCTGCGCCGCCAGCGCCAGGGGACGGTGATCGACGACACGCAGATCACGCTTGAACCAGACCACGTGGAGCGGCTCGCTCAAGGCGTACCGCCCTCGCGCAACAGCACCGGTATGCGCTCCTTGAACGAAAAGAATCCTTTCTTGGCGTGGGGCCAGAACTGCGTGTCCCAGTCGCGACGAACCTGGGCGAGCGTCATCCCGTGCTCCGCCAACGAGGGTACGAGGCGGGTGAGCGCGGCGGCCACCGGGCCCACCGGCGCATACGCGGTGACGATCCGCCGTACCCCGGCGCCGCGCGCGGCCGCGATGAGCGTCGGGGCGTCGAGCGTCTCGCCCACCTCGACGCTGCAGTCGAAATGCGCCTTCGCCCGCACGGCCGTGTCGGTGATCGCCGCCCTCGCGAACCCGCGGGCTGCATCGCCCCACAGCAGGCCGCCATCGGCGGCGAAAAACACTGCGCTCACCGCCGTCTCGCCTGGCGAGGCATCGCCTGCCGCCCCCCTGCCGGTAAACACCGACTCGGGGTGCAGGTCTTCATGGGTGACGAGCAGTAACGCAGGTTCGCCGGGCGTCGGTGGCGTCACCTCGGCCAGCGGCCGTGCAGCTTCGACCGGGGGCTCGCTGAGGGGCACGCCGTCCTGCGCCAAACCGGTGGGAGCGAAGCGGCCGTTGGTGTAGCGCGCGATGTTGTCGGCGGTCGCGAAATACGCCTTGCCCACGGTCTGCAGTCCCGCCACCCACCGCCAGGAGAGCGTATTGCTTGCCGCGTCCGCATCGAGGAGATGCCGCAGAAAGAAGTCCGCGCCCAATGCCCAGGGTAGCCGCAGCGTAAATATCCAGATGGAGGCGAACCACATTCGCGCATGGTTGTGCAGATACCCGGTCGTGAGCAGTTGCCGGGCCCAGTCGTCGAACCCGTCGATGCCGGTCGTACCGGCTTCGGCGGCGGCAAGCGCACGGGTGTCCCGGAAGCCGTCACGTTGCCGGTCGCGCTCCTGTAGGAACCGCGCCCATATGGCCGGACGCATTTCCAACCAGCCTTTCCAGTAGGTGCGCCAGAGAACCTCCTGCACGTATTTTTCCGCCGCGTCGAAGCTGTGCCGGTTCAGAACGGCGGCCACGACCTCGCGCTCCGTGATCAAGCGATAACGCAGATAGGGCGAGAGCCGGGACACGGCAGCGGGGTGATCCGCACCCGGATCCGTATTGCGCCCCGCAGCGTAGGCATGACCTGCGCGGGGCGCGAACTCGGCCAAGCGGTCGAGCGCAGCGCTGCGGAAGGGCGGGAAAAGTGCTGAATCGTTCATCGGCGGGTACCGTCGCGCATGATCGCCCAAACTGGCTGCCGTGCGCCTGCGGGGGTATCCACGCGCTGGACTCGACGAGACGACGCCACGCCCGCCCTACGCCTGCCAGCCGGGTGAGCGCGGGGCGCAGCCTGCCCCCGGGGCACTCAAGAAGTGGCGGTTTCCGTCAGATGCCGCACCCGAAGTTCGGCCATCAGCCGCCGGTGGCGCCGCGCGTCGATGCGAAAGAAGAGCATGACCACCGCGGACAGGGCCACCACCAGCCCGGCGGCGAGGCAGGTGGCGATGCGCAGGCGCGCGATGGTGAGCGCCGTCGGCATGTGATTGGCGACGAGGCCGGTCCACTGCAACATCACTCCCAGGAGCCCGGAGCCGATGGATTCGCCGACCTTGGTCATCAGGAACAGGATGCCGAAACTATAAGCCTCGACCCTGGCGCCCAGCTTCCATTGGCCGTAATCGACGGCATCGGCGGTGACCGAGAAATAATTGAGGATGACCGCGCATTTGCCGATGCCTGCCACGAGGTAGACCAGGAACAGCACCGGCAGGGGTTGCGGCCCGAGGAAGTACAGCGCTGCGAACGCCAGCGCGAGCAGGACGCAGCCGACCGACCAGACGAAGGCTTTGCTGGTGCGACGGATGAGCGCCGCCCACACGGGTGGGAACACGATGCCGCCGAGCGCGATGCCGAGCGCGGCATACTTCGCGCCGCCCGGATTGCCGATGACGTACTTGAAATAATAGACGATGCCGCCGTACAGCAGCGCGTAGCCCACGTAGAAGATGAGCGTGGCGGCGAACGCAATCTGCATCTGGCGGTTGCGTGCCATCAACCTCAAGGCGGTGGCGATCGATTTCGTATCGCCGCGCGGCGACAGATCGCCCACCCGCTCCTTGATGGTGATGCCTGCAATGAAGACCGCGGCCGCGATCAGAATGCCGAACGTCACACCGAACACCGTGAAAGCGTGCGCGGTGTGGCCGCCCAGCCGTTCGAGCCCGGCCATGCCGACGGTGGCCACCGTCAACACGCCCAAGTTGCTGGCGATGGCCTTGACGGCGCCGATGGAGGCACGTTCGTCCGCGTCGTGCGACAGGCGGGTCATGAGCGAGGAATGCGGCATCAGGACCGCGGCGTAGCTCGCCCGATAGCCAAGATGCATCGCCACCACCCAGGGATACAGCCATGCTTGCGGAACGTGCGGGCGAATGAACATTGCCGCCATGAATACGCCCAGAGGGACCGATCCATAAATGAGAAAGGGTCGGTAGCGGCCGAGGCGGCTGTGCACGTGTCCGGTGAGCCACGGCACCCCCAGACTGCCGAGTATGTCGACTGCCGAACCTAGGAATATGACGAAGCCCGCCGCCGCCGGGGGAATGCCGAACACATCGGTGTAGCAATACAGCAGTAAAAAACCGGTGCCGGCCGTACCCAGGCTGCAGCCGTACATGCCGGCGCTGTAGCGGATCTTCATGGACAACGGCACCCGCGCCGCAGTCTCGTGCTCCTCGGTGCCAGGCATGGTTTCCCCCGCAGCCAAGCTCGTTTCCCCCGCGGCCAACGTCAGCGTGCCACGGCCGGGCGGATCAGCGCGGCCCCGGCGCACCCGAACACATCGAATCTTGACTTCATACCGGCTCCAGTTTCGCTAGAAAGCATCTCGGGGGCGCAATCGCCGGCGAGAGCGGGCTGCCCCGTTTCTTGCCGCGTGCCTGCGCATAGTGCTCCCTGGATCGAAAACCCGGAAGATGGTGTCGACATTGAATGCCGGCGGCCGGCCTGCGACACTGCGGCGATGAGCCAGAACAGATTGAAAGCCGTGTTCATGCGCGGCGGGACGTCGAAAGCGGTGGTGTTTCACGAGCACGACCTTCCCGCGGACCGCCGGGCGTGGGATCGTATTTTTCTTGACATTCTGGGTTCTCCCGATCCGAACGGCCGTCAGCTCGACGGCATGGGCGGGGGCGTCGCGTCACTCTCGAAGGTGTGCATCGTCGCCCCACCCAGCCGGGACGATGCGGACCTCGACTACACCTTTGCACAGGTCATGGTGCGCAAAGCCGCAGTCGATTACAGCACCAACTGCGGCAACATGTCCGCCGCCATCGGGCCCTTCGCCGTCGACGAGGGATTGGTCCGCGCGGGCCCCGACGGCAGCGCCCGCGTACGCATCCACAACACCAATACCCACAAGATCATCGTCTCGCATTTTCGCGCGCCGGACGGCGAAGCACTGGTGGAGGGCGATTTCGTCCTCGACGGCGTGAGCGGCAGCGGCGCGCCCATCCGGCTGGAATTTCAGGATCCGGGGGGTGCGAAAACCGGTGCGCTGCTGCCGACGGGGGCGACCCGCACGGTGCTCGCGATTCCGGGATTCGGCTCCATCGAGGCCTCCCTGGTGGACGCCGCCAGCCCGTGCGCCTTCGTCGACGCCGCCTCACTCGGCTGCACCGGCAACGAAATGCCGCACGACCTCGAGCGCGATCCGATCATGCTCGGCAGAATGGAGCAGATTCGGCTCGCCGCCTCGGTGGCCATGGGGATCGCGCCCGACGCGACCGCCGCGGCTCGGCTGCTCGGCGCCCCGCGCGTCGCCATGGTGGCCGGACCGCTGCCCTTCGCCACGTTGGACGGCCGGCGGGTCGACGCGGACGAGGTCGATCTGACGGTGCGCATCATTTCGGACGGGCAGCCGCATCGCGCCGTGCCGCTGACATCGGCGCTGTGCATGGCGGTCGCGAGCAGGATCCCCGGGACCATCACGCACGCGCTGGCGCGCGGCCGCGAAGGCTCGATCCGCATCGGGCAGCCCTCGGGAGTCACCCACGTGGATGCCGACGTCGAACTCCGGGCGCCGGACTCGAGACCCCGGGCCCGCACCGCAGTGGTCTACAGAACCGCGCGCCGGCTGTTCGAGGGCCATGTGTGTTACCGACCGAGCGCAGTCGCTTCCCTGCCCTAGCCGCCGGCGGCCTTCCAGCTATGCGCCGCCGAAACGCTTCTTGAAGAACACGTTGATGAACCTCGGTTCGTTGTACGCATAATAGAACAGCGGGTAGCGCCCGGCGTTGGACGGTGCATAGCCGCCGGCCTGGTTGTTTTGCACGTCGAAGATATTTTTTACCTGCAGACCGGTGGACCAGTCTTCTGCCGCCGAGGTGTAGTTGAGGGTGCCATTGACGAACGTCTGTTTCTTCACGGCGACCTGCTCGGTGTCGTAGATGTCGCTGTAGCGCTTGGACTCGAACTGGGCGTCCGCACCGATGCGCCATGTCCCCGGCATGGGCGACGGCAGCCGATACGTCGGACCGAAGCTTGCCTGCCACTTCGGCGAATACGGAAAATCCAGGCCGAGCAGCGTCTTACGGTTCGGGACGTTGGCGGGTAGCGCCGAGGTGAACGTGTCGTAGCCGGTCTCGAGGTAGGCCAGGGATGCGGTCAACTTGAGCCCGGCAGCCACCACGGCGGCGACCTCGAATTCAGCCCCCCCGGTATGGCCGTCGCCGCTGTTGATGATTCCGCTGTAGGCCACGCCACCGTTGATCGCCGCGACCGCGGTGGCCCGCACCTGCAGATCTTCGATCTTGTTGTAGAACACCGCAAGATTCGTGGACAAGACGTCGTCGAAGAAGGTCGACTTGAGTCCGACCTCGTAGGCGATGGTGGTCTGTGGCCGGTAGGGCGTCTGCGAAGCCACCGCGGACGTGGCACGCAGATCGTAACCGCCGCTCTTGAATCCTTTGGAATAACTCGCATACGTCATCAGCGCCGGAGTCCATTGAAATTGCAGCCCGAACTTTGGCGTGAAGCTGTCGAATTGGGTCCAGCCAGCGTGCACGTCGAACTGCGAATAGTTGCCGGTGAACAAGGTCGAAAAATACGCCGGGTCGAAGTTGCCGGGCAGCGGATACACCAACTGCCTGCCGGCCTCGATCTCACCGAAGTTGTCGAACCGGCGCTTGTCCTCGGTGTAGCGGCCGCCCAGGGTGGTCGTCACCCGGTCGGTCCAACGGTAATCCACCTGCCCGAATGCCGCGTAGCTCTCGGTGCGCAGATAATTATTGGTCCAGACGATGGAGCCTACATTGTCGAGGGGGCTGGCCGCGCCCTGGCTGAGGCGGTCGTTGTGGAAGTACTCCGAGAAATAATAAATGCCTGCGACGAAATCGAAGCGGTCGAAATTACCGGTCAGATCGAACTCCTGCGTGTGGTACTTCTGATCGAAGACGGCGTAGCTGTCGTTCTTGATCTGGGTCACGCCGTCGTTGTCGTAATAGATCGGACCGTGCATGCCGCGCGCCACCGTCACAGATTTCAACGCGAGCCGGCTGTTCAAGTCGTATTTCAGGGTGAACGAACCGCCCCACACCGTGGTCTCGTTGAGCGGCAGAGTGCTGCTCCAGGTGACGTTGGGATTGGTGGCGTTGCCCGACGGCACACCGTTCGGTTGATTGACGGGCGTGTAATAACTCGGCGTGGAGCGATCCCACATGCCATCCACGCTCAAAGTTGCCGACAGGGCCGGGGTCAATTGCGATTTGAGCTTGCCGCGCACCACCGTCAGGCTCAGATCGTTGACGTCTTCGGCCAGGGTGACGTCGCGGGTCCAGCCGTCGCGGGTATGGCGGATCGCGGTCAGGGAGCCGTTGAGCTTGTCGTCCTCGATCAGGGCGCCGTTCAGCCGCACCTCGAAATCTTGGTTACGGTAGTTGCCGAGGGCGACGTCGACGTCGGCGGAGGCCGTCGCGGTGGGATCTTTAGTGATGAACCGGATGGCCCCGGCGCTCGAATTGCGGCCGTACAACGTGCCTTGCGGACCGCGCAGCACCTCGACGCGTTCGAGGTCCGGGGTGTCGTAGACGGAACCTACGGTCCGCGCAAGGTACGCATCGTCGACGTATACCGCCACCGCCGGCTCAGGATACGTATCGATCTCGCCGATGCCGCGAATGGCGTATTGCTGTGTGGTATAGGCCGTCGAACGCTTCGGCGCCAGCAGGCCGGGCACCCGACCCGACAGATCGCGAAAGTTCATGATGTTCTGCTGGGCGATGGCCTCCTGCGAGAACGCCGTGATCGCAATCGGGGTCCGTTCGATGTCTTCCGCTCGCTTCTCGGCGGTGACCACGATGCTCTCGAGCGTCGCATCGTTCGACGCCGCCGTTGCCGTCGCGGTCTCTGTCGCGGTCGCGGTCGCGGCGTCCGAGCTGTCCCCATGCGCATGCCCGGCCGTCAGGATCAACACGACGAGTGCCCCGCGCGCGAGGACCGGCACCCTGCGCAGCATCATCGCGACACCGCGGTCGGCGTCGCCGCGCCTGTTGCGGCCGGAGCGGCATCGGGCCCCGCGGCATCCGCCAGCGGCGCCCCGAGCTTCACCACCAATACCTTGCCGGTTGCGGGCAACGATGCCCTGGTGAACGAGCCGCCATGTCGGCCATCGCGCAGCGGATGGATTTCCATCACTACCCGATCGCCCGGCTGCAGCGAACGCTTGTCCCACCCCATGCGCAGCAGGCCGGCGGGACTGGTGGGCAGTTCGACGGTCCATAGTTCGGGAGCGGGCGCGCCCTGCACCTCACGCAGCACCCAGACGAGCGCGTGCGGGTTGCTCCACTGGAAGTCCTTGACCACGCCGTCGAGCGTCACCGTCCGGTCCGCATCGTACATGGCGAAGGAATGGTGGGCAGACGCCGATGGGCCCACGGTGAGACCCGCACCGCCGATCGCCACCGAGGCAAACGTCGACACGGCGCCTCGGCGCAGCCGAAGCAGCGGCGCCACGGCGCCCAGGGATTTATGGAGGTTCATATCGGTTCCGGGAAGGCGTTGCTCGTGAATCGAAGCATCAATTCGCCGGCGGCAGCGGCGCGCCGCCGTCGTCGTGGGCGATGGGGAGGAAGACGGCGTTGCCGTCGGCGTCTTTACCCTCGCGGAAGTCACCCTGCCGGCACGACGCCTCCAGGATGTCGAAACGCCGCTCGCGACTGCGCACGAAGGATCGCGACACCGTCCACGGACGCGCAAGCACGTGTGGCGCCGTGACGACGAGCTCGTCGATCAGGCGGTCGGGACCGACGAGGTGCAGCCGCTCGGCGATGTGCATGTCGCCATTGTTGGGAATGGCGATCGATTGCCCCAACGGCAGATAGACCTCGGGCAGGAATGCCGCGGTGTCGACCACCAGCGTGTCGCGTTCCCAATGACCGACGGAATGACCGTCGAAAGACAAATCGGGGTCGTCCGGATGAGTCCGTCCATCCGTGTAGATGCGGCGCAGACGATTGCCGTCGAACTCGCCGAGGATCGTCACCCGCCCCGGCGTGAACAGAAATTCGAGCGCATTCATCGTCATGAGGGGGAAGCTTGGCATCCCCTCGGGAAGACAGTTGACGAAGACGTTCTGCGGGGAGCCGGCCTTTTCCGCCGCTTTCAAACGCGCCACTTGCCGGGCAACCGCCGGCGTCCACTGCGGCTCCTTCTTGTCGAGCGGAAATGCACGGTCGTCCGGTGCGGGTGTCCAGGTTCCGCTCCAATCGGGAAGCTTGGCGAGCGCAACCCAGTCCTCCAGGCGCGGCGCCGGATTGAGGACGGGAGCCGGGGCGGCCACCGCATACGTCGCCAGGCACAACGCGAACCACGGGATAACTTTGCTCTTCATGAGGGCGCGCACGTTAACGCGTCCCTGCGGAAGCGCCTACGTATGGATTGGCATGGGCTCATTCCGTTTTAATATTTCAAATCCGGCCCGGGTGCTCGGTCGATCCAGCAACCGGTAGAATGGGCCATGGTTGGCAGCGATGGTCAACCGAGTCCATCTTCGAGAAAGGGAGCTGAATGCGACAGATACAGGTGGGTACACACAACGCCGTGGCGGAAGGCATCAGCACACCCGTTTTGGGCGATCTGTTTTACTTTTTCATGACGGTCGGCTGGCCCGCACTGTTCCTGACCCTGGCTGCTTTTTTTCTGGCTTTCGATTTGTTCTTCGGCTTCTTTTACTATGTGGTGCCGGGTTGCGTCGCAAACCTGAACCCGGCCGGTTTTGCAGGCGCATTCTTCTTCAGCGTGGAGACGTTCGCCACGGTGGGCTACGGCGACATGCACCCGCAGACCTTGTATGGCCACAGTGTCGCGGTGGTCGAGATCTTCATGGGCCTCATGTCGCTGGCGCTGATCACCGGCATCATGTTTGCCCGGTTCTCTCGGCCGAGGGCCCGCTTTCTGTTCACTCGAAACGGAGTGGTACGCTCGATCGACGGCAGGAAGACCCTCATGTTCCGCGCTGCCAATCAGCGCCACAACGTGGTGCAGGACGCGACGGCGGCCTTACGGATGCTGCGCGACGAAGTCACCGTGGAAGGATTTCAAATCCGTCGCATCATCGACCTGCCGTTGCTGCGCACCGACCATCCTATGTTCGTCCTCGGCTGGACTCTCATGCATGTGATCGACGAAACGAGCCCCCTGAAGTCGGCAACGGCCGGGTCTCTGGCCCGGATCAACGCAGCATTCGTTCTCAACCTGAGCGGCATGGACGAGGACACCGGGCAGATGCTCATGGCCCGCGCGCAGTACGAATGCACGGACATCCGCTGGGATTCCGGCTTCGTCGACATCCTGCGCGAGGACGCCGAGGGCGTGCTGCATCTGGACTACGGCAACTTTCACACCGTGGTCGCGCTCGGGGAATCGCAGACCGAACCCGTCGCGTAGCAGATCACGACGCGGCGCCCCCAGCCTCGGCCGCGCGAAAAGCCGATGCAGCGTATCGATCGTCAAAACCGTGCGTTGACCGCTATGCCAAAAGTCTGAAGGTCAGCGTAGTTGATCTGATTGAGATACATGAATCCGCCGCCGGTCGACGCGAAATAGTCGACGTAGTGCTTGTCGAACACGTTGTTGCCGTAGATCGATACACCCCAGCGGCCGTCGGTGGTGTTGATGCCGGTGGTGACATTGACGACGCCGTATCCGCCCTGGACCGCCGCAGGATCTCCCGTGCTGCTGAAGTTCACGGCGCTGCGGTAGGCATGATTGGCCTGGATGAAGCCGCGAAACTGCGCCCCCAGGAGGTGTTCGTACCGGGCACCCAGATTGGTCGTGGTCTTAGGCGTGTTCGGCAGCGGATGGCCGGTCAGGTCCTGCACGTTGTTGATGCAGCCCTGAGCCTGAGTCTGCCCCGAATAACAGCTGGCGTTGCTGAATTTCGTGTAGCGCACGTTATCGGACGTGACACTCGCCAGCAGGTTGAAATTGCGTGTGACGGCCAAGCTCGCATCCAGGTCGAGTCCGGTGCTCTGCAGCTGCGGCGCATTCTCGATGACCGTCACGAATCCGGCGCCGGGCAGCACGATCGTGGTCTGGAAATCATCGAAGATTTCCTGGTAGCCGGCGACATTCACCGTCAGCCGACGGTCGAACCAGGCGGTCTTGAGGCCCACCTCGTAAGAATGAGCGATTTCCGGTTTGATGACCCCGTTGTTGCTGAGCGCGAGCGAGGCGGCCGTAGTGCTCAACTGATAGCCGACGCCGGGACCCTTGTAACCGCGCGACGCCGTGGCATAGAGCATGGCGTCGGGCAGGAACTGGTATTGCAACCCTGCGCGGTACGAAATGTTGTTGTAGGTGGTCTCGACCGACGTGGCGTACGGGCCGAACGGCGCGTCCGGCCCCGTGGTATATCCCGGCACGAGCGGGAAGCTCGACAGATAGGTGCGATCCATGGACACGTAGTCCTTGTCGGTGGAGCGCCGCACCCCTGCAATCAAATGCAATTGCGGCGTGAGATCGAACGTGGCTTCGCCGAAAGCTGCATAGTTGTCGTTGGTCAGGCCGGTATCGAAGTTGTCGGCAAAATACGGCGGGCTGAAGCTGATGGCCAGATCATCACGCAGGTGCATGCGGAAATTGAACAGACCGACGACGTAATGCAGCCGGTCCTTGAGCGGCGAAAGGTAACGCAGCTCCTCGGATACCTGGTCGTACTTGATGGTGTCGCGGTTGATCGCCTGCTGATTGTACGGATTATCCGTGGGCCACGGGTCGAAGGGGTTGTCGTTGTAGATGCTGCGGTAGGCCGCGATGGCAGTGAGAGTGCCGTCGCCGATCGAGTAGTCACCCTGCCCCGTGTAGGCCGCCGTGTGACCCTTGTCGTAGTACGGGGCATCGATGCCGCGCGCCGTGCGGTTGGTGTCGGACGGCGAAGTGCCATGGGCAAGCTCCCAGGCCTGCACCAGCGCGCCGGCATTGAACGGCGTGAAGTTGGCCGGATCGAATGAGCGAATGGTGAACGCCGTGCCGTTGGCATCGTGGCTGGTCCACTCGGCAGTGAGATTGAGGTCGAAATCGTCGTTGACGCGCCAGCGGTATTTCAACCGCGCACCGGAGCTGTTCTTGTCGTTCATGTCCTGACCGGTGTTGACCTCGTGGACGGTGCCGTCATGGCTGAACTTCCAGGCCGTGACGCGCAGCGCCGACTCGGGGGTGATGGGCAAATTCACCGTTCCGGAATACTGGCGCAGGTTCAGGCTGCCGAAGGACGCGCGGACATCGGTCGTGGTCTTGTCGAGTTCGGGCGTGTTGCTGATGATGTTCATGAGACCCGCCGAAGCATTCTTGCCGAACAACATGCCCTGCGGACCCTTGAGAACTTCGACGCTGTGAATATCGACCAGATCGGCAATCGATCCCACCACGCGTCCCAACGGTACGCCGTCGAAGGCGACGCCGGCCGACTGCTCGAGTCCCGGCCCGATGCCGAGCGTGCTGACCCCCCGGATGCCGAACGCCTCGTTGCCGGGCGTATCGGAATGGTGGTACTGGAGGTCGGGAATGACGTGCGTCAGATCTTCGGTATCCACGAAACCATGCGACTGCAGATCCGCTTCCGACACGACCGACACCGTGAACGGCACGGTCTGCAGGTTCTCGGCACGTTTGGTGGCCGTGACGACGATCTCATCGAGCGATTCGGCACCGCCGTCCGAATGACTCAGGCCGGTCGCACAGACCGGCGTGAACTGTGCGCCGAGCACATACCCCAGCCCGGCGGCTGCAACTCCTTTGAAACTTGAAATTTGCATGTGACCCACTCCCCCACCCGATTTTTGTTCACGACACCATGGCTCCACTGGTTGTGGTCGATTTGACTTGGCTGTGGTGGGGACTGCTCGAACACGAAGACGGGCTGTGACCCGAGCATCGGTGTCTCCTGGCTGAAGGCGATGTCGTATCGCTCGTCACGTCGTACTCGAGTCCCCGGTTCATCAGGCCGACGGTCTTCGCCGCAGCGCGTCATTGTTATCAAGGTACCAGCCAGCATTTTTATATTGGTCGCAATTCAATATTGTTGTCAACATTATCGAGATAGCGATAATGTCACCGGGTTCGTCGAACAATTTTTATCCAAAAAATAGTCAGCAGCGCGGGGCCCGTCAGCTCTTCTCGACTGACACATGACAGGGGATATATGCAACGGAGGAGCTGGTCGGGACCAAACATCTCTTGGATGGGACGCTTGGCCGTCATTTGCGCATCGCTCGGTTTTGCGAGTCCTGCGCCTGCGCAGAGCGCCGTACATGCACCGGGCGTCGCTCCCACTCATGCCGCAGACTTCAGCGGGATCTGGATGCATGCGGAAGACACCGCTCGCTTCAACAAGAAGTTGGAGATCCCCTACCGGCCCGACTGGGCGGCCCGGTTCAAGGAGATTCGCGAACGCGGTGCCCGTGGCGAGCGCATCCACGACGTCACGTCGGAGTGCCTGCCGCCGGGCATGCCGCATTTCTTCTTCTTCATTTATCCGGTCGAAATATTGATGACGCCGGGTCAGGTCACCACCCTCGCGGAGTATTTCAACGAAACCCGGCGGATTTTCACGGATGGACGCGGGCATCCGACAGCCGACGACCTGGAGCCCACGTTTCGCGGACATTCCATCGGCCATTGGGAAGGCAAGACGTTGGTCGTGGACACCGTAGGCGTGCGCGGCGATACCGTGTTCTCTGCTTTGGGCCAGCCGCACAGCGACAAGATGCACATCGTCGAGCGTATCCACGCGACGGGGCCCGACACGCTCGACTGGGAGGCAACGATCGACGATCCGGTCGCATTCGAGCATCCTCTGGTCATCGACTCGAAGCTCAAACGCGCGCCGGCCAACGATGAGATCCGCGAGTATGTTTGCGAAGAAAGCCGCAACCAGGAAGTTTACGCGGCGCCAAAAAAATAGCGCACCGCGAGGCCACGTCGTCCTCGCCGATGCATTGTCGGACGATATCGACGATACTCGACATCCAACAGCTTGAGGGGGTCCGTGACCGTATGCCATCGAGATACACCGTTTTCGCAAAACGTGGGGCGGCGGCGATTCTTTCGGCGGCGTCGCTGTTCGCCCTCATTGGCCTCGGGCCGGTGCAGCCCGCGCTCGCGGCAGCGCCTCAGGTTCGTACCCAGGCGCCCGGCTTTTATCGCATGATGATCGGCGACATAGAGGTGACCGCGCTGCTGGACGGCACGCATCCCTTCGACGATGCCGCCTTGCTGACCAAGGCCGCACCCGGCGTGGACGCGACACGCCGCAAATTGTTCGAACTGGATCCGAACGAGGCGAGGAAATTGCTCGCTGCAGCGGCGATCACGGCTCCCACGGAGGGGTCCATCAACGCCTTTCTCGTCAATACTGGCACCCAGCTGGTCCTCATCGACAGTGGGGTCGGTACGCTCTACGGCGAGTGCTGCGGGCATTTACTGGAGAGCTTGCGCGCGGCCGGCTACCGACCTGAGCAGATCGATACGGTGTTGTTGACCCATTTGCATCGTGATCACGTGGGGGGCATCGCAAGCGACGGTCGGCGCGTGTTTCCCAATGCGGTGGTGCGTGCGGACAAGCGCGATGTCGACTACTGGATCGACCCCGCCCATGAGGCAGCGGCGTCTCCTTATCTCAAGCCGATTTTCCCGGTGGCACGGGCCGCCTTGCAGCCCTACCAGGCGGCCGCCCGCCTATCGCCGTTCGAGGGCGACCAGGAGGTCGTGCCCGGCATCCGCTCCTTGAGCTCCAGCGGTCACACGCCCGGGCACACGTTCTACTCGATCGAGAGCCAGGGCCAGCGGCTCGTCGTGTGGGGCGACGTGGTTCACGTGGCGGCCTTTCAATTTCCGGATCCCGCCGTCACGGTCGAGTACGACAGCGATCCGGCGCAGGCCGAAGCGACGCGCAAGAAAATTTTCGCAACGGCGGCGGATGGCCAGTTCTGGGTGGCCGCGGCCCATGTGTCATTCCCCGGCTTGGGGCATGTCGAGCGGCACGGCGACGGCTTCGTTTGGGTGCCGCGCGAATACCAGGGCCGGCCTGCGGTTTCGCCGCCGCGCTAGTCTAGTTCCGCCACCCGCCTGCCCTGTCATGCGGGGGCGCGGTCCCACCAGGCGAGCACCCGCAGGCCCTTGAGGGTCACCCAGCGCGAGGGACGGCCGGGGCCCTCGTCCATGTCAAAACAGACGTCACCCGGCACCTGCCAGTCGAGGGCCCATCCGCCGTCCGCCCTGCGCCGCGACCGCAGGTGGTCGATGGCCTCACCGAGCCTAGGATCGGGTGGCGTGTGCGAGAAAAGCGCTGCGTCTCGGAAATAGTCGAGCGCCCGCAGCACGTCGTAGCGCCAGCGCGAAGGATGAATGAAGGACAGGAAGCGGTCGTCCGCGGGCGCGCCCGTCGAGAGGCGCCGGAACAGCGAGCGGGCCAGCAGATACTCCTCGCCGCCGCGGCGCGCCGCGCGCGAGACCGCCGTACCGCCCGTCGCACGCTCGAACTCGAGCAGGCCCTCGAGCACGTTGATCGTACTGGCGAACGACGAGCGCACCGATCCCTTGCACCGCTCGCAATTCCATCCCCCGTCCGCGAGTTGTTGGCCGAGCAGACGCGTGACGATCCCAACAACGTCGGCGCCGAAATAGGCACCATCGGCGACCGTCCGGCCGTTGATGCATTCCTCCGTCTCGCCCTCCCAGAAGGGTTGGCCGCCCTCGTCCCATCGACAGTTGCGTCCCACCCTGCCCACCGTGGCGCGCGCCCGCGCCGACGACGGATCGAGCCCGAATTCGCGCAACTGGCTGAGCACGAAACTCGTCGCCGTCCAAGGCTGGCCGTCGCTTTTCCATCGTTCGGCACTGAAACCTGCCGGCACGAACGCGCCGCCTGCCCACTGCCCGTCAGAATCCTGCAGCGCAAGCAGGCGTGCGCCCCAGCCTGCGGTCTCGACCCGCGCACGCTCGGCGGTCCACTGCGCTTGCGGCGCGCCCGTCACGTCGCGCAGCGTCTGCCAGCGGATTGCCGGATCGCCGGACAGCAGCCACTCGTGCACTTGGGGATCGCTCATCTCGATCCTCCATAGGGGTACATTGATGTCGGCAGCGTATAGCCTTCCGAGTCCGGGTAGATCACCAGCTCCCTTCCGCCATCCGGCGCTGTCGCTGCGCTTCGCGCGAGCTCGTACTCGGCTGCGGGCCGAATGGCGGCAGGGCCGGGAGCGCGCCGCCGGGTTCATACGTCGCGATCACCGTGCCTTTCGCCGTCACCTTGTGATCGACCATTTTCAGCATCCCGGCAGGTGTGCCCTCGCCGAACAACCGCTTGCCCTCGCCCAGCGTCAACGGGAAAGTCATGAGCAGCAAGCGGTCGATCAGTCCGGCGGCGAGCAGCTCCGGATACAACGTGCTCGATCCCTGGATGATGAGATCGGGCCCGTTCTCCTGCTTGAGGGCCGCAACTTGGTCGATGCTATTCAATGGATGACTGTTCGCCCATTCGAGGGGCTGATCGCTGCGCGTCAGCACGTACTTGTCCGCGCGGGTGAATGCGTCGCCCATCGCCACTGCTTCGCCTTCCACATAGGGCCAGTAGGCGGCGAAGATGTCGTACGTCCTGCGGCCAAGCAGCAAGGCGTAATCACTCGCGAAGAGCGCGCCAACCGCCTCGCCCACGGCCTCGTCCCAAACCTTGAATACCCAACCGCCTTCGCCGAACCCGCCGGTGAAGTCCTCGGTAGGTCCGCCCGGACCCTGCATCACCCCGTCGAGCGTCAAGAATACGCCGCCGATGATGTTACGCATCGGCGCGTACCGCGGCTTCGATCGCCGCAACGTCGATCTTCTTCATCGTCTCCTGACCGCCATTGGCGTAGAACCTCGCAGCGTGCTCGACATCGTGATCGAACCAAAGGCAGACTTTCGTTTTGGGGACGCGCGCGCTCATGCCCGAGCTCCTTGCGGGCCCACGACCCCAAAGGCGGCACCCTGCGGGTCGACGGCCATGAGGATCCAGTCGCCGCCCGGCACCTGATGCGGGCCGTTCGTGACCTTGCCGCCGCCCGCTTCGATGGCTGCCTTCGCCGCGGTGATCGACGGGACACCGAAGTAGAACAGCCATGCGGCGTTCGCGTTCTCCTGGGGCTTTTGCATGATGGCGCCGAGGCGCACGCCGCCGTGATCGATGAAGTCGTAATTGCCCATCGCGCCCATCGGCATACTCTCCTTGAATTCGAAGCCGAAGTGCTTCGCGTAGAATCGCTTCGCGCGGAGCTGGTCGGGGCTCGCCAGTTCGTTCCAACGCACGTGCTGCGCAGCGCTGACATCGAACACCTCGCTCTTCGCGTCGGGCTTGCCCGGCGGCGGGATCGGCGTCATCACGTAGAAGCGCGTGCCCATCGGGTCGGCGACCATCGCAATGGCGCCGACGGGCAGGTCCCGGCGCGTCATCAGCACTCTGCCGCCATCCGCCTCGATGGCCTGCACCGCTGCATCGAGGTCGGCGACGTGCAGATACCCCAGCCAGGCGGGGCGCGCGCCGTGCTCCATCATGTCGGCCGTCAGGGCGAGCATGCCGCCGTTGTAGCCGCCATCGCTGCGCCCGATCATGCGGTAATCCAGCTCGCTGCCCGGCTGCTCGAAATGATCGGCGATCGCCCAGCCGACCACCGCCCCGTAGAACCTCGCGGCCGCGGTGGTGTCGCGGGTCATCAGTTCGTACCAGATGAAACTGCCGGTAGCGCTCATTGCAAGGTCTCCTTGTTGAACAATAGCGTGAGATAGTTCTTCAGATGATCGAGCGCCTCGAGCAACGGTGTCCGATCGCCGTGTGCCTTCGACAGCACGAAGCCGCCCTGCAACACCGTCTGGGTGTAGTTCGCCAGGCTCTCGGCCGTGACGGACGTGCGCACGGGGTGGCGCTCGAGTGCTGCGCGAAAATCTTCCGCGAGGCGCACGGCGTGCCCGAAGATCGCCTCGCCGCAGGCGGTGCGCATGGCGTCGGAGCTTGCGAATACTTCCTGCACCGTCGTGCCCGCGAAGCAGGTGAATGCCTCGAGCGGGCCTTGGGCGATGGCGGCGCGAAATTCGATGTAGCCGAAAATGCGATCGAGCGGATCGACGTGTCGATGATAATCCGCCTTGGCGAACAGCGGACTGGTCACCTCGCTCCAGTGCTGCGCGGCTGCGACGCCGAGTTCATCCTTCGAGGCGAAGTGATGGAAGAACGCGCCCTTGGTGACTCCTGCCGTCGAGCAAAGCCGATCGACACTGGTGGCGGTCCAGCCCTGTCTACGCACCAGCGTCAGCGCGGCATCGAGCAAGGCCGTGCGCGCTCCGCCCCGGCGAGACGGTTTGTTGGAGCCGGACTGGGGAGCGCGAGACATGGCGGCAAACATAACCAACCAGTCGGTATGTGTCAAGGGCGGCGGCGTCATCAAACCGTGCGAAGTCATGAGCCTCCACGCCTGCTGTCGGCACCCCTGCGTGCGCTTTATGCCGCGGGCTTGCGCCCCCCTCAGCTCGAAAGGCGCACGCGCTTGGCTGCGTGAATTCTGTACACCGAGAGCTGGCCACCCCACCACAGGCCGAGTCGACGCAGGAAGGAGGCGCTGGCCTCGCCGTGGCGCGCCGGGTGGTCGGGACGGATTGCGTTCCAGCCGCTGTGGGTCACGGTGACACGAGTGCCATCCCCGTCTGCCTCGAACGACACTTCGACTTCAGTGTGCTCGCCCGGCGCGAAGTTCGAGAGCCGCCACTCGAAGCGCAACCGCAACGGCGGCTGCCAGGTGAGAACGCGGCCGATTTCGTGTACGGGGCCGTTCCCGCCGGGATTTTCGAAGACGCGACCGCCTTCGAGCGGTTCGATCGCAATCAGCGCACGCTCGCCGCCGAAGTGGCGATACTGCAAGCCGCGCCGCCACCACAGATCGATCTCGGTCGTGAACACCTCGAATGCGATCTCGGGCGGCGCGGCAACGCTCACGGTCACGCGAGCTTTATCGCCGGCACTCATCGCTCGATGCGGGTGATCGCGTGTGCACCGAGCGGCGGCATGGCGACCAGCGACGACAGGAAAAATAGGTGGTAAGCGGCTGGAAATCGCGACCATAGCCCAATGTGCACGGGTAGAAACACCGCAAGCAGCACGATGCCCGCCGCCCAGGGCGCCGGACCGTTTCTCCCGGCGGCAACCCGCGCGACGAGCCCGCTGGCAAAAGCTGCGACCAGCCCGACCGCAAGGCGCCCGACCATCATCGACGCGCTGAACGCCATCCCGGGCTCAGCGTCGCGATACCCAGCGAGTACCAGGCGCAGGACCAGGTTGCCCGCCGTGGCAACCACCGGCCAGGCGATGACTCCCGCGATCGCAGCGGCGACAGTGCGCAGGCGGCCCTTCACCGGCGGTGCCTGGAGAGGCGACCGTCACGCGCCCGCCGCTCGACGTGGTCCTTGAACGCGGCAAGCTGATCGGTCCACAGGCTGCGGACGTCATCCATCCATTGGCCCAGCGCCTCGAAGCCTTCAGGTTGCAGCCGGTACAGCCGCACGCGGGCGTCGTGCTCGGGCTCGTCGTCGGCGATGAGCCCACTGGCCTTGAGCACGCGCAGGTGACGACTGAGCGCCGGCGGGCTCATCGTGAGTGCCTCCGCCAACTCGCCGGCGCGGTGTGGGCGCCGGCCCAGCAATTCGACGACGGCGCGGCGTGTCGGCTCGGCCAGTGCCGAGAGCGCGACGTCGACGCCGGATTCTTTCATGAGCCGCGCAAACGCTGCGAAAACCACCATAGGTGGCCATCGAGATCGAGCGCACCGTAGCTGCGGTCGGCCCAGTGATCATCACCATAGTCGTGAACTTCGGGCTCGGCGATGATAGTTGCACCGGCGGCGCGCGCCCGCGCGCAATGGGCGTCGACGTCGTCGACGTAGAGCATCAGGTCCTGCGTGTTGCCGGGCGAGCTCAGGGGACTCATGCGGCGGCGCGGAAACCGCGGAGCCGTGCCTTCCCGTTCTTCCTGACCGACCATGATCAGCCCCTCTCCATACTCAAGCTCGCTGTGCACGATGACGCCGCCTTCACCTTCCACGCGCAGCCGCACCGCGAAGTCAAAGGCGCGACAAAGCCACTCGATCGCGGCTGCCGCGTCTCGGTAATAGAGGCCGGGCGCGATGCGCGGCCAGCCGGAGGGAGCGCTTTTCATTTCAATATTTCTTCCCGACGCCTACCGATGAATAACGATCGTATTAATAGTTCACCGTTCTGTCAACCATACGCCTGCCGCACGCGCCTCCGAAACGCGACCAAAGTCTGGTGTCGCATTTGCGTTACTGCTGCTCACGACGCTGTGGCCCCCTGGCGCACCTCGGGGGAATTCATCACGGGCCGATGATAGGATGGGGGCCGAGGCCCGCCTGATCGAGACCTACGAGCGCTCGGAGCGGCCACGTGCGGCGTCGACGCTTCCGGTGCTTCTCGCCCGCATAGGGATCAGCCTGGCTTCTCGCGCGCGGATCTCGTGTCGTTGACGGCGGTGCCGGCATCGCCGAAAGGCATCGCCTCATTCATCCAACGGTCGGGCGGCGGTGGACCCCAATCCATGTTCAAGAAGCCGTTCTTACCCGCCAGCCATCGACCGGTCTCCTCGTCGATGTCGATCAACTGGTGTGCGGCGGGAAGCAATTCGACCCGGTGGCCGTCGGGATCCCGCAGATAGACGAACAGCGAGTGGCCCAGCGGATGCCGCCCGGGTCCGCGCTCGATGGCTTCGCACCACCCGAGCTGTCCCGCGATGTCGCACGCCTTGAAGATGTCATTCAAGGTTTCGATGATGTAGCCGCAGTGATGAAAGCGTGGACCGGTGCGCCGCACCAGCACGAGATCGTAGGGGCTGCTCTTGCGATGCATGAAGGCGATCACCGCCACGCCTTCGCCGGTCTCCACCAGGTCGGAAACGCGAAACCCCAGATCGGCATAGAACGGATAGGCTTTTTCGACTTCGGGCACGAGAACCTGGAAATGATCCAGGCGGAACGCCCCCGCACCGCGACGGTTCTTGTTGTCCGCGATCAGGCGAGGCTTACGGTCCATGGTGGCGCAGAATTCGAACTGCAGGCCGCTGGCATCGGCGGCGTGCAAGGTGGTGCCCTGGTACGGTTTGGTGACCAGCGCCGCAGGGAGTCCATGGCTCTTGAAGTGATGATGCGCCTTCAGAACGTCTTCCTCGGTGAAGACGCGCATCCCGATCCGATCGCAAAACGGCTGACCCGTCACACGCCGCAGCTCCAAACTGTGGTGCGCAGTTTCTTCAATCCCGCGCAGGTAGAGACAGTCCGGCTGCTCGTCGCTGACGACCAGACCAACGACTTCCGTGTAGAACACCTTGCTCCGCTCCAGATCGGCACATCCGACCACCAGATGGCTCGCACGGGTGATGTTGAAACTCGGCGAAAAATTCGGCTTTATCAAGTCCATTAGGCACCTCGTACCTTACGGCGGAACATGGGGTGGGGATTGGGCATCGGTCCGACCGGGACCTCGATGAGGACGGGCTCATTCGCGGCCAGCGCCTTCGGCAGCAGTGCCCCCAGTGCGGACGGGCTTTCCGCACGCAGCGCGCGCATGCCGAAACTGTCGGCGAACTTGACGAAATCCGGGTTGTGCAAATCCGAGCCGATGAAGCGCGAACCGAACTGCTCGCGCTGGATCCGGCGCACGTTCCCATAGGCGTTGTCGTTGAAGATCAGGGCGACAACGTTGATGCCGAAGCGCATGGCGGTCGCAAGCTCCTGACAGTTGAACATGAAGCCGCCGTCTCCGCCGATGTAAATCACCGGGCGATCCGGATGCGCGACTTTCGCGCCCAGTGATGTCGGATAACCGTAGCCCAGGGTCCCCTGGTAGCCCGGTTGGATGATCGAACGCGGTCGATACGCGGGAAAGGCCCAGAAAGAGTAAAAGTGCAGCTGAGTGACGTCGAAACAAAAGATCGAATCCTCGGGCACCGCGTTTCGAATGGCGTGCGCATATTCGGCCTGCGGACCGTACTTCGCATCCAAGGCCCGGTGCTTGTCGAGTTTGAGCCGGGCGAACTCCTCGTGACGCGAGTCGCGTGCGATATCGAGGCGGTCGAGCGCGTCGCGCAGCGCCGGCATGACGCTGGTGGCCGTCGCGACGATATGCAGATCGGGGCTCCACGGCTGGATCGATTGCGCGGGGTCGACGTCCACCCGGATGAGCTTCACACCGTCGTCGTGACCCCAATAGAGCATCGGATATTCGAAACGCGTCCCCACGGCGAGTGCCACATCAACCTTCGGCCAGTAGTCGTTGCCGACCTCGCCGGTTTGCGCGAGCGGGTGCCGCCAATCGACGGCGCCCAACGCGTGGGGCGTCATGAAAACGGGCGCCTGAAGCTGCTCCGCGACCGCCAACAACGCCTCCTCCGCACCCCAGATGCCGCCGCCGACGAAGATTGCCGGGTTTTTGGCTTTCGCGAGCAAAGACGCCGCCCGCGCAATGGCAGTCTCGTCGATCGCCGATTCTGGCGTTGCGAAAGCGGCCGCAGAGGACGAGTGCGGGCTCGCGAGGGACATCGCCGCAATGTCCATCGGCATTTCAACGGCAACCGGCCGGCGGCGGCCATGATTGAGCTGCTCGAAGGCGCGATCCATGACCGTCGCTGCTTCTGCCGGACTGCTGATGTGTCCCTGCCACTTGGTCACCGAAGCCAGGGCCGTCATGGGATTGGGCACCTCGTGCAACATGCCGAGGCCTTTGCCGATGAATGCCGACGGGATTTCGCCGGTCAGCGACAATACCGGTGCGTTGCAGGCGTAGGCCGTCGACAGCGCCCCCATGGTGTTGAAGACGCCCGCGCCCGGCACCACCAATGAAACGCCGACCTTGCCGGTCGCCTGGGCGTAGCCGAATGCCATGTAAGCGGTGGCTTGTTCGTGCCGGGTGTGTATCACCCGAACGCGATCCTGCCTGTCGTAAAGCGCGTCGAACACGTAGTCCAACTGCAGCCCGGGTAGCCCGAAGATGTCGGTGACACCGTGTCGTATCAGGCTGTCCACCACTTCGGTCGCGCCATTGACCGGCCGCTTCTCGGTGTTGCTATGGTCGTTCACGCAAGCCTCGTGCGGAGGGTGACATTCTTGAGGTCGGAATATTTGTCGATGGCATGCAGCGACCGGTCCCGTCCGAATCCCGATTGCTTGAATCCGCCGAATGGCAGCTCGACCACCGGTCCCGTGCCTCCGTTGACGTTGATGTTGCCGGCGACCAGGCGATTGGACATGTGCATGATGGTGTCGATGCTGCCTGACCAGATACTGGCGCCCAGCCCATATTTGGTTTCATTCGCGAGCGACAACGCTTCCTCTTCGGTTTCGAACGCCATCATGCACAACACAGGCCCGAAGATTTCCTCCTGCGCCAATTCGCTCCGGGGGTTCACGTCCACTGCCACGCTCGGTCCGAGGTAGAAACCGCCCGCGACGCCGGTCACCGTACGTCCGTCGACCGCAAGGCGCGTGCCGGACTTCGTCGCACGGTCGATCCGGCCACAAATCTGCTCGTGCTGCCGCTGGTTGATGATCGGGCCCATATTGTTCGCGGGGTCGAGCGGCGTCCCCACTTTCAGCGCCCGGGCGCGCCGGAGCACCAGGTCCTGGAACTGCTCCATGATTCGCCGCTGCACCAGAAGCCTGCTCGGGGCCTCGCAAAACTGTCCTTGATTCGTGAACATGATCCCGACCGCGGCGTCGGCCGCGCTTTCCAGGCTGGGTGTGTCGGCGAAGACCACGTTGGCGCTCTTGCCGCCCAGTTCCAGGCTCACTCGTTTCAGATTGCCGGCCGCCGCCGCCATCACCTTGCGGCCGGTGGCGGTGGAGCCGGTGAAACTGATGCAGTCGACGTCTTGGTGACTCGCCAGGGCATGGCCGGCCTCGCCGCCACCCGTCACGACCTGCAGCGTGCCTTCGGGCATTCCCGCTTCGAGCGCCAGCTCCGCGAAGCGCAGCAGGACGAGCGAAGCCTCCTCGGAGGGCTTCAACACCACTGAATTGCCGGCCACCAGCGCCGGTCCCATCTTCCAGGCACCGATCATGGCAGGGGCGTTCCAGGGGACGATGGCGCCCACGACGCCGAGTGGCATCCGGGAAATCATCGCGGTCACGTTGTCTTCGAGATGGACGAGTTCGTCGTAGCGCTTGTCCAAGGTCTCGGCGTACCAATTCAACGTGTCCAGCCCGAAGCCCAGTTCGAGATTGATCGCAGTGTCGATGGGCATGCCGATTTCACGAGTTTGCAGCACCGCGAGTTCGAAGATTTCCCGTTCGATCAGCGCCGTCCAGCGACGCAGGATCGCCTTGCGCTGGCGGGGAAGCATGCCCGACCACGACCGGGCCTCGAAAGTGCGGCGGGCAGCGGCCACGGCGCGATCCACGTCGCCGGCTCCGCAATCCGGCAGTGACGCCAGAGACGTGCCGTCGATCGATGAACGGGCCTCGAACGTCCGGCCGGAGAGCGCGTCGGCGAGCCCTTTGCCGATGACCGCCTGGGTGGTCGGCGCGGGCCGCAAGGCGGCGACCCGGATTTTCTCGAAGTGGCTTATTTCCGTCATCTCGGTTCCTTTTTGAAATTCGAATGCCGTGCCGCGGCGGCGCTCACAGCGTCACCAGACGATCCACGAACAACTCCCAAACCTTCCAACCCGGGGCGGCGGGCGGGAACTTGCGTAGAAACTTGCCCGACGGACGGCCATCGACCATGTCCCTGGGCAGCACCATGCCGCGCAGGAATTTCGCCGGCTCGTCGCCGCTCGGCGTCGAAATCACCGCTTCGATGCCGGTCTCCCACCACGGGTCTCCCGCGGCGGCCGCCCGGCCTTCCTCGGAAGGCTGATTGACATGGAATGTTCCCGTGATCAGCGCCCGGATGCCCGGTCCCTCATGGGTATGGACGTCGGCGGTTTGACCCGCGGGATTGCGGATGTAGTCCAGCCGAAACAGCCACTCGCTGCCCTGCTTGATGTCGAGGCACCATATCTCGCGGCTCATCCGCATGACCGAGGTGGCGCCGTCACCGTGCACCGGCTTGTCGGCCTTCGAGTCCTCCACCAGATCGAAGCGAAAAAGCTTGGTTCCGTGCTGGCCCGCCGTGATCCGCGTCTCCTCATCCGAATAAAGGGCGGCCGATGCGTTGGCCTCCGTTTC
The DNA here is from genome assembly GCA_964657625.1 of uncultured Steroidobacteraceae bacterium. Taxonomy (GTDB): domain Bacteria; phylum Pseudomonadota; class Gammaproteobacteria; order Steroidobacterales; family Steroidobacteraceae; genus Bog-1198. The sequence continues at coordinate 37,519 of CAZZVN010000021.1, forward strand.
TCCATTCAACGGCGCGTGGATAGTCCGTCCCCCGATGCTCGCAGAGCCCGAATACACGTAGATCATGCGCTTGGCGGCGGCGACGGTGGCCGATGCACCCGCCGGAATCGTATCGATGTAATAGTCCAGGTAATACGCCATCTCAGTGCCTTTTCTCTCGTTTACGTCGGTCGGCGCACAGCCCATGCCGTGAACCGGACCGTCATGCCCCTGCTTCGGCCGGTTCCCGCGATTTCTCCGCGGCCGACATCCGATCGATCAAACGCCGTGCGCGTACCGCGCCGGCGTCCGCGCCGAGCAGCACGGGCTTCAGCTCCCAGAAGGTATGCCCGGCCATCATGCGCTGGCATCCCTCCAGCATCGGTCCGTCCTCGTCGTTGAACGCTCGATGCTGACCGGCAAGCGTGCCCTGCGCCGCGGCCATACCTCCCGCGGACAGGGGCGACGCCGCGCCGTAAAAATAATGGACGCTGGTGCTCGTTTCAGGCGTCAGCAAATGCACGGCGAACAGATTGACGCCCGCCTCGCGCGGCGCGCCGAGGTGGGTGCCCCCCACATTCAACAGCAGGTTGGACGGTGCGAAGAAGCGCATGTCGAGCCAATGGTCGATATGGGTCGCGGGAGCGAACAGTTCGCTCCAGGCCTTCGGCGTGCCGATGTTGGCCATCCAGTAGTTCGCCGTGATCTCCCGATCCTTTTCCTTCAAATCGATGATCGGGCTGGTCATGTCCTCCTGTCCGAACATCGGATGCAGGAACGCCACGTGCGTCAGGTCCATGAGGTTGTCCACGACCAGCTGATAGTCCGCTTGAATGCGGATGTAGCCACCGGTCGCCGCCGCCCAGGTCGGATCCTCGAGCACCGAAAAGTCCGGGATGAGATCCGCGGAGGCGAGCTCATGCTCGCCGCACCAGACCCAGAGCATGCCGTGGCGTTGCACGACCGGGTACGACTTGACCTTCGCGGCGCGCGGAACATGGCCTTTGCCGATCGAGTTGTGGACGCATTCGCCGGCCCCGTTGAAACGCAGTCCGTGATAACCGCATTGCAGCGCGTTGCCGACGATCTTGCCTTTGTCCAACGGCGCGAAGCGATGCGGGCAGCGATTGCCGATCCCCGCCCACGCTCCATCCTCCTGTCTGAAGAACACGATCGACTCGCCGAGGATGGTGCGGCTGAACAAATTGTGACCCGGCTCGGGGAGCCATCCGGCTACGTACCAGCTGTTTCGAACGAAATTATTCATGTCTATCGCCTTTCATGTCGGAAATGGCACGGTTGATCAAACGAGGGCCGGGTAGGACCCGCCATCGAGATGGACGTTCTGTCCCGACAAGAAACCGGCGAGTGCACTGCACAGAAAAGCGCAGGTCGCGCCGAATTCCCGTGGATCCCCGAGACGCTGGGCCGCGATCGACTCGACCTGGCGCACCCGGGCCTCTTCATAGGTGATGCTCTCGCGCTTCGACGCCGCGTGGGCCATCTGGATTTGACGGTCGGTATCGAAGCGTTCCGGCAGCAGATTGTTGATGGTCACGTTGTCGCGCACCACCTGCAGCGAAAGTCCCTTCAGAGCGGCCGTCAATCCCGCCCGCGCACCGGCAGACAGGGTCATGTGGGGGCGGGGTGTCGTCACCATGGCCGAGGTGACGTTGACGATGCGTCCGAACTTTCGCTGGCGCATGCCGGGAAGCAGGGCGCGGATGAGCAGGAGCGGCGATACCATGTTCGCCTCCAATGCACCCATCCAAGTGCCGTGATCGAACGACATGAAGTCGCCAGGGTTGGGGCCCGCATTGTTGTTGATCAGGATATCGGCGTGCGGCACGGCAGCCAGCAAGGTGTCGCGGCCGGCCTGCGTGTTCACGTCGGCGGTGACGCCGTTCACGCAGTCTCCGTGCTGGAGCGCCAGGCGTGCGACCACCGCCTCGACGGTGGCGGCCGTGCGCCCATTAACCGTTACCAGCGCACCCTCCGCAAGCAAGGCTTCGGCGCACGCCAGACCCAGACCGCGGGTCGAGGCGCAAACCAGGGCGCGACGCCCGGACAATCCAAGATCCATGTTTTTATCCTCGGTGTGCGGACTCCCCGTCCGCCCGCTTTCATCGGCCATCGCCGCCGGCTAATGGGTAACGACGTCCACAGGGCCCGTGAAGCCAGGCGCCTTGTCGAAACTTATAGTAGGTTTGTGCATTGCGTCCATTAAAATCGATATTTCGTGAGTATACTTCTTTTGAACGATCTCGCTAGCGCGTTTCATCAACCATTATTCGACTCGCCGGGTCCGGCGGGCATTGGTGTCGGACCGCCCTCGGCGTTCAGCACCGCGTTCTCCGCCCACCGGCACAGTCTGCGGCGCATCATCACGCCGCCCTTGTCGGTTCGAAAGCTGACTTCGCGAAAATCCCGCCGTCCGTCTCGTTGCGTCAGCTCGCTGATCCATTCCAGCGCCTGTTTATCCTCCTCGAAGGCGCCGCTGACCCCGGCTCGCAAGACGTCGTCGACCTCGACCGATTCAACCGCGAAATTCCTCGAAAAAAACCACCAGTAGTGCGTGCGGTACTGAGATTCCGGCGTGATGAAATGGTAGATGCGCGTGTCGAAATCGCGTGCGCTACCCGGCGGTAGAGCCATGTCCGTGATGGTGGTGTGCGCGTCGCACAGCGCCGGCGATTTGAACGCTTCGCGGATGGTGCGGGTGATGCGCTGGCCGGCGAGCGGGAGGATGCGCGCCCACATCGGCGGTGCCGGTACGTCCGAATACACCAGCGTGGTGTTGATCGCCTCCATGCCCACATCCAGATGGAGGGTGGCCGCACTTTGGTCCGGAACGCCGATGCTGGACCGATGCAGGTGCTCGAAGTGCGAGAGATCCTGAAGATTCTCATGCAATCCCACATAATTGGCGGCCACGTCGAAATATCCGTCGACGGAAGCCCAGCCCGGCGTCCTCAGAGGGAAATAGTCAGGCGGGGCGGAATAGTCCGCGAGCCGCGGATCTCCCATCCAAATCCAGACCAGGGGCGCGCGCTCCAGCACTGGAAAACAACGCACGCCCAGGTTGGCGCGTCCCCCGGTTCCGGCGGGAATGCGCACGCATCTGCCGGTGCGGTCGAAAGTCATGCCGTGGTAGCCGCAGCTCACCGAGTCACCCTCTCTGCGGCCTTTGGACAGCGGGAACGACCGGTGCGGGCAGCGGTTGTCCAGCGCCACGGGCATGCCATCGGACGCTCGGTAGAGCAGCACGCTGCGTCCGAGCAGCCAGCGGTCGAGCAACCCGCCGGTCAGTTCATGACTGCGCGCCGCGACATACCAGCAATTGAGGATCAGCGGCGTTTGTGCATCGGCCACGGCGGATGAATCGTCCGCGTGAGCACTGGTCAAATGACTGGGCATGGGCAAACCCGTTGCAACTCCGTGCGTCGACGTAATCGATCAAGCCAGGAAACCATTTCGCTGGGGGGAGACAAACTCGATTACGGTTTCTGACGCGCGGGCGCGGCCCCCGTGGCTTCGTCAGGCCGCGACGGCCGCCAGCTCGCGACCCGTTTCGCGCAGCGCTAGAACGACGATGAGGCCCAGCCCGAGTCCGCCGATGGCCATGTGCAATATGTATTGTATTCCCAGGTGCTGTGCCACGAATCCGGCGAGCACCGGCGCCACGCCGCCACCGAAAATCTCGCCGATGCCGATGACCAGGCCCGATGCCGAACTCATCAGCGCCGGAGGGACCGCTTCGACGCTCAACGGACCGGTGGTCAGGCCGATGAGGTTGTGCAGGAAGAATGCGGCCACGAACAGACACGCGAACAAGACGCCGACATCGGCGCCGGTGCGGGCGAACACCAGCAGTCCACAGGCGGTTCCCACGACGTCGATCACCGCAACGGCTTTCCGACCCATGTAGTCCGATGCCCAGGGCATGACCACGTCGCCCAGGGTGGCTCCGAAACCGATGGCCGACAGGACGATGCCCATACTAGACAAGCTCATGTGAAGGTAGTCGCTCAAATACGCCGGCAGCAGGGCGGTGAGCACGACGATGCAGTTGAGCCAGCAAAACATCGCAATGATGTTCAACCGAATGTTGCGATACTGGAACAAATCGCGCCAACGGTGGGCGGTGGTATCGCGAACCGTGGTGTGCTTGACGGCTTCGCTCAAGGACGTGGATCGCAGGGTTTTGAACATGGCGTACGCCACCAGTAGACCGGGCAGCGTGACCAGCAGAAAAATCCAGCGCCACGGCAGGACCGTCAGCAGTTGCGTCACCAGTAACGGCGCGAGCGCCAGTCCGAACAGCGGCAGGGCAGCCTGTTGGATGCCGACGTTGCGTCCATGATGCGAGGGATGCGACGCTTCGAGCGTAGCCACGAGCGCCGCGGGAGCATAGGCACCTTCGAAGGCGCCGATCAATACGCGAACCAACACCAGGCTGATCAGGCCGGACGCCAGGCCGCTGACGCCGCCCATCAGGGAAAACAGCACGATGGAGCCCACGATGACCTTGCGCGTCCCGACGCGATCCGCCAGCGAACCGGCCAGGATGGAAAAGAGTCCCCAGGAGATGGCGAGGCTTCCGGTGATCAGGCCGAGATCTTGATAGGTGAATCCCAGTTCATGCTGCAACACAGGAAACATCGGCATGATCATGAAGCGCTCGAATCCCACCAGACCCAGACCGCACGCGAGCAGCGCCACGGTCTTCGTTTCACCGGCCGGGACGGCCGTCGGTTCGATGGCCATGCCGTCAGGACACGATGACGAAGTTACTGAAGCCGCCGGTCATGCTGTTCATTCGAATCCCTTGCTAAAAGTGATATTTGAAGTCGACGCCCCACACGCGCGGCTCGGCCCTGAAGACACCACTGTTCGTTCCGGGCGGACCCGGGAAATTCGGACCCGGCGCCCATTCGGCGTTGTAGATCTTATCGAAGAGATTCTTCGACCACGCGGTCACCGACCACACGGGGCCCTCCACGCCGATGCGCATGTTGACCAGATCGATCGGGTTGCGCACCGATATATTGTCGGGAAACCAGTAGGTTGGGCCAATTCTCTCGTAATCCGCGCGGAGCACGGCGCTGAGGCCCTCCTTCCAGGCGGCGAGGGAGTAGCGATATTGCCCGCCCGTGTCGATGGTGTATTTCGAAACCAGCGAAGTTTGATGACCGACGTCCGTGGGCGAGCGGTCCGATTCGCGGATGTTGCTGTTGGTGAAGCCCACGTCCGCATGGACGTCGAAACCCTCGACCACGCGCGCGCTGGTCTCGAGTTCCAGCCCCTTGTAGATCACCCGCCCGAGATTGCCGAGATTTTGCGTGCCCGTGATCGGGTCGTAGACGAAGAAATACGCGCCCCGATCGACGGTGTGGTAGACGGCGACGTCGGCCCCGACGCGCCGGTCGAAGAACTGAGTCTTTACGCCCACCTCGGCGGTATCGGCAATCTCCTTGTCGAAGTAGTCCTTGATGCCCGCGATGCCTGCCGCGCCGACGCCGGTTTGATTGAAGCCGCCGCTGCGAAACCCGCGGCCGTAGTCGGCATAGGCGACGATGTCGGGATTGACCTTGTAACGCAGGGTGACCTTGGGCTGCAGCGCGTCCCAGCTGCGCTGTCTTACCTGGCCCGGATAGGCGCTGCCGGCGAGTTCGGCCGGGATGAACTGCGTCGGCGTTTTGGTGATGTTCTTGCGGTTGTCATCGTCGTAACGCAACGCCAGAGTGCCCTCCAGACTGTCGGTGACGTCATAGCTCAGATCCGCGAAGGCGGCCCAGGCAAAGTTGTCCTGCTGGTCGGCGAGAAACGAGGTCTGCGGGTTGTACAGCGGCAGCGGCGTGTACGTGACCTCCGGAATCCCGGTGCCGTAATCGTAGACATTGCCGGTCGACAAGAAATGATCCGTATAGATGCCGTAGGCGCCGACGATCCAGCGCAGGCTTTTCTCGGTGGGCGACGTGAAGCGCAGTTCCTGGCTGTAGGACTCGCTTTTCAGATAGGTCGCCTGCGCCTGATCGTGGCCGTACAACAGATACAGTATCGATTGTTTGATGGGCAGGTCATTGAACTGGTCGCCGTCGAAGAATTCTTCGACCGAATCGTAGGCGCTGATCGACGTCAGCTGGCCGAAGGAGGTGTCGTAATCCAGTTTCAAGGACGTGTCGTACAAATCGCGGCGATCGATGCCGGGATTGTTGACCTGGATGGGCGCGATGGTGTTGACGTCAGCCGTCACCGAGTAGTACACCGCCTGGGTGATCAAGTGCGACATCGAGAAACGCAGGTCCGCAGTGAAGTCCGTGTTCGGCTGCCACAGCAGATTGGCGCGGACCGAGATGTCGCGGAACGGATCTGCTTTTTCGTGCAGATAGTCGTTCTCGATGTAACCCTTGGTGTTGAATATCGAAAACGACGTGCGAAATTTCAACGTGTCGGTGCCGCCGATGGGCCCGCTCAGATCACCGCGAACCTTGTAGCCCGGACCCGAGTCGTAGCCCAGCATGACATTGCCCTCCAGCTTGTCGGAGGGCTGTTTGGTGTCGATGATGATGGCACCGCCGATGGCGTCGCGCCCGTACAAGGCACCCTGGGGTCCCTTCAGCACCTCGATGTGCTCGATGTCGTAGAGCTCTTGGTTGAACTGCGACGGATTGGCCAGTTGCACCCCGTCGATTAGCACTGCGACGGAGGGTTCGCTGTTGCGCGCCTGCGAGATGCCGCGGACCACGACGAATGAGGTGCCCTGATTCTGCGTCTGCACCAGCGTCATGTTTGGTGTCATTTCGACGAAATCCTGCGGCCGTTCGATGCCGGCGGACGCGATTTCCGAGGCCGTGAATACGTTGATGGCGATGGGCACATTGATCAGCGACTCCGCACGCTTTCGCGCCGTGACGGTGATTTCTTCCAGGGCATTGTCCGCGCTCCCGGGTGAATCGACGGTCTGCGCGTGCGCCGGCATGCCGGCCACCATCATGAGTAATACGGCTCCTCGTGCCAGATTTTTCATTCGATGCTCCCCATCAGTCGAACAGTGTTGCTCTTGTGTTCGATCAATTCTTATAAAAGAAATAATGATCGATTTATTTGCTCGGAATCGTAAACCATATTTTTTTTGTATGCAATTGCGTCCGAGACGACGGCCGGGAAATTGGCAAACGAAGTGAGATGCGGGCGGCGGGCACGCGACAAGGCAAGTGCTGGGGCTCGACGGGAGCCGTGGAAGGATGCCCATGCAGGTCGGGCGGTGGCGACCGGACGACCGCCACCGCCACACATCGATGGCCGTCGGCGGAACGGTGGGGAGCGCCGCGTGGAGCGGCTAGGTCACCAGGGGACGCGTTTTCTCGCTGAGTTTTTCGCGCACCAATTGGCCGGTTCGCTGAAAATGCTCGCCAACGAGTCGCACGGCGAGCTCTGCGTCCCTGGCGATTGTCGCCTCCATGATGGCGCGGTGCTCATCCAGATGGCCGGCCCGCAGCACGCCGGGGGTGCGCGATACGGCACGGTACCGCTCCATGGCATCGAACAGCGTGAGGCTGAACCGCTTCAGCCATTCCGAGCCGCAGGCGTCGAGCAGCGCCAGATGGAAGGTCTTGTGCGCCTCGTACCAGGCAGGGGTCCGAACTACGCTGTTGTCCTTCGAGTATCGCGGCGTCCGCGACAGGCGATAGTAGGCGACGACGACCAGTTCTTCCCACGCCTGGCCACCGTTACGGATGGACTCGCGAAGACCGAGTTCATCCAGCCACAGGCGCGTTCGAATGAGTTCGTCCAGTTCCACGAGGCTGAAGGAGGCCACCGTGAAGCCGCGCTGCGCACTTTGGGCTACCAGTCCCTCGCTGCTCAAGCGACTCAAGGCTTCCCGGACCGGGCTGAGGCCGGTGGAGTAACGCGCGCAGATGTCGCGAATCCGCAGCTTTTTCCCTGGTTCGAGGGCGGCATTGAGGATGTCCTCGCGCAACCGCTTGTATATCTCGATCGCAAAGGTGGTACCCGCCCGCTTGGGGGCGACGGTCAATTCGGTCCCTGTTGAAATATCCATCATCATCTCTCTATACCACACTCAAACGATAGTTTACCAAAAAATCGATTTTCACCCGACATCCGCTTCAAGCAACGTAAACTGTGCCCTACCGATCAACTTCCTGAAGTCGCGATCAAAGCTGACCAAATGCTCACCGAGGTGGATCGTCGCGGCGGCAAGCCAGGCATCCGGCACCGCATTTCCTTTGAGCTGCTTCTCGATGCACAGTTGCCGAAGGCACGGCCACTCCGGGCCGAGCGACGCAAGATGGACACCTTGAGCGGCAAGCAGCGCATCGACAAAAGCCAGGGCGTCGTCGACCGGCGTTGGGTCCTGGAAAATCTTGGGACTGCTTACCAGCCGCAGGAAGCTGGCCAGCACCATCGGCATAAGGATCAGCGTGCTGCCCGAAGCGGCAGCTGAAGCGGCGCCTTCAAGCCAGCGGCGGGCGATACGGTGGTGCGGATGGTCGCTGCGCGACGCAGCAACGAGGACATTGACGTCAGGCGTCATCGTCCACTGCTGCCAACATTGCCTTGTTGCTCAGCGGATCGACGCCGGCCGCCAATCCGCCGCGTCCTTTAAACACGGGAAGGCGCAGCTTGCCGCGTTGGGGCGCCGCCTGGCTTCGAAGTCGGAGCTGGAGCCCCTCCTCGATCACACGGGTCAGGCTCGTGCGCTGCTGGGCGGCCAGCGCCTTGGCATCGGCAAGCAACTGGTCGTTGATGTCGAGCGTCGTTTTCATGGATCCATCATACAGAATTCTGTATTTTGATTGCGAATGAGAGCCATACCCGAATATATGCCGGTTTAGACCGGAATACACCGGATACGCCACCGGAATAGACCGGAAAAATATGGTACCGGCAGCGGCTTATGACAAATGTCAATCAACCAACGTAAGCGCGATATTCAATAAATAGGTTTAAAAAAAACAATAATTTATTTTTCTCACTCCCACTCAATCGTCGCCGGCGGCTTCCCCGACACGTCGTACACCACCCGCGATATGCCCGGCACCTCGTTGACGATCCGGTGCACCACCCGGTCCAGGAACTCGTACGGCAGCCGCGCCCAGCGCGCCGTCATGAAATCGATGGTCTCCACCGCGCGCAGCGCGATGACGGGATCGTAGCGCCGGCCGTCGCCCATCACGCCCACCGAGCGCACGGGGAGGAACACCGCGAAGGCCTGGCTCACGGTGTCGTAGAGCTGACCGCGGCGCAGCTCCTCGATGAAGATGGCATCCGCCCGGCGCAGCACGTCTGCGGATTCCTTGTGCACCTCGCCCAGGATGCGCACGCCCAAGCCAGGGCCGGGAAACGGGTGCCGGTGCACCATCTCGGCCGGCAGGTCGAGCGCCAGGCCGAGCTTGCGCACCTCGTCCTTGAACAGTTCGCGTAGCGGCTCGAGCAATTTGAGCTTCATGTGCGCGGGCAGTCCGCCCACGTTGTGATGCGACTTGATGACGTGCGCCTTGCCGGTCTTCGCGCCCGCCGATTCGATGACGTCCGGATAGATGGTGCCCTGCGCCAGCCAGCGCACGTCAGCCAGCTTGGCGGCTTCCTCGTCGAACACCTCGACGAACACCCGCCCGATGATCTTGCGTTTCGCCTCCGGGTCCGACGTACCGGCGAGCGCCGCGAGAAAGCGTTGCTCGGCATCGATGCGGATCACCCGCACCCCCATGTGTGCGGCGAAGGTCGCCATCACCTGGTCGCCTTCGCCGAGGCGCAGCAGGCCGTGGTCGACGAACACGCAGGTGAGCTGCGCGCCGAGGGCCCGGTGCAGCAGCGCCGCGAGCACGGAGGAGTCCACGCCCCCCGACAGTCCGAGCAGCACGCCGTCGTCGCCCACCTGCGCGCGGATGCGTGCGACGCTGTCCTCGATGATGCTGCCCGTCGCCCACGCCGCCGAACACCCCGCGATCTCGCGTACGAAGCGGCGCAGGATCTCCCCGCCCTGCAGGCTGTGCGTGACCTCGGGATGGAACTGCAGCCCGTACAGCCGCCGCGATTCGTCCGCCATGGCCGCGAGCGGCGCGTTGTCGCTCGCGGCGATCGCCGTGAACCCCGGCGGCACCGCCGTGACATGATCGCCGTGGCTCATCCACACGTCGAGCAGCCGCCGTCCCGACGCATCGCGATTGTCCTCCAGCCCGTCGAGCAGCGGCGAGGGCGTCGTCGGCCGGATCCGCGCCGCACCGAATTCACGGTGCGTGGAGCGCTGCACTTCCCCGCCGAGTTGCGCGGCCATGGTCTGCATGCCGTAGCAGATCCCGAGCACCGGGACGCCCATCTCAAACACCACCGCAGGTGCCACGGGACTCTCGGACGAGTACACGGACTCCGGCCCACCCGACAGGATCACTGCCCGCGGGTGGAAGCGCTCGATCGCCGCCGGTTCGGCGTCCCAGGGGTGTATCTCGCAGTACACGCCGAGCTCGCGCACGCGACGGGCGATGAGCTGCGTGTACTGGGCGCCGAAGTCGAGGATGAGGATCCGGTCGGCATGGATGTCGGTCATCAACGAACCCGGTAGTTGGGAGCTTCTTTGGTGATGGTCACGTCGTGCACGTGGCTCTCGCGCACGCCGGCCGCCGTGATGCGCACGAACTGCGGCCGCGTGCGCATCTCCTCGATGCTGCCGCTGCCCGTGTAGCCCATGGCCGCACGCAGGCCGCCCGACAACTGGTGCAGGATGGACACCAGGCTGCCCTTGTAGGGCACCCGGCCTTCGATGCCTTCGGGCACCAACTTCTCGAGCTCGGTGGTGGTGTCCTGGAAGTAGCGGTCGCTCGAGCCGTGCGTCTGCGCCATGGCGCCGAGCGACCCCATGCCGCGGTACGCCTTGTACGAACCGCCCTGGTACAGCTCCACCTCGCCGGGCGACTCTTCCGTGCCGGCGAACATGCCGCCGATCATGACGGTGTGCGCCCCCGCCGCCAGCGCTTTCGCAATGTCGCCGGAGTAGCGGATGCCGCCGTCGGCGATGACCGGCACGCCGCTGCCCTCGAGCGCCCTGGCGACGCGCGCGATGGCGCTGATCTGCGGCACACCCACGCCCGCGACGATGCGCGTGGTGCAGATCGATCCCGGCCCGATGCCCACCTTGACCGCGTCCGCACCGTATTTCACGAGATCGAGTGCGGCTTCCGCCGTCACGATGTTGCCGCCGATGACTTGCAGGTCGGGATAGTGCTTCTTGATGCGCGCGACCATCTCGAGCACGCCGCGCGAGTGGCCATGCGAGGTGTCGACCACCACTACGTCCACCCCCGCCTCACGCAGCGCCGCGACCCGCTCCAGCGTATCCGGTGCGGTCCCGACCGCCGCGCCCACGCGCAGACTGCCGACCTCGTCCTTGCAGGCGTTCGGAAACTCGGTGGCCTTCTGAAAATCCTTGACCGTGATCATGCCCTTCAGTTCATGATCACCCGCCACCACCAGCACCTTCTCGATGCGGTGCTTGTGCAGGAGCGCGAGCACCTCGTCCTTCGGCGCATTCTCGCGCACCGTGATCAGCCGCTCCTTGGGCGTCATCACCGAGGAGACCGGCGCGTCGAGCTTGGTCTCGAACCGCAGGTCGCGATGAGTCACGATGCCCACCACCCGCGTGCCCTGCACCACCGGCACACCGGATATATTTTTCGCCCGCGTGAGCTCGATCACCTGACGGATCGTCATGTCGGGCTCGACGCAGATGGGATCACTGATGACACCGCTTTCGAACTTCTTGACGCGGTCGACCTGCCTGGCCTGGTGGTCGACGGACATGTTCTTGTGGACGATGCCGATGCCGCCTTCCTGCGCGATGGTGATGGCGAGGCGTGCTTCGGTGACGGTGTCCATGGCGGCGGAGACCACCGGCAGGTTCACGCGTATCTCGCGGGTCAACTGGCTCGCCAACGACACCTCGCGCGGAAGCACCTCCGAGTAGGCGGGAACGAGCAGAACGTCGTCGAAGGTGAGTGCCTCTTCCAGAATGCGCATAGGTTGCGCTCGCAGGTAGCTTGAGAGGCGATCTATTGTAGCTTGGGCATGCTGTGCGGTAAACCGCAGTATCATTTGCCCATGGAATCAGTCCCAGGCACCCCGCCCGGCCGTCCCGAACGGGACGTCTACACCGTCTCGCGCCTGAACCGTGAGGTGCGGGTCGCGCTCGAACGCGGCTTCGCCAACCTCTGGCTCGAGGGTGAAATCTCCAATTTCGCCCGGCCGAGCTCCGGGCACTGGTATTTCTCGCTGAAAGACGCCGCGGCCCAGGTGCGGTGCTGCATGTTCAGACTGCGCAACTCGATGTGCGCGTTCACCGCCCGCGACGGCCAGAAGGTGCTGGTGCGTGCCCGGATCGGTCTCTACGAACCGCGCGGCGAGTACCAGCTCATCATCGAGCACATGGAAGACGCCGGTGTGGGCGCGCTCAAACGTCGGTTCGAAGAGCTGTCGGCGCGGCTCGCCGCCGAAGGCCTGTTCGAGACCGCCCGCAAGCGTCCGCTGCCCCGGCTCCCCACCCGCATCGGGATCATCACCTCGCCCACCGGCGCCGCCGTGCGCGACATCCTGCACGTGCTCGCACGGCGCTTTGCGGCGGTCGACGCGCTGATCTACCCCGTGCCGGTGCAGGGCGCGCAGGCCGCGGCACAGATCGTCGCCGCGCTCGGGCTCGCCGCACGCCGCGCCGACTGCGACGTGCTCATCCTCGCCCGCGGCGGCGGTTCCCTGGAAGACCTCTGGTCGTTCAACGACGAGGCCGTGGCGCGCGCCATCGTCGCCTCGCCCATTCCGGTGGTCACCGGCATCGGCCACGAGGTCGACTTCACCATCGCCGATTTCGCCGCGGACGTGCGCGCGCCCACCCCCTCGGCGGCGGCCGAAATGACGGTCCCGGACGCCGAGGAATGGCTGCAGAGCCTCGCGCGCCTGGGCGAGCGCCTGCAACGCACGGTCCGGCGCCGGCTGCGCGAGCAACAAGAACGCCTGCGCTGGCTCGACGGCCGTGCCCTCCTGGTGAGCCCTGCCGCCCGCCTGGCCCAGCAGGCGCAACGTCTGGACGACATCGAGCAGCGACTGCTGCGCGCCCTGCGTCATGCCACGCAGTCCCATCGCTCGCACCTCGGGGCATTGCAATCCCGTCTGTGGCGCTCGAGCCCCGCGGCGCGCCTCCGCGATGCCGCCGCCCGCCACGCCGCACTGCATGTGCGTTTGCAGGCCGCCGGCACCGAACCGCTGCGCCGTGCCCGCGAACGCCTGAGGCCGCTGCTGCGCACCCTGCATGCCGTGAGCCCGCTGGCCACGCTCGAGCGCGGCTACGCCATCGTCAGCCTCGAAGGCGGCGCCATCCTGCGCAGCGCCGCCGACGTGAAACCCGGCACCCTCATCGAAACCCGGCTCGCCCATGGCCGCCTGCGTGCCCGCGTCGAGCCTGCGGCATGAACGAGCCCCGCGCCCCCGACAGACCCCGTCCGCGCCCCGCACGCCTCCCCGGCGCACCCCCCGCACCCTGTACCGCACGCGGGCAGTTCGCCGCGCTCGCCTCGCTGGCGTGCCTTGCGACCCTGCAGCCGGCGCTGGCGTCGGCGTTCGACCTGCCGCGCGAACGCGCCGTGCCGGGCGGCATCGAACTCATTCATTTGCAGGACACCGGCATGGCCGTCCCCGACGTCGAAGTGGATGGAAACCGCGCCCTGACGGTCGAGGACGGCACGGGCTGGGTGGCGGTGGTCGGCATCCCCCTGTCCGCGCCGCTCGGCCTGCATCAGGCCCGCATCGGACCGCCCGACGCCCGTCGCGAGGTCTCGTTCGAGGTGCTCGACAAACGCTACGCCAGCCAGTCTTTGAAGGTGGCACCACGCCAGGTCGACCTCGCGCCCGCCGATCTCGCCCGGGTCGCCCGCGAGCGCGTCCGCATCGAGCGCGTGCTGGCCTCCTGGAGCGAGCCGCCGCCGGGATCGCTGCACCTGCCCCAGCCGGTGCCGGGCGTCCGCAGCAGCTCTTTCGGCATGCGTCGCCTGTTCAACGGTCAGTCACGCAACCCTCACAGTGGCATGGACATCGCCGCACCCACCGGCACTCCGGTGCGGGTGCCGATCGCCGGCACCGTCGTCGAGACCGGTGATTTCTTTTTCAACGGCAACACGGTATTCGTCGATCACGGCCGCGGCCTGATCAGCATGTATTGTCATTTGAGCGCCATCGACGTGAAGCCCGGCGACCGGGTCGCGGCCGGCGCACGGCTCGGCGCGGTGGGCATGACCGGGCGGGTCACCGGGCCCCATCTGCATTGGGGCCTCAGCCTGAACCGCGCCTGGGTAGATCCCGAGTTGTTCCTGCCCTAGGAGCCTAGGTTCCGCTCAGAACCTGGTCGACGGCCTGGTTGTCGAGCGCCGTCGCGGGCACGGCGTGCAGCGCACGTGCGCTCTGCATGTCGATCTGGCCCTGAAAGAACGCGCCCTCGGAAATCGACAAGCGCGGCGCGAACACGTTGCCGCGCAGTTTCGCCGTGGCTCGCAGGGTGACGCTCTCCGCGGCATACAGATCGCCGTCCACCCTGCCGTCCACGAAGATCACCCGCGCGTGGACGTCGCCCTTCATGGAGCCGTCCGGACCGATGGTCAACGACTGCGTGTGAACGATCGAACCCTCGACGCTGCCCTGCACGATCAAATCCTCGTCAGCAGTCAGGTCGCCGCGGAAGCGCAACGTCGCCCCGAGCACCGACGAGCGCTTCGCGGGTGCAAGCGGCGCCACCGGTGCCCGCACCTCCGCCGCGCGCGGCTCGCCAACCCGTCCCTCGCCGGGTCGAGGCCCCCCCGTCGGCTGATTCGCCCCGGGCGATTCCTCGGCTCCCGAGAGCCCGACGCTACGCATGGCCGTCTTCGAGTCGGGCGCCGTCGCCGGCGGGAAGCGCGCATCCACCCGCGGCTCGCGGGGTTCGGCGCGCGGGTGCGCGGGCTCGGTCACCAGGTCCTGGCCCGCGGCGGCGGGATTGACGAGGTCCTGGTACTCCTCGTCCGATTTTTTGAACCAGGCCATCGTCAGGCCGCGCTGCTGGAGGTTTTGACGACGCGCACCGGGCCGGCATCCTTGCCCATGCCCTGCGCAGCCTTCTTGCCGTCCATGTCGATGTTGCCGCAGAAACTCGCACCTTCGAGGATGCTCACCACCGGGGCGTACATGTTGCCCAGCACCTTGGCGGTCTCCTTGATGAAGATGGCCTTCTCGGCCTGCAGATCCCCCTCCACGGTGCCCTCCACGACTATGAGCTGCGCACGAATATTCGCCTTCACGGTGCCCTGCACGCCCACCGTCAAGCGCTGGGTGTGCGTGATCGAACCCTCCACCCGGCCCTGGATCAACAGATCCTCCTCGGCGGTGAGGTCACCTTTGAAATACAGCGTGGGTCCAAGGACGGAGGCGCGGTCTGTCGCGCTGTTGGGCGGATTGCTCATCGAGTGTTCTCCAGTGACGACGGTGGGACAGGTCGCCGAAGACTACCTTGCATAATGCGGTTTAAAACGCGAAACAGGTCACGAATCGGCACATTTTCGCTCGCCACCGATGCCCCGAGGCGGTCGGTACCGAGGCCGCCGAGGCGGCCGGCACCACGGCTCGCCTACTGCAGCGCGAGCTCCAACCGCACCCCGTCTTCCTTGCGCGCACCCTTGTCGTTGACCACGACGAACACCCGTTCGGGACTGATGTCCGTACCCTCGAGCAGCGCCTTCTGTACGTTGAGCGCGCGTTGTTGCGCGAGCGCCTGCAGGTCCACGTCCGAGACCACCGCATGCTCGCGCAGCGCCTTCGTCAAGAAATCCACCTTCGCCGCCACGAGCTCCGGCTTGGCCTTGATGGCCGTCACCACGTCGGGAAACTTCGGTGCGGAGCCCAGCTGATCGGCATACACCTGCGTGAGCCGGTCCAGCTTCCCGGCCGGATCGAGCTGGGAGAAGTCCGCCGGCGCCGCGCCCGCGGTCGTGCCCGAGCCCCTGCCCGCAGGTTTTTTCCCGCTGTCGACCGCGTTCAACCGGGCATCGACGCTCGCGGAAATCAACGCCGGCCGGTCCACCTCGGGCACGGTCGCGATGGGAATTTCGAGCTTCAACTGCGGACGCTCGAGCAGGGCCTTCGCCACCGTCTTCACCTTGTCCACCGCCGCCCCTTCCAGCGTCGCGACGCCGGGACGGAAGTCGACGAACTGCAGGTCAGGACCACCGCCGAACAACTCGCCGAGCAACGCAAACGGCGCCGTCACCGCCTTCTCCATGACGTTGACCAGCACCTTCCATACCAACGGTGCGAGGCGAAACTGCGGATCGTCCAGCGAGCCCGATACGGGAAGGTCCAGGCTGATGGTGCCGTTGCGGTCCTTGAGCAGCGACACCGCCAGCTTCACCGGCAGGGACACCGCATCCTTGCTCCCCGTCCGGTCGCCGAATTCGAGCTGGTCGATGACGATGTGATGCTGCGCGTCGAGTTTGCGGCCGTCCACCTTGTAACGAAATTCCGTGCTGAGCTTGCCGCGGGTGATGTCGTAGCCCGCGAACTTGCCGGAATACGGGTTGAACACCGCCAGCTGAATGTTGCGGAAGGTCAGTGCCACGTCGGTGTAGAGCTTGCTGCTCAGCGCGTCCACCTCACCCGCGATGGTCACCGGTGAGAAGGTGTCGACGGACCCGCGCAGATCGATTTTTGCCCGCGAGCCCGGCTTCGACGACAGCCCCAGCACGCTGCCCTCCAGCTTCTGAATGCCCGCCGAGAAGTTCGGCATCACCGACAGATCCGTGAAGTCGAGCTGCCCCGCATGGAGTTCGATCTTCTTGATGGACATCGGCAGCGCGGCTCCCGAAGAGCCCGCCGCAGGCGCAGCGCCCGACGCGACTGCGCGGCCCGCCCCCGGTCCTGCTCCCGGCCCTGCCCCAACAGCCCCAGCTCACTCCCCTCCCATCCACCC
>CAZZVN010000022.1:0-53414 GCA_964657625.1 uncultured Steroidobacteraceae bacterium
TCCAGCGCCCGCGCGAGGCCTGCGCGAGCGCCGAGGCGCTGGTGTCGACGCTCGACGAGAAGGGTGCGCCCACGGTCGTGCGCCGCACCCGGGTCGCGCCGCCGGACAGCCGCATAGGACCCGTCACGCCCGACGAGCGGCGCCGCGTCATGGCGGCTCGCTGCGACTCGACCCCACGCTCGCCACGCCGCACGACATGCAGACCATGGACATCCATCTCATGCCGGGCGGTTTTCACACCGAACACCTGCGCGACGACGTCGCGGCCGGCGCCCTGTACCACCATGGCACCGCCGTCTTCGGCGCCGGTTTCAGCCTGCGCGCGCGCGGTGGCGGCGTCGCAAGATCCATCGCCGAGTACCTCAAGGCGCGCGACCCGGGTTTCAAGCCTGAGCGCCTGCTCGATCTGGGCTGCACGGTGGGCGGCAATCTGCTGCCCTACCTGGAAGTGTTTCCCGACTGCGAAGCTTACGGTATAGACGTCGGGGCGCCGCTGCTGCGCTACGCGCATGCCCGGGCCGAGTCGTTGGGGGTGCGGGTGCATTATTCGCAGCAAAATGCCGAGCACACGGATTTCGCCGATGACACCTTCGACATCGTCTGTTCGAGCTTCTTCCTGCATGAACATTCCACCGCCGTGACGCGGCGGGTGTTCGCCGAGACGTTGCGCATCCTCAAGCCGGGCGGGGTCATGGTGCACATGGAACTGCCGCCGGACACCGAAACCAGCCCTTACTATTCGTTCTACTTGAACTGGGACGCCTACTACAACAACGAGCCGCACTACGCGTCGTTTCGCGCCATGGATCTGCGCGCGGAAGTGCAGCGGGCCGGGTTCGAGCCGTCGAAGTTCTTCGCCCTGCGCATCCCCAATCACGGCACCGTGCCCGACACAGACTTTGCCGCCGTGGCGCGCGGCGAGTTGCCCGCTCCGCAGCACGGCAACGGCGCGAGCTGGTTCATCTTCGGCGCGACGAAGTAGCCTGTTCAAATCAGCTGGCCCACCCGGTTGCCCTGCGCCGTGGCGCCCATGGTGGTGCCCGGGGCGTACGCATCGCCGATCACGTGGTACTCGCCCACCTCCGCTGCCAAACCTTCAAGGGCGGAGAGGCCCGGCGCACGCGGCGTCGCGTAAGTCAGCAAGGCCACCTCCTCGATGTGAGTGAGCGTGCCGGTGTAGATGTTGCGGTGGTCGAGCACCCCGTCCTCGAGGGCCGAGTCGCATACCTCCGCCAGCGTCACCACGTCGATTCCCTGCAGCGCCAGCCGGCGCAAAATTCCAAGCCGCAGCACCAGCGGCACATCCTCTGCGATCCGGTCCCGCGGGGTGATGATGACCACCCGGTCGAACAGCCGCTTGAGCAGTTCCGCCGACGCGTACGTGCCTTCGGTCCCGTCCCGGTCGTACAGCACGGCGGTGCCACCCTGCGGGCGTTCGAATTCGAGCATCTGCGTCATGCAGGCACGCAGGTCGAGCACCCATCCTTCGTCGCGCCATGGCTTCGGCAGCCCGTGCGGCCAGGTCATGGCAGCCCCCGTGGCGATCACCACGGCATCCGGGCGCAGGGTGCGCACATCCGCGGGCGATGCCTGCATGCCGAGTTCGAGTCGCACCCCCGCCCGCCTGGCCGCCAGCATCTGGTAGTCGTAAATGCTGCTCAGCCCCTCGCCCCCCGGCAACCGCGCCACGAGGCGCGTCTTGCCGCCCGCCTCCACCGCAGCGCCGAACACCGTGACCTCGTGTCCGCGCGCGGCGAGTATCCATGCGGCCTCCATGCCCGCGATGCCGGCACCCACCACGACCACGCGTTTGCCTACCGCCGCACGCGACGGCCGCCAGTCCATCTCATCCGCCGCGCCCACGCGCGGGTTGTTGTCGCACGCCAGGGACTTGTGTTCGGTGATCGCCCCCCAGCACGAATTACACGAGACGCAATACCGAATCTCAGCCTCGCGGCCCTGCGCCGCCTTCAGTCCCCATGCAGGATCGGTCACCAGCGGCCGGCCCAGTCCGACGAGCTCGGCCGTCCCCCTGCCGACGATGCCGTCCGCTTCCACCGGATCCGTGATGAGGCCCACCGCCACCAGCGGAACACCGGGGACGGCCGCCTTGAGGCGGCGTGTGAGGTCCAGGTACGGCGCGCGCGGACCGTGCAGATCGGGAACGTGACGGTCGAGCGAGGCCGCGTGGGAGCCTTGCGCGAAACTCAGGTAATCGACGCCACCACGCGCCACGAGATGACGCGCGATTTCGGCCGCTTCGAGAGGACCGATGCTGCCCGCGACGCCATCGTCGCCGGGCAGCTTGATGCCGAGCAGGAAACGGCTGCCGCACACCGCGCGTACCGCCGCCACCAGCTCGCTCAGCACCCGGCAACGCCCGGCAAGGTCGCCGCCGTAGCGGTCCTCCCGGGTGTTCATCCAAGGCGACAAGAACTGGTGGAAAAGATGGCCGTGCGCGGACGACAACTCCACCCCGCTGAAGCCGCAGCGCTCCAGCCGCGCGCTCGACGCCGCAAAGTCGTCGATCATGATACGTATGTCGTCCGTCGACAACACGTGCGGCACCGTCCAGCTCAGATCATCCGCCAGCGCCGACACGCCGAACGCATCGGGATTGCGGCCCCGTTCGTGCCGCCCGCGCCCCGGGTCCTGGATCTGGGCGAGCAGACGGCAATCCTCGCGTTCGACGCCCTCCGCCCAAGCCGCAAGACCCGGCAGGTCCTCGTCGCTCCAGATCCGCACCTTGTGCGGTGCCATCTGCAAACGGGCTGCGGAAACGGGCTCGGTCACGATCATGGCCGCGCCGCCACGGGCCCGGCTGGAGTAATAGTTGAGCAGCGCCGGCGTGACCTTGCGTCCGGCCGACATGCGCGTGGTCATGGACACGTGCACGATACGGTTGCGCAAGATGCGCCCCCCCACCTCGAGCGGCGCGAACAAGTGGGGGTAGCGCGCAGCCTCCAGCGGGCGCAGGAACGCGCTCAAGTACGCCGGACGGCGTAGGCGTCGAAAACGGCGAACACCCGCTGCAACAATTCCGCGCGTTTCGACGCACGCTGCTCGATCGCGTCGGCATCGCCCACGTAAGCCTCCACCGCGCCATTCGCCAGCGCTCGCGATTCGACGAGCACGCGTTCCAGGGTGTCCAGGCGGTCGAACACCACCGACAGCTCGGCCGTCAACGCAGTGACGATTGCAAACAATTGATCGATGGCGGGATCCTCGTAAAACTCCGGGCGCGTGCCCTTGCTGAGGCGTGGCAGCGTCACGGGTTTCGAAGACCCCTCCGCGCCTGCCCCGCCGCCGTTCTTTCCCTCGTCGTTCACCATCAATGCATCTCCACGCCGCCGCTGACGTTCATCGCCTCACCGGTGATGTAACCCGCCGCGGCGCTGCAGAGAAAGACGCATGCCTGCGCGGTGTCGGCGGTCAATCCCACCCGCCCCATGGGGATGCGGCTGGTCATGTCGCTCAAATAGGCGTCGGCGCTGTCGAAGCCGCGAAGTTTTGCGAAGTATTCGTTCTGCACGGCACCGAGCCCGGTGGTGACGTGGTTGGGACAAATGGCATTGACCGTGATGCCGTGCCGGCCCAGTTCGAGGGCGGACGAACGCGTCAAACCGACCAGCCCGTGCTTCGACGCCGTGTAGGCCGCCATGTGCGGATGCCCGCTCTTCGCTGCCTGGCTCGCGATGTTGACGATGCGGCCGCCGTCGCCCTGGTGAATCATCTGGCGCGCCGCATGCTTGGTGCACAGAAAAGCGCCCGTCAGATTGACATCGAGCACGGTCTGCCAGCGTTCGACGAGGGTGTCGACCAACGGTTCGATCAGGAAGCCGACACCGGCATTATTGATCAGGAAGTCCAGGCGGCCGAAATGCGCCACGGTGTCGGCGATCGCTTTTTCCACCTGGGCCTCGTCGCGGACGTCGAGCGACAACGCAAGTGCCTCGCCCCCTTCCGCGTGGACCTGGGCGACCAGCTGGTCGATCTCGGTGGCGGTGCCCAGATGGTCCGCGCCCAAATGGGCCCTGGGCGTCAACAAGTCGGTGAACACCACCTTGCAGCCGAGCGCCGCCAGCGCCTTGAGCATGGCGGCGCCGAGTCCGGCGCGACGGCCGGCGCCCGTGCAGAGCGCGACCTTGCCTGCGAAGGGACTGTCGCTCACAACGACTCGGTCACGATGAAAACAGGGGCATCCGCGAACTCGCGAAACTCGCGTGCGACACCTTGCATGACTTCGGACTTGACGTCGAGCGCCAGCCCGTCGAGCGAGTTCAGCTCGATGAGTTCCACGTACTGGTACGGCGCAGGCGCGCCGCTCATGAGTCCCTTGCTGCGCAGGACCCGGAAATTGCGTACCGAGCCCAGTGCATTGACGTTCGGCAGATCCGTGGCCCGCGCCCAGGCTTCGTAGCGGCCGACGTCGACGCCAGTCTTCAAATTGAACAGCACCACCACTACCACGTTGCTCATCGACCGTCCTCCTGTGCGACGTTGACCAAGGTCTTACCGAAGTTCTCGCCACGCATCAGGCGACAAAAGGCGTCCGGGGCATTTTCCAGCCCCTCGCTCACGTCCTCACGATACTGGAACTTCCCGTCGCGAATCCAGCCGCCGACCACTTTCCTGAGGTCGGCCAGTCGGTGCAGGTGATCGAACACCACGAGTCCGGCAAGGGTGGCGCGTGCGCCGACCACGGGACCCAGATGCGGACCCTTGAGCGGACTCTCCTGGTTGTACAGCTCCATCATGCCGCACAGTATCACCCGCGCATGCAGCGCCAGGTTCGCGAGCACGGCGCCCAGGGTCTCACCACCGACATTGTCGAAATAGACATCGATGCCGTCCGGACAGGCGCTCTTCAACAGGGTGCGCAAATCGCCCGCCTTGTAGTTGACACAGTCGGCCAGGCCCAGGACGCGCACCGCATAGTCGCACTTCTCGGCGGAACCCGCGATGCCTACCACGCGCGCACCCATGAGGCGTGCCGTCTGCGCGGCGGTGGAGCCGACCGGTCCGGTCGCGGCCGATACCACGACGGTCTGTCCGGGCCGCGGCGGCGCGATGTGCGTGATGCCGACGAAGCCGGTGAGCCCCGGCGTCCCGAGCACCCCGAGTGCCGTGCTGAGCGGAGCCCCGGCGGTGTCGACTCTGCGCACGCTCGAGGCATCGACCACCGCGTATTGCTGCCAGCCGCCCCGTGCGAGGACGTAGTCACCGGTCGCCACGCCGGGATGACGCGAGGTGACCACCTCGGCCACGGTCTCCCCGAACATGACGTCGCCCGGCTCGAGCGGCGCACCGTAGATCGGCATGCCCTTCATGACATTGCGGTAGTAGGGCTCGAGGGCGAGATAGCGGTTGCGCAGCAGGCACTGACTGGGCTCGGGCTGTGGGATGGGCACGCTGTCCCGGGCGAAATCGTCGACCACCGGAATTCCCCGCACCGCGCGGGCATAGATGATTCTCTCGTTGTGTGACATCGGCGCTTCCTCTACGGCGAATCAGTATAAAGGTGCGGCCGCCTCGCTGGCGCGCGCGAGAAGAGTGCCCGTATACCGGTCAATTTCGTCCTCGCAGCCGTAGCGCGGGAAAAAACAAACTCGTATAACTCTGCCTCGCGGCACACTTTTCGAAAGCCAGAGGACTCGCGCGAGGAATGAGACGATGAAATGGTTGCCCATGGCCGCAGTCGCGGCGACGCTGGCGGCGTCGAGTCCGCTCCTCCACGGCGCCGAACCCACAGCGGCGTCGGACCCGCTGATCAAGCGCGGCAAGCTGCTGTTCCTGCAGTGCGCCGCGTGCCACAGCGTGCAGGCCGACGTCGAGACGGGCATCGGTCCGAACCTGGGCGGTATCATGGGCCGTGCGGCGGCGTCGCTTCCAGGCTTCCATTATTCGCCGGCGCTGACGCAGGCCGGGCTGACCTGGAACGAGGCCACGCTCGACGACTGGATACAGAACCCGAATGCCGTGGCACCGGGCACCTACATGATTTTCTCCGGCATCCCCAAGGCGGAAGACCGCCAGGCCGTGATCGCCTACCTGCGCGCCGCGACGTCAGCCCGGTAACCCGCCTCCTCCCGACAACACGGAACACTCGCGCAACATGATCATATCGGGATATCTGGTTCTCAAGTGGATGCACATTCTGGCTCTCACCTACTGGTTGGGAGGCGAATGGGGGGTGTTCCAGACGGCCTTCCACATCCTGAATCCGCATCTGTCGTTAGAAGAACGCCGGCATCATCTCGAGACCGCGTATCGCATCGACATTCTCGCGCGTATCGGCATCCTGCTGCTGCTGCCCCTGGGCTTTCAGATGGGAGCCGCCATCGGAGTCAACCCCTTCGGTGCGTGGGTGGTGCCGGTCTGGGTGTTCATGTTTCTCTGGATGAGCCTCACGCTGTCCGCCTTCGTCAAGCGCGGTACGCAGACCGGGCTTGCCATCACGTTGTGGGACGAACGCATCCGTTACGTCGTGATCCCGGTGCTCTTTTTCACCGCCTTGTATTCGCTGATCACGGGCGGTCCGCTGCTCGCCCGCTGGTATGCGGCGAAGGTGCTGATCTATTCCCTGCTGCTCGTGATCGGGCTGCTGTTGCGTTTCGTCATGCGTCATTGGGCCGTGATCTTCCGCACGCTGGCCGAAAGCGGCCCGACGCCGCAGCTCGAGCGCCAGCTCGCGCGCGAGGGGGCCCAGTCGCGGATTCTCGCCTACTTCTATTGGGTGGGAATCGCGAGCGTCGCCTTCATCGGCGTCGTCAAACCGTTTTGAGCGCGGCGGCGCCGGCACCCTCGAAGAGCGGCGAGTTCCGCCGCGGCTGGCCGATCGTCTTCTCGTCGATGGTGGGCATCGCCTTCGGGCTCTCGCCCATGCCGTTCTACACCATCGGCATATTCGCCCCGTCGCTCGCACGCGAGTTTCACTGGACCTACGCCCAGATCTTCGCCGCTATCACCTGCACCACGGCGGCGGTCATGGTCGCGAGCCCGGCAGTCGGTCTCGCTTCCGACCGATTCGGCGTGAGGCCGGTGGCGCTGACGTCGGTACTGCTGTTCGGTCTGTGCTTCATGGGCCTCGCGTTGAACAACGGTTCGCTGTTGCTGTACTACTCGACGTGGCTGCTCACGGCATTCGTCGGCGCAGGCACCCTGCCCATCACCTGGACGCGTGCCGTGAACAACGGCTTTCACAGCGGCAAGGGACTCGCGCTCGGTCTGTCGCTGATCGGCACCGGCCTGTTCGGATACTGCATCAAGCCGCTGGCCGCCTGGTTGATCGCCGACTTCGGCTGGCGCGCAGCGTACGTGGCCATCGGCGCGCTGCCGCTGATCTTCTCGCTGCCCATCGGTCTGCTCGCCTTTCGCGATCCCGCCGAGGGCGCAGCCACGACGCTGCAGCGGCGCTACGAACTGGCCGCACGCGCCGCGCTCACGCCCGGCCTGACCCTGCGCGAGACCTGCGGCCAATGGCGCTTCTGGCTGCTCGGCACGTGCTTCGTCGCCCTGGCTTTCGCCGTGGGGGGGCTCGTGCCGAGCATGGAAAACATTCTCAAGGTGGGGGGCTTCCAACGGTCCGACATCGTTCCGCTGACGTCCTTGATCGGACTGTCCGTCATCTTCGGCCGTCTGCTGGGCGGCTGGCTCATCGACCGCTTCTGGGCTCCGGCGGTGGCGGCGGTGCTGCTCGGTGCACCCGCCATCGCCTGCGTCATGCTCGCACAACCCCATCTCGCCTACCGCTCCGCCGCGCTCGCGATCGGGCTGATTGGTCTGGCTGCGGGAGCCGAGTACGACCTGCTGGCGTTCATGGTCGCCCGCTATTTCGGCATGAAGAGCTACGGCAGCATCTACGGCGCGTTGTACGGATTCTTTGCGCTGGGCGCCGGTGTGGGCCCGTTTTTCTTCGCCCGAGATTTCGACGACACGCAGTCCTATGCCGTGATGTTGCACCTGTCGTGCGGCCTGTTCATCGTGCCCGCGCTGTTGATTCTGTTGATGGGCCGCTACCGTGTCTTCGCGGGGGAGTCAGGCCAGCGTTAGCGTCTGCTTCGCCAGCGGCAGCGTGCGGATGCGCCGGCCCGTGAGCTTCGCCAGGGCGTTGACCAGCGCAGGGGCGATCAAGGGAGTGCCGGCCTCGCCGATGCCGCCGATCGGCGCACCACTCTCGATGATCGCGACTTCGACCACGGGCATGGCGGCCAGCGTCAGCATCGGATAATCGGTGAAGTTGCTCTGTCGTACCGCACCGTTCTCGATCACGATCTCGCCAAACAAACACGCCGACAGGCCGAACACGATGGCCGACTGGAACTGCGCTTCGATCTGGGCGGGATTGACCGCCATGCCGCAGTCGACCACGGCCCAGACGCGATGCACCACCGTCATTCCCTCGCGGATCGACACCTCCGCCACCTCGCCCGCCACGGAGCCGAAGGCTTCATGCAAGGCGATTCCCATCGCACGCATCGAGCCGTCTCCGGCTTGATAGCGGCCGCCCTTCCAGTGCGCAATGGCGAGCAGCCGGTCCAGCACCGCGACGAAACGCGGCGCCTCGCGCAGCAGCGAGCGACGGAACGCAATCTCGTCCTGGCCTGCCGCGGCCGCCATCTCATCGATGAAGCACTCCTTGCAGAAGGCGTTGCCGCTGTGCTCGACCGAACGCCAATACCCCACCGGCGTCGGAATCGCTTCGTACACGTAGTCGACCTGCTTGTTCGGCACAGCGTAGGGCTGCTTGTCGAGACCGCCATACACGCTCTCGTCGAGCTTGCCGGAGAACAGCGGATTGGTCTTGCGCAAAGGACCGTCGCCGACGGCGGTGAAGTGCCAAGCGACGGGCACGCCCCCGGCGTCGAACCCCGCGCGCAGCTTCACGGCGGTCATGGGACGGTAAAAGTCGTGCTGCACGTCCTCCTCGCGCGTGAAGATCAGCTTCACCGGCTTGCGCAGCTTCTGGGAAAGCATGACGGCGGGGATGACCTGGTCGGCGAACGCGACGCGACGCCCGAAGCCGCCGCCGAGATAAGGCGTGTGCACCGCGATCCTGTCGGGCGGAAGTTTGGTCAGGTTTTGCACCATGGCCGCCACGAGTTCGACCATCTGATTGCCGATCCAGACTTCGGCATGCTGGGCAGTCACGTGCGCCGTACAGTTCGGCGGCTCCATGGCGCCGTGGGCGAGGAACGGCAGCGCGTACTCGGCGCTCAAGGTCTTCGCGGCCGAATGCAGCGCGGCGGGTGCGTCACCCACCGACTCGGCGGTCTCGCCACGTTCATCCAAACGACCCTGCAGTCGCTGCGCAAATTGCGCGGACGAGAACTCTGCCAGCGGACTGTCGGACCAGGTCACCTCGAGCGCGGCCGCGGCCTGCTTGGCGGCGTAGAAGTTGTCGGCGACCACGGCGACACCGCCCGGGATCTTCTCGATCGCGATCAGGTGCCTGGATTTTTTCAGCAGCGCCTTGTCGAACGAAACCGCTTCGCCGCCGAAGATGGGCGAATACTTGACGGCCGCATAGACCATGCCCGGCACGTGCGTGTCGATGCCGAATTTTGCCGAGCCGTTGATCTTCGAAGGACTGTCGAGCCGCAGCATGGGTTTGCCGATGTAACGAAAAGAATCGGCGTTCTTCAGCACGGGCTCAGGGACGGGCAAGGCGGCCGCCCGCGCGATCAACGCCGAATACGGCAGATGGCGGCCGGACGCGGCATGGCGCACGACGCCGAGTTCTGCCATGCACTCGTTTTCGGGGACGTGCCAGTCCGCCGCCGCCGCCTGGATGAGCATGCGCCGCGCGCACGACGCCGTCTCGCGCAAGACCTTGTACGAGGACCGCATGCTCAGCGAGCCGCCGGTCACGCGGAATTTTTTTGGGCCGCCGAACGAGATCAGCTTGTACGGCTCGCCCGGCGGCGGATGCTCCACCGACACGTGCTCGAAGGGGATGTCGAGTTCTTCGGCGAGGACCTGGGCGATGCCCATGTAGATGCCCTGCCCCATTTCCGCGTATGGACATTGGAATACGACTCCGCCTGTGGCCGGCAGCCGTATGTAGGCATTGAGCACAGAGCCCGCGCCGACCGGCGTCGCAGAGGCACCCTCCGGCCGGCGCACCGCGGCGTGCAGCGTCACCGGCAGACTCAACACCGCGCCTGCGGCCGCAGCGCCGGCGGCTACGACACTCTTCAAGACATCCCGTCGTGTGGGGGCGCCCATTAAACAACCTTCTCGGTGAGATCGGCGGCACGCAGCACGGCCGCATAAATGCGCTGGTACGTCCCGCAGCGGCACAGGTTGGTCATTCGGGTGCGGACCTCCTCGGCGGTCGGTTTGGGCGTGTCGCGCAGCAACGCGATCGCCGCCATGATCTGGCCCGACTGGCAATAGCCGCATTGGGGCACGTCGATCTGCGTCCAGGCCCGCTGCACCGCATGGCCATGGCCGTCGGCGGCGGCGCCCTCGATGGTCATCACCTTGGCATTGGGTGCCACGCCCAGCATGGGCAGGATGCAGGTGCGCTGAGCGCGCCCGTCCAGAAGCACGGTGCAGGCACCACAGACACCCACACCACACCCGAACTTTGTACCGGTGAGCCCGAGCGCGTCGCGCAACACCCAGAGCAACGGTGTGTCCGCATCCACGTCCACGTGCCGCGGCTGGCCGTTCACCACAACTGTATACGCTGGCATCTTAAGTTTTCACCGTAGGTTGCGAAACCAAAAACCATTGCTCGTCGGCAGCATAGCGCGTCAGCGCCGGCCGGATAGTCCAACGACGCCTACAGCGCCGCCAGGACCTCGATGGCTGCGCGCTCCCCCGACTCCATGGCGCCTTCCATGCCGCGGCTGCCGCGCGCCGTATGTTCGCCGCAGAAATGCACGCCGCCGTGGGGCTCCGCCATGGCGGGCACGAACGCGCCGATGGTGCCCGGCGCGAAGACGGCCCAGTCGCCGGCATTGAACCGTTCCTGGGCCCAGGAATGCATGCCGACTGCCTTAAGCTTGCCCTTGGCCGCCGGCCGCAGCGCTTCCAGTTCCGACTGCACCAGTTTCATGGCTGCCGTCTTGCCCAGCCTGTCCCAGTACATGCCCAGCTGACCGCGGCCCTGCACCACCAACCCCGTGACGTCGGTGTCCGCCTTGCCAAAGTACTGCCCCAGCACCATCCCCGCGGGACCGTTGGTCCACATGGACGGACTCGTGCCGTCCGTCTGCCAGAACGGATGAGATACCGTAAAGAACATCAATGTAATCGTCTGATAAGGCAACGTTTGTATCGCGCGAGCCTGATTGCCCAACACGGGCTGCGTGAAATGAATCTGACGCAGCGTGGAAAACGGCAGCGAACACACCACGCGTTTCGCGGTGTGGCGGCTGCCGTCCCGACAATGGACGGTCACGTCCTGGGCACCGGACTCGATGGCCACGACCTCCGTGTTCAACACCACGTCGCCTTTCAACTCGCGGGCCATGGCCTGGGGCAGATGTTGGTTGCCGCCGACGACGGCATAGGCGGCGGGCCCGGCCTGCGCCATGGCCTGCCCCCAACCGGCGTTGAATTCGTACATCAACGCTGACACGTCGTACGAGTTGTTGCCGTAATAAGGTGAGGTGTCGAAGGCGAGCTGGATGGACGCATCGTCGAGACCCTGCGCAGCCAGGAAGTCATGGATCGAAATATCGAACGGTGCGCTCTCGGGGTTGGCCCACGCCGACCAGTCCTTCAGCGGGTTGGCCTCGCTCAGTATCTTGCCCACCAGTTCCCAGGGCATGGTGTTCTTGCGCGCCGCAGGGAACGGATTGGCCGGCGATGCCGCCCAGGCTTCGCGCGACAAGAGCTTGCCGTCCATGAAGAGTTGCAGCTTGCCCGTCTCGCGCATGCGCTGGCTCACGTCGGTCAGCGGCAGCTTCAGACGCCGTACCGCGCCGAGCGTACGCCCATAACCGCTCCCCATGGAATTCGCGCCCATCTCCGGGTACCCGGGCTGATCAGCGAGGGTGTAAACCCGCCCGCCCACCCGCGCCCGTCCCTCCAGCACGCGCACCGAAACCCCGGAGTCCTCCAGGAGATGCGCAGCGTTCAGTCCCGACAGGCCGGCGCCGAGCACGAGAACGTCCGTGGCGGCGGGAGCGACCGATGCGCGCCCGAGCGTGGCGCCGCGCACGCGCTCGAAAGTCGCGGCGCCGGCCGCCAACGCTGCGCCCGCGGCGAACCGACGTCGTGACAGCGTCCTGCACATTCTAATATTTTGCATTCAATGTACCTGCAGAGTCATTGTTAAAATGGGTATTCCTGCGAGATCTGACCGACGGACCTTTGATGTAGACGAACAGCTGGCCCAGCGGACTTACGTTCGAGTTCGTAGAGAACACGCGCTGCACGGCGCCGTCGCTCCACATGGCGATGGGCGCGCCGTTCTGTTCCAAATAGGGTGAGCGGCCGCCGGTACACCATCAGGAAGGGTGCATAGCCGGTGGTGCGCACTACGTCGCGCTCGGACCGCTCAGAGCGGCGGCGCCGGTTTTCGTTCGCGCAGGAACACGTCCCAGCTCGATTCCATGGGCACGTTGAAGTCCGTCGGCGGCACCAGGTACTGCGGGAAGTTCTTTTCGGTGTAGGTGCGCAGATACGGCGGCAGCTCCTTCTCGCCGGACAGCTTCTGCGTGACGCTGCGGTAGAACAAGAGACCCTGCTGGCCGCCCATCAGCATCCACGGCAACCAGGCGCGGTCGACCGGAGAAAATAAGGATGGGACGCATCCATCTCCGTCTGCACGCTCGCGTAGCCCAAGTCGGTGCCGGTCTTCGCCTTGAGCGCCGCGCAGTCGGGCAGATGGGATTTCAAGGTCATGTTCACCGAGGCGTTGTGCACGTGCATGACCTAGCAGTCCGCGCCGTTGTAGGGATTCTTCCAGGTCTCCACCACGTCGCCGGGGACGAGATCGGTGTAGTACAGCACTTCCTTCCACAGACTGTGGTAGCTGCCATCGCTCTGCCGCTCCACCGAACCACAACCGAAACCCGTCATGCCCAGCAGCGGCTTGGACAGTTGGCCGGGCTCGACCCCGTACAGCAATCCCTGCTGCCAGCCGTACACGGTTCTGCCGGACAGGTCAGAGGTGAGCTTCAGATACTGCCTGAGACCTTCGTCGGGATCGTCGGGCCCCGGCAGCGCCGTGTTCATGCCCCGCGCAGCGACGGTCGACGGGCCTGCGGCGAGCGCGAACCCGGTGGCGAGCCGCGCACCGATAAGCAACTGCCGCCGCGACAAGGGCGAATCGGTCAGGGTGGCGAGTGTCATGGTGTCTCCTGTTGCTGCGCTTGAGTATGTTGAGAGACCGTCGGCAACCCAAGCCCAATAATGCGCCCGCCCGGATTGCGGACGTCGCCCGCGAAGTCGCCGCGGCTCCGGGTGCCGATCAGCCTGGCTCGAG
This sequence comes from uncultured Steroidobacteraceae bacterium, assembly GCA_964657625.1. GTDB lineage: Bacteria > Pseudomonadota > Gammaproteobacteria > Steroidobacterales > Steroidobacteraceae > Bog-1198. Next base: position 13,445 of record CAZZVN010000022.1, read on the forward strand.
CACGGGCAGGAAATTCACCACTGCATCGGTCCAGGCCTGCGGTTGTTCATCGACGATGTCATGGGTGCCCCCCTCGAGCACCTCGTGCGCAAAGTCGGGGCGCAGTTCGAGCGCCTTGCAGCACAATCCGTACAAGGCGTCGCCGGTGTTGTTCAGCACCAGACAGTCGTGCCGGATCAAGGGCAGTCGGGCCTCCTGATCGTAGATCAACGAGGCGTTGTGGCCGTACCACAGCGTGTCGCCGGCGATGAGCATTTGCAGCACGTGCCGGTGCATGGCTGGAAGGTTGCTCCAACCCGGCGTGATCCGGGTGCGCCGGTCCCACATCTGCTGAAGGTGCTGACCATCTTCTCGCAGCACCCAGCTTCGCTGACGCGCGACCAGCGTTTCGAGCCACTGCGCCCGCTCCTGCGCGCTGAACGGCGTCGGTGCATTCAATATCAGACGTTCGAACCGCCGCGGATGACGCAAGGTCGCCTCCATGGCCACCATGGACCCGGTGTGCTGGCCGAGGATGTGAGCTCGCGTAACCCTGAGTTTGTCGAGCACGTGCACGGTGCTGTCGGCGAAATCCTCGATGGTGGGCACCCGGTCGGGAACATCGGAGTTGCCGAAGCCCGGATAATCCACACCGATGGCGGTGACGCCGGCGGCGGCGAGGAGCGGATAGACGGCATCGAACTGCCGCAGCGAACTCGGCGACTGGTGACACAGCACCAACGGCAGATGCCTGGGCTGCGCCGCCTCCGCCACCCTGAAATGCACCTGCCCGAAGGCCCCCGCAGCATAATCCCGATAACTGTTCATGAAACACTCCTGCCCGAATAATGGGCGCTGTACCATTTTGCTCCCCGCCGCGGCGGGGGACTGCATACTCGAGTTCTAGGAAAAAGGAGTCCACCATGTCCGACGTTCTTGGCTGGCGTGCCGTCCTGGGCGTGTTGGGCCCCTCCACCAACACCGTCGTACAGCCGGAGTTCGAGGCCATGCGCCCGCACGGGGTCACCAATCACTATCGCGCCATCTTCACGCCGAACGCCACCGCGGTCAGCGACAAAACCTTCCTGGATGGCGCGCATCGCATTTCGGCGGGCGTGGAGGATGCCATACGCAGCGCGATGACGTGCGAACCCGAGTATCTGGTGTGCGGCGTTTCCGCCATCACCTTCATCGGCGGCATGACGGGTGCCGGCGCCTTCGAGCAGCGCGCCCGCGAGGTCGCCGGAGTGGGCATCAGCATCGGCTCCCACTCGGCCGCCGCGGCCTTGCGCGCCTACGGCGGCATCCGCCGCATCGCGTTCCTGTCGCCGTATTTCCCGGCGGCGAACACCGAGGTGCGCCGCTATTTCACGGAGGCGGGATTCGACGTGGCCGGCGACATGTGCCTGCGCTGTCCTTCGTGGACCGCGATCGCGCGCGTACCACGCGAGGTGCTGGTGGCGACGCTGCACGAACTGAACCGCCCCGACGTCGACGCCATCGTCCAGGTGGGCACCAATTTGGGCATGGCACGGCTGGCGGCGGAGGCGGAGCACTGGCTGCGCAAACCCGTCATCGCCATCAACACCGCGACCTACTGGCATGCGCTGCGAACGCTTGGCATCAAGGATCGTGTAGAGGGGTTCGGCTCGCTGCTCGAGCGTTTTTGAACATCCGGCGCGGCTATCTGGACAGCGCAGCGGGCCAGGTCCATTACCGCTTCTGCGGCCCGCGGGGCGCGGTGGGCGCAACGGCCCCGGCAAGTGCGACGGCCGCTGTAGGCGCATCAGGTGCCGCACGCGCGCGGCCGCTGTTGCTGTTGCACCCCAGCCCCCTGTCCGGCTATGTGTTCGAGGTTTTCATGCGCGACATGGCCCGGGACCGGTGGGTGATCGCGGTCGATACGCCGGGCTACGGCATGTCCGACGCCCCGGTCGCGCCGCCCCGCATCGAGGACTACGCCGGCACCATGCTCGAGGTGCTCGCGGGCCTCGGCCTCGCGGACGTCGACGTGCTGGGCTATCACACGGGTTCGCTGACCGCGATCGAGATGGCACGCCGGCAACCCACCGTCATACGCCATCTGGTCCTGGTCGGTCTCGCCTTGTTCACGGCGCGGGAGAACAGGGAATGGCGCGCGCGCTATGCCCCGAGGCCAGCGCACGACGTGCCGGCCGCGCTGGCCGCGCGCTGGCCGGTATTTCGCGCGCAGGCGTGGGCCATGCTGCGCGATGACGCCCGCGCGCTCAACATCCTGCTCGACAGCGGCCGCAACGCGGAGCGCGCCATGTGGGGCTTCGACGCCGCCTTCGCGTATCCCCTCGCCGAGCGGCTACCGGAGGTGGTGCAGCCCACCTTGGTACTCTGCCCCGAGGACGATCTCTGGGACTACACCCGCCGCGCTGCACCGCTGCTGCGCAACGGCCGGGTGCACGAGCTGCCGGGCTGGGGTCATGGATTTCTCGACTCCGAATCCGCGAGCATCGCCGGACTGGTGGGCGCGTTTCTGGCCGAATGCGCAGTTCCGGGCCAGAGCGGATAGCTGCCCAGGCGCGACATCAGCAGACACACGGCGACGAAGATCACCGCGTAGGCGTACAGCGCCGGTTGGTAGGTGCCGAGCGTATCGTAGGCGCGCGCGGCCAGGGTGGGCCCCATGCCCGATCCCGCGGCCCAGGCGGCATACAGCCAGCTGTAATTCGTGGCGTACGCCCGCGAACCGAAATAGCGTGAGACCAGGTAGGCGAGCACGTCGACCTCCGCCCCCGCCGCAAGGCCGATCAGCACGCCAGACAACAAGGCGCTCGTGCCCGCTCCGCCCTGCGCAAGCAGCAGCGTCCCGCTCAAGGGTCCGAGCAGAAATGCGATGGCGACGAACGGCGCGAAGAACTTGTCCATCAAGTAGCCCGCGAAGGTCCGGCCGGCGATCAGGGCCAGGCCCATGCTTGCCGTAACCGTGGCGGCGTCGGCATTCGAGACGCCGCGCGACGTCAGGATGGGAAACAATTGAAACATCAGGCCGCCGACGGCGAAACCGAGCAGTAGAAAGATGGCCAGCAACAACCAGAAACGCGCGCTGCGCACCGATTCGCGGGCCGTGGGTCCGTACACCAACGGCGTCTTGGCGGGCGCAATGCCGCCCTCGCGCCCTGCCGTCCTCGCCACGCGCCCTGCCGCCGTCCCCGGGCGTCCTCCCGCCCCCGCTCGACCGCCCGCTGCCTCGCCGTCCACCCCCGTGCCGGCGGCCAGTGGCGTGTCCCGGATCCAGATGAGCACGACGGGCAACGTGAACACCAACAGTGCGCCGGCCAGGCTCAGAAAGCCGATGCGCCAGCCGAACGAACCGCCGATCCATTGCAGCAGCGGGGAGACGACCGCGCCGCCCAGGCCCATACCCGCGAGCGCGGCGCCGAGCGCAAGCCCGCGTTTGCGGAAAAACCAGAGTGTGATCAGGCGCGCGTAGGCGGCCGACGAGGTGCCGGCGCCGAGCACGGGCAGCAGCGCGAACACCGTATAGAAATACCAAAGATGTGGTGTTAGAAAGTACAAGGCACCCACCGTCGCGGACAACAGCACGACGGAAGGAATCACCACCTTGCGCACGCCATAGCGGTCCAGCAGCGTGCCGATGATGGGCGACATCAGAATCGTGCCCGGGATGGCGATCTGAATGGCCACGAAGTACTCAGTGCGTGTCCAGCCGAACTCCGTGATGATGGGGTTCTGGAACACGCCGGTGGCGAACAACAAGATGGCGCCGTTGCCCGTCGCCATGCCCACCATCGCCGCAAGCACCAACATGCGGGTGCCCTGTGGGATGAAGCTGAGCACGCCGCTGCCGAGCGCGAAGGCGAGGATCATCGGCACGAAGGGCTTGGCGACGAAAAAGACGCCGAAGCCCAGCACCACCGCGACGGCCAGGAAACGCGGATCGACCCGGGTCGCCAGTGCGTTCTCCATTTAGACGGTCTCCTGCGAAGGCGCCACGGGGGTGTGCGGCTCCGATGATTTTACCCAAGGGTTTCGAGTATCTTGATGCTTGCGGTTTCTGCCGCCTCACAAGCTCCTTCCATGCCTGCATGGATCCTGCAGTTATGCTCCCCTGCAAAGTGCAGAGCCCCTATGGGTTGTCCTACGATTTGAGCGTGGCGCTCGATGTCGCCCGGAGCGAAGTACGCAATGTGTCCCAAAGAAAAAGGGTAGGTCGACCAGTTGTGGATGTGTTCGACCTCAATCTGCCCGGCAGCGGCGGGCCGAAGCCGAACCATTTCATCGATCACTGCCTGGGCAAATGCCGGACGGGGCAGATGATTCATCGCCTGCAGCGCGCGTCCATGGGTATAGGCAACGAGCACCCCCTGAGGATCAACCCCCGAAGGCAGATGGGCCACGAACTGTATCGCGTTATCGGTCCACATGTTTGGCGTCAAACCGTCCTCTTCCCAAAACCGCCTTTTGAAACTCAGGAACACCAGTGCGCTGCTGCTGTAGCGCTGCGCCCGCCATGCGGCCCGCTGCTCCGGAGGGACATCGCCACTGATGGGGATGTCCTTCATGATGGAGAGCGGGATGGTTGCGATGCACGTTCTCGCCCGGTAAGCCGTGCCGTCCCGGCATGTGACCACAACCGACCGCGACGTGGGATCGATTCGGGTCACGATCTTGTTCAGCAGGACCGGCCTGTTCAGAGAAGCGGCCATCGCGTCGGTCAATGCGCTGGTTCCGCCTTGAACCACGCTGTAATTTCCATGTTTGGCCTCCCATGCGTAGTAGAAATTCTTGCGCAAGAAGTCGAGCGCGTTGGCATCGTCGAGGTCACGAGCCGCGATGCCGGCGTTCAGCAGTCGCAGCGCTTCCTGCGACGCGCCCCCCCGAACTGCGTATTCACGCACCGACATCCGGTCTATTCGGGCATTGATCGGTTTTTGCCAATCGTCCAGATTGACGAGTGGATTGTTCTTGAAAAGGTAGTGCGAAAGCAACGCCGGGGGAATCAGCGTCTTTTCGTCGGGGGCCAGACGATTCATCGGCGAATGGGCCCAGTCAGCAGTGGGTAGTCCGTTGCCGATACTGACGGCCAGCGGTGGCATCCTGGTTTCCGCGATCGATCCCGTCGGTGGATCGGCCAATGACACCCCCAGGTCAGCCGCGTTGCCACGCACGCGTCCATAACCGGCGCCGATTTGCTGGGCCCCGAGCTCAGGACTGCCGCGCACATCGCGTGCCGTCCAGCAACGTCCGCCTACACGATTGCTGCCCTCGAGGACCGCAACCGAAAGACCTGCCGTTTGCAGCATTCTGGCCGCATGCAAGCCGGAGATTCCGGCGCCGAGAATCAGCACGTCGATCGGCTCGGAATCCGCAGCTGCCCATGCCGGCAGTCCCGTCGCAGCTAAGGCTAGGGCACCGGCCTTGAGCACCCTACGCCTGCTGAGTGTCCGTTGGCTCGTTTGACGCAAGCTCATTGCACATTTCCTTGCGTCTCGAGGTAATCGATGATGGCCTTGCGTTCCGCGGCGTCTTGGATTCCCGCGAATGCCATGGCGGTGCCGGGCGCAACGGCGCTCGGATTCGTCAACCAGACGTCGAGATGCGCTGCGTCCCAGACGAAACTGAGTGACTTGAGCGAAGGCGAATAACTGAATCCTTGCAAGCTTGCGACCCGTCGCCCGACGATCCCTTTGAGGCTCGGGCCGGTCCTTGCCGTCGTGTTCGGGGTTACTTCGTGACAAGACGCGCAACGCAAGAATAGAATTTTACCTCTACTCATCGTCTCTGCGGACCGGCCCGCTTGCGAATAACCTCCCATCAGTGCGATGCAGAGAATACTTGGCACGACACCGGCAATACAATATCTCAATGTCCCTCCGTAAATCGGAATGCTCGAAGGAGCTCCCGTCTAACAAATAAATCATGTGGCCGGCAACCTTCATCAAGTTATCCTGATTCCAGGACGGGAACAATACGTTATCTCTCTTGGCTGCCCGCATACCGGAAGGCACCCACCGCCGCCGCTTCCCGACGCCATCGTCGTCGCAAACTATAAATTAGCGTCCAACAAACACGCCGGAGACCGTGATATGACCAGCCAAACCGATCGCTTCACCCGTCGCGCAGCGCTCAATTGTGCCGCGGCCGCATTCGGTGGAGCCCTATTTAAGACACCCGCCATCGCAATCGCAGCGACGAACAGCGATCACGCGAGGCGCTTTGGACATGAGAGCCCCCGATTCGATGACCCTGTGTGGAACCGCGAGCAGTCAGCGCGGCTCGAGGCGCATACCGACGGTCGTCAGGTTTACGGTCGGGGAACGGGCACCGTCAACGGCGTTCGACCCGGGGAGTCGGTTCGGCATCTGTTCGACTTCGAAGTGTTCAGCACGACTCGTGTGGTGAGACGGCCCGACGGAAACTTTGATCGAATGTCGAAGGAAGTCGTTTTCTATCTGGACCCCGTCACCGGCCAAATTCTGGACGAATGGATCAACCCGTACACGAACGAGCGCGTCAGGGTGGTGGATATTGCGAACGACCCCTACAACTGGGTCATCCGCGACTACCAGGCGCCCCCCGCTCTGCCCGGCGTCGATACTCACGACATGCCCGAGCCGGCGTCCAAGAAACCCTTCCTGCTGAACTGGACCGAATTCAGTGCAAGCACGGTGGTGGTGGAGACCGGCGGCAGCGCCTGGTATCCCAACCGTTTGGATCCTGTCAAATGGCCTCGTGAATCTGCGGGTTCAATGGTTCAGGCGTCCGAATTCTTCCGATATTTCATCGACAGAGCGCATCTCGAAGACCCGAGCCGGACGCATTTGGAGCACAACGGCGTGTGGATCCGCATCACCCCATGGCTGCCGTGGATGCTGCTGGGCCAGATGCCGGGGCATATCCTCTACAACGGCATGTTCTCGTCGGGAGACTCGCTCGACTACTTCAAACCGGCGGTCCTCGAGCGGGTGCGCACACGCTATCCGCAGTACATGACCGCTCCGACGACGTGGTACGGGCCCAGCTTATCGAGCATCGAGCATTACGCCTTGGAGCAGCAACCCTCCCCCGTCAAGTGATGTCGGGGGGAGGGAACGAAACTGCCGACGCATGGGTCCCGATCAGAGCTTGACCTTCACGCGTAGACCAATTTCCTCCTTGTCCGGCGCTTGCACGAGAATCCCCTGATTGGAGAAACTCGCATTCGGAGCAATGAGATTGGGCACTCGTTCAGCAAAATCCCAATGCGAGTCGTTCAACAAGTTCTTGGCGAACAGCTCGATGGAATATTGATCTTTCTTGATCCCCAAAAGCGCGTTGACACGAGCGTACGCGGTTGTTTTGACGATGTTGATGTCGCTGTCCCACATGCTGCCGGTGTAGTTTACGTCTCCCCGTACATACCAACCCCAATCACCCGTCAGGTGATCCGTGAATTGGGTTGAAAAGTTTCCGGTCCAGGCGGGCACGCGCGACAGTTCATTGCCCGAAAAGCTGTCGATACCACCCACCGTGAAGCCGGCATACGTGGCGTTCGTATACTTGTCCCATATGGCATGCACGTAGTTTATGTTGAGTGAGGCCGTCCATTTTTCCGTGACGAGTGCTTTGGTGGACAGCTCGAATCCTTTCAGCGTCGCGGTGTTGCTCAGGTAGAGGTACGTGCCGTTGGCAGGCAGCGGACCTCCGAAAACCGCCGTCGATGTTTGCTGGTTCTTCCACAGGCTATGGTAGAAGTCTGCGCTGATCTCGATCCGATTGTCGAGCAGCGACTGCTTGAACCCGAGTTCTGCGCTTTCCAATTTTGGCTGTTGCGTATAGTCGTTGACGCCATAGCTTGCAACATAGGCTTTCTGCGCGGCCGTCAAGCTGAGGTAGCCGGTATTGAGCAGTGTCGGCTGCACGCCCTCCGAGTAGCTCAGGTAAACCATGCTGCCGGGCAGCGGTTTGTAGCGAACGATGAATCGCGGCAGGGCGGCTCTGTTCGTTTCACTGGCCTTGAAGGCCTGACCCGCGACCGGCGTCGCGCTGGGCTGGTCGGTGTTTTTATCAGATTGATAGCGGACCTCCGCCGTCGCAGTGAGATTGTGCAGGATGTCGTAATCGACCGATGCATAGACGGCCGGCACGTAGCTGCGCTCGTTCCCATAGCTGCTCAAACCGCTGTAGCCGGCCAGGTATGCATAGGGAGACCCGGCCAGTCCGGGACCGTAGTAGCTGTCCTCTTCGTACTGGTAAAGGTCTGTGAAGTAGCTGGCGCCAACCAGTCCACGCAGGGGAAGTTGTTGATCCGAGGCGAGGCGGGCATCGATGGTCAGGTCCTCGGACACGGTCGGGAGCGAGGAAAGAAAGCTGTCGGTGCTGGAGCGATCCACGTCCCAGATGGTATTGGTCAGGCTGCTGTTGTAGCCGACGTTGAAGGCGGCCGTCCAGTTCGACGGCAGCGCGTACTCGGCGAGCAGGGATAAACGCAGCATGTCGCGCCGCATGCCGGTGTGGTCGAGCCCGGGAACTTTGTCCTGGAAAGAATTGTGCAGGCTGTTGGCGACCCCTATTGGAACGTACGCAGGCGGGAGAGCGGTGTTCGCGTTGACAACCTGGATTCCCGACGTGAGCAGCTGGTTGAGGGTCGGTATGCTGCCGCAGACGTACGCCTGGCTCAGCGTGACCGGTACCGAAGCGCCGGCGGCATTGCGCCCTTTGAACGTTTGGCCGCCACAGTTGTTGGCATACGACGCCTCACCCGGTATGTAGCCGATCGCAGCCGACGAGTCATCGTCCTGCTGATAATGGCCATTCAGCCGCACCCGCAAGCCGCCGTCCGGCGTGAACGCCAGGGACGCGTCGATGCCGCGCGTTTTCTCGGCGCCCAGAGGACCACCGTCCGAGGCAGTGTATTCTGCGGCTTTGATGTGGTTGTTGAAGGACAGGCGCCCGTCGAGGATACCCTGCAATATCGGGCCCTGGAGGGTTAGCACGTCGTCGGACGAACCGCGGTCGGTCCCGGATGCTTCGACCTCGACGTGAAATTCGTCGGTCGGCGCTTTGGTGATGAAATTGATCGCACCACCAAAGGTGTTTCGGCCGAAATAGGTGTTCTGCGGTCCCTTCAGTACCTCAACACGGTCGATATCGACGGTACTGACGGAAGCCTGGCCGCCTGAGACAAAAATCCCATCGACGAACAAGGAACCCGAGTTTTCGCGGACGTCGCCATACGTTGACTGCAAGCCGCGAAAAACGATTGAACCCTCGGCTCGGCCGCCGGCGCCGGTGCTCGCCGTTTGTTGGAAGGTGAACCCGGCCTCGTCCTTGAGCGACTGCAGGTCATGGATGTTTGCCTGCGCAAGATCCGCTGCGCTGAAGGATTGAACCGAAATCGGAACCTCCATCTGATTTTCCGACCGTTTGCGAGCGGTCACGACGATCTCCCCGAGACCCACCGACGCCGCGGCGTCCGGAGCGTCCGCGCTTTCGGCGGGCCAGGCGTGGTTCTGCGGCACCGCCCAGGCGACCGCCAATAACGACAGCATGAAAGCCTTCCTGCCCGGCGGCAGGGGGGCGGATCGATTGGTGCCATTTCCGTCCAGTCTTCTTGGCATGACGATCCCTCGTATTTTTCGAAATGAAAAGCGGCGTCGGCAGCGCAAAACCGCTCGATCAAGGCATAGTTAAGTAATAAAGGCGAGTGTTGCGGTCGTCAACCGCACTGGCCGGTATTCGGGCAGACCGCTACCGCAGCCGTCATTTCCGCAAAGTCATCCCGCCCGCATTCCGGCAAGCAAAGGCAAAAACCCCTCCCCCACCAACACTTTTTCCGTACGAGCAGTTCATGTCATTCGTGAATCTCTACACTCACCGGTCATCGTCAACATTCGAACGCGAGGTCATACGTATGTCATTCGAGAATAAAATCATTTTGGTGACGGGTGCCGCAGGCGGAATCGGCGTCGAGCTGTGCAAATTATTGCGGGAAAAAGGCGCGACAGTGATCGCCAGCGATCGCCCGCCCGCCGGCAATGCACCGAGGTCGCGCTCCGAGAGATCAGCAGTTGTCGACCTCGACGTCACCGCGGAATCGGATTGGGAAAAAACCATCGCGGACATCATTGCCAATCATGGTGCTCTGCACGGTCTCGTCAACATTGCCGGCGTGTTCACTCCTGGCATACCTTTCGAAGACATGACGCTGCTTCAGTGGCGTCAGCACATGGATGTGAATCTCGATGGCACGTTCATGGGTTGCCGCTTTGCCATGCGCGCGATGGCCCAAACCGGCGGTGGTTCAATCGTGAATTTCTCTTCGGGTCTCGCCAATATCATGTTGAGCGACGGCGGTGCCTACTGTGTCTCCAAAGCCGCCGTTCTGACATTGACGCGCCTGGCCGCAAAGGCGGGCGGAAAATACAAGGTGCGGGTCAACGCCGTGTTGCCGGGCGCGATCGATACGCCCATGCTTTGGAGCAATTTACGGGACGGCATGGAGCCTCAGACGTTGATCGACATGTTGATAAAACAGCATCCGATCGGCCGGATCGGCGTCCCGGGCGATGTTGCTCGCTCCGTCGCATTTCTGCTCGATCCGGAAAACAGTTTCATTACTGGGGCGCTGTTGGCGGTGGATGGTGGTCAACTCGTCGATTAAGTTCTCATTCTTCCCACGGGTGGTCGCGGCGGAAGTTCTGCCGGCGGAGGCGATCGTTGTCGGCGCCGCAGACGCAGCTGAACCGCGAGCTGACGGCGTTTATCGAGCGGAAAGCGCGACATCACCGCACAGCCGAGCGCGATCAAGGCGGCGGGCACCAAGGTGGCGAGGACGCGCAGCGCCATGAGGGCCCGGGGGGAATTTTGTGTAATTGCGGGATCAAAACCCCAATGGCTCGCCAGCCAGAGGGCGGCGCCGGTTGCGATCAACGCGAGCTTCAGCGTGAGCCCGATCAGCCCGATGTGGATGCCAGTAGATTCCTTCCCTGTTTTCCACTCGGCATACTCGGCGGCATCGGAGGCCACCGCGAACGGCAGCATCGACAGCGGCGACGTCGCCAGATTCGTCAATGCAAAGACGGCAAAGATGACGGCGTGGTCGCCGCGGCGCAGGAAGAACGTGGCGAAAGTTCCGAGCATCGGCACCCCTGCGAGCAGCAACAAGGCTCGCGCCCTGCCCATCCAGTCCATCAGACGAGAATAAGCCGGAGCCACCGCGATCGCAGCGAGCTGCGATGTCAGCCACATAGGCAAGAACAATCCCGCCACCCCCAGCACGTAGCTGACGTAAAAAGGCAGCAAGGCCGTGTACCAGTACACGCCGGCCTGGATCAAGAAGTTTCCCACCAAAAGAGGGTGAAACACAGGATTCGTCAGCGCGGGAGCGTAAGAGGCATGGGCGCCGGGGCGTCGGATGGAGGCGTGTTCCGGCGTGAGCCACAGGTAAAGCCCCAGCGTCACCGGCATGCTCACGACGGTGATGAGCGCCGTTACCGACAGCATCTCACCGTAGGGCACACGGGAACCGTAGGAGGCCTGATCCAGGAATACGGCAAAGGGTTTCAACCAAACAGCGCCGATGTCGCGAGTCCACCGGGCTGCGATGTGGCGAATTCCGGCCGTGCGCTCATCCTCCGTCAGGAATACCACGAAACTCGGCAGCATTCCTGCAAAGGAGGCGAACATGCCCTGCGCGACGTTGATACGGTTGCGGCTGGCGTTGTGGGCCGTAATCTCCGACGCTTGCGCGATGTACGGAATGACAACGGCCGTCCAGCACCAGAAGAAACAGACCATCAGCACGATGGTGTGGAAAGCGGTGACCGTCGTCCCAGGGCGGAACAGCCGCCACATACTCAACAAGAACAGAGGCGTGCCGAGGACTACCCAGGGACGGCGACGGCCAAATCGGCCGCGCGTATTGTCCGAAAGATACGATACCGTGACATCCGACGTAATATCCGCCAGGCGTCCGATCATGGTGGCAACGCCGATGTTGGCAAGCGACAATCCCAGTGACACACTGTAGTAACCGGGAAGAAAATTAGGCAGCGAAGCAGCGGCCATCACCAGCGGCCACATCAGCGCGCTGTAGCCGATGATCTGGCCCGTGCCGAGCGGTGAATCTACTCGGCTCACCCGTTGCCGCCGTCAGGCCGTGAGTCGGGCAAACCGAGCAGCTGGCGCCGCAGATCGAGCTCGTCGGCCACCCCCCAGCGCTCGATGGCCCTGCCGTCTTCGAAACGCACCCAGTCCATGCCAGTGAAGGTGATCCGACGCCCGGTCGCTGCTATACCCATGAACGTATCAAGGTGTGTCGCGAAGTACCGGATGCGCTCGACAACAACGCTACCCTCGCCGATCTGTTCGATGATGACGTGGGTAAAGTCGGGAAATGCGCGGTAGAACGCTCTCCCGCGTTCCTCCGGCGTCAGGCCGTCGAAGCCGGTGTGGTTGGCGCCATAGTAGGCAAAATTCGGCGCAATATAAGCATCGCCCGCATCCGGACCGTCACGGTCCAGCACCTCATAATATTCGCGGGCCAAACGCTTGTTAAATTCGACTTGGGTTTCGGTCATGGCTGTGACGAGTGACTCCCGAGTTTCCGGTCAACGCCGAGTGCCCAGGCGCGATGCGGCCTGAAATAATTTTCGCGTGCACCGGATCCTCAATAGTTTTGGGAGGTCGGCCGCAGCACGATCTCATTGATCCCAATTTTTTCCGGTTGCGCGATGGCGTAGCGGATCACCTCCGCCACGCTCTCGGCCGGCAGCGCATCCGCATAAGCAGCGGCGATCCGTTCGCGTAAATCGAGATCGGAAATGGTGGAATGCAGCTCCGAGGTGACCGCACCCGGCGTTATCACCGTAGAGCGAATGTCGGGAGCGATTTCCCGCCTGAATGCCTCGGCAATCGACAGCACAGCGGCCTTGGTGGCGCAGTACACAGCCGCACCTGCGACGGGCTCGTGCCCGAGGGTGGAGGCGATGTGGATGATGTGCCCAGATTTCTGCGCTCGCATGAAGGGCAGCACTGCCGCCACTCCGTAGAGCACCCCTTTGAGATTGATGTCGATCATGCGATCCCATTGGTCGACCTGCAGATCGGCAAGCGGCGCAATCGACATCACGCCTGCATTGTTCACGAGGACGTCTATGCGCCCGAAGGCCGCACAGGCTGCCGCCGCCAGACCTTCCATGGCGTGGCGATCCGATACGTCCGTCGCATGGTACTCGGCGAATCCACCGTCGGCACGAATCCGCCGGGTCAGGGCAGCGATTACTTCTTCGCGTCGCGACGCCAGCATGACGCGGGCACCGGCGGCGGCCAGGCATACTGCCGTCGCGGCGCCGATGCCGCTCGAAGCTCCGGTGACGATCACTACCTTGTCCATGTTGGGGGAAATATTTTCCATCGAGCCGTTGGAACTCTAGTGGAAAACCCCTTGGCTGCGCAAATCGTCCCGGCCTGGCCCGCTATCCGGGACCGGCGCTTGGTGCCACTTGCTTTGCTTGATTCTTGCTCAGGCCTGTGTCAGCGTAATTCCACGAACAGGCTCACTCACGCGGTACGCATTCATGGCCCCGAAGCCCGACGAGCGACCGACCTACGCGTCAGACTATATCGAGGGCGATTGGCGCAAGTCGGTGTTCCTGGACAATGCGCAGGTCGACAATCTGATGACGGCCCTGCTGGGCCTTGGCGGGGAATTTTGGGCGATGCGCCGACGTCTCATGGTGGTCGAGGGGCTGCTGGCCTCCCGGTGCGGCATCGGCGCCGAGGAAATAGAGGGCTATGTCCCCGGCACAGAAGAACAGGCCTCATGGGACCAGCGGCGTGATGATTTCATAGAGCGGGTGTTCGCGGTGTTGATCCGTGATACGGCCGACGTATCGGGAGCCATCGCGACCACAAACCCGGTACGCCGGCCGCCGCGGGCACCGGGCGACCCGTGATGACCCGGGCCGGCGCCAATCACCAGGACTTTGCCTCGACACCTGATGTGTTCATCGACGCGAAGAACTTGTCCGTCGAGCTGAAATCGCGCCACGGTGTGCGCCTCCCCGATCTGGACGCAAACAGCCACCTCGATTTTGCACGCGGCTTCAAAGCGTGGCTGGCAGCCGACTGGCAGAAACCTGAGGCGCTCGCACAGCGGGGACGCGAACTCGAACGGCGGGGTTTCTCACCGGGTGAGACGACGTTGGCTCATGCACAGTGTTTCGACATCCTGATGAAGGATCCGGTATATGCCGCCCGCATACGACTGCAGTGGAGCATCCACGATTTCATGTGGGATCGCACCATGCGTGCTTTTCACGGCCGTGCCGAGGTCTATCTGCGGGCGATGGAAGATACCGACTGCGCCGGCCCCGGTACCCTCAGGCTGCGGCCAGAACTGGCCATTCCCGATCACGCCCGCCATGAGATACACCGCCAGCCTGGGGGCTTCGTGGGCGATCCCTTCGCCGGCTGGGTGTATCACTACGCGTTAACGCTGGCGCATTACGCGGGCATGAGCGATCACGATGAGGTCTTTTTTCAGATCGCACAGAGTCATCCGCTTCCGGCCGATGGGTTGACCACGCGCATCTTGGACATCGGTTGCGGTCCGGGCCAGTGCACGACCGCATTCAAGCAGCGATTTCCGTCGGCGGAGGTATGGGGCTTGGATGTTGCGGGGCCGATGGTGCGGTACGCTCATCACCGTGCCGTCAAACTGGGAATCGAGGTGAATTTCACCCAAGATCTGGCGGAATCGATGCCGTTTCCCGACGGTCATTTCGATATCGTCAGCGATTACATCATGCTCCACGAAACCGATCTCGAATCCCTGCGGGCAGTTGCGCGGGAGGTGTATCGCGTATTGCGGCCGGGCGGCGTCTTCGGTCATCTCGATGCTTTCACTGCCGGGCATCCGACCCACCGGCCGCCGGCCGATCTGCAAGGCAAGGCCATGTTGTGGAACATCCACCGTAACAACTACGAGCCGTACTACCTCGACTACTCGGCGCTGGATTTCCCGTCGGTGTTGAAAGAGGTCGGATTTGAGCTGCAACTCGCGGGGCCGCCCGTGTTGTGGAATGGGCGGCCACGCACGCTGGCCACGAAGCCCGCCTGATCCGCCGCTTGGCCTCAGGGCATCACCTCCAGTGACGGACGGCAAAACAGTCATCGAATCCTTCATCGCGCACGTGAACGCGCACGATTTCGTCGACGCGGCCGCTTTGCTCACCGAGGATTGCGTGCACCATACCGTGGGACTTGGCCACGGACGGCGGGTGGGCCGGCAGGCCTGGCACAGCCTGATGGAATCATTGTGGGCCGCCTTTCCGGACCGATGCATCCGCATGCATGAAGTCATCGCGGAGGCTGAGCGTGTCGCGCTCAGATTGACCTGGACCGGCACGCATCTGGGTGAATTCGCCGGTCGGGCTGCGACCGGCCGTACGGTTGAGGTAAATGGCATCTGCGTTTTCTCCGTGCGAGACGGGCGCATCGTCGAGCAATGGATGGAGCACGACATGCTGTCGCTGTACCAACAACTCGGCATGGCGCCGGGCCGCTCCGACAACTGGCCGAGTACTTAGCGCCGGGGCACGCGCACTGTGGCCGAATAATGGCCAAGACCGTTGACGCAGTGCGCGCGCTGATGCCAAATCGAGACGAACCGCAGTGCGGAACTATTGTTGTATAGAAGCCACGGGGCTCTCCAACGATTGATTTGCATGGGGTTGCGCTCAGATCGAAACCAACAAACATGGGGATCTCAATGCCTGTCCTTTCAAGGAGTAAATCTCTTGGGGAGCGCGCCGTGCCGGCCCTGCTCGCCCTCCTCGCCAGCTTTGCGGCCACCCGCGTCGAATCCGCGCAGGTGGGTGGGGATGACAGGACCACCTCCGACAAAGGCGCCGGCCTCGAGGAAATCGTGGTGACCGCCCGACGCAAGACGGAGAAACTCGAGGACGTGCCGTTGTCAGTGTCGGCTTTCAGCGCCGACCAGATGCACGACCTCGGGATCGTCGACCTGGTTACGCTCTCAAGTTTTACGCCCGGCTTCCAGTTCAGCGACTTCACCAACGGCCGCAGCGACCGTGGCGCCTACCGCTCGATGGTTTTCCGCGGAATCACCTCCGCCGGCAACACGGGGGTCACGGCCGACGCGCTCGCGTTTCTGGACGGTGCACCCGTGACGTTCAACGACATTCTGATCACCGACGCGATCGAGCAGGTCGAGGTTCTGAAGGGGCCACAGAACGTCTACTTCGGCCGCTCCACCTTCACCGGCGCAGTCAACTACGTGACCCGTAACCCCGGGGAAAGCCTTGGCATCACAACCACTTTCGAAGCGGGCAACTTCAGCGACTTCAAATTCGACGGCCACATCGAGGGCGGTCTCATCGGCAGCGTGCTCACCGCCGGATTGGACGTGCAGCTCGCGTCGAAAG
Source organism: uncultured Steroidobacteraceae bacterium (assembly GCA_964657625.1). GTDB lineage: Bacteria > Pseudomonadota > Gammaproteobacteria > Steroidobacterales > Steroidobacteraceae > Bog-1198. The sequence goes on from CAZZVN010000022.1 coordinate 29,848, forward strand.
ACGGCCAGTACACCAATGCGGCCGAACCCTCCGAAAGCTTCGGCGGCCGCAAGAACCAGTCGTTTGCGGTGACCTTGTTCTTCAGGCCCAACGATGACCTCTCCATTAAGGCGTACGGCACGTACTTCAAATACGACGACGGCATCAGCGACTCCATCGTCATCCCCTCAGCTGCTCTCTTTAACTGTAATCCAGGGGGCAGCGGGGGCACCGGCAATTTTTATCACTGCGGCACCCTTCCCGCGCTGCAAAGTGCCTGGATCGCCCAGTCCAACAATTACACAGCGCAGGAAAACCAACAACTCAATCACCCGGCGGGCGGCTACCATCCGTTCTATAACGGCTGCAATCATTTGGGACTTTGCGCAATCACGACGGGCGGCCACGTCATCACGAACTATGCACTGCCGTGGTTCGGCCTGAAGTTCCAGAACATCACGGCCTACCACATCAAGACCGACGCCGACCTCGCCAACGCCGTGGATCAAAATGTGAATGCCAGCCCGAATACGGGCTACTACGGAAATCCGCTGTACCCGAACGCACCGGCCGTCACCCCGGTGTTCGATTACAACATCATCGACAAGATCTGGGATATCAGCACCGAGTTCCGGCTGACCTCGGCCGACAACCAACCTCTGCGCTGGACCTTCGGCACCAACTACGTCCATACCGTCGACTACCAGCAGCTGTGGTTCTACACGAACCCGACCGGTACGGTACCGCCCAATCCCAATGTGGCGACCACTGCCACCGGCGCGCGCACACTCGGCATCTTCGGCGGCTTATATTACGATCCGACCCCCGCCGTGACGTTGAGCGCGGAATTGCGTCACCAGGCGGATCGACGCGAGGACACTGTCGCTGCGAACGACGTCACGCTGGAGAAGGTCTTCAACAGCTGGTCGCCGCGGCTGTCAGCACAGTACAAATTCGACCCCAACTTGAATGCCTATCTCTCGTATTCGGCCGGCTCGCGTCCGGGCGGGTTCAACTCCATCATCTATGGCCTGCCGCAGAACCTCAAAAATCAGATCGCCGCGTTGGTGGGCACCGCACCTTTGGCTTACGACGAAGAGAAGCTCTATCAAGTCGAGCTCGGACTCAAGGGCAATTTCCTGAACAACACGGTGAGTGTCGACGTAGCCGCTTACACCGGCAGACTGACCCACCAGCAGACCGACCAAACTGCCATTCTTCTCACCCCTGACCCCGTTTACGGCGGACGGTTCGATCTGTACACCAGTAACGGCAGCGTGGGGCTCTACGGCATCGAGGGGGATGCGCGCTGGAAGATGTCGCGCATTTTCACGGCCTCGACCACCTTTGCCTTCAACCACACGGCCGAACACACCTCGGGCTGCTACTCGTGCGCACAGATCACCGGTAGCTCGTCGCTCGACGGCCAGCGGCTGCAAGATGCCCCTGAATACACAGCCTCTTTGGCCCTCGACGCGGCGGACAATCTGACCGCCGACGCCGCCTGGTTCGCACACGTCGACTATGCCTACCGGGGCAGCATCTTCATCGAGGAAAACGGCGTCAATCTCGCTCAGACCGGCGCCTCCAACAAGGTGAACAGCCAGATAGGCATCCAGAACGGCAGTTACACGTACTCGTTGTGGGTAACCAATCTGACGGACGACAAGACGTATACCGGCGGCGAGCTGAGCGCCGACTTCCTGAGCGGCTCTGCCTACGGGATTCGGGCGGGTCTTCCGGATCGTCGCGCCTACGGAGTGCGCCTGAAATATAAGTTCTAGTGATGATCCGGCTGTTCCGGTCACTACCAGGAGGTGGCGCTTGGTCTCGCAATACATTTCGCTCGGTTGGTATGTCCGCTTCGTGCCACCCGAACTGGCGGACGCCATGGATGGGTTTTATGCGGACGTATTAAATCTCCCGCGCCTGTGGCATTCGCGGGTCGCCCATGGCAAGCCTGAGAGCAAGGACCTTTACTGGGCCGGCGAAACGCTGGTCGAGAACCACAACTGCGGTGGCAGCGGCGCAGTGGTGGGCGCACGCGAAGCCGATCCCGCCACGGCCCGGCAGGTGCAGTTCTACCGTGTCAGCGAGCTCGACGCCATCGTGGCGAGACTACGCTCCAGGGGCGCCACCGTTCTCGGCCCGCAGGCCTGCGTGCATGGCCGCGAGGCTTTTGTGATCGACCCGATGAACATGCTGCTCGGTTTGCGGCAGAGCGATCCATCGTCACCCTCGCCACAGGATGTCGAGGCCGCGCGGCGGCGTCTGCGTGGCGAGGCGTTCAATCCGGGCTGTAACCCCATGCCCCCGGGCTGGCAGGAGATCGGGTGGGTGCGCATCAGGGTCGCCGATGTGCAGCGCATCAAGGGGTTCTACGCCAACGTCATGGGCTTTCCGGTGATCGGCGAGGTCGACGGGACGGTCTCGTTCGATCTCGGGGACAACACGATCCTCGAACTCGCACCCGGCGGAGTTCCACGAAGCCCGCCGGTCGTACAGATGAGTTCCGTGGCGGCCATCATCATGCGCGCCAAGGATGCATTGGGTTTGCGTGCAACCCTGCAGGGGGCTGGCGTGCACTTTGTCCATGACCTGATCCCGACGCCCAAAGGCAATCTCTGCTACGTCTCGGATCCGGAGGGTAACGTCATCGGATTCAGCGACCGCTTTCATCCGAGCACCTACATCGCGCCGTTGCCGATGGAACTCCCGCCGGTTAGTCTCGAGGACGCGGAAGCCCAGCGCCGCTGGGTCGAATCAAAGGCGCGATAGGCTGCAACAGCGAGGCGTTCATGGAACCGAGCTACTTTACACGCTACGAACAGCTTAAGATGCACCGCGACGAACAGGGCATTCTCGAGGTACGCCTGCACACCCGCGAGGGTCCGTGCCTGTTCGGTCCGCGAACCCACGAACACATGGTCGATGCCTTTTACGACATCAGCCGCGATCCCCACACGCGGGTGATGATCTTGACCGGTACCGGCGACAGCTGGATCGCGGCGTTCGATGAATCGCAGGGTACGGAGAAGGACGACTTCACGGTGCCGAAAAATTGGGATCGCGTCTATTGGGAGGGCAAGAAAGTATTGCAGAACCTCCTCGACATCGACGTGCCGGTGATTGCGGCGGTCAATGGTCCGGCATTGGTGCACAGCGAATACATTCTGACCTGCGACGTGGTGCTGGCGTCCGACACGGCGGTCTTCCAAGATCTCCCCCACCTGGCGTTCGGCCTGACGCCCGGTGACGGCGTGCACGTGTTGTGGCCGCTCGTGCTGGGCCCGGTGCGCGGACGATATTTCCTGGCCACCCAACAGAAGATTTTTGCTGACGAAGCCCTACGCCTCGGGGTCGTGAATGAGGTTCTCCCACCCGCGGCGTTGATGCCACGCGCATGGGCCCTCGCGCGCCAGCTGGCCGCACTGCCGACCTTGACCCTGCGGTACATGCGGGTGGCGACGTCGCAGCGGCTCAAGGAGCTGGTGGTTCGCGAAGTGGGTCATGGCCTGGCCCTGCAGGGCCTGAGCGGTGCTGCGCTCGGCAATCCGGGGCCCAATCCCCTCCCCCAGGATCGCCGCAAATAATCGCATGAACATCAACCAGAATCTGAGCTCTCTGAAGCGTGGGTTACGGGCATTGTCCCTGCTCAACATACGCGAAACCCTGACCGCCACGGATTTGGGCGCAGAATTGCGGCTGCCTCGCACCACCGCCCGTCGTGTGCTCGACACGCTGGTCGAGGAAGGTTACGCCGAGAAGGTGGCACGGGATCACAAGTATCGGCTGACGCCGATGGTCAGCATGTTGTCGAGCGGTTTCTCGGATGAGAGCTGGATAGCGCACGTGGCCGCGCCTCTATTGGCCAAGAAAACTGCCGACATCGGCTGGCCGCTGGTGGTCGCGACGCCGAACAGCGATCAAATGATGGTCAGGGTGTCGACTGATCGCCTGACACCACTGACCATCGATCATTTCAGCGTGGGCTTCAAGACTCCCATGCTGCATGGTACCAGCGGGCATGTCATGCTAGCCTTCATGACTGCATCGCATCGCGACCTCACCTTGCAGGTCCTGCGCAATTCCCCCGACCCGAAACAGGCGCTGGCACGCGAGGATGCAAGAATCCGCTCCATGCTCAAGGCGGTGCGTGCACAAGGATATGCTTACATCATATACAAGGAGTATCCGGAGGCGACGGTCGGCGTACCGATATTTCTGAACGGCGTGGTGCGAGCCTGCCTGCTCATGGGGTACGTCAAGGCGGCGATAAAGCCGACACAGATCGTGGATAAGTACGTGCCCCAGCTCAAGGCATTATCGCAGGAGATCACCGCGGGTGTCACGGCACTGCGCCTGCGCCGGCGGGAGGGTCAGCGGCTTGCCGCCAAGCCGTCCCGACCCAGCGCGCCGACTTAAAAGCACTTACTCGCTCCCGGACCGGCGCGACACAGTATGCCGCCGCTGGACACGCCAGAAACAGCGCCCTAGACGTTCAGCGCCTTCAATCCCGCGCTGGCGGCGGCCTCGTCGTTGTCCGGCGAGTCACCGGCCGCGGAGATCGCGCCGATCACCCGGCCTTTGAGGTCTCTGATCAGCACGGCTCCCGGCAGGGGCAACATCTGACCTTTGAGGGTTTCCGCCAGCGTCACGCACAGCGCTATATTGCCACTGAATATCTCCGCGACCTTACGCGATGACATCGAGAAACTGAGCGCGCCGCGAGCCTTGGCGAGCGCGATGTCGATGCCCGAATGGCCACCCCCATCCTCGCGCACCGAAGCGCGTACGTGGCCGCCGGCGTCCAGCACCGCGACGGCGAGTGGCGCCAGGGATTGGGCGCGTGCGTAGGCCAATGCCGCCTGAATTGCCGCGGTCGCACCAACCAGTGTCACTTCTTCCAATGTGTTTTCCTCACCCAAAGAACCAGCGCCAACGTCAGCGTGTAGAAAAGAGTACTCAGGCCCACGTACGCGACAGCGATGCCGACCAGCGTGGTGTGCGATTGCTGAGCTCCGACGCCGCTGCTCGATTCGACGAACCCGAAGGCGCCGAGCGTCAACGCCACCAGCGCACCGCCCGCGGCGAAGCCGATCTTCTCCACAGCGAGCCACATTCCGCCGATCATGCCTTCGAATCGCGTGTCGCCGGCTTCGCGCGTCTGGACCGCCACATCGGACATCATGGCGACCAACATCAGCACCAGCCCCGTGACGGTGAAACCCGCCAAGAAGCCGAGTACGGGCACGGGCCAAAAAAGCCGCTGCGGTACGGTGAGCCAGAGTGCGTTGACCGCGAGATACATGCCGAGCGACGCGACGCAGCAGGCCGTGCGAGAAAAACGCTTCGCTGCTGCGACCCATAAAGGCTGCGCGAGGATCTGGGCGATGGTCGAGGCCAGGATGCAGGCTCCGATCGCCGAGAGGGGCTGGTCCAGCCAGTACAAAAAGAAGTAGGCGAACGACCCGTAGCCCACGCCTTCGCCCATCTTCTGCACGAGGTTGACCAGCAGGAGCCGGCGATATCTGACGTCGCTGAGCACCAGCCGGGCGGATTTGACGAAGGTGGCATTTTGCGGGTTGCGGCGCACGATCGGCGGATCGCCCAGAGTCAGCGCGGGCATCAGCATGGTGAGCAGGCAGATGACACCGTAGACGTAGGACATCTTTTCGTAGCCGGCGATCCCGCCGCCGAACCATTCGATCAAGACACCGGCCGAACCGCTGAGATTGAGTCCCACGGCGAGAAATGCCATGCGATAGGCGAGAAGCCGGGTGCGCTGATAGGCGTCCGAAGACAAATCCGAGGCAAACGACAGATAGGGCACCGAATACACGGAGTACATGGCGAAAGCGACGCCGATGAGACCGACCATGTAGGTCGTACGCAAGCCCGTGTCGGCTATCGTCGGCACGTTGAACATCGCCACGAACGCGCATCCCGACAGAAGGGCGCCGCAGATCAGAAACGGACGGCGCCGCCCGGCGCGGCTGCCGCTGACGTCGGAGTAGAAGCCGACCAGGGGATCGACGAATATCAAGAGAAGCTTGGGAAGAAATATTGCCATGCCGGCGAAGGCGGCCGGAATCTTCAAATAATTGGTCATGAACACCAGCAGCAGCAGCGCCGGCGCATCCCGGAACATCCGCTCGCCCACCATGCCCACGCCGTAACCCACGCCCTTGCCGAGGGTGACGCGCTCCTCGCGACGGCTCTGTTCCGTCAATTCGCCGCCCGCGAGGAGGCTCGAGATTTCAGCCACTGTTTGAGCGCTTGCGCGCGCCGCGAATGCCGCTCACCTGATACACCTCTTCGAGGTAGGCGCCGGGCTGCGCGACGACGAACACGTCCGCTTCGGCAAAGCCCGCCGCGGCGCAATCTTTCGGGAAATTCAGCGTGCCGCTGGCGCGCTCGTAGGGCTCATTGTTGTGACGCGTGGTCCAGGCCATCATGAATGCGTCATAGGGTTCCTCGGGCCATCCCAGCAGGTCATGATGCACCATCACGCCACCGGGACGCAGCAACCGGTGGCATTCGCGCAGGACCGCCAGGATGGCCGCCCGTGGCATCTCGTGCAGCATGAGGGTGGACGTGATGAGGTCGAAACTTGCGTCCGGGAACCGGGTGGCTTGGGCGTCCTGCTGGGAAAAATGGATAGTCCGTCCCAGGGACGCGGCACGCGCTGCGGCATAGCGAAGCATCGGAGCGCCGATGTCTATCGCGTGTATTTCGGCTTCCGGGTAGACGTCGGCGAGCGGCAACGTCGCATGGCCCGCTCCGCATCCCATGTCGAGAATCTTTTGCGGCCGAAAATCCGGGAACTGTCGCCGTGGCGCGGCTGCGGTGGCCGACCCCAACTCGTCGTTGAGCGGCCCGAGGCCGCCAAAGGCGAACAAATGTACGCCACGGTCGTACAAAGCCCCGGCGAAGACGTCGTCCTCGGTGATGTCGGTGTGGAAACCACCAGGCATCACGTGAATGTCAACCGCGGCCGCATACTTCGGCAGTGGCAGGGCAGGGTCGAGTTCAAGAGAACCGCGCCCAGCCCGGATCTGCGCGGCGTGCGATATCAATGCCGGCAGTTGGCGCTCGACGGCCGCGCCCACGTTATCCCACAACAATTCCTGCGTACCGCGCACCAGCAGGCTGTATCCCGTGTAAAGCTGGCTTGCCTCCATGACAGCGCGTACTCGATCCGGGCTTTCCGGCGGCGCGCCGTGACGGGCAGCGTAATCCGGAGCGAGGATGGTATCGTAATGATGCCTCAGGCGCGGATACAGATCCGCCATCGTGAATTCGCGCAAGCTCGAAATGAAGGCGTCGCGGGCAAGCTCGTCATGGGTTTCCTCGATCATCATCGAATGCCGCAATTGCTGCATGGCTCAGATCTCCTCGGTAGGTTTCACGGTGACGCGCGGCGCCACCGGTTCGATCAGCACCCGCACCACACGGTCTATGAGAAAACGTCGCGCGGCGGCTCGCTCCGTCTCCACGTCGACGCCGGGCTCGAAGGACTCGACCGCTGCGGGCGACGCCGGTTTCGCGGCTTCAGCCAGCCGCTCATGTGTGTCGAGCCGCTCGCGCAGCGCGGAAACCTCGGCGGTGAGCGCCAGGATCATCATGACGGCGCGGTCCGCGTCCTGACTCTGCAAATACCTCGGCCGCGCCGGACCGTTGGCATAGCGGCGCCGTTTCGGGGACGTCCCGCTCATGAGCAGGAGCTCACGAGAAGCCTAGCGCGCCCGGGTTCATCAGACGGCGCGGGTCGACAGTGTTCTTGATGCCATTCAGCAGGTCGAGCGCCGACGGCTGTCGGTTCTGAAGGTAGGGATAGGCCTTGCCGATCTGCAGATGCGCCAGCCCCATCTCCGTGAACAACTGCGTGAGCCCGCTTCGCAATGCGTGTACGGCTGCGGTCGCCTGAGGATTGGGCTCGACGCGCGGCAGACGACCGAGATGCTGGGGCTGGATCATTCGCTCATGATACGGCATCCGCCGGTCCGGCCAATAAAACAACGGCTCTATCAGCGTGGTGCGCGTGCTGACCGCGAATACCAGATATCCCCACTCTATGCCGTTCGCCCGGAGAGTCTCCTCACGGCTTTCGAAATACTCTTCCATTTTGCCTACGACTTCGAGAGCCCGGGAATGCGGCGCGAGCGCATGGGTCGGCACCCAGCGCTCGCCGCGGTCGCCGAGAATGTCGTTCGGATAGGTGAACGGCAGGCTCCGAATGGCACGCGGTACCGTGGCCTCGACTTGCCGGCCGTTTTTCGAGGCAAGAATCCGCAACGCGGCAACATGGGCGTCGGCGGCCTCGGGGCTGTGCTCATCGAGGGAGATGTTCATTACGAAGCTCTCCCCGCCGAGCGATCGCCGGCCTTTCCACACCATGCGGGCGGCAGCCCCGATTCCGGCCATCATCGAGGACTGGTTCTGCGCGACGGCCTTGAGATAGCCAAGATCCTTGGAAAGATTTTGTTCGTGGATGCGCCGGGATTGCACGTACGGATCCGTGCCAAAGCATTCCGCGGCGAGGCCGGAACGCGACACCGCCGCCAGAGCATCCAACAGATGTTCGGCCGTCTGATAACTGAAAGATAGAAAGCGGTTTTCCGGGGGAAAAGAAATAAGCTGCAAGGTCGCGCGCGCCTTGATGCCGAGTGCACCGCAATCCCCTAAAAATAGCCCGGTTAGGTCGGGTCCGTAAGTGCGGAAAAATGGCGAAGGCCGCACAATTCCGGACGCGGAACCGGTCTGCAGCAGTGAGCCGTCGGCGATCACGACGTCGAGGGACAAAGTCGTCTCGGCACTGGTCCCATGGCGGGTGGAACCGAGAAACACGCTGCCCTGTGACAACGCCCCGCCCACGGTAGATTTTAGGCCGGACATCGGACCGAAATAAGGGGTGCGCAGCCCCTGGGCCTGCAGCGCGGTGTACAGCTCTGCCCAGGTGCAGCCCGTCTCGACGGTGACGTACATGTCGGTTTTGTTGATCTCGACGATGCGGGTGAGGCGTGACATGTCGACGATCACCGAGCGCGTTCTCACCGGCAGATAGCCACCAGAGTACGACAAACCGCCGCCGCGGCCGATGACCGCAAAACCGCGTGAAGTGCAGGCGACGACGGCCTTCTGCAGCAATTCGACCGAATCGGGCGCCACCACGAAATCAGCGATCACTCCGGCGGAGTAGACGTCGCTGGAATAAAAGCTGCGGTCTTCCGCGGCAGTGATCACGGCCGATTCGGGCAATATTTCCAGCAACGCCTTGAACAGCGAGTCACCGTCGAGTTTGTGTATGTTGGATATGGTCATAAATTTCGCCGCGCAATGCGCTTGATCCGGGTGTTGATGCTGAGGTTAGTCGACGTCGGAAAGATCGCAAAGAAGACCGGCCGATATCCGGTCATCCAGGCGGGAGCCCGTATCAAGTGATGCGATGCCCCGCCCACGACGACGCCAGCACGTCGGCGCGGGCCGCTGCGTCCGGCGGCAGTATCACCGAAGAATTCAACGAGGCCGCCCAGGCGACATCAGCGGCATGCATTGCATGCAACGGATCGACGGCGACGACGAGTTTGAGTTGCGCCGCATCGATGGGCGCATCGGGACTCCATGCCAAGACCGCATCCACCAGCAGGTGGTAGGAACTCCATTGACGCATGACGTCACAGGTCCAGGAGTGCAGGTGATCAGCATCGAACACCACAGGTTGACGCCGCAAACTACCGGGGTCGCGTGCATACCATGGCCAGCGCACGAGCGAGTTGCGCAGCATCAACCACACGCGGTACCAATGACTGCCGTCGTCGGCGAGACCGATGGGCGGCGCCAGTCTGCCCATCATGCCGCGACGTTCAACGGCGGCGGATCGCAACACCCCGGTTAGACAGAGTCCCTTCACCCGATCCGGGTGGCGGGCGTTCAGTTCCAATGCGACGGCTGCGCCGAAGCCCACGCCATAGACGTCGACGCAGGGTATGTCCCTGGCCGCAAGCATGTCCGCCAGAGTGTCCGCCCAGGCCGATAGTGCTGGTGAAGCTCCCACCGGGGGGTCGCTTTCCCCGCAGCCCGACAAGTCCGGCAGCAACACCCGGCCATGAGCCGACAGCGCGGCATGGAGCTCGCCGAGCTGCCTTCCGGCGCCCGGGGCGTCGTGTAACAAAAGTACGGGCGTCGCCGACCCGTTCCCTGTGTCCCGAACGAACAGCTGACCCTGGTTCACGTCATGAAAGCCGTAGTCCGTACCAGGAGTGTATCCCTCCAGCACGACACCGGGCGTTGACGGCGGAAGCGATCTCAGCGCCTCCTCGGTTCGCGCCGGCACGTCCTTGAAATCCATGACGCGCTCGATGCGCTGGCCAGCGGCCAGCGGCGGAAGCCGAGCCAGATGCGCGAATAACATGTCGCTGCTTTCCGCCATGTAGACGCCGGGTGTCTTGACCTCCGCGGCGGCCGCACGCGCCGCAGCTCCATAAGCGATGGCTGCGCGATACACCGGTCGATACTCGTGCCGCTGCGCCTGAAAATACATTTCCACCCAAAGGTGGATATCCGCCGCGGTGCCCGCGTCGCATTCGTTGAGATTCGCCGGATTACGTTCGTACCAGGGAAACCATGTGAATTGGTCATGAAAGCGGGTCCAGGCGCGTGTGTAATGCCCCCCCAGCAGATCCGGTTCCATGGGAATCATGTATTGGGGCGCAAGCAGAGGCTTCATTTCGTCTTCGGTGAACGCCGGTACACCGTCCAAAACAAATCCCGACACCCGCGCGGGGTGCCGGCGCACCAGTTCCAACCCGAAAGCGGCTCCCGAATGCGTGCCGAACACCATGGCGCGTTCGATGCCAATGGCATCAAGTATGTCGCGATACGCATCGGCAAGCTGCGCCACTGTCAAAATCGCACCCGGCAGTGGATCGGAGGCGCCGAAGCCTGGCGTGTCTACTGCATACACTCGAAAATGCGCGGCCAGACGTTCAGCCAACGGCCGCACCAACCAGGCGTTTCCGGGAGAGCCATGGATCAGAACCAAGGCGGGACCGATGCCCCCGGTCCATAGATGCACTCGCCTGTTGCCGCACGTGATGTAGCGGCGACGCAGCGGGCTTGTCATGCGGATACCAATGGCATGTGTTCGATACTCTGACGGCGCTTGACCAGAAGCCGATGCTAAAGTCGGCGGTGGGGTCGCGGCAACCACCCTGGCCGGATATTGGCCAGACTCGGTTGCGCGAGGCTACGCAGCAAAGCGAGAGCCCGCCCCGACGGGCTGCTAGCATCGATCTTGCACAACAAAAAAACCGGAGCAAGGGATTACACATGGGACGACTCGACAACAAGGTGGCATTGGTCACCGGCGCGGCCGGCGGCGTGGGCGGTGCAGTAGTGCGTCAGTTCGTCGCCGAAGGCGCGAGGGTCTTCGCGGCCGATCAGCCGCCTGCGCCGGGCGTTGCCACCCACCTCGAGGCCGTCGAGCCACGCGCGTTGGATCATGACGTCCGGCACCTGAGCCTGGACATCACCGACGAAACACAGTGGCAGGCCGTCGCCGAGGTGGTTCGTGCCGAATACGGCGGGCTGGACATCCTGGTCAACTGCGCGGCGTTCCTGCAGCCCGGCATGTCGGTCGAGACGACGACCCTGGACGACTGGCGCAAAACGTTTGCGGTCAATGCGGAGGGCAGCTTTTTGGCCTGTCAGTTCGCCATCCCGCTGATGCGCGGCCGGCATGGCGCCGCCATCGTCATGGTCGCCTCCGGCGTCGCGATACGCGCCTAGGTGAAAGCCCCCGCGTACGGCGCGTCGAAGGCCGCCGTCATCGCGCTCACCAAATCCGTCGCCCTGCACTGTGCCCAGCAAGGCTACGGCATCCGCGCCAACGTCATCCTGCCCGGTGCGCTCGACACGCCGATGCTGCGCAGGAACGTCGCCTATTCGGGTCTCTCGGAGGAGGATTATCTGGAGCGCATCCGCAAGACTCACCCGCTCGGGCGCATCGGCCTGCCCAACGACATAGCGTCCGCCGCCCTGTTCCTGGCCTCGCCCGACAGCAGCTTCGTGACGGGCACGGAGTTCATCGTCGACGGCGGTCAGACCCTCTGAACGGCCGTGCCCAGCCGCGGCATGGGCACCTGATCGATCGCGATCGACGTGGTCTTCCATTCGGTGAAGAAGTCGGCGCTGGCGCTCGCCCCGTCGCGACCGACGCCGGACTGCTTGTAGCCGCCGAACGGCGCGCGCAGTTCCCGCATCATCGGCGTGTTCACCCAGATGGTGCCGGCGCGGATCTCCCGGCTGCAACGCATCACGGTTTGCAAATCACCCGCCCACACGTAGCACACCAGGCCAAAGGGCGAATCATTGGCGATGGCGATGGCCTCGTCCAGCGAGTCGTAGGTGAGGAACGTCGCGAAGGGTCCGAAGATCTCTTCACGGCAGACCCGTGCCGAGTTGTCCTTGGCGAGCACCGCCGTGGGCTTCATGTAGTAGCCGCGTTCGAAGCCGGCCGCCCGGCCGCCACCGGTCAGCACCGTGGCGCCTTCCGCCCGGGCGACGTCGACGAACGAGAGCACGCGCTCCAGATGCGCCTCGAACGCGAGCGGCCCTAGCTCCGTCGCGGCGGCAAGCGGATCGCCGATGCGGATGCGTTCGGCGCGGGCGACGAATTTTGCGATGAACTCGTCGGCGATGGAACGCTGCACCAGGATGCGCGAGCCGGCCAGGCATTGCTGACCGTTGTTCGAGAAGATGCCGAGCAGTGCCCCGTCGAGCGCCCCTTCGAGATCGGCGGAAGAGTGAACGATGCAGGCCGACTTGCCACCGAGTTCGAGGATGCAGGGCTTCAGGTGCGCGCCTGCCGCGGACATGATCGAGGCGCCGGTATGCGTGCCGCCCGTGAATCCCACCATGTCGATGCCGGCATGTCCCACCAACGAGGCGCCGGTGATGCCGCCGCGGCCGTTGACGAGATTGACCACTCCCGGCGGCAGCCCGGCCTCGTGGAACAGCTCGACCATCTTGAGCATGGACACGGGGGTGTACTCGGAGGGCTTGAGCACGCAGCTGTTGCCGAACGCGATGCAGGTGGCGACGCGCATCGAGGCGAGGGCGAGCGGTGCATTCCAGGGGGCGATCAATGCGCCCACACCCTTCGGCTCGCGCGTCACGTAGGTCAGGTATCCGCTGGCACCGGTGTACGTCTCGCCGCTCAGGGTGCTGGCCACCTCGGCGAAGAACTCGAAATTCTTTGCCGCCCGCTCGACATGCGGATGGATGCCGGCCATCGGCAGTCCCGTGTTCAGGCACTCGAGGTAGGCAAGTTCGTCCCGGTGCGCGAGCAGCCGGTCGCGGATCGCATAAAGAATCTGCTTGCGTGCCTCGAGCGCCATTCTCGGCCAAGGGCCCTGGTCGAAGGCCGCTCGCGCCGCGCCCACCGCCGCGTCCACTTCACCCGCATCCGCCTCCTGCAGCGAGCACATCGTCGCCTCGGTGATGGGCGAGATCACGGGCAGCTCCGTCGCGCCCGGACGAACACCGACACTCACGCCGGCGATGAAGCTTGCGACCCGCGCGGGGGTGGTGAATCGCAAACGGCTGTGTTCTACATCACGCATGAATGTGAACTCTCATTGGATGCGGGCAGCGGCCGCCAGACTGTCGATCATGGACGCCTTCAGCAGGTAATCGCGGCTTGCAGGAGGTCGGCGGGTGAAACGTCGACGCACGCAGGGTCAGCGGCTAGCACTGCGCCCACCGGCCCGGCGCCGGCCACGATGACGGGCTTCATGGCGTCTACGATGCCGTCTTGACCCATCCCCCGTCCGCCGTGACACTGTTACCGGTGGCGGCGGCAAAACGATCCGACAGCATCCAGGCCGCCAGCGCAGCCATTTCGGCAGGCTCGGCGATGCGCGCCTGGGGCGCATCCTTGACCAGCTGCAGCTCGGCCTCCTGCACCGACGAGTTCGCCTGTTTGGCGAGCATCTGCGTGTAACCCACCAGCCGTTCCGTGCGGGTCGGGCCGGGATTCAAGATGTGGAAACGGATGCCGAACCGTGCCGTCGCATCCGCCATGCCCTTGCTGACCGCATGCAATGCGGCGCCCACCGCCGAGCCCGGCAGCATGGTCATGTTCGGCTGTCTGCCGATGTTGCCGACCACCGTCACGATCACCCCACGCTTCTGTTCCTGCATGGTGGGCAGCACCGCGCCGATCAGGCGCAGGGTCGAGAAGAACTTGAGTTCAAAACTGTTGCGCCAACTCGCCTCGGTGAGCTTGAGCGGATCGCCGCCGCTGGTCGCGCCGGCGCAGTTGAGCAAACCGTCCACGCGCCCGAAACGCTCCCGAGCCGCGGTCACCACCCGTTCCGCGGCACCCGCCTCGTTCAGATCCAGATTCACGGCAAGCGCGTCGGTCGGGGAGGATTCCACGGCCGCCTCGAGCGCCATGGCATCGCGGGCGACCAGGACGAGCCTGGCGCCCTCCTCCGCGAGCAGCCGCGCGCTGGCCGCGCCGATGCCGCGGCTCGCACCGGTGATGACGATCACCCTGTCTTTCAAATCCAGATTCATGAATACCTCGGTGGTTGTAATGGACGGCGCAGGGCCGACCTCTAATAAGAGCGCGGCAGGTCGAGCACGTGCTCGGCGAGGTAGGCGAGAATCAGCGAGGTGGAAACCGGCGCCACCTGGTACAGCCGCGCTTCCCGGTACTTGCGTTCGACGTCGTATTCCTCGGCAAACGCAAAGCCGCCGAAGGTTTGCACACACGCCTCCGCCGCCGCCCACGATGCTTCGGAGGCCACCAACTTGGCGATGTTGGCCTCCTCGCCGATGCGCACTCCGGTTTCGAAACGCGCGGCGGCATGTGCCACCGCGAGCGCCGCCGTGCGCACGCCCGCATAGGCGCGGGCGAGGGGGAACTGCACCCCTTGATTCTGTCCGATGGGACGGCCGAAAACGCGCCGCTCGCGCGCATAGGCCGTCGCCTTCTCTATGAACCAACGGCCGTCGCCGATGCATTCCGCGGCGATCAGCACGCGCTCGGCGTTCATGCCGTCCAAGATGTAGCGAAAGCCGCGGCCTTCCTCCCCCACCAGTGCCGTCGCGGGGACGCGTAGATTTTCGAAGAACACTTCGGTCGTGGCGTGGTTCATCATGGTGCGGATCGGCCGGATGGTGAGCCCGGCGAGCAGCGCCTCGCGCATATCGATCAACAGCACGGACAGGCCGTCGGTGCGTTTGGCCACCTGGTCGCGCGGCGTCGTGCGCGCGAGCAACAGCATGAGATCCGAATGCTCGGCGCGGGAGGTCCAAATTTTTTGACCGTTGACGACGTAGTGATCGCCGTCGAGCACCGCAGTGGTGCGGAGCGCCAGCGTGTCGCTGCCGCTGGTCGGCTCGGTGACGCCGAAGGCCTGCAGACGGATGTCGCCCCGAGCGATCTGCGGCAGCCACGTGCGTTTCTGCTCCTCACTGCCGTGGCGTAGCAAGGTCCCCATCATGTACATCTGCGCGTGACATGCCCCGCCGTTGCAACCGGTGGCATGTACCTCCTCGAGCACGGCCGCGGCGGCGCTTAGCCCCAAGCCGCTGCCACCGAATTCTTCGGGGATCAGTGCGCCCAGGAACCCCGCGTCGGTCAGCGCACGCACGAACTCCGTTGGGTATGTGCGCGTGCGGTCGAGTTCACGCCAGTAGGTGCCGGGAAAGCGCGCGCATACTTCGCGCACGGCATCGCGGATTTCTGCGATGACCGACGCGTTGGCTGCCGAGACGAGGGCGGGAGCAGCGTCCATGGGTTCACATCTATGAGTTAACGATCCGGAAATTGCGGGGTTCGCCGTTCGAGGAAGGCGAGCATTCCCGCGGCAGCATCGGGCCCGAAAAACGCGTCTGCCGAACGTGCGTCGTGTTGCAGCGAGGCGCCGCGGTCGGCACGCTCGAGTTCGATCAGGTGCTGCTTCAGGTGCAGCAAAGAAAACGGCGAGGCCGCGGCGAGTTCCGCGCCGAGCGCGGCGACGGTGCGTTCGAGTTCATCCCCGGCCACAAGACGTTCGACGAGGCCGAGCGTGAACGCCTCCGCACTCGCAACCCTGCGGCCCGTGAACAACAGGTCGCGGGCGCGCGACGGCCCAATGCGCCCGACCAGACGGGACAGCTCGCTGCTGCTGTAGAGGAGACCCAGGCGCGCCGGGGGAGCGGCGAAGCTGCTCGCCTGCGTGGCCACGCGCAGATCGCAGGCCAGCGCCAGGCTCAAGCCCGCACCGATGCAGTAGCCGTCGATGACGGCGAGCGTCGGCATCGGCAATGCGTACAGTGATTCCTGCGTCTCGCGCAGCAGCGCGTAGTAGCGCCGCATGCGTGCCGGCTCCCGCGCCATGTCGTGCATCTCGCGGATGTCCGCACCGCTTGCGAACGCCCCCCCTGATCCCGTGACGATCACGAGCCGGCACGATTTGTCCGCCGCGGCAGCCGACAAGGCCCCGCGCAGCGCCCCGCACAGCTCCTCGGTCAGCGCGTTGCGCGTCTGCGGGCGGTGGAAAGTCAGCCGCACGACGGCATCTGCACGCTCGACGACGAGCGGGCCGGCTGGCGCGAGCGTCGGTGTCATGAGCTCAATGGCGAACCGTCAATTTCAGCGCCTCGCGGGTCTGCGCAGGCGTCATGACGCTCACACCGATGAGCTGCAGGATGCGGATGGCTTTCTCGACCAGTTCGCCGTTCGATGCCAGCCGCCCCGCTTCCAGGTACAAATTGTCCTCGAGCCCCACGCGCACGTTGCCGCCGAGCAATGCCGCCTGGGCGACCATCGGAAATTCGGCACGCGAGATGCCGAAGGCCGCCCACTCGGCACCCGCCGGCAGGGCGTTGCGCAGTGCCAGCATCGACTCGGGCGTCGCCGACGCGCCGCCGGCGATGCCGAGACACAGCTGGAAGAGCGGTACGCCGTCGATGAGCCCGCTGTCGATCAGATGGCGCGCGATGCCGATTTGACCGAGGTCGAACACCTCCAGCTCAGGCTTGACGCCGAGCCCCTGCGCTATCCGCGCCATGCGCTCGAGGTCGCCCACCCGGTTGATGACCACGTCGGCCCCGAAATTCATGCTGCCGCAATCGAGCGTGCACATTTCCGGCAGCAGCTCGACCACGTGCGTCATACGATCCGCCGGTTTTGCCAGATCCGTGCCCGCAATCATGAGCGAGGGATCTTCGCGGTCTAGCATGAGCGCGCCGCCCATGCCGCAGGTCAGATTGAGCACGATGTCCACGCCCGTCTCGCGGACGCGCGACACCACCTCCCGGTACAGCGCCGGATCGCGCGCGCCAGCGCCCGTGATTGGATCACGCACGTGTACGTGCACGGCCGAGGCACCCGCCTTGGCGGCCTCGATGCATGCCGCAGCGATCTGCGGAGGGGTGACCGGCACGCCGGAATGCTTCTTGGTGGTGGCTCCCGCGCCGGTGACGGCACAGGTCAGCATGACTTTGCTTTTCATCGGGGCTCCCAGGCCGGCACGCCACGAAGATCGATCTCCAAGTGGGTGTCGAGCCGTCTGACCAGCTGACGCTTGACAAGATCGCCCCCCTCGCTCTCGAAGTGCTCATCGTGTTCTTCCAGATTGCGGTTGGTTTCATTGGTCACGATGGCGACGAAACTGGTTCGGTCGACGATCGGAAACGGCACCTCGTGCCACGTGCCGATATGCATGCAGATTCCTGCACTGCCATCGAAATAAAAACCGCGTACCGAGGCGAGATCCGGCAGATCATCGTGCGTCTCGTCGAGGCCGCCGTCGGGCCGGCGGCGCGTGGGCGCGCCAAGCACCATGACGAACGGACGCCCCGCCAGCGGGATGAACGTCTGGGTGTGCTTGGTGTGGTACTCCATCCAACGGATGATGGGTGCGCGGCGATTGAACGTCACCAGGTTCAACATCATGTCGTCGTTCGACACGAATTTCGCCGGCGTGCGCACCTCCACGGCATCGCCGTAGTAGTCGATGCGGCCCTTCAACTCGCTCTCCGGGGGTCCGATGAGGTAGCCGTAGGGAGCGAGCCCCGCCGTGGTTGCCGGCTCCAGCGTTATGCGTTGCGTCTTGGATGCGGGGAGTTGGTCCATGGAATGTCTCGCGCTCGTCAAGGTCTGTCGATGTCTGCCCACGCGGCGGCTATTTGCGCCCGCGTCGAGGTTGCGGCCGCAGAGTTCGCGGCCACGTAGTCCAGGAAATCCCGGTACGCGCCGATGCGGCCCGGCCTGCCGATGATACGCAGATGAACGCCCAGCGACAGCATCCGCACCGTGCCCGACCGGGTGGCCTCCGCCACCAGCCAGTCGAGCGACTCACAGGCGTAGCTCAGCCACTGCTGCGGCGTGTAGGAAGGATGTGCCCACATTTTCATGTCGTTGGTGTCGAGCTGATAGGGGATCACCAGCAGGGGCCTGGCATAGGTGCGGTCCCAGAACGGCAGATCGGCGGAAAAATCATCCATGTGGTAATCGAAACCTTCCTCGACGAGCAGCCGGCGCGTGTTCAAGGTGTTGAAATACCGTGACAACCAGCCCCGCGGCCGCGCGCCGCACGTGCGCTCGATCGATTCGGCCGCCTTGCGGATGAAGTCGCGTTCGGTGGCCTCGTCCATGCGCAGCTGCGGAATCCAACGCAGGCCGTGCGCGCACACTTCGTGAGCCCCGTCCTGGATCAATTTCACCACCTGCGGCGCTCCCTCGAGCGCCTGCGCGGCGCAGGTCCAGGTGGCGCGCATGTCACGGTCGCGCAGAAGTTCCGCGACCCGCGCCGCACCGTGCGTCAGGCCATAGCGGTAATTCGACTCGTTCGGCAGATTGCGCAGGCTGCCCTTGGAGAACATGGCGAACTCGTCCACCGGTTCCATGCTGTCGTCCCCGCGCTCGATGCTGAGTTCCGAGCCTTCCTCGACGTTTACCACCAGCGAGACCGCGACGCGCGCGCCGTCCGGCCAGAATTCGGGCCGTTGATCGGACGACGTGAGGGTAGGCTTCATCGCGGACGAGTTTACGGCAATCTACCGGGCGGCCCAGTTCCAAGTCCCTATTGCCCGAAATGCGGGCATGGGATGCTGCCGGACGCCGCGGCGGGGGCGATGGGTGTAGCGTGGCTCATGGATTCCATCGAAGGGCTTACCGGGGCTCTCAAAGCGCGCAAACTGCGTGCCGTCGAGGTCATCGCCGGGCGCGTGCGAGCTGCCGTCGCGGCAAACCCGCACGGCCGGATCTACACCGCCGTCCTCGACGAGTACGCGCTCGGACAGGCCGCTCGGCTGCAGTCGATGCTGGATCACGGCGCCGGTCTGCCTGCGCTAGGGGGCGTCCCCGTCGCCGTGAAGGACAACATCGAAGTGATGGGTCTGCCCACGTCGGTGGGCAGCGTGGGTCTGGCACGCGGCGCCGCAGTACGCAGTGCCACCATGATCGAACGGCTCCACGCTGCCGGCGCGGTGCTCATCGGCAAGACGAACCTCGACGAGGCTGCGCTCGGCGCCAGCGGGCGCAACGACCGCTTCGGCGCCTGTCTCAACCCTCGCTATCCGAGCATGTTGCCCGGCGGATCGAGCGCAGGCTCGGCGGCGGCGGTCGCGGCCGGCCATGCCCTGCTCGGTATCGGCACCGACACCCTGGGCTCCATCCGCATTCCGGCGGCGCTGTGCGGGCTGGCCGGCTTCAAGCCCACCCATGCCACGTGGTCGACCGCGGGTGTGGTGCCGTTGTATGCGCCGTTCGACACCCTGGGTCTGCTCGCAGGCTCGATCGCCGACCTACGGGCCGCCGTGGACGCGCTCGGCCCGCACGCCGCCCCGGAACTCGCCCCGGCCCGGCCTCGCATCGCCTACCTCGCCGAAGGGGCGGTCGCCTGCGTGCGGCCGGACGTGGAGCGTAGCTATCGCGCCGGCGTGGCACGGCTCCAGGACGGTGCGGACTTCGAACTCGTCGAATTCCCGTCCTTCGACTTCTTCGCGGTCGCCCGCGCCGCCTTCTGGGTGGTGACGCATGATTTTTTCGAACGGCTGGGGCAGCGGCGCGACGGAGCCGCACTCGCGCTCGGCGGGGACTTGCGGGCGCTGCGGAGCCACGCCGCAACCCTGCCTGCCTCGAAATTCGCCGCCGCGCAGCGCGCCGTGCAGGCGGCGGCATCCGGATTGCGCCGCGCGATCGAGCCGTACGATGGCCTGCTGACGCCCTCCTGCCCGGTGGCCGGATTGCATAGGGACGAGGTCGTGCCGACGACGCTCGCCACCTTCGTTGCCTGTGCCAACGTGGCCGGACTGCCGGCCGTCGCCTGGCCCACCGCCGACCGCGGCGGTTCCGCGCCGCACAGTCTGCAATTGATCGGCCGACACGGCTCGGACCGCGTGCTGCTCGCTCTGGCGCAGCGTCTACAGGACGTGCTCGACGGACCGGGCCCCCTCCCCTGACCCCCAAGGTTCAGCCCGCGAGGCCGAGCAGCGGCGCCGCCGCCGCGCAGATCTCCGCAGCCAGGGTCTTCAGCGTCGCCAGCCAATGATCGAGTTCGGCAGCGTCGGCAATGGTTTCCGGACGGCAGCGCATGGTGATGCAGCCAAGGAAATGATCCGCCTCGACCAGCGGCACGCTGACACGCGCTCCGGTGAAACACGCCGTCGCACGGGCCACGTACCCTGCCTTGCGGATGGTCACGACGTCCTCGGCCGCATCCGCGCCTACAGTAGCGCCCATTCCGGCCAGAGCACGCAGGCCGTACGCCTGGTAGAGCGCGCCCACGGTCGACCCTTGGATGGGGATCACCTGCCCGGCGAGAAAACGGTCCACCGAAATCGGGCTCTCATAATCGGTGGAGGCGCGTACCGTCATCAAGCCGCCCAGCAGCGTCGTCAAGACCAACGGCCAGTGATATTCGCGGGTCCAGGCCGACAGGCGCGGCGAAGCAACGTTGGTGATCCAGGCATCGTCGCGAAAGCCGTTCGACAGCTCGCGGACACGGGCGCATAAAATGTATTGATGCCCCAGACTGTCGTGACGCAGCAGCCCCATCGTCACCAGGACCGACAAGATACGGTGCGCGGTGGAGCGCTTGAGCTTCAGCGCGCGTGCGACCTGCCCGCTGGTTCCCGCGCCGAAACGGTTGAGGAATGCCAGCGCTTCGAGCCCACGCTCCAACGCCTGCAGCCGCTCGCGGGTGGGAACGCTCGACACACCGTCCGCAATCGCTTCGCTCTCGTGCACGTTCACCTTTTCGATGCCGAGGGCATCCTGAAATTTGCCCCGCATCATAGCGCGTGTTAAACCGTCGACATGTTTTTATGCTAGGCACCTATGCCCGCCCGAGAAGCCGATGACATTCAATCTTTGCGGGTCGGCATCGAAGCCTTGCAGCTGCTGAACACCCGCGGATCGCTGTCCACCGGCGAGCTGGCCAACGAACTCGGTCTGTCGCGGGCGAGAGCCTACCGAGTGCTCAAGACGCTGCTTGCCCAGGGTTACGTCGCCGCCGAGGAGCGCCGGCACGGCACGCGGTACCGCTTGTCGATCCGTGTCCGCGGCTTGTCAGACGGTTTCGACGGCGACGTACGCATGATCGCCGCCGCCCAGCCGCTGATGCTCGAATACACCGCAAAGGACGGCTGGCCGCTCGCGCTGACGACTCCTGCCGGCGACCGCTGCTTCGTACGCCTGACCACCGACCACGCCACCTCGCGCGTGATCAAGCGCTATCGCGCCGGCTTCTACGCACCGACCCTGTATTCGGCCGGTGGCCTCGTCTGTCTTGCGAGCCAGCCGAGCACCATCCAAGTTTCGGTGGTGAAGAGCGTTCAGCACGTCAAGCTGCCGCCGTATGCCCGCGAAATCACGACCGAGGGCTATATGGCCCTTTTGCACCAGATCGCCCGGCTCGACTACGCCACCTATGAACCGGTTGGCGAACGAGAGAACAGCATCGCCGTTCCGCTGCGCCACGGCGGCGTCGTGCTCGCAGCCTTGACGTTGCGCTACATGCGGGTATCGGCGGGGGCTTACAGCGGCGTCGATCAGAGGCTCGAACTGTTGCGCGAAATCGCGCGGCGCATCGAGACGCAGATGAACGACAACCATGCTCCGGTCGAGCTGTCGGGTCCGGCCGACCGCATCTGACCCGAAGGCCGTTCGGCAGCAGGCCGTCCGGATGTCGGGCACCCGCCTGTTACCCATCGACATTGGATATCCTGGCACTTAGCCTTCGTACCGCGCTGGCACAGGAGATGGGTGATGACGGCCTCGAACTTTTCATCGGCACGGATTCATGCCTTGGCGGAGCAGTACGCCGCAGACGGTGTCGTCAAGATTCCAGGACTGCTGTCATCGCAGTGGGTCTCGACATTGCTCGAGGCGATCGACGCGGTCCGCGCCCATCCGACGGGCGAGGCGCTGCCCTGGCCCACCGTGCAGACCTCCCGCGCTCCGGGCCGCCTTACCATCCGCTGGATGTGGCGTGACGTCGACGGGGTCCGGCGCTTTTTCACCGAGTCGGGTGTGGCGGCCGTGGTCGGCGGAGTGATTGGCGCGAAGCGGTTGCAGTATTGGTATGACCTGACCTTCGTCCAGGAACCGGGCGCCGACGGCGAAGGCTCGCCGTGGCACCACGACATCGCCGCGTTCTGCCTCAAGGGCACCCAGATTCCTTCCCTTTGGATCGCCCTGACCGATGTCTCGGCAAATTCCTCGCCGCTCCGATGCATACGCGGCAGCCATCGCAATCCGACCCAATTCCGCCCGCCCGTGTACGTCGACCCGCACATCAAACTGCCGGACGACTACGGGGAGTTACCAGACGTGGAAGCGCAGATCGATGCGGGTGCGATGGAAGTGCTGACCTGGGATTTCAAGACGGGTGACGCGTTGATCATCCATCCGTACACCCTGCACGGTGCGCCCAGCAACCGCTCGGACACCGCGCGCATCGCATTCACCACCCGCTGGGCCGGCGACGACGTGGTCTGGCGCCCGGATGCGTTGAGCATGCAAGTGCCCGGCATCGACCTTGCCCAAGTCCCTGTCGAGCAGCGACCGGCTGGGCCGTTGTTCCCCTTTGTCGACAGCCGGGATCTGGTGACCTAAGGAACCTGGGCGATGGCGGTGGCGTATTCACCCGCCCGCCCGCCACGCCGTCGCCGTCATCGACGGCTCACCCGAAGGACCAGCGGCGGTCAACTCGATGCGGTCCGCCGCCGGTCGGCCGACGCAGCGGATGGGCTGATCGACGTACAAGGGCCGGCGCGCACGAAATTCGAAACGCCGCAGGTCGTCGATGCCGTTAACGGCGAGCATTTGCGCGAGCACGATGGCCGTCAACGGCCCGTGCACGATGCGCTCGGGATAGCCTTCCTGCGCACGTGCATAGTGCTGATCGTAGTGGATGCGGTGGGCGTTGAACGTCAGGGCGGAGAAGCGCATGAGCAGCACCGCGTCCGGGCTCAGCGTCAGTGTCCACGGATCCGCTGCCGGGCGTCCGGCAGCCGCCTGCGCGGCGCCCAGCTGCACGGCGTCCTCGCCTGTCACCGCGGCAGTCGCCCCAGCGGCAGTCGCC
>CAZZVN010000023.1:0-38315 GCA_964657625.1 uncultured Steroidobacteraceae bacterium
GTGGCGGGCGTCAGCGAGTCGCAGCGGGCGCCGTCGGCGTCCACTGCGACGAATCATGCACGACGCCGATGCCGTAGCGATAGACGTTTTGGCCACCCCGATAGCCGGTCACCGTCAAGGCGAGCGTGGCGGCCCACACCACCACGAGCAGCACCGTCGAGGGACGCGATTCCGGGGCGTTGCCCACGCCGCGCCACACGGTTGCGAGCAGCACCAGCAAAGTGCTGACCACCGCAGCCTTCACGTGCGACGAAACGGCGGTCCGCGCCGCGGCACCTATCTGCAGACCGACCGCGGCGGCGAGCCCCGTGCCGAGCGCCACGAACAAGAGCACGCCGCCGATGCACAAATTCCAAGTTCCCACCGTGGCCAGAGTCTGCGCGAGCCGTGCGCGCGGCAACAACCGGGCCAGGGTCAAGGTTATTGCCGCGACGACGATCAAGGCCAGCGGAAAATGGACGACGAGGGGATGCCACCCCGGTAGCAACTGCATCAGCGGGACGCCATGGCAGAACCGAGACCCTCTGCCGGTAGACCGCCACCAAGGTGCGCCTGCCACCACGCGATCGTGTCGGTCAGCCCCGCGCTCAACGTAAAGGCGGGCCGCCAGCCGACTTCGTCACGCAAACGCCCGACATCGGGCAGCAGGATGGCAGGTTCGCCGGCGGACGCCTCGCGCGCGCCGAGTTGCAGCAGGTCGGGGCGACCTATCTGACGCGCGATGAGTTCGAGCAGTTCGCGAATGGAGATCGGCTCGCCGGATCCGATGTTCACCGTGCCTTGCACGTCCCCGTCGAGCAGCGCCACGAAAGCCGCGGCGACGTCCGCCACGTGCAGGAAGCTGCGTATCTGCCGCCCATGCGATGCGGGTGCCGGCCGCCCCGCCAACAACTGAGTAATCACCGACGCGACCAACCGTTGTGCATGTTCGCCGGGTCCGTACTGGAAAAAGATACGGCCCCAGGCGCTGGACAGGCCGTGCGTCGAGGAGAGAGTTTCAAGACTCGCGCGCAGCGCCAGCTTGCATGCGGGGTACGGCAGCACGGTTGCGCCCGACGCGCCGGCAGGCGCTCCATCACGTTCATTGAAAATGCCCGCCGCCGCGGCCGCGCCGTCCGCCGACCAGTCGTACTCCGCGCAGCTGCCGGCCATCACGGCGCGGCTGCCGCCCTGCGCGGCGAAAGCATTCAGGAGGCGGCGGCTGGCATCGAGCCAAAGAAGGTTTTCGGGACTGGTCCAATACACGCCCGGCGTGGCAATCCATGCGAAATGCAGCAGTTGACGCGGACGGACCACGCCGACCACTTTTTCGAGCGCCGCGGGGTCCAACAGATCCACGGCATGCAGTTCGGCGCCGCGCAGACAGGCCGGAATCTTGCGTCCGTGGACATGGGTGAGCACTGCATGCACCTGGTAGCCGCGCCGGAGGAGCGCAGGCACGCTCCAACGACCGATGAACCCGCCTGCTCCCGTCACCAGGACCCGTTTCGGCTGCGTCACGGGAAACCGGACGGGTCGAGCAGGGGAAACTCCGCATCGCGTGCCGAGACGACCGTCGGCTTGAGCGGCCACTGCACCCCCAGCGCCGGGTCGTTCCAGCGCAGACCGCGGCCGTACCCGGCTGCATGGGGAACGGAGATCATGTATGAGACCTCGCTGTCGTCCGCCAGCGTGATGAAGCCGTGCGCAAATCCTTGCGGAATGTACAAGGCGCGGTGATTGCTCGCGGTCAGCTCCGTGCCAAACCAGCGCCGCCGGGTCGGCGAATTCGCGCGCAGGTCGACGATGACGTCGAAGATGGCGCCCGCCGTACAACGAACCAGTTTGTGTTCCTCGTGCGGTGCCGCTTGAAAGTGCATTCCACGCAGAGTCCCGTGCCTGTTGTTGAAAGACACGCTGCACTGGCTCCATTGCGTGACCAGGCCTCGCGCGAAAAATTCTTCGCTGCAGTAACTGCGCGCGAAGAATCCTCGCTCATCCTCCAGCCGCGTCACCTCCAGGGTATAGGCGCCGGCGAGCGGCGTTTCGGTGAATGTCACGTCGCGCCTCAGTTCGTGAATCGATGCCGGGCATCGTTGCCGGTCGGCAACGCCTCGGCATCGACTTGCACCAGCGGCACCGGTGTGACGAACCTGCCGCCCCACGCGGCGATGCCAGCGAGCTGTCCGCGCACCTCGACTCCGAGATTCCATGGCAGGATGAGCACGTAATCCGGCCGTCGCCGCATGAGCTCTTCGGGCGACACCACCGGAATGTGCGTGCCGGGCAGCAGTTTTCCCTGTTTGTGCGGATTTCGGTCCGCCACCACGGCGAGGTCGGTGCCGGTCACGCCGCAGAAGTTCAGCAGTGTATTGCCCTTGGCGGCGGCGCCGTACCCGGCGACGGTGCCGCCGTCGGCGCGCACCCGTGCGAAGAAATCCTGCAACGAACGGCGGCACGCGTCGACGCGCGCGGCGAATCTGGCATACGTCCCGAGGTCCGCAAGACCGGCCGCCGCCTCGGCTTCACGCACGCCGCGCAGTGCCGGGCTCTCCTGCGCGACGCGGGCGCCTGAATGCGCGGCAAATATCCGCAGCGAACCACCGTGCGTCGGCAGCTTCTCGACGTCGTAGATGCGAAGTCCGTGGCGTGCAAAAGCCTGTTCGATCGCATGGAGCGAAAAATATGAATAATGCTCGTGATAGATGGTGTCGAACTCGACGTGCTCGATCAGCTCGAGCAGGTGGGGAAACTCGAGGGTGGCGGTTCCCTCCGGCTTGAGCAACACACTGATCCCGGCGATGAAATCGTTCAACAGCGGCACGTGGGCCAGAACGTTGTTGCCGATGACGAGGTCGGCCTGACGGTCTGCGGCACGAAGTTCCTGCGCGACGGCCTCGCCTAAAAACGCCACCCGGGTGGGAACGCCCAGAGCGGCGGCAGCCTTCGCCACGGCATCGGACGGATCGATGCCCAGCACCGGGATGCCCATTTCCAGGAAGTTCTTCAAAAGATAACCGTCATTGCTCGCGAGCTCCACCACCAGGCTGCGGGTGTCGAGCGCGAAACGCCGGCGTGCCATCTGGCAGTAGCGCCGCGCGTGCGCGAGCCACTCGTCCGAATAGGACGAAAAATACACGTAGTTGCCGAACAACTCCTCCGGCGCCACGTCGTAATCCAGCTGTACTAGCTTGCACGACCCGCACACCTTGGCGCACAAGGGGTAACATTTTTCACGCGCGATGTCCGCGCGCGAACCGAGGAAGGCGTTCGAGGGCGGCTGCACACCGAGGTCGGCCATGATCACGCCGAGCGGTCCGCCGCAGGCACGGCATGAAGCCACGCGCCCTACCATGATGCCGCTAGCCCGGCCAACTTTTCCACGGCGCCGCGCCGCTGTCCCACAACGCATTCAGGTGCAGCTTGTCGCGCAGGGTGTCCATGGGCTGCCAGAAGCTGCGGTGGATCCAGGCCGCAAGCTGCCCGTCCGCGGCGAGCCGCTGCATGGGCTGGTTTTCCCAGATCGTGTCGTGCCCGTCGATCAATTCGAGCACGGATGGCTCCAGCACGAAAAAGCCGCCGTTGATGAGACCGCCCTCGGTCTGCGGCTTTTCCTCGAACGAGATGGCCTGGGTGCCTTCGACGACGATGCGCCCGAAACGCGCCGGCGGTCGCACGCAGGCAACGGTGGCTTTGCACCCACGCTCGGCGTGAAAGGCGACCTCCGCACCGATGTCTATGTTCGCCAGGCCGTCCCCGTACGTCATGCAGAACGGCTCGTTCGCGTTCAGGTATTTGCCGACCTGCAACAAACGGCCGCCGGTCATGGCTTCCTCGCCGGTATCCACCAGCGTCACCTTCCAGGGCTCGCTGCGACAGTCGTGATATTCCAGCCGGTTGCCGACCATGTCGAAAGTGACATCCGCCTGGTGCAGAAAATAATTGGCGAAGTATTCCTTCACCATGTAGCCCTTGTAACCGAGACACACGATGAATTCACGCACGCCGTGCGAGGCATACAGTTTCATAATGTGCCACAGAATGGGCCGCCCGCCGATTTCCACCATGGGTTTCGGGCGGGTGTTGGACTCCTCTGCGATGCGCGTGCCCTTGCCGCCCGCCAGGATGACGCACTTCACGGTGCGACCCGCCTGCGGGGGCCGACGTCGGCGGCGGCGGAGGCATCTTCGGCCGACGCAGCCGGCGCAGCGGACGCGTCGGTGGCGGTATAGCGCGCGATTTGCGCCCGCGAATAAGCCAGCATGTTTTCTCCCGCGGTGTGGGCGCGGTACCAGTCCGCCGTCCACGATAAAGAGTCGGCAAGCTCGAGCCGGGGTCGCCAGCCGAGGGTTTGTGCGGCGAGCGCCGACGACAACGTCAGGGCGCGCGCTTCGACCGGATGATTCGCACCGTCCGCCCGCCAGCCAGGTCTGCCTGCGAACCGCGCGCTGAAGGTTTCGACCACCTCTCGAACGGAACAGAACGAGCCTGGATCGGGACCGAAGTTCAGCACCCGGGGTGCGGCATGCGGCGCCTCGACCAAGGCCTGCGCGAGTGCCAGGTAACCTGCAAGGGGTTCGAGCACGTGCTGCCAGGGGCGCACCGCCTCGGGATAGCGCAGCATCACCGGCACGCCGAGACGCAGGGCACGTACGCAATCCGGTATGAGACGGTCCTGCGACCAGTCGCCGCCGCCGATGACGTTGCCGGCGCGTACCGTCGCGACGGGCGCCCCGCCCCGAAAAAAACTGTCGCGGAAGCTCGCCGTCAGCAATTCCGCGCAGGCCTTGCTGTTGCTGTAGGGATCGTGGCCGCCGAGCCGGTCCGCTTCCACGAAGGGACGGCCGGCGTCATCGTTCTCGTACACCTTGTCGCTGGTCACGACCACCACCGCCTGCAGATCCCGGGCCGCCCGGCACGCCTGGAGTACATGACCGGTCCCCATCACGTTGGTAGCGTAGTTGGCGAGCGGCTCGCGATAAGATTCGCGCACCAGGGCTTGGGCCGCCATGTGGATCACGATCTGTGGCGCGGCATGGGCCACGGCATCGCGAACCGTGTGCTCTTCACGCAGGTCGCCGATCAGGGAACGCATCGAATCGAGGGCGAGCAGACTCCACAGACTGGGTTCGGTATGCGGTGCCAGGGCGAACCCGGTGACGTCGGCCCCGAGTTCGCGCAGCCACAAGCTCAGCCACGCGCCCTTGAATCCGGTGTGTCCCGTCAGCAGCACCCGCCGGCCCCGCCAGAACTGTGCAGCGGTGCGGCTATTCATGCTCGCCCGAGAGCCAATACGACTGCAATCGCTGCAGCCCCGGGCGGAGCTGCCGCCACCCGGCGAAACCGCCGAGCCGCACCAGGGCGTTCAAAGTCTTCCGCAGACTGCGGACCATCAAGAACACGTCCTTGTACTGCCCCCGGCCCTGCGCCACGTAGGCCATCTTCAACGCATCGCAGACGATGGCTACGGGCAGCTTGTAGAAGCGTGCCCGTGCAGCGAACGGATCACGCACGCGTGCGGTGAAGCTGGGGTCGGTGACGAGTATCCACGTGGCGATGCGTTCCATGATGAATATCTTCATCTGCACGTCGGTGCGGCCGCGATAGGCGGTCGGTGCCGTCAGCGCTCTGCCGAGTTCGTCGTCCGCCGTCTCGGCGATCACGAACATCTGCTCGGTGATGGCGAGCCAGGCGCGCCAGAAACGCGGTTTTGCCAGAAAATAATTCGAATGCACGGTGTTGGTGGAGTCCGACATGAAGCGGGCCCAGTCGACGGGCCGGCCGACACGCTCGAAGAGCCGGGCGGCGACCTGCGCCAGACCGGGATGCTCGGCATCGCCATGTTCGAACACGCTGAGGTAATAGGCGCTGTTGTGGATGCTGGGGCTCAACAGAATCACGTCAACCGCGCCCGCGAGGTCCACGACCTTGCGTACCTGCGCCGCACCGAGGTTGGTCTTGTGCCTGAACTTCGGCGACAGGAATCCGTAGAAGGCATCCTCGTCCAACGGCTGCGTCGACAAAAACTTCCTGATCGGCCAGTACTCATACCAGTCCGGCCGCTCGTTCGCCGAGTTGTCCAGCACGCCGAAACCCGGATCCAAGTCGCCCGGCGGGGTGTAGTGATTGAGGATCTGATAGGCATGCATGGCCGGCATGCGGCGAAGCATATCTGATTTCGCTCATGCGTCGGCGAGCCGTGTGAGCAGTCCGACGTAGCTCGAGCCGTAGGTCTGCAGAGCGTAGCGTCGCTCGACGTGAGCATGCCCGTTCGCACCAAAACGCGCGCGCAGGCCAGGGGATTCGATGAGCAGCGCCAGGCACCGCTCCCAGTCCTCGATGCTCGAAGCGTGCAGGCCGTTGAATCCGTCGATCACCGCTTCGGTGTTCGCGCCGATGGGCGAGGCCACGCAGGGCAGTCCGGCCGCCATGTACTGCAGGAGCTTGAATGCGCATTTGCCGCGCGC
Source organism: uncultured Steroidobacteraceae bacterium (assembly GCA_964657625.1). Lineage (GTDB taxonomy): Bacteria > Pseudomonadota > Gammaproteobacteria > Steroidobacterales > Steroidobacteraceae > Bog-1198. Next base: position 6,447 of record CAZZVN010000023.1, read on the forward strand.
CCAGGCGTCGTCGCTCAACGGCATCACGCCGATGTGGGCGGTGGCGAGCGCAGCCGCCTCGGTGGCCGCGCTCCAGGGCACGCACTCCACGTGCACCTCCGGCCACTGCGGAAAGCGCGAGCAGATCACGCGCAGGACGAAGGCGGGAAAGCGCTGCGCGAGGCGGGCGAATGCAGGGCGGATCATCTCGAGATACACGAGGTTCTCCGGGCTGCCGATCCAGGCGACGGTGGGAGCAGCGTCGGCCGGGTGTGAGGGGGGGCGGTAGCGCGCCGTATCGATTGACGTCGGTAGTACGGCCACCTCGCGGGCATCGTCTCGGGCGACGCCCGCGATCACGTCGTTGCCCGCGACGACCGCATCCACCCAACGACAGGTCGCCGCAAATTTTTTCCGCCGCCACGACGAATCATCGGCCGGTTGGCCCAGCCGGCGCGGCTTGCGCACGTAGATCGCGTCGTCGACGTCGAACACCCGGTGCCGGCTGAGACCCGCGAACAGCCGAGCCTCGAGCGCGCTCAGTTTGATTTGATGCAGCACTACGACGTCGGCCCAGCGCAGCAGGGCCCGCCGTTCCCAGGTGCGAAGTCCATAGCGGCCGCCCGGAAACCGCTCGGTGCGCACCGCCCAACCCGCCGACTGCAGGGGCGTGACGAGGCTCTGCATGCGATGGCGGAACGAGGGCTGCGCGGGGTCGTAACCGAGTAGCAGGACGTTGGGCACCGGGCGGGTCTCAGATCAGTCCGGCGAGCGCGCGCACGGCGACGTCGATGCCGTCCGCGAGTTCGAGCGCCGCCGCGCGCCGGGCGAGCGCGTCGCGGTACTCCCCGTTCTGCCACAAAGGGGCGGTGATCCGTACTATCGAGGCGGCGTCGAGGCGCGCCGCGAGCGCCACGCGCGAATCGACGCAGCGCCGGATGCGCTCCGGCTGATCGCCGGCGACGGGCACGGCCACGCAGGCCTTGCCGCAGGCGATGGCCTGCAGCAACGTCGAACCACCGTTCGCGACGATGACCCGCGCGTTGCGCATGAGCTCGGCGAGAGCCGGCTGTGGCAGCGGCCCGGACCGCTGGAGCGGGATGCCGCCGCCGCCGCCGGCAACGACCCCGACGGACGGCGCCGTTGCGCTCTGCACGGACTTCGCGGATTGCGCGGACTGCGCCGAGGTGCCGGGTGCAGCCGTTGCACTCTGCGCATCCGCGGGGCCCACGAAAAGCGTCGGGATTCCCCAGTCGGCGAGACGCTGCGACGCGTTCAGGAATTGCTGGATGGCATCGGCGGCGCCGGGGTGGCCGGTGCCGCCGCCCGGCACCACGAGCACGAAACTATCCGCCGCCCAGCCGATCCTCGCAAGGAGCGAATCGCGCGACGCAGGTACCGGCGCGGCCAGGATGACGTCGAGATACCGCACCCGCGGCCGGTGCATGAGGGCGAGCTTCAGCCGCTCGCCCGCCCGCAGGGCACCGGCGATGAATCGAGGATAGGCAATCCAGTGCTCATCGATGAGCCGCATCCAACGCAGGCGGAACGCCTTGCCCCGCTGACGACGGCGCGCGCTGATGTAGACCACGCGCACGCCGAGACGTTTCGCCGCGCGCAGCTGCGCGGTGCGTCCCGCGTTGTCGAAGACCACCACGTCGGGGCGAAAACTGGTGAGCACGTCGATGACGGCCCCGGAGTGAAACGTCGGGGAGGAGTCGAGCAGGATGCACCGGAACGGCACCGTCGCCGCATACGGGGCCTGCCGGCTCAGGACGAAGCGCAGATCGGCGGCCGGCCAGCGCGACTGCACCGCGCGCGCGATCGCTGCGGAGCGCGCATATTCGCCCATGCCGAACGCGCCGGACACGGGCACGAACAGGATCCGCGGCGCTGACTCACTCAAACGCGGTGAACCAGCGGTCGAGCACGAGCAGATACCACGCGCGGCGAAACTCCGTGCCGACCGCACGCTTGAGCACGCCGCGCGCTATGAGCCGAGCGACCGCGTCGGCCAGCAGCCGCGGATTTTGCCGAAGCCAGCGATGGACGGGCAGTCCGAAGCCTGATTTGGGCCGGTCGAGATGGCGCGGCGGCAGGCGCGGTTCCATGAGGCGGCGCACCAGTAATTTTCCGCGGCGTTCGACCGGATCCACCAGTTGCGCCGGATCGACGCCGAGCATGAACTCGACCAGACGATGGTCGAGCAAGGGCGGCCTCACCTCCAACGAATGCGCCATGCTGGTCCGGTCGACCTTGGTGAGCAGCCCCTCGGCCAGATCCGTGTTCACGTCCAGCCAGCGCAACCGGCTCAGGGGGTCGAGTTCGGCACGCCAGAAGCGGCGGTAGAACCACAGGTAATCGTATTGCGGCTCCAGCCAGCCCGGCGCCAGCAGAGCCTCGACCTGATCCGACGCAAGTCCGCCGAGTGCGACCGCAAAAGCCGGCAACCCCACATAGGCGCGCCGGCGCATCGAGGAGCCGAGCCGTGACAAGGGCGGCACCGCGGCGGCTAGTGCCCGGTTCAACACCGTGGAACGCGCTCCCACGCGCGACCAATAGCGCGGATAACCGCAGAAGATCTCATCGCCCCCCTCGCCGCTCAGGGCCACGGTCACTTCGCGGCGCGCCAGCTGAGCGATGAGATAGTTCGACCACGCGGCGCTGTCGCCGAAGGGTTCGTCGAACACCTGCGGCAGCAGGTCGAGCGCCGCCGCAAAATCCGCGGCAGGCGCGTTCATCTCGGTATGTCGGGTGGCCAGATGCCGGGCCGCGCGGTGGGCGGCATCCAGTTCGGAGCGGTCGCCGGCATCGAATCCCAGCGAGTAGGTGCGCGGCGCGTCGAGATAATAGCTCGTCAGCGCGGAGTCCATCCCGCCGCTCAAGAACACGCCCACCGGCACGTCCGCCAGCGCGTGCCCGGTCACCACCTCGCGCAGCAGACCGTCGAGCTGCTGCAGCGTGTCTTGAGCGCTGCGTACCATGAGCTGCGTGGACGGCTGCCAATAGCGTTCGATGGTCACGCGTCCGTCGTGCCACGACAGCGTGTGACCGGCCGGCAGCTTGCAGATCCCGCGATAGATGGTTTTGGGCGCGGGTATGTAGCCATGAAACAGGAAATCACGCACCGCGCTGCGCTCGACTTCCGGTCTGCCCAGCACCCGCAGCGCCTTCAGCTCCGACGCGAACGCGATGCCGTCCGCAAGTATCTGGTAATACAAGGGTTTGATGCCGAGCCTGTCCCGCGCCAGCAGCAGACGGCGGTTCGCGACGTCCCACCACGCGAAGGCGAACATGCCGACCACCCGCTCGAGACCCGCCGCGCCGTGCTCCGCCAGCAGCCGCAGCAGCACCTCCGTGTCTCCGCTCGAACTCCACGGCCCGGGCAGTTCACCGCGCAACGTTTCGTGGTTGTAGAGTTCGCCGTTATAGGTCAGCACGTGCGGACCGCGGGCATGCTCGAAGGACATGGGCTGATGGCCGTGCTCCGACAAGTCCTGGATCGCGAGCCGGCGGTGACCGAGTGCGACTTGCGGACCCGTCCATACGCCCTGCCCGTCGGGCCCCCGATGCGCGAGCGCGTGCGCCATGGCCGCGGCGACGTCGCCACGGGCTCGTGGTCCGATGATGCCGACGATACCGCACATGGCGCGCAGTCTAGCGCGCCGCGCGGCCGGAGGGGCGTCCGCGGCCGCGCAGGGCCTAGCCAATGACCGTCCCATCGTTTAGGGTGCAGGTCTGAGTGAACCATGGCAACACCCGCCGACCAACGCCTGCTGGACCTGCTGGAAAAATGGCTCAAGAGCCTCGAGCTGCACGCGAGATACGCGGCTCTCGATCCTGAGAGCTACGCCAAGGTTCAGCCGTGGCCCGACCACGAGCGCCCCAGCCGCTGGATCATCGATCTTGCCACCCAGAAAGCCACGGCGTTGCTCGCCAGGCTGAAGGAACGCATGGCCGAGGGCGATGCCACCTTCTCCGACTCTCTGGAGCTCATGGCGTTTCTCGCCCATCTGCTGGGATCCGAACACATCGAGCGTTTCATCCCGCTTGCCGATCCGCAGGGACCGGCGCCCGGCACCAGCCCCGACGATGCGGCACCTCGCGCGGCCGCGCCACGCCCGGCGGCGCGCCGCACCCCGGCGCCCCCCCCGACGGCGGCCTCCGCCGGTGGCACGGAACACCGCGATTCGTCGTCGAAAACCGCCGCGCGACCCCCCGCGAAAACCACCACGGCGTCTCAGCGCGCAGCAGCGTCCGCCCCACCGCAGGCTGCACCCCCGTCGGCGAGCCGCGCCCAGGCGGTGCCGCCCGCCACCGTGAGCGCGGGGTTCCCGGAGGCGGTGGTCGAACAGGTGATCGCGGATGCGACGCGGTTGGTGCAGTGGGGCCGCAAGTGGTACGAACTGGCGGAACTCATCTCCAGCATGGCGGATAGACCGCCGCTGACCGACGTCCGCCTTATCCTCAAGGACAATAAAACGGTCATCGACATCAAGGCCGGACGCGGTTGATCCCGTCGCAGATGCAGGGAACCTCTTCCCTTTTTCCCGCTCAAAGGCGCGCATGATCAAAACGAAAAATCTCTCCAAGCGGTATGGCGCCAAGGTCGCGGTCGACGCTCTGACGTTCACGGTGTCCCCTGGCGAGGTGCTCGGGTTTCTGGGTGCGAATGGTGCGGGCAAGTCGACCACCATGCGCATGATCGCCGGCTTCATCGCGCCGTCGGGCGGCCACGTCGAAGTCTGCGGACACGACGTCGAAAGCGCGCCGGTGGCCGCCAAGTCGTGCATGGGATATCTGCCCGAAGGCGCGCCGAGCTATGGCGAAATGACGGTGGCGGAATTCCTCGACTTCATCGCCGACATCCGCGGCCTGTCCGGCGTCAGGCGCCGCGTCCGCCGCGACGTCGTCATCGACCGGCTGGCGCTCGGCGCGGTCGTCGATCAGGTCATAGAAACGCTGTCGAAGGGATTTCGGCGACGCGTGGGCCTCGCCCAGGCCTTGATCCACGATCCGGCGGTGCTCATCTTGGATGAGCCCACCGACGGACTCGATCCGAACCAGAAGCACGAGGTACGCCGCCTCATCAACGAACTCAGCAAGGACAAGCTGGTGGTCGTGTCGACGCACATCCTGGAGGAAGTCCACGAGGTCTGCACGCGGGCCATCATCATCGCGGACGGCCGCATCGTGGCGGACGAGACGCCCGCCGCGCTCGAGGCGCGTTCACGTTACCACCACGCCGTCACGCTGCGCTTCGCGAGAATCGAGCAGCTGCTCGCCGCCTGCCGCGATCTCGCGGCGCTGCCCGAAATCACGGCCGTCGAATCGGACGAGCGCGCGCTGCGCCTGACCGCCGTGCCCCACAGGGGGGTCGACGCGCTGCCCGCGGTGAGCGCGATGATTGCGCGGAACCAATGGTTGGTGCCGGAGCTACACCTCGAGTCGGGACGACTGGACGAAGTATTCCGCAGCCTGACCCAGGGCCCGCACGAGTCCTCCCTCGGAGCGGCGGCATGAACAAGACACTGGCGGTGTTCAAACGCGAGATACGCAGCTATTTCACGACCCCGCTCGCCTATGTGTTCATCGTCATCTTTCTCGTGCTGGCGGCCGTGTTCACCTTTCAGGTGGGCGGTCTGTTCGAACGCGGTCAGGCGGACCTGCAGCCGTTCTTCCGCTGGCATCCCTGGCTGTATCTGGTGCTGATCCCGGCAATTTCCATGCGCCTGTGGGCGGAGGAGCGCAACAGCGGCAGCATCGAGCTGCTCATGACGCTGCCGGTCACGCTATGGCAGGCGGTGACGGGGAAATTTCTCGCCGCCTGGTGCTTCGCGGGCGTGGCGCTGACGCTCACCTTCCCCGTCTGGATCACGATCAACTACCTGGGCCATCCGGACAACGGCGCCGTCCTCGCCGCATACCTCGGCAGCTTCCTGATGGCCGGCGGGTTCCTGTCGATCGGCATGTGCCTGTCGGCGGCCACGCGCAACCAGGTCATCGCCTTCATCACCGCGGCGCTGGTGGGTTTCATCTTCCTGCTCGCAGGGTTCCCGATCGTGCTCGACTTCATCCGCGGCATCCTGCCGCAGCCGCTGGTCGACGCCGTGGCATCGTTGAGCTTCTTCACGCATTTCGACGCCATCTCCAAGGGGGTCATCGACCTGCGGGACATGGTGTATTTCGCGGCCGTGATCGGCTTCTGGCTCACCGCCACGGCCATGGTCCTCGACATGAAAAAGGCGGAATAAGTGGCTTCTTCGCGCTGGCAGAGAACCGGCTTCGGCGCTGCAGGCCTGGTCGCGCTCGCCGTGCTGTTCCTGGGCGTCGTCATGCTCGCGAACGCAGGGCTGCGGGGGATGCGTCTGGATCTCACCCAGAACCACCTCTACACCCTGACCTCCGGTACTCAGCAGGTGCTCGACGAACTGAAGGAACCCGTCAACCTATATTTCTATTTTTCGCGTGACGCCGCGGCGAAACAATCGCCTCTGCTGCTGCCGTATGCCAACCGCGTTCGCGAATTCCTCGAGGAGGTCGCCGCGCGATCGAACGGCAGGGTGCGCCTGAGGGTGGTCGATCCGCAGCCGTTTTCGGAGGATGAGGATCGTGCGGCGGAGTACGGGCTGCAGTCGCTGCAGAGCGGCGGCGATGCGCTGTACTTCGGCCTCGCCGGCACCAATTCCACCGACGGCCGCGCCGCGCTGCCGAGTTTTCAATCCGACCGCGAAGAATTTCTGGAATACGACGTCGCGAAGCTGATCCAGGAATTGGGCACGCCGAAGAAACCCGTCATCGGTCTGCTGAGTTCGCTGCCGATGCAGGGCCAGTTGAATCCGCAGACCGGCCAGATGGGCGAGCCCTGGCCCATCCTCGGCCAGCTTCAGCAGCTCTTCGTGGTGCGCAACGTCGCCGCCGAGGCCGACCACATCGACAAGGACGTGGACGTGCTGATGCTCGTGCATCCCAAACGGTTGCCGACCAGGACGCTGTACGCCATCGATCAGTTCATCATGCGCGGCGGACGCATGTTGCTGTTCGTGGATCCGAATGCGGGAGCCGACACCGGCGGCCAGGATTCCTCGAACCCGCTTGCGGGCGCCGCAGCGGATCACTCCTCGACGCTCGAGCCTCTGCTGTCCGCCTATGGCGTGCTGTACGATCCGGGCAGAGTCGTCGGCGACATGGAGTTGGGGCTCGAGGTGCGTTCGAGCATGCAGGCACCGCCGACGCGCCACATCGGCATTCTCGGTCTGCATCACGCCAACCTGGATGCGGGAGACGTGGTTACCGCGGCCCTCGACGTCGTGAACGTCGCCACCGCGGGTGCTCTCGCGCCCAGGCCGGGGGCGAGGGCGGTGCTGCAGCCGTTGTTCATGAGTTCCCCGAGCGCCGCGGCCATGCCTGCGGAACGCTTCGACGCGATGAGCGATCCATCGACCCTGCGCGATGGCTTCAAGGCCACGGGCATGCGCTACACGCTCGCCGCCCGGCTCACCGGCCCGTTGGACTCAGCCTTTCCCCAAGGCCTGCCGGCCGACGTCAAGAGTTCCCCGGGCCCGCCGCTCGCGCATCTGGCGAAGTCTGCCGCGCCGGCCAACATCGTGATCGTCGCCGACACCGACCTGTTGATGGACTACATGTGGATTCAGACCCGCGAGGTGATGGGACAGCGTTTTGCACAAGCGTTTGCCAACAACGGCGATTTCGTCGCCAACGTGCTGGACAATCTGAGCGGCAGCGGTGCGTTGATCAGCATCCGCGGCCGCGCCAGCTTCTCCCGGCCCTTCGAGCGCGTCGAAGCCTTGAAGCGACAGGCGGACGACCGTCTGCGCTCGAAGGCGCTGGAACTGCAGGGCGAGCTGCAGCAGACCGAGGCCAAGCTGACAGAGCTGCAGAGCAGGCGCAACGACCAGTCCTCGCTGACGTTGTCCCCTGAACAGGAGCAGGAGCTCAAACGCTTCACGGCCGAGAAGACGCGGGTACGCAAGCAGCTGCGGGAGACGCAACGTGGTCTGGATGTCGACATCGACCGCTTGAACAGCGTGTTGAAGGTGCTCAACGTGGCGGTGGTGCCGTTGCTCGTTACCGTGGTGGGCGTGACCGTCCTGTCCTTGCGGCGGCGGCGGCGCGCGCGGCGCGCGCAAGAGTCGCCGCGTATCGATTCGGGGCCGGGCTTGGTATGAGCCGGCGGCGTCTGGGCGGACTGGTGATCGCTGCGGTATTGGTGCTCGCTGCAGCGTTGTACATGAGCGCGTCGCGCAACCAGCAGGCCCCGGCGCCGGGTCGCAGGCTGCTGCCGGAACTCGGGGCGGAACTCGATGCCGTGACGTCGGTGACCCTGCGCAAAGCGGGGGCCGAGGTGACGCTCCATCGCTCGGGTGACCGTTGGACCGTGGTCCAGCGCGGCGATTATCCGGCCGACCTGGGCAAGCTGCGCGCCCTGCTGACGAGCGTGAGCGATGCCCAGATAATCGAGGAGAAGACCGCCGATCCTGCCAGCTTCGCCAGGATCGGTGTCAACGATCCGGCGCAGGGCGGCGGCGGCACGCAACTGACCCTCGCGGTGAAGGGCGGCACGCAATCCGTCATCGTCGGCAAGCCGTCGGGGCAGGGAAGTTTCGTCCGCCTCGCCACGGAGAATCGAAGCTATCTGGTCGAGCCGGCAATCACGCCCGATGCCGAGCCGCGCAGCTGGATAGATCCACGCCTGCTCGACGTTGCGCCCGCGTCGATCGAGCGCATCGACGTGAAGCTGGCGGACGGCACACTCTACGCGCTGCACCGGATCGATCCGAAGGACTCGAAGTTTGCCCTCGATGGCACTCCCCCCGGGAGAAAGCCGCTGGACTCGTCCGCGCTCGCCCCTGCTTCGAGCATGTTCGGCAACCTCGCCGCCGAGGACGTCGCGCCGCTCGGCGACATCGATTTCGGCAGGGCCGCGCAGGTCGTGATCACGCTGGCGGACGGCGCCGCACTCACGTTGACCGGCGTCGTCGCGGGCGACAAGCACTGGCTGCAGGTGACGTCCAGCAACGATGGGGCGCTCAGCGCGAAAACGGACGGCCGCGCGCTTGAGGTGGCGAGCTATCGATACGACGGGATATTCCGGCCGTTGGAGCAGCTATTGGTCCCCCGCGAGACGGCCGTGCCGAAGCCGGCGCGGATGGGGCGCCGGTGATCACCGGACGCAGCGCGGGATTCGGCCGGCGCTTCGCAGCGCTGCTCTACGATGGATTCCTGCTGGCGGCGCTGCTGTTGATCTACACCTTCGGTGCAATCGCCTTCACGGGGGGTCACGCCATCCTGCGGGCCACCCCCGGCATGGGGTACTACGTGTATTGCGCCGGCGAGATCGCGGTGGTCGCGGGCTACTACGTGCTCAACTGGACTCGCAGCGGCCAGACCCTGGGGATGCGCGCGTGGCAGCTGCGCACCGTCGACGCCTTCGGCAAACCGTTGACGGCTGCCACCGCGGGGTTGCGCTTCGTCTGCGGACTGCTGGCGTGGCCGCCGGCCGGCCTCGGCGTGTTGTGGCTCTACCTCGACGCGGAGCACCTCGCCCTGCACGACCGGTTGTCAGGTACCCGCGTGGTCCGCTTAACGCGTACGTGAAATCGCCACCAGGGTGCAGAACGCCACCACGACCGTGGGCAGCCACCCCACCAATGCAGGATTCACGGCAAACAGCTGACCACCGTTCTCGACGGTGCGTGTCACCAGAAAGAACAACACGCCGAGCAGCACGCCGATCACGGTCCGCGTGCCCGCCCCGGTGCTGCGCAGCGGTCCGAACACGAACGGCAGCGACAATAGGGTGACCACGACGACGGCGAACAGGCGCGCGATGCGTGACCAGTACTTTATCTCGTAGGCGCCGGTCCCCAGGTTGTTGCGTCGCAGGTGATCGATGTAGGACTTGAGGCCGCGCAGCGTCAGCAGGTCCGGATCGGTGGCGGCCAGTCCGACGAAGTCCGGATTGACGGTCGACTTCATCGTCGTCTCGGCGATGGTCTCGCTGGTGATGCGGCCGCCCTGGAAACGGGTGGTGGCGACGTTGTGCAGACGCCAGCGCCCGGGGTCCGCCACGGACACCCTCTCGGCACGCTGGATCGATTTCAGCCGATTGGCACCGTCGAGTTCGAACAGCGAGACGCCGCCGAACGCCCGATCCACCTCGCCGGTCTGCACGCGCAGAATGAGATTGCCGTCCTTCACCCAGGCACTGCTCGATCCTGCGAAACTGATGTCCGCCAGCTTGCTCGTGGTCTTTTCACGCTTGGCGAACTGAGCCAGGGGCGGCGCCACGTACTCGCCGATGGTGTACATCGCAAGCGCCATGGTCACACCGGCCAGGCCAACCGGCCAGGCGATGCGCCACACGGCGACGCCGGACGCGCGGGTCACCACCAGTTCACTGCCCGCGGCCAGATTGCCGAGACCCATCAGCGCGCCGATCAACGCACCGATCGGCAGCAGGTCGAAGGCCTGTTCGGGAAGGTTCAACAGGGTGAACAGGATGGCGTCGCCCGCGCTGTAGGTGCCGACGCCGATGTCGCTCTGTTCGCTGATGAACAGGAACAGCGCGCCGAGCGTGAGCAGGACGGCGGTCGCCATCGACGCGAAGATCAGAACCGTGCGGTAGAGATAACGATCGAGCGTGTTCACGCCGGACACCCCGCGCGCGCAATCGGGATCACGCTGACTTCGCCTCGCGAAACACCAGATACAGCCCCAGGCCGAGCACCCCCAGATGCACCCACCATACGCCGATGGCCGGCGACAGCTGGCCCCGTTCGAGCCATACCTTCGCCGCGGACAACAGGTTCGAATAAACGAAGTACAGCACGATCGCGAAGCCTACCCGCGCATAACGTCCTTGACGCGGCCGCAGGCGGCTCAAGGGCACGGCGACCAGGGTCAACACCAGTGCCATCAGCGGGCTCGAGGTGCGGGATTGAATCTGCGCGATGTCGGACGCGGAGGGCGCAACGAACAATTCGCGCGAGGGTTTGGTGTCCGGGTCGGACGTGCCCACCGGATCGCCGGGCGCGGCGATGGGAATGCCATGTTCACCGAAGTCGATGACGCGAAAGTCGCTGCGCCCGGCAACTCCTTCGTAGCGCCGGCCATTGAACAGCGTGACGAAATGCATGCCATCGGCGGCCGCCTTGGAATAGGTCGCAGTATCGGCGAGCGCAACCTCGATGCGGCCCTCCGTCTCGCGCCGGACGAAGACGTTGTGCAGAACTCCCTCACGGTCGACGCGTTCTGCATAAAACACGGCATCGCCGCCGCTGAAGGAACGAAAGCGGCCGCCGTCGAGCTGTCCCACCTGTGCCTCCTTCAACGCCGACTGGCGCAGCAGCTGTACCTGCTGATCGGCGCGTGGAACCTGGAAGAAGGACAACCAGCCGAGGCCAACGGCGATGACGGCGGCGAAACACAACAGCGGCGCGAGCAGCCGCGCCGGGCCGAAGCCGCAGGCCTGCAGAGCCGCCATTTCGCTGTCGTGGTACATGCGGCCGAGCGTCAGCACGACGGCAAGCAGCAGACCCACCGGCACGATCACGGACAGATTCATCACCGCACCGAGAGCGATGAGGTCGAAAACCACATGGCGGCCATACTGGTTGTCGGCGGCCTGGCCGAGCACCCGGGACAATTGATTGGACACCAAAATGGCGACCAGCACCCCGGTCACGGCCAGCCACGTCTGGATGACTTCGCGCAATACGTAACGCTGCACCGTCCATTTCATGGCGTGGAGCTTAGAGCCTTCGCGAGAATCTAGTAAACTATTTGCATCATGAGCGTTCACAGCAAAGAGCAATACGGAGTCGGGGATATGGAATTCAAAGCCATTGTCGATGCCAGGGCACGCGAGGCCACGGGCTGCGCCATCGTCGGAGTTTACGAGGAGGGCGAACTCGGCGCCGCCGCGCAGCTCCTCGATGCACAACTCGGCGGGGCGCTCGGCAGGCTCCATGGCAGCGGCGATTTCACCGGAAAATTGGGCGACGCGTTGATGCTGCCGCAGCCGAAGGGCGCGGCGGCGGCCCGCGTGATGCTGGTCGGACTCGGTGCCCGGGCGAACTTCGCCCGGAAGCAGTTTCGCAAGGCGGTTCTGGCCGGCGCGCAGGCTCTCGCGAGGACCGGTGCGGCCGACGCCATCGTGTATCTGACGCTCGAAGAAGTGCCCGAACTCGACATCCAATACCGGGCGCGCATCGTTGCCGAGTTGTTCTGCGCGCAGGCCTATCGGATTCCCGATCTCAAGACGGCAGGCAGGCCGAAGCCCTCCAAGCTCGCGACGGTCAGCGTCTGCGCGGATGGTGCGCGCGCCGCGAAGGCCGCCACGGAAGGCCTCGACATCGGCATCGCGGTGAGCAGCGGCATGCGCCTGGCCCGGGATCTCGGCAACCTCCCGCCCAACGTTTGCACGCCCGCGTATCTCGGCACCCGCGCGCTCGGCCTTGCGAAGGAATGGCCCGGCATCAAGACCAAGATTTTCGACGCCGCCGGCATCAAGACGCTCAAGATGGGCGCGCTGCTCGCCGTCACTCAAGGGTCCGAACAGCCGCCGCGGCTCATCGTCTGCGAGTACCGCGGGGCGAAAAAGAGCGTGCCGCCGATCTGCCTGGTGGGCAAGGGGATCACGTTCGACTCCGGCGGCATCTCGCTGAAAGACCCCCCCGCCATGGATGAAATGAAGTACGACATGAGCGGCGCAGCGGCGGTGCTCGGCGCACTGCGCAGCGTGGTCGAACTCAAACTGCCCATCAATCTCGTGGTCATCGTCGCAGCCTGCGAGAACATGCCGAGCGGTGCCGCCGTGAAACCGGCCGACATCGTCACCACCATGTCGGGCCAGACGGTCGAGATCCTCAACACCGACGCCGAGGGGCGGCTCGTGCTCTGCGACGCCATCACCTACAGCCGGCGTTTCAAGCCTGCCGCGGTCATCGACGTGGCGACGCTCACCGGTGCGTGCATCGTCGCGCTCGGCAACCACTTCAGCGGTCTGATGAGCAACGACGACGCGCTGCGCGATGAGCTCTTCGCGGCGGGCCTGCGCGCGGACGACCGGGCGTGGTCGCTGCCCATCGGCGAGGAATACGTGGACCAGTTGAAGAGCAATTTTGCCGACATCGCCAATGTCGGCGGCCGCGAGGGCGGCGCCTGCACGGCCGCGTCCTTCCTCTGGAAGTTCGCCAAGGATCTGTCCTGGGCACATTTGGACGTGGCGGGCACGGCGTGGCTCAGCGGCTCGCAGAAAGGCAGCACGGGCCGGCCCGTACCCCTGCTCGTGGACTTCATCCTGAACCGCGCCCGCGCTTCATGACGGAACGCGTGGACTTCTACGTGCTCAAGAGCGCGGCCGCCAGATCGCGCCAGATCTTCGCCTGCCGGCTGGCGGAGAAGGCGTATCTGCGTGATCTGTCGGTGGTGGTGTTGAACGAGGACTCCGCCGCGGCCGCCGCGCTCGACGAACTGATGTGGACCTTCGATGAGCGGTCTTTCTTGCCGCATGAACTCGGCACCCCGCCGGGCACCGCTGCCGGGCACAGCACCGCTGCCCCCGCGCCCGTGCATCTCGTCGCGGACCTCGACGCCGTCGGGCGTGCCGACCTGCTGCTGAATTTGAGCACCCGGCTGCCCGCGGACCTTGCGCGTTTCACGCGCGTTGCCGAAATTCTCGATGTGGACTCAGAGGGGTTGCGCCTCGGCCGGGAGCGTTTCAAGGCGTACCGGGACCTGGCCCTGCCGCTGGAAACCCATCATCTGGACGAGGGCCGGGAGGCATGACTTTCATGGCCGGCGACTCGCCCGATCCGCGTGACATCCCCATCCTCACCGACGCCGTCGACGCCGGCCTGCTCGCAGTGCCCGTCGCCGCTGCCGAGGCGACCGACGCGGGACAGGCGGCGCACGCTGCCATCGTCACCGAGACCTTGGAGCTCGCCGATTCGCTGCTGCACCAGGCCGCCAAGGACATCGAGGCCATTCTCTTCGAGCGCGTGTTCGACCGGCTGCGGGCGCATCTGCCGGAACTGGTGGACCGCGTGTTGCGGGAGCACACGACGACCGACGCGAAGTCCGTTTAGCCGCACCCGCAGGGGTCGCGGCGCGCGGCGCGCCGCTGCCCGCTATAATCGCCGGCATGGAAAAAGCCTACTCGCCGTCAGCCATCGAATCCCGTCTCTATGCCTGGTGGGAAGCTCAGGGCTATTTCGCACCCGGCGGGCAGGGACCCGCGTACTCCATCGTCATCCCGCCCCCCAACGTGACCGGCACCCTGCACATGGGGCATGCGTTCCAGGACACCATCATGGACGCCCTCATCCGCCATCGGCGCATGCGCGGTTTCGACACCCTGTGGCAGCCGGGCACGGACCACGCGGGCATCGCCACGCAAATGGTGGTCGAGCGACAGCTCAATGCGGCCGGACAGAGCCGGTTGGAACTCGGCCGTACGGCATTCGTCGAGCGCATTTGGGAGTGGAAGGATAAATCCGGCGGCCTGATCGCGAACCAGCTGCGGCGGCTCGGCGCGTCGGTGGACTGGCAGCGCGACAAGTTCACCATGGAGCCGGCCTTGTCCCGCGCGGTGACAGAGGTGTTCGTCAGGCTGTACCGTGAAGGCTTGATCTACCGGGGCAAGCGCCTGGTGAACTGGGATCCGGTATTGAAAACCGCGCTGTCCGATCTCGAGGTGGCCGCCGAAGAAGAGGCCGGCAGTCTATGGCATCTGCGCTATCCGCTGGCGGACGGCGACGGCGAGCTGGTCGTCGCGACCACCCGCCCGGAGACGATGCTGGGCGATACGGCCGTGGCCGTCCACCCCGACGACGAACGCTACCGGCATCTCATCGGCAGGCAGGTACGCCTGCCGCTGGCGGGACGCGACATTCCCATCATCGGCGACGCTTACGTGGACCCCGCGTTCGGCAGCGGCTGCGTGAAGATCACGCCGGCGCACGATTTCAACGACTACGAGATGGGGCAGCGTCACGGTCTGCCGCTGATCAACATCATGACGCCCGACGCAACGCTGAACGATGCGGTGCCGGAGACGTATCGCGGCCTCGAGCGCATGGCTGCGCGCGCGCGGGTGATCGCCGATCTCGACGCGTTGGGACTGCTCGCGAACATCGAACCGCACGCACTCACCGTGCCGCGCGGCGACCGCAGCCATGCCATCCTGGAGCCGCTGCTGACCGACCAATGGTTCGTCGACGTCAAGCCGCTGGCCGAGCCCGCCATCCGCGCCGTCGCCGACGGCCGGGTGCGTTTCGTGCCGGAATCCTGGTCCGGCGTGTACTTCGAGTGGATGCGCAACATCAAGGACTGGTGCATCAGCCGGCAGCTCTGGTGGGGTCACCGCATACCAGCCTGGTACGACGACCAAGGACGCTGGTACGTGGCGCACGACGAGGCACACGCCCGCGCCGAGCATGGCCTCGACGACTCGGTGACGCTGCGCCAGGACGAGGACGTACTCGACACCTGGTTCTCCTCGGCGCTGTGGCCGTTTTCCACGCAAGGATGGCCCGACGACACGGCGGCGCTGCGCACCTATTATCCGACCGCGGTCCTGGTCACGGGCTTCGACATCATCTTTTTCTGGGTGGCCCGCATGATCATGATGGCGCTCAAGTTCACCGATCAGGTGCCCTTCCGCGAGGTGTACATGCACGGCCTGATCCGCGACCACGACGGACAGAAGATGTCCAAGTCGAAGGGCAACGTGATCGACCCCCTGGACATCGTCGACGGCATCGGCCTCGACGACCTGCTGGCCAAGCGCACCGGCGGGCTGATGCAGCCGCAGATGAAACCCGCCATCGAGAAGGCCACCCGCAAACAGTTTCCGCAGGGCATCGCCGCGTACGGGACCGACGCGCTGCGGCTGTGCTTCGCCGCCATGGCGACGCAGAGCCGCGACCTGCGTTTCGACATGACCCGGGTCGAGAACTACCGTAATTTCTGCAACAAGCTCTGGAACGCTGCGCGCTACGTCTTGATGAACGTCGAAGGACAGGACTTGTCCGCAGCCGAGGTGCGCCTGAGCCTCGCGGACCGATGGATCACGTCGCGTCTGTCCGCGGCCATCGCGCGCGTGGAGACGGGTTTTGCCGAGTACCGGCTCGACGTGGTGACGGCCGCCCTCTACGATTTCACCTGGCACGATTACTGCGACTGGTATCTGGAGCTTTCCAAGGCCGTGCTGCAGTCGGACACCGCCGGCGAAGCCGACAAGCGCGGCACGCGGCTCACGTTGATCAGGGTGCTCGAGGCGCTGCTGCGCGCACTGCATCCATTGGCGCCGTTCATCAGCGAGGAAATCTGGCAGCGCGTGCGCACCGGCGCCGGCGCGGCCGGCGAGACTCTCATGCGCGCGCCCTTCCCCACCGTCGATGAGATCCGGCCGGACCCGCAGGCCGAACCCGAGATGCGCTGGGTGATGGATTTCATCCTGGGCGTGCGGCAGATTCGAGGCGAAATGGACATCCCACCCGGCCGCAAGCTTGCGGTGCTGCTGCAAAACGCCGGACCTCAGGATGTGGAGTACGTCGCACGAAACCTGGCCTATCTCACCCGTCTGGCCGGCGTCGAGCCGCCCAAGGTGCTCGACGCAGGTGACCCCGCCCCCATCAGCGCCGTCGCGCTGCTGGGCACGCTCGAGATCCTGGTACCCATGGCGGGGCTGATCGATCCTATGGCAGAACTCGACCGGCTGGCCAAACGCCGCCGCAAGGCGCAGACCGATCTGGACAAACTCGGCGCCAAGCTGGCCAACGCCGACTTCGCCCGCAATGCGCCCGCCGAGGTCGTCGCCAAGGATCAACTGCGCAAGTCCGAGCTGCAGGTCGAGCTCGGACAACTGACGACTCAGATCGCCAGGGTGGAGGCCCTGCGGGCGCAATGAGAATCTCGCACCCGGCGGCGGTTTCGCATCCGGCGGTCGACTCGATCCTGGCGCAGCTGAACGGGGTGATCCTGGGCAAGGAACGGCAGCTCAGCTTGTGTCTCGCCTGTCTGCTGGCGCGCGGCCATCTGTTGATCGAGGACATTCCGGGAGTGGGCAAGACCACGCTCGCCCATGCACTCGCAAAAAGTCTGGGACTGTCGTTCCAGCGCGTCCAGTTCACCAGCGACCTGCTGCCGGCCGACGTGCTGGGCGTTTCCATCTATGACCGCGAGACCGGCACGTTCAAGTTGCAGCGCGGCCCCATTTTCTCGCAGGTGGTGCTCGCCGACGAGATCAACCGGGCGAGCCCGAAAGCGCAGAGTGCGCTGCTCGAGGCGATGGAAGAACATCAGGTGACGCTCGACGGCCAATCGATGGCGCTTCCCGAACCCTTCTTCGTCATCGCGACACAGAACCCCCAGGACCAGGTGGGCACCTTTCCGCTCCCCGAATCACAGCTCGACCGTTTTTTGATGCGCGTGCACTTGGGGTACCCGGCCGCGGCGGCCGAACGCGAACTGCTGAACGGCACGGATCGGCGCGAGCTGGTCGGTTCCCTCGCGGCCGTGGTCGACCCGGATGCGCTGCGCTCGGTGCAGGACCGCGTGCAGGAGATCCACGTGGCACCGGCGTTGCTCGACTATGTCCAGGCGCTGGTCGCGCACACCCGCAATTCACCGGCGTTCACCACCGGACTTTCGCCGCGCGCGGCCATCGGTCTGCTGCGCGCGGCACGGGCCTGGGCGCTGATTGCGGGATGCTCCGCGGTGCTTCCCGATCACGTGCAGGCCGTGTTCTCGGCGGTGGTCGAACATCGCCTGCGCCAGCGGGATGCCGACGACAGAGCCGTCACCCGGCTGCTCGAGGCCGTTCCCGTCCCGTGACCGGGGCCGTGCAAGCGTCACGCCGGGCGGTCGCCGCACGTCTGAAGCGCTGGGCGGCCCGGCGCCACGGCGGGGACGCTCTGCCCGCCACCGTCGATCGACGCCGCATCTACATCGTGCCCACGCGTTTCGGGGCAGCGCTTGCGCTGCTGCTGGCGGCCATGTTGATCGCAGGCCTCAACTACAACAGTAATCTGGGCCTGGCGTTTGGCTTCCTCATGACCAGCGTGGCGCTGGTGGCCATGCATCACTGCCATCGGAATCTGCTCGGCTTGAAGGTGGACGTCAGCCGCGAGGCGGAAGCCTTTGCCGGCACCGACGCCCGCTTCGACTTCCGGCTCCGTAATGACACCGGGGTCGCGCGCCGCGACATCGAGGTGCACATCGAGGAGGCCGCCGCCGCCATCGGCGACGTGCCCGCGATGCAATTCGGGCTCATCGGGGTGGACGTTCCCACGGCAGCGCGCGGTCTGCGCCATTTCCTTCACTTCGAGCTCCGTACGCGCTATCCCTTCGGTTGGTTTCGCGCCTGGACGTACGTGCATGCGCCGCTCACGGCGTTCGTGGCGCCGCAGCCGCGCGGCGACCGCCCCTTGTCCGCCGCCGCGGCCGCACCGGGCAGCGCCTCGCGGCTCGAGTCGCGGGGCGAGGAGGACTTCGCGGGCCTGCGCGCCTACCAGGCGGGAATACCGCTCAAGCACATGGCGTGGAAAGTGCTGGCGCGCGGCGGCGAGGCGGCCGTGCGCAGTTACGCCGGCGCCGCGGCGCAGCCGCAGTGGCTCGACTGGTACACGCTCGGGCAGCTCGACCCCGAGGCGCGGCTCGCGCAGCTGTGCCGGTGGATGCTCGAGTGCGAGGCGGCACGGCGCAGCTACGGTCTGCGCCTGCCCGCGCTCGACATCCCGCCCTCGTCGGGAGTCACCCATCGTTCGACGTGCCTGCGCGCACTGGCGTCTTTTCCGCCGCCCATCGCGGCGCCTCCGCCATGATCCTGGCACCGGCCACCGCGGAGCGCGTCACCTTCGAGCGCCTGGTGTGGATCTCGGCCTGTCTCGCGCTCGCGTTGCTGGCACACCTGGGCTCGTTGCCGGCGTGGGTGTTCGCCACCGTCGCCGTGATCGTTGCGGTGCGGCTGGTGCTCGCCGCGCGCGCACGCCCCGCACCCGGCCGGGCCATCAGGTCGATTCTCACCGCGCTCTCGGTCGGTGTGCTGTTCCTGCAATTCCACACGTTCAACGGGTTGTCGGCCGGCACCGCGCTGCTCTGTCTGGTGGCGGGATTGAAACTGCTGGAGACGCAGACGCGCCGCGACATCTACGTGGTGACCATGATCATCTATTTTTTGAGTCTCGCCGCGCTGCTGCAGGGCGAATCCTTCTGGCTGCTCGGGTATCTCGTCGCGGTGAGCCTGCTGACCACCGCCACCCTGCTGCGACTGACCTGCACCGTGTCGACGGCCGGCTGGCTCGGCAGCCTGCGCTATGCCGGCCGCATGCTGGCGCAGGCGCTGCCGTTGGCGCTGGCCTTCTGGCTGTTCTTCCCGCGCTTCGGCGCACCGCTGTGGCAGATGCCCGCGGAGGGCGGCACGGCGCAGACGGGCCTGGGCGAGAGCATGAGCCCCGGTGACATCACGAACCTCGTGCAGTCCGACGACGTCGCGTTCCGCGTACGCTTCACTGGCGCCACGCCGCCGCTCGACGAACGCTACTGGCGCGGTCCGGTGCTGCACGATTTCGACGGCCATACCTGGACTCGCGGCACCGCGGGCATGGGGGGCGCGGCGGGCATGGCACACGCCGTCGGGCTCGTGCCGGAAGGCGCCGCGTACCGTTACACCGTGAGCATCGAACCCCATCAACGCCACTGGATCTTCGCGCTCGACTGGCCCTGGAGCTGGGAGACACCGGGTGACGTCCTCACCAGCGATTACATGCTCGTCCAGCCGGCCCCCGTCGCCTCGCCCGTCGACGTGGCGGTGGTCTCCTACGCCCGCATGCACGCCGCCGAAAACCTGAGCACCCTCATGCGCCGTCGCGACCTCAGACTGCCACCGGCACGCAACCCGCGTACGCTGGCACTCGCGACGGAACTGCGTCGGGCCCACCCCGTCGACGCTGATTACGTGCGGGCAGTACTCGCTCTGTTTCGGGAACAGCCGTTTTTCTACACCCTGACGCCACCGAAGCTCGCGGACGATTCCGTCGACGGGTTCCTGTTCGAGACCCGACGCGGTTTCTGCGGTCATTACGCGTCGGCTTTCGCGACCCTCATGCGGGCGGGCGGCATCCCGGCGAGGATCGTCACCGGATATCAGGGCGGCACCTTCAATCGCTTCGCCGACTATTGGATCCTGCGCCAGAGCGATGCCCATGCGTGGACCGAGCTCTGGGAGGACGGACGCGGATGGGTGCGCGTCGATCCCACGTCGGCGATTTCGCCGCAGCGGGTGGAACGCGGTTTGAACGACCTGGTGGCGGCCAATCAGCCGCTGAGCAGCCGCTGGCAGCAACGCCGGCTCTGGCTCGCCGACGCGCGCCTGCGCCTCGACGCGCTGCGCCAGGTATGGCGCGAGCGCATCTTGCGCTTCGACGAAAGCTCGCAGGAGCGGCTGCTGGCGGTCCTGCACGTGCCCGAGCCGGATGCACGGAAATTGGTGTTCGTGCTGGCGGCGTGCCTCGCACTGGGACTGACCTGGCTCACCTGGTCCGTGCGCCGCGAACTCGCGCCGCGGCCGAGGGATGGGCTGCTGCGCGCTTATGCGACGCTCTGCAGGCGTCTCGCGGCCGTGGGACTGCCGCGGGCTCCTCACGAGCCGGCGGATACCTTCGCCGCACGCGTGGCGCGCGAGCGGCCCGACCTGGGACCCGCCGTCACCGCGCTGTGCCGGCGCTACTCGCGGCTGCGCTATGGAGCGGTCGTGCCGCGGGAGGGGCCTCACCCCACCGCGGCCGGGCTCACCGAGTTCATCGCGGACGTGCGCGCTTTCCGGCCGCGCAAGGCGGTGCCGCCGCGCGGAAATCGTACGCCGCTCAGGCCGCCAGATTTTCCCGCGTCTTCATGAACTCGATCTCCGGCCAGCGCTCCTCGATGAGCCCGAGATTCACCCGTGTCGGCGCAAGGTAGACCAGCTGCCCCGCATGATCCATCGACAGATGGTCGTAGGCCTTTTCGCGAAATTCGGCGAGCCGCTTCTCGTCGGGGAGCCGCACCCAGCGCGCCTGCGCGACGTTGATGGCTTCGAACACGCAGTGCACGTTGTATTCGTCCTCCAGACGGAAGGCCACCACTTCGAACTGCAGCTGGCCGATCGCGCCCAGGATGAGGTCGTTGTTGCGCAGCGGCTTGAAGAGCTGGGTCGCACCCTCCTCGCACAACTGCGAGAGGCCCTTCTGCAGCGCCTTCATGCGCAGCGGGTCCTTGAGCACCGCACGGCGGAACAGCTCCGGTGCGAAGTTCGGCACCCCGGTGAAGGTGAGATTCTCACCTTCACTGAACGTATCGCCGATATTGATGGTGCCGTGGTTGTGCAAGCCGATGATGTCGCCGGCGAAGGCCTCCTCGGCGGCGCTGCGATCTGCGGCCAGAAAGGTCAGCGCGTCGGCGATGCGCACGTCCTTGTCGAGCCGGACATGGTGCATGCGCATGCCGCGCGCGTAGCGGCCGGAACAGAGCCTCATGAAGGCGATGCGATCGCGGTGCCCTGGATCCATGTTTGCCTGGATCTTGAACACGAACCCGGTGAGCTTGCTTTCCGAGGCCTGTACGGCACGCTGCAAGGTGGGTCGCGGCAGCGGCCCGGGCGAGTTCTTGACGAAGGCGCTCAAGAGTTCACGCACCCCGAAGTTGTTGACGGCGGAGCCGAAGAACACCGGCGTCTGTTTCGCTGCTCGGTAACGGTCCAGGTCGAACTCGGGGCTCGCCCCGCGCACCAGCTCCACCTCATCCAGAAACTCGGCGTAGCGCGTGCCGAGGAATTCCCGGGCCTCGTCGCTGGCGAGGCCGTCGATGGTTTCGTGCGAACCGGCCCGGCCCTTGTCGACGGGGACGTACAAATAGATCCGGTCCTCGAGCAGGTGATAGACGCCGAGCAGGTCGCGTCCCATGCCGATAGGCCAGGTGATGGGCGAGCACTGGATCTTGAGCACCTTCTCGATCTCGTCGAGGAGTTCGATGGGCGCGCGGCCGTCACGATCCAGTTTGTTGACGAAGGTCATGATGGGCGTGTCGCGCAGACGGCACACGTCCATGAGCTTGATGGTGCGCTCCTCGACGCCCTTGGCGCAGTCGATGACCATCAGTGCAGAATCGACCGCGGTCAGGGTCCGGTAGGTGTCCTCGGAAAAGTCCTCGTGACCCGGCGTATCGAGCAGGTTGACGATGCAGTCCTCGAACGGAAACTGCATCACGGACGAGGTCACGGAAATACCCCGCTGCTGCTCGAGCCGCATCCAGTCGGAGGTGGCGTGGCGGGTGGCCTTGCGGCCCTTGACCGTGCCCGCCATCTGGATGGCACCCCCGAACAGCAGCAGCTTTTCGGTGAGCGTGGTCTTGCCGGCATCCGGGTGAGAGATGATGGCGAACGTGCGTCGTCGGCTTATTTCCCAGGCCACCGTGTCGTTCAAGGTCGCTTCCGGTCGCCGTCGTGCGTCAGTATGAGGCGCAGCACCGAGGCGTCTTCGCGACCGTCGGCGGCCTGGTAGTATCCGCGCCGGACACCCACCTGCTCGAAACCCATCGAGAGATACAGGCGCGCCGCGGCGGTGTTCGAGGGGCGCACCTCGAGGAATGCCTCGTACATGCCGTTGCTGCGGGCGCGTTCAACGAGGTACGACAGCAGCCTGCGGGCAAGCCCGCGGCAGCGGTATTCCTGACGGATGCAGACATTCAGTACATGCGCTTCCCCGGCACCGATGGACATGATGCCGTATCCCGCCAGTTCGCCATCGACGTCGACGACGCGGCAGATGTAGCCCACGCGCAGGCAGTCCCGGAAAATTCCTTCGCTCCACGGGAATTGGTACGCGGAGCGTTCGACGGCGACCACCAAGGGCACGTCGAGCTCGTGCATGGGCCGGATGTCGACCGCCGAGAATTCGAGATCCTGTTTCACGCTAGCCACGGCTCGCCACCTCGCGGGCAAACTTCAAATCGTCCCACGCCTTGCGCTTGTCGGCCGGTGTGCGCAATAGATACGCCGGATGGTAGGTCACGACCAAGGGGACACGTTCGGCTCCGAATACATGCGGCTTCTGCCGCAGGGAGGCCAGTTTGGCATCCGTGCCCAGCAGATTTTGTGCAGCGATGCGCCCCACCACCAACATGACCTTCGGCCGCAGCAAGGTGATCTGGCGCTCGAGGTAGGGCATGCATTCGCCCGCCTCACCGGCCAGCGGGTCACGGTTCCCCGGCGGCCGGCATTTGAGCACGTTGGCGATGTAGACGTCGGCGCGGGCGAGACCGATCGCGCGCAACATGGCATTCAGCAGGAGTCCGGCGCGACCGACGAACGGCTCCCCCTGCCGGTCTTCCTCCGCACCCGGCGCCTCGCCCACCACCAGCCATTCGGCGGCGGAGTTGCCCACTCCGAACACCGTCTGGGTGCGCGTTTCGCTGAGCGCGCAGCGTGTACAGACGGCGACGCGTTCACGCAGCTGCTGCCAATCCTGGCCGGCCTCGCGCGCGGTGGAGGCGCTCGCCGGCACCGCCGTGGGCACGACCGCCGGTACGAACGCCGGTTCGGCCGCGGCCCCCCGGGCGGAGCCGCGCAACACCCAGCTCTCGAGCCCGAGCGCCCGCGAGTACTCCTGGCGCAGCATCCGCTTCATGCCGGAGTGGCCGCCCCACGCGACCGTCTGCGCAACCTGCGATACACCCAGAACGTCGGCGCCGACAAGGCGTATCCGCCGAACAGCACCAGCAGCGTGATCGGCGGGTACAACGCGACCAGCACGAACGCCAACGGCACGAACAGGATGTGCGTAAAGCGCACCCGCGCACCCGGGTTGACCTGCTTGAAACTGTTGAAGGCAAAACGGCTGATCATCAACGCGCCGGCAAATGCGGTCACCAGAAAGGCCAGAATGAGCCCAGGCAGTCCGACGCGGACCTGGTCGCTCGCCAGCCAGATCAAGGCCGCGACGATGGCCGCCGCGGACGGACTCGGCAGTCCCTCGAAGTAGTGTTTGTCCTGGGTCGCCACCCGTGAGTTGAACCGTGCCAGACGCAAGGCGGCGGCGGCGGCATAAAAAAAGCACACCAGCCATCCCAACCGCCGCCACAGCGGCCCGTACTCCGCAATGCGCGCCACGCCCCACTGATAGGTGACGATGGCGGGTGCCAGGCCGAACGACACCATGTCGGACAAACTGTCGTATTGCTCGCCGAACGCACTCTCGGTGTGCGTCCAGCGCGCTACGCGGCCATCCAGTCCGTCGAACACCATGGCCACGAACACGGCGATGCCGGCATGCTCGAAGCGCAGGTCGATGGCGGCCACCACGGCATAGAAACCCGCGAACAAGGCGCCCGTGGTCAGCAGGTTGGGCAGCCAGTACACCCCGCGCGGCCGCATTGTTTGCTCTTCGTCGTCGCTCATGGTCGAGGATAATACCAGGGGGCCTCATGTAATATAGGCGGCCATGCGTTTATCCCAGTACCCCATATCCACGCTCAAAGAAGTACCCGCCGACGCCGAGGTCGTCAGCCACCGCCTGATGCTGCGTGCCGGCCTCATCCGCCGCTCGGCCGCCGGACTTTACACCTGGCTGCCCATGGGTCTGCGCGTCCTGAAAAAAGTCGAGCGCATCGTGCGCGAGGAGATGGACCGTGCGGGCGCGCTCGAGCTTTTGATGCCGACGGTGCAGCCCGCGGAACTCTGGCAGGAGTCGGGCCGCTGGGTGAAATACGGACCGGAGCTGCTGCGATTCAAGGACCGGCACGACCGCGAATTCGCCTACGGACCGACGCACGAGGAGGTCATCACCGACATCGCCCGGCGTGAGCTACGCAGTTACAAACAACTGCCCGTCAATTTCTATCAGATTCAGCTCAAGTTCCGCGACGAGATCCGCCCCCGCTTCGGCGTGATGCGTGCGCGAGAGTTCCTGATGAAGGACGCCTATTCCTTCCACATGGACGAGGCCAGCCTGGCCGCGGGCTATCGCGCCATGTTCGAGGCTTACACGCGCATCTTCACCCGGTTGGGCCTCGAGTTTCGGGCGGTGCAGGCCGACGGCGGCAACATCGGCGGCAGCACCTCGCAGGAATTCCACGTGCTCGCCGACTCGGGCGAAGATGCCATCGTGTTTTCGGACGGTGATGAGTATGCCGCGAACGTCGAAACCGCGGCCACGCTCGCCGCTGCCGCACCGCGGCCGGTGCCGACGGAGGCGTTGACCCGGGTGGCGACACCCGGCGTGCGCACCATCGCGGAACTCGGCGAGTGCCTGACGGTGAGCCCGGCGCGGTGCGTGAAGACTCTGCTGGTCGACGGCAGCGACGGCACCGTCGTGGCGCTGGTGTTGCGCGGCGACCATGAACTGAACACGGTGAAAGCCCAGAAGCTCACCGGCGTCGCGAATCCGCTGCGCATGGCCAGCGTGGAACGTGTGCGCGCGGCGGCGGGTTGCGATCCCGGTTCGCTCGGACCGATCGGCTTCGCGGGCCGGACGCTCGTCGATCACGCGGCGGCACATCTGGCGGATTTCATCTGCGGCGCCAACGAAAAAGACGTGCACTTCACGGGCGCCAACTGGGGCCGCGATCTGCCGGTTCCCCTCTCCGTGGATCTGCGCAACGTGCAGGCGGGCGATCCGAGTCCGAGCGGCCGTGGCACGCTCAAGATTGCCCGCGGCATCGAGGTTGGCCACATTTTTCAGCTCGGCCGTCTCTACAGCGAGGCGATGAAAGCCACCGTGCTCGATGAACACGGCAAGGCCGCGACGCCCTACATGGGTTGCTACGGCATCGGCGTGACGCGGGTGGTGGCTGCCGCGATCGAGCAGAACAACGATGCCAACGGCATCATCTGGCCGGACGCGCTGGCACCTTTTCACATCGTGCTGGTGCCGATCGCCTACCAGAAGTCGGCCCGCGTCGTCGAAGCCACCGACCGGTTGTACGCTGAATTTCGCGGCGCCGGCTACGACGTGCTGCTCGACGACCGGGACGCGCGGCCCGGCGTCAAGTTCGCCGACGCCGAGCTGCTCGGCATCCCGCATCGGATCGTGATCGGCGAACGTGGTCTCGACGCCGGCACCCTCGAATACCGGCACCGTCGCGACAGCGAAGCGACGGAGATTTCCTTGACGGGCGCACTCGCTCATCTGCAGGCCAGGACGGCCGCTGCAGCAACCTAGGGCGGTCCGCGGACTCAGTGCGCGGGAGCGGGCTGCGTTTCGGCGTGTGCGGCTTCGGCGCGCTGTGCAACGGACAAGGCCGCTGCCGCATGGCGCTTGGCCGCAAGAGCCGCGAGCCGGGCGCGTGTGAACTCCTGAGCTTCGAGGTGCTGCTGAGCACGTGCGATGGCCGCCTCGGCGGCGTAGAAATCCGGGGAAGAGCCTTCGGTGGCACCGGCACTGTGGGCGGCGGCGATGGCCTGGCGGGCATCGCTCATTTCCTGCACGGGGGCGGAGCTGCAGCCCATCAGACAGGCGATACCGACAAATACCGCGATGTAGCGCAACATAGGATGCCGCGACACTAACAACAGCTGCAGAAGCCGTCAAACAGGCGCCGTGCCACGGGGTCGTCGCCGACCGCCGACATGCGTTGCGTCCGCGCAGCAGCTTTGCCGAATCTGCGAATTTACCCGGAAGAGATACCGATGAGCGAAATTCTGGTTCTGTATTATTCTCGCCAAGGAAGCACGGCTGCGCTCGCGCGACAAGTTTGTCGCGGGGTGGAGGCGGTGGTCGGAATGCGCGCCCGCCTGCGTACGGTACCGCCGGTGACGGTGACCACCGCGCCTTTGGACCCTGCCGTGCCGGCCGACGGACCACCCTATGCCGAGCACTCGGATCTCGCCGATTGCGCAGGATTGATACTGGGCAGCCCGACTCGCTTCGGCAACATGGCGGCGCCGCTCAAACACTTTCTCGACGGGACGAGCGCGCTCTGGTTGACGGGAGCACTGGCGGACAAGCCGGCTGCGGTCTTCACCTCCACGCAGAGCCAGCACGGCGGCCAGGAATCTACGTTGCTGTCCATGATGCTGCCGCTGCTCCATCACGGCATGTTCATCGTCGGTCTGCCGTACAGCGAGAATGCGCTGAACGAGACACGTGGCGGCGGCACCCCGTACGGAGCGAGCCATGTGGTGGGAGGCGCGGCGCACGGCGAACTGAGCGAGCCCGAGGCACAGCTTGCACGCGCGTTGGGCGCACGCGTGGCGGATCTCGCGCGCCGTCTGCGGATTCCGGCATGAGCATGGACGGCAGGGCGCGGCGGCTGACCATCGTGCTGTGGGCCGCCGTGGCATTGAGCCTGCTCGCCTGGAGCATGGTCGGTTATCCGTGGACGCTGTGCCTGCTGGCGGTTGTACCGCTGCTCGCGCCGCTGCACGGATTGATCGCCGGTCGCCGGCACACCTACGCGTGGTCGTGCCTTTTCGTGATCCCCTATCTCGTGTTCGCGCTCACGGAGCTATTGGTCAATCCCGCCGCTCGCACGGTCGCCGCCGCCAGCCTGTTCCTGATGTTCGGCTGGTTCTGCGCTATGGTGCTGTACCTGCGTGCCTCGCCAACGCAGCCCGGATGAAGGGTACCGTCAGACGTCGTTGCGCCACCAATGACGCCTCGTCGAGCCGGTCGAAAATATCGAACAGCGTCGGCAGATCCCGCGGCAAACGCCGCAGCAGATAGTCGGCCGTCTCCTGCGGCAGCTCCAGGCCACGCTGCGACGCCCGCAGCCGCAGCGCATCGATGCGGCCGGCATCGTCGAGTTCGTGCAGTTGATACACGACGCACGCCGCCGCTCGGGAACGCCAGTCCTCGAGCCGCCATGCCAGCGCGCGCGGCGCGGCAGCGGCGGCGAAGATCAGCCGGGTGCCGACGTCGGCCGCGGCGTTGTACAAGCGGAACAGCGCCTCCTCCCAGCCAAGCTCGCCGGCCACGGCGTCGACGTCGTCCACGCACAGTACCGCGCAGCTTTCGAAACCGAACAGCGCCTCCGGGGGCAGGCAGGCACCGCGACCCAGGGGAATATAGGCGGCACCGCGGTCCGGACCCTGCCCACCCGCCGCACACACCGCCTGCAGCAGATGGGTCTTGCCCGCGTCAGGGCCGCCCCACAGCCACACGGGTGACGGGTCGGCAGCCCTGAGCGCTGCAAGCAGCTCCTCGTTCTGCCCGGTGCAGAAGCTTTCGAACACCGCCTCGGCACGCAGACGCACCCCGAGTGCCAGCTGCTTCATGGGTGATCGGGGCCCCGGGCCGGTCAGTGCCGCAGCTGAAAGCGCGGCACGCCGTTTTCGCCGGCGGCGGCCGGCAGCAGGCGGCCGCCGAGAGTCAGGGCGTGCTGCAGCGCCTCCGCCCCGCCGCGCACGGCCAGGCGAAAACGCACCACGTCACCGCTCAAGCCCTGCACGCTCACGTGCGATACGACGGCGACGGTATCGAAATACGTCTGCAAACCCGCATAGGCTTTCACGTCCTCGACCCCGCTCACCTCGACGTCGACGGGCACCACCGCACCGCTCGCCGCGAACAAGGCCGCATACGTGTCGGCGGCGCGGTTCACGCCTTCGAGAACGCCCGGAAACTCACTGACACGATCTTGGAACTGGAAAGTCCAACGCACCGTGGCCGCGGCGGTCGGAACGCTGGCCTTGCCCGCGAGCAGCCCGTCCGCCCCGAGCCGATGTGCCACATCGAGGGGAACCACGCCGGCCCGCTGGGCATCGGCGGCGCTCGGCCAGACGAGCGGGACGCCGCGCGTCGCCGCGGCCACGTCGATCGCGGTCTTCAGCTCGGACATGTCGTCGGCCGTGATCGGCGCGGCGCCCTGTGTCGTCAGCCACACCAGCGTCGACGGCCGTTCGTAACCCCACACCGGCTGACCGTTCTGCGTCAGCCAGCGGTCTATGGAAGCACTGTCGAAGGACACCAATACCTGACCGTCGGCACCCGCACGATATTGCTGTACGTAGCGCCGGGCGTTGCCGTAAAGAGGCGCAAGCGCCGCATCCTGGTCGGCGTTGCGACGTCCCGTCACCCGCACCAGCACCGTCCGTAATGCCGTTTGAAAAGCCGATGCCAGTGCGGGATCCGAGCGGTCCGCGAACGGAGCGCTGGCCTGATAGAGCTCGCTTCGCGTCAGCGCGTTGCCGGCCGGGCCGTGCAGGAGCGCCGCAAACGCTAGCAGGAATAGCGTCACGCCGCGCCGAAAACGAGTGCAAATGCCGCTGCGGTGCTGTGCCATGGTGTCATGTAAAATAGCACAGCTTGCCGACCGCCTGCGTCGGCCCACCCGTCTCAAAGGACCCTCATGAACCAGCCCGAGTCCGTCACCTATCGTGCAGCCGGTGTCGACATCGATGCAGGCGAGGAGCTGGTCGAGCGCATCAAACCCGGTGTCAAGCGCACGTTGCGGCCGGAGGTGCTGGGCGGCATCGGCGGCTTCGGCGCATTGGTCGAGATCCCCGTGGACCGCTACCGCAGGCCGGTCCTGGTATCCGGCACGGACGGCGTGGGCACCAAACTGCGGCTCGCCATCGACACTGGACGCCACGACGGAGTCGGCATCGATCTCGTGGCGATGTGTGCGAACGACGTCGTCGTGCAGGGCGCCGAGCCGTTGTACTTTTTGGATTACTACGCCTCCGGCAGGCTGGTCGTGGACATCGGTGCACGCGTGATCGCCGGCATCGTCGAGGGCTGCATTCAGGCCGGTTGTGCACTGGTCGGCGGCGAAACGGCGGAAATGCCCGGCATGTATCACGGCGAGGACTACGACCTTGCCGGGTTCTGTGTCGGCATCGTGGAGAAGGACGCCCTGATCGACGGGTCGCGTACGACGGCCGGCGACGTCGTGCTGGGGCTGCCCTCCTCCGGGCCTCACTCGAACGGCTTTTCGCTGATTCGCAAGATACTCGGCGATACGCGGGCCGGCCACGACATGCTGCTCGACGGCAGGACGTTGATAGAGCGGCTCATGGCGCCCACCTGCATCTACGTCAAGCCCCTGCTGGCACTGCTGCGCGAAGTCGAGGTACACGGCCTGGCGCACATCACGGGCGGCGGATTGCTCGACAACATTCCACGCGTGGTCCCGGACGGTCTGGAAGTGCTGCTGGAGCGGCGTGCGTGGCCCCGTGACCCCGTGTTCGAGTGGCTGCAGAGGCAGGGCAACGTGGCGGATGCCGAGATGCACCGCGTATTCAACTGCGGGATCGGCATGACGGTGCACGTGGCCACCGCGGACGTGGATCGAACGCTGGCCATCCTGCGTGACGCGGGCCAGGAGGCGTTAATTATAGGCGGCGTACAAACCGGCGCACGCGGCGTGATCATCGCTTGAGAGGCGACCCGCCGGCACGGGCGATGCAGTCCGCCCCGCAGCCCATCGTCGTGCTCATTTCCGGACGCGGCAGCAATCTGCGCGCGCTCGTCGCGCACACCGCGCCACCGGGCCCCTACCGGGTGGCCGAGGTGCTGTCGAACCGGGCGGACGCCGCAGGTTTGACCATCGCGCGCGAGGCGGGGATCAGCAGCCGGATCCTGGTCGCCGAGACGCCGATCACCGGGACGCCGGGCGATCCTGTGGAGCCGACCGGCCGTCGCGCCGCGTACGACCGGCGACTCGCCGCGGCCATCGATGAATCGGCCCCGGCGCTCATCGTGCTTGCCGGCTTCATGCGCATACTGTCGCCGGAATTCGTCGCGCGCTACCCGGGGCGGATCCTGAACATCCATCCCTCGCTGCTGCCGAAATATCCAGGTCTGGACACGCACCGGCGCGTCCTCGAGGCCGGTGACCGGGAGCACGGGGCCACGGTGCATTTCGTCAGTGCGGAACTCGATGCCGGGGCGCCGGTGATTCAGGCCCGTGTCGCAGTGCATCCCACCGACGACGAACACACGCTCGCCAAACGGGTGCTTGCCGCGGAGCACGCGATCTATCCGCAGGCCGTGCGCTGGTTCTGCGAGGGCCGGTTGCAATGCCGCGATGGTCGCGCATGGCTCGACGGCGCGGAGCTTCGCGAGCCGGTACCGTATGTCGGCCCCCACGGCGGGACAGCGGCATGAGCCACGCGCTGCGCGCACGCGGTGCGGGCGCCGTGTGCGCGTCGCTCGCGTTGCAGTGCATGCCGCTCGGCGCGGCGGTGCAGACCGACACGACGTCGCAAACCGGCGCGGTGTCGCTCGCCCCGTTCTTCGCGCACTACACGGCCGACTGGCGCAACATCAATGTCGGCACCAGCGACCTCGAGCTCAAGCTCGACGGCGAGCCCGGGCGGTACGTATACACCTGGACCATGACGGCCCGCGGAGTGTTTCGCCTGATGTACGCCAACGATGTGGTGCAGAAGAGCTGGCTCGCCATCGAGAACGGGCATGTACGGCCGCTCCAGTATCGCGCGGGCGACGGCACCTCCACCGTGGTCCTGGACTTCGACTGGGATGCTCTGCACGCGCGGGGCGTCGCCGAAACGAAACCCGTCGATCTGGAACTCGACACCGCCACCCAGGACATCATGTCCATCCAGGTCGAAGTCATGCTCGATCTCAAGAACGGCCGGCTGCCACCGTCGTTCCGCATCATCGACCACACGGCGGCAAAGGAATTTGCGTACTCCGAGGAGGGCACCGAACGCATCCGCACCGCGCTCGGCTGGCAGGACACGGTCGTGGTCGCCAGTCAGCGCCGGGGCAACGACCGGGTGCTGCGAATGTGGTTCGCCCCCGCACTCGGCTACGTGCCGGTGCAGGCGGAACGCACGCGTGGCGGCACGCTTGAATTCGCCATGCGCATCAAGACACTGAAACGCTGACCCGGTTCGAGCGGCACCTGGGTCTTCGGCGGCGCCTA
>CAZZVN010000023.1:38325-52926 GCA_964657625.1 uncultured Steroidobacteraceae bacterium
ACCCTGATATTTTCCGCCGCGATCGCGGTAGGAAGTCTCGCAGACTTCGTCGGACTCGAAGAACAGCATCTGCGCCACGCCCTCGTTGGCGTAGATCTTCGCCGGCAGCGGCGTGGTATTCGAAAATTCGAGGGTGACATGCCCCTCCCACTCCGGCTCCAGCGGCGTCACGTTGACGATGATGCCGCACCTCGCGTAGGTCGATTTGCCGAGACACACGGTCAGCACGCTGCGCGGAATGCGGAAAAATTCCACCGTGCTCGCCAGGGCGAAGGAATTGGGCGGAATGATGCACACCGGACCCTTGAAATCGACGAACGACTTCTCGTCGAAGTTCTTCGGGTCGACGATGGTGGAATTGATGTTGGTGAAGATCTTGAACTCGTCCGCGCAGCGCACGTCGTAACCGTAGCTCGAGGTGCCGTACGAGACGATCTTGTGGCCGTCGGCGACCCGCACCTGGGTCGGCGAAAACGGCTCGATCATCGCCTGCGCGCCGGCCATACGTCTGATCCAGCGGTCGCTCTTGATGCTCATTACGTCGCTTCGACCGTGATCTTCGGAAACATCCGGCTGTAATCCTTGCTGAGGAGGGCGAGCTGCGCCGCCGTCCGGCGCGCCATCTGAAAATAGGCGCGTGCCCGCGGGCTCGCCGGCTCGCTCACCACCGTCGGCGCGCCGCCGTCCGCGTCCTCGCGAATCTTCACGTCGAGCGGCAGCTCGCCGAGCAGTTTGACGCCGTACTGCGCCGCCATGCGGGCCCCGCCGCCGCTGCCGAATACATGTTCCGTATGACCGCATTCCCGGCAGATGTGCACGCTCATGTTCTCCACGATGCCGAGCACGCGCACCTCGACCTTCTGGAACATCTTGAGCCCCTTGCGCGCATCGAGCAATGCGATGTCCTGGGGGGTGGTGACGATCATGGCACCGCTCACCGGCACGCGCTGCGCGAGCGTAAGCTGGATGTCGCCCGTTCCCGGCGGCATGTCCACCACCAGATAGTCCAGGTCGCCCCACGCAGTCTCACCCAACAGCTGCGTGAGCGCCTGGGTGACCATGGGTCCGCGCCAGATCATGGGCTCCTCCGCGTCGACCATGAAGCCGATGGACATGACTTCGACGCCGTGCGCGCGCAGGGGGACGAGGTATTTGTCATCCCGCGTCGCAGGCTTTTGGCCGGCGAGGCCCATCATCAGCGGCTGGCTGGGTCCGTAGATATCCGCATCGAGCAGCCCGACGCGGGCGCCCTGGGCGGCCCAGGCCAGCGCCAGGTTCGCGGCGGTCGTGGATTTGCCCACCCCTCCCTTGCCCGACGCGACGGCGATCACATTTTTCACGTTCATCAGCGGTTTGAGGGTCTTTTGGACGGCATGCGCGGTGATGTCCGCCATGAGAACCAGTTCGAGCCGGGCACCGCGCAGTTCGTCGGACAGGTGACGCTGCAGGTCGGCCTTGAGTTCCGGCTCATAGCCACCCACGGGAAACCCGAACTTGAGTTCGACCCGGACCTGGCCGGTCGTGACGCACACATCCCTGACCGCGTTCGCCTGTTCCAGGGTCTGGCCCAGATAAGGATCGGTGTAAGTGCTCAATCTTGCGCGAATTGCGCCGGCCGCCGCGGTGGGTTCGTTCATGGTGCGCAGGCATTCTAGCGCACGCGGGCACCGCCGTGCGGTATGCCATAATTCATAACTGAGAAGCGAATCCACGGCCGGCGTTGAACTTAAGGTGAGAATGAGCCCCTCCCCGCAGCGTGGACTTGAAGGCACCGAATGAGTTTATTTGCCAACTATCGTGCCGACCGGCTCATAGCCGAGGTCAGATCCAGCGGCAATCCGGCCGGCCCGCCGGCACAGAAGGCCTTGGGCAAACTGGTCGCCCTGGGTCCGCGTGCCATCGACCCGTTGGTTGCGGCGCTGACCACGGCGGAGAAGAACGAGACGCTGGCCTTCGTCGACACGCTTTCCAAGCTGATCGACACGAAATCCCTGCCGAGCGTGTTCAACGCCATGGGCGATGCCAGCAGCCGGGCCATCTCCGGCATTGCCTGGGCCTTGTCGTCCAGCCGCAACTACCCGGCCTCCGCGCTGCTCGAGGCCTTGGGCAAGCCGGGGATGCCGAAACAGGTGCTCCTCGAGGTGATCGCCGCGCAAAAGTCACGCTTCAACGTGCGTGACCTGCTCAACTGCGCCTACGCCCAGGAGCCGAGCGAACGCTCGGGCCTGTTCAAGATCATTGCCGACATCGCGGACGAGTCCTCGGTGGGTGATCTGCTCGCGCGGATCGAGGGCAAGGACCCGGTGGCGCGCCTGCACATCATCAATGTGCTGGCGCGTTTCAACACGCCGGCCGTGCACCAGGCCATCCAGCGCCAGCTCAAGGACAACAGCAAGTTCATCCGGTCAGCGGCGCTGGCCGCACTCTCCCGCATGCAGGGCGAGCTCGACATTGCACTGTTGTGCAGCATGCTGCGCGATCCCGAGATCGAGGTGCAGAACAAGGCCGTGGACGTGGTCGTGCACGCGAAACACCCTGACACCGTCAAATACCTGGTCGAAGTGCTCAAGGACGAAAACGAGTACGCGCGACGCGCGGCGGTCGAGGTGCTGAATGCCGTCGGCACCTCGAAGTCCGTCAAATACCTGCTCGAGGTCATCGCCGACAGCGACTGGTGGGTGCGCACGCGGGCGGCCGACGCCCTCGGCAAGATCGGCGGCCCGCGGGTGGTGGACGCGGTGCTCGCCCTGGTCAAGGACGACAATCAGGACATCCGTCGCGCCGCCATCGAAATCCTCAATCAAACCAAGGACGAACGCGCGATCGCCCAGCTGATCGATGCCACCCGGGACGGCGACTGGTGGGTGAGCGAGCGCGCCGTAGATGCCTTGGCGGAGATCGGCAATGCCAAGGCCGTGCCCCGCTTCCACGAGATGCTGAAGACCACCGCCGCGAAATCTCTGCCCGTGGTGATCCGTGCCATAGGCAAGGTCAGCGACCAGAACAGTATCGAACATCTGCTGCCGCTGCTGCAGCGCCCGGAAAACGACATCAAGTTGGAAACGGTGACGGCGCTCGCGAAGCTCGCCGACGAAAGCCGCGCCGACACCATCCGCATGCGGCTGCAGGGATTGTCCTCCAATGATGTGACCGTGAGCCAGGCCGTGGCCCGTGCGGTGCAGGAACTCGACAACCGGTTCTCCCGGACGCAGCTCGCCGCCAACCAACGCGCCGTACAATTGCAGGAACCCGGCAAAACACTGCTGATCGACAACGAACAGCTCGAGAAAGTGGTCAAGGAGGCTGAGAAACAGACTGTTGCCCCGCTCGACATCGCAACGCTGCAGCCCGGCGAGGTGATCGAAGGGCGCTACAAGTACATCCAGAAAATCGGCAAGGGCGCGTTCGGCACGGTGCTGCTCATGGAAGACACCGTGGTCGAAGAACGGCTCATCCTCAAGTTCTTGAACCCGAACGTGGCCTCCGATGAGGAGATGATGAAGCGTTTCGTGCACGAACTGCGCTACAGCCGCAAGATCACCCACAAGAACGTCATCCGCATCTACGACTTCCTGTACATCCAGGGCAACTATGCGATCTCGATGGAATATTTCCCCTCCCACACCCTGGGCGGCGAAATCATCAACGAGAAACCGGTGGCCCTGAAGCGTGCCGTGAAGTTCGGCATCGACATCGCGACCGGCATGGCGGTCGCGCACCAGGCCGGCATCGTGCATCGCGACCTCAAGCCGGCAAACGTGCTGATCGACAACGACAGCCTGTTGAAGATCGTCGATTTCGGCGTGGCCGCCGCGCAGAGCCAGGGGGATACGCAGCTCACCAAGACGGGATATGTGATCGGCTCGCCCAAGTACATGGCCCCCGAGCAGATCCTGGGCAAAAAGGTCGACGAACGCGCCGACATCTACAGTCTCGGCGTCATCCTGTACGAACTGCTGACGGGCATACCACCGTATTCGCGGGGCGACCACATGTCCGTCATGTACCAGCACGTGCAGGGCAAGGCCCGACCGCCCATCGACATCAACAAGGAACTGCCGCCCGACCTCAATGCACTGATTCTCAAGTGCATGTCACTGGACAAATCCAAACGCGCGCAGAGCATGGACGAACTGCGGTTGTCGCTGGAGAAGTTTCTCTGACGCCGGCCGGGCGCCCGCGGCCCGTCCGCCGCCGGCAAAGGCTGTCCTCACAACCTAGACACAGCTCACGGTTACAGCCGCTGCAGTGCACAAAAACTCGATAATCCAAACCCTTACGGGTACCGTAGCGACATGGCAAGGATAGACGCATTTTTGAAGCTCGCCGTTGCGCAAGGCTGTTCGGACCTGCATCTGGCGGTGGGTGTGCCGCCGATGATGCGCATGCACGGCGATCTGCTGCCCATCAAATTCCGCGATCTCGCCGGGCCGGAGCTCGAAAGCTACATCGTCGAGGTCTTGACCCAGTCGCAGACCAGGGTGCTGCGCGAGGGCCATGACCTCGACTTCTCCTACGTGTCCGGCGAAGGCGGCCGCTTCCGTGTGAACGTGTTTCGCAAGGAAACCGGGTTGGGCGCGGCGTTTCGCGCCATTCCCACCTCGATGCCGAGCATGGACCAGCTCGGACTGCCGCCCATCGTGCGCAAGCTCTGCGATCACCACCAGGGGATGATTCTGGTCACCGGGGCCACCGGGACGGGCAAATCGACGACGCTGGCCTCGATGATCGACTATTTGAACGCCACACGCTCGCTCAACATCATCAGCCTCGAAGATCCCATAGAGTTCGTCCACCGCAGCAAGTCCAGCCAGGTGATTCAACGCGAGCTGGGCACCCACCTGCCCTCTTTTGCCGAAGGGGTCCGTGCGGCCATGCGTGAGGATCCGGACGTGATCCTGGTCGGCGAAATGCGCGATGCCGAAACCATCTCCATGGCCATGACGGCGGCGGAGACCGGCCATCTCGTGCTGGGTACGTTGCACACCACCAGCGCCACCAAGACGCTGGACCGCATCATCGATGCATTGCCCACCGATCAGCGCGAGCAGACCAAGAGCTTCCTGGCAGCGAGCCTCATCGCCGTCATCACGCAGATCCTGGTGAAGAGCCCCGATCAGCGTGCGCGGCGCGCGATCTGCGAGGTGATGGTGGTCACCAAGGCGATCGGCAAGCTCATCATGACGGATCAGACGCATCAGATCCCGAGCCAGCTGCAGATGGGCAGGGAGCACGGCATGCAACTGCTCGACCAGGCCCTGATGACGGCGATCAACGCCAAGCTGATCGATCCCGACCAGGCCTACACGTATGCGTCCGACAAGCGCCAGTTCCAGCGCTTCGTCACCGACCTGTCCGGCATGCCTGAGCCGGTCGCGCACTGAGCACCATGGCCGCCATCGACCATTATCTGAACCAGGTACTGGAGAAGAACGGCTCGGACCTGCATTTTCTCGCGGGTGATCCCGCGCGCATCCGCCAATACGGCGAGCTCAAGCCGCTGTCCTCGGAGCCGTTGACGGCGGAGCGGGTCAAGACCACGCTGTATGAAATCATGCCGAAGCTGTCGGTGGAACGCTTCGAGGCGAAGGATGGCACCGACTTCGCATACAGCATCCCGGGGGTCGCCCGCTTTCGCGTCAACGTGCTGCGGCAGCTGAACGGCATGGGGGCGGTGTTTCGGGCCATTCCCTCGAAGGCGCGCACGGCGCAGGAATTGAAACTGCCAGAAGCCGTGATGAACCTGTGCAGGATCAACAACGGCCTCATTCTCGTCACGGGCAAGACCGGTTCCGGCAAATCGACCACCCTCGCCGCCATGATCGACGACATCAATTCCCGCGAGAAGGGCCATATCCTCACCATCGAGGACCCCATCGAATTCGTGCACACCCGCAAGCAGTGCCTGATCAGCCAGCGCGAGATCGGCGTGCATGCCGCCTCGTTCTCCTCCGCGCTGATGTCGGCGTTGCGCGAAGATCCGGACGTGATCCTGGTGGGGGAGCTGCGCGACCTGGAGACCATGAGCATCGCCGTGACGGCCGCAGAGATGGGCATCCTCGTCATGGGAACGCTGCACACCAACGGCGCAGCAGCCACGGTCGACCGGCTGGTGAATGCGTTTCCCGCCGACAAACAGCCGCACGTGCGCACCATGCTCTCCACCAGCCTGCGCGGAGTGGTCTCTCAACAGCTCATTCCAAAGGCGGACAAAAACGGCCGTGTCGCCGCACTCGAAATTCTCATCAACACGCCGGCCGTGGCCAATCTCATCCGCCAGGGCAAGATGGATCAGCTGGAAAATGCCATGCAGAGCGGCGGTGCGACCGGCATGAAGCTCATGGATACCGCCATTCAAAGCCTGCTGGACGCGCGCGAGATCAGCGGCAGGGAGGCCTTCAAGAAAGCCATCAACAAGAGCCGGTTCGAACAGGTCCGCGAGCAGGCCTGAGCGGGGCTGCTCCCACCACGGCGTGCCCATTGCGGCGTGTCCATTGCCCCGCACCCGTCGCGTCGCGCCCGTCGCGGTGCAACCCACCGCCTGGCACGCCGTGGCATAATTTGGCATGACCGTACCACGCCGAATTTTAGTCACCAGCGCCCTTCCCTATGCAAACGGCCCCATCCATCTGGGCTACGTGCTCGAAGCCGTGCAAACCGACGTCTGGGTGCGCTTCCAGAAGTTGCGCGGTCACGAGTGCTATTACGTGTGTGCGGACGACACCCACGGCACTCCCATCATGCTCAAGGCTCAGGCCGAGGGCATCACGCCGGAAGCGTTGATCGAACGGGTCAACGCCGAGCACCGGCGCGACCTCGCCGACATGCTGATCGATTTCGACAACTACGGGTCGACGCATTCGCCCGACACGCGGCTGCTGTGCGAGCGCATGTATGAAACGCTGCGCGGCTCGTATTTCATCGACAAACGTGTGGTGCGACAGGCGTACGACGACAGCGCGAAAATGTTTCTGCCCGACCGTTACGTCAGGGGCAGCTGTCCCCGCTGCGGTACGGCGGACCAGAACGGCGACTCCTGCGAGAACTGCGGCGCCACCTACACGCCCGCCGATCTCAAGGATCCCGTGTCCGAGGTGAGCGGAACGACACCCGTGTGGCGCGAGTCCGAGCATTATTTTTTCCGCCTGAGCGCCTTCGAGAGCGAACTCGCGGCATGGGTGAAGAGCGGCGCGGTGCAGGAGAGCGTCGCGCACAAACTCGAGGAATGGTTTGCGCAAGGCTTGCAGGACTGGGACATCTCGCGGGACGCGCCGTATTTCGGCTTCGAGATTCCCGACGCACCCGGAAAATATTTCTACGTGTGGTTCGACGCGCCGATCGGCTATCTGGCGAGCTTCGCTCAGTTGTGCGCGCGCAATGGGGTGCAATTCGACGATTTTTTCAAGCCTGACACCAGCACGGAACTGCATCATTTCATCGGTAAGGACATTCTGTACTTCCACGCCCTGTTCTGGCCCGCGGTGTTGGAAGCCGCAGGCATGCGCCGGCCGACGGCGGTGCATGCGCACGGCTTCGTCACCATCAACGGCCGGAAGATGTCGAAGTCGCGCGGTACCTTCATCAACGTGCGACGCTATCTGGAGCGCTTCCCGCCCGAATACCTGCGTTATTATTTCGCGGCGAAACTCGGCAGCGGCATCGACGATCTGGATCTGAATCTGACGGAGTTCGCGACCCGCCTGAACGCCGACGTCGTCGGCAAGCTGGTCAACATCGCCAGTCGCTGCGCGGGATTCATCGCCCGCAGCAGCGACGGCATGCTGGCATCCGTGCTGCCTGAGCCCGCATTGTTCGCGGAGTTCGCCGCGGCCGCGCAGAGTATTGCCGGCGCCTACGAAGGATGCGACACCGCCGCCGCGGTGCGGGAGATCATGGGACTGGCCGATCGCGCCAACCAATACATCGATCAACGCAAACCCTGGCTGCTCGTAAAACAGCCGGACGCCGGCGCCGAGGTGCAGGGCGTCTGCACCCAGGGCTTGAACCTATTCCGGGTGCTGATGATCTATCTCACCCCGGTGCTGCCGCAGATGGCGGTCAAGGTACAGGCCTTCTTCCAGGAGGCTCCCTGGAACTGGCAGTCGGCCGCCACGCCCCTGCTCGGTACGGCCGTGCTGCCTTATCAGCCGCTCGCCACACGGTTGGACCCGCTCGCGGTCGCGCAACTCGTCGAGGCGGTTGATGCCGGCACGCCGGCGACGTCCGTGGAAACGACGGCCGGCAGGGCTGCGGCGCCCAGACGCCCGCCCCATCCGGCCGGCCCCTCCGATACCGCGACGCTCGCCGCGGCGGCGGCGGTCGAAGGTAATTTGATTTCCATCGATGATTTCCTGCGCATCGATCTGCGGGTGGCGAAGGTGCTGAATGCGCAGCTCATCAGCGGCTCCGACAAGCTCCTACAGCTGACGCTCGACGTGGGGGAACTCGGTCAGCGCGAAATTTTCGCGGGCATCCGTTCAGCGTATGACCCGGCGACGTTGGTGGGACGCCTGATCGTCGTGGTCGCGAATCTCGAGCCGCGCAAGATGCGCTTCGGTATCTCGGAAGGTATGGCATTGGCGGCGGGCCCGGGTGGCAAGGAGCTGTTCGTGCTCTCGCCGGACGCCGGCGCCGCCCCCGGCATGCGCATCAAGTGACCACCGGCGACGTCGCAGGGGAGCTGGTCGCGCGAATCGACGCGCTGCTGCCCCAGACGCAGTGCACGCGTTGCGGCCATCCGGGCTGCCGTCCCTACGCCGCCGCCATCGCCCACGGCGATGCGGACATCAACCAATGTCCGCCCGGCGGCGCGACCACGATCGAAGCACTCGGCGCCCTGCTGGAGCGGCCCATCCGTCCGTTGAACCCCGCCAACGGCGTCGAGGCGCCACCCCGCGTTGCCTACATCGACGAGACCCGCTGCATCGGCTGCGCCCGCTGCCTGCCGCCCTGCCCCGTGGACGCCATCGTAGGCGCCGCCAAATTTCTGCACACCGTGTTGATCGAGCGCTGCACGGGCTGCGAACTATGCGTCGCGCCCTGCCCCGTCGACTGCATCGAAATGCATCCGGCGCCGCCGGATTCTGCCGCGGCACGCAGGCCCGCCGCGCTGAACCGCAGCCGCTACGATGCGCACGTTGCCCGCGCGGCCCGGCGCGCCGCGGAACGCCAACGCGAGGTCGACTCTCTGAAGGCCACCGTCCGGATGCCGCCGCCGGATGCGCAACACCCGTGAATCCCGCCAAGCGGCGCGCCATCTTCGAGCGTTTGAGGCAGGAGAATCCGGTCCCCCGCACCGAATTGCAGTACGCCTCCACGTTCGAGCTCTTGATCGCCGTCATGCTCTCCGCGCAGGCCACCGACAAGAGCGTCAACAAGGCGACGCCGGCCCTGTTCCGAGCCGGCAACACCCCGGCAGCCGTGCTCGCACTCGGGGTCGAGGGCGTCACCTCGTTCATCAGGTCCATCGGCCTCTACAACACCAAGGCCAGGAACATCATCGCGACCTGCGCCGCGCTCGTCGGCACCCACGGCGGCGACGTGCCCACCACGCGCGAGGCGCTGGAGAGTCTGCCCGGCGTCGGTCGAAAAACCGCGAACGTCGTGATGAACACCGCGTTCGGCGCAGCGACGGTTGCGGTCGACACCCACATTTTTCGCGTGGCCAACCGGACCGGTCTTGCTCCCGGCAAGACGGTGCGGGCGGTCGAGGATAAACTCGTAAAACTGATCGCCGGTGAATTTCTGCAGGATGCCCACCATTGGTTGATCCTGCACGGGCGTTACGTGTGCAAGGCCCGCGTCCCTCTGTGTCCGGCCTGCTGCATCCAGAACCTCTGCGAATACCGCCGCAAGACAGCGGCAGTGGAGACATGAATGTTCGAGTCCCATTCACGCGACCAGTTGCGCCGGACGTATGGCGAAGCCTGGCAGAAACAACTTGCCGGCACGCCGCTCTCCCCCCTCGAAGCCATGCTGGCCGACGTCATCGGCCTGCACCCCGAGTATCAGTCCGCGGTGCGCAGCGTCGAGTCGGCGCAGGACACGCAGCACGACCCCACGCTGGCCGCGGAAAATCCTTTTTTGCACATGGGTCTGCACATGGCCGTTCGCGAACAGCTGGCCATCGACCGGCCGCCGGGTGTACGGGAATTGCACGGCCGCCTGCAGGCACGCCTCGGCGCCGGGCACGCCGCCGAGCACGTCCTCATGGAGGCGCTCGCCGCAGCCCTCTGGGAGGCACAATCCTCCGGACGGCCGCCAGACGAGGCGCGGTATCTGGCGCTGGCGCGCGGGCGTTTGATGCGCCCCTGACGCGACCGTCTGAAGGTTAAGCAAGCTTCATCGCCGCGTCATCGGTAATTTCTACGCGAGACGCTATCCTGGCTGGCGACTCACGCGACTGCGCCCGTGCAAGGAAGTCCCCATGCGTTTTTCAACTCGGGCCACCGCCATCGGCATATGCCTGGTGCCCCTAGGACTCGGTATCGCGCCGATATCTGCGGGGCGCCCGAACGCGCCGGCCCCCGAACCGCAGGCACAGCCCGGCAGGCCGCCCGGCGCGGATGCAGAGCGCGGCGACGCAGTGAAGCATGCGAAGCGCACCGCCTGCCTCAAAGAAGCCAAGGCGCGCAAGCTGGTCGGCGCCGATCGGAATGCTTACGTAAAGGATTGCGTCGCGGCGCCGTGAGGGGTCTTCCAGCCGCTCATCGCGGCGATTCCGTCGGCGTCCGGAGCTCCGGTCTCGTCGTCGGCGACGAACGTGCCCTGAGCGTTCAATTCGGCGAACAGACCGCCTAGAGCCACGAGTTCCTCGTAGGTTCCCCGCTCCACGAGCCGGCCCTCCTTCATCACCAGGATCTGCTCCGCCTCGCGCACCGTGGTGAGCCGGTGCGCGATCACGAAGGTGGTACGGCCCCGGGTCAACGTCTTGAGCGCCCGTTGGATGCGCGCCTCGGTGGCGTTGTCGAGCGCGCTGGTGGCCTCATCGAGTATCTGAATGGGCGCGTTTTTCAGCATGGCACGTGCGATCGCCAGGCGCTGCCGTTCCCCGCCCGAGAGTGACCGGCCGCGTTCGGCCACGAGCGTGGCATAACCATCGGGCTTCACCACGATGAAATCGTGGGCCTCGGCGGCACGCGCGGTGTTTTCGATCTGCTCCTGCGTGGCGGCCGGATTGCCCAGCCGAATGTTGTCCGCGATGGACCGGTACAGCAGCCCCGGATCTTGAAACACCACGGCGATGTTGTCGCGCAGCGAGTTGAGCGACACCGTCTTGATGTCGATGCCGTCGACGGTGATGCGCCCGACGCTCGGATCATAGGCCCGATACAGCAGGCTCAACGCCGTGGTCTTGCCGGCACCGGTGGGCCCGACCAGCGCCACCGTCGAGCCGGCCGCGGCGTGAAAACTCAGGTCGTGCAGCGCGGGATGCGCCTCGCTGTAGCCGAACGAGACGTTTTCGAACACCACATCGCCGACGACACGGGGCAGTTCGGGCGTGTTGGGGGCCTCCTTGAGCGCCGAAGGCGTGTCGAGCACGGCAAAAAAATCCTTCAACGACGCGGCCTGGAAAAACATGGTGGAAATGAAACCGGCAAACTGCTCCAGCCGACCGATCAGGGTCATGGCGAATCCTGAGAACGTGACGATGGAGCCGACGGTCACTTCACCTTTGCCGTTCAGCGAGGCGCCGAGCAGGAAGAGCGCGACTATGGTGAGAGTGCTGGCGGCACGGGTGGCCACCGACAGCCACGCCCACCCCCTCAGCACGGGGTATTGGGCGGCCAACACCTGTTTGGTGCGTTCCCGAATGTCCGCGACCTCGTCGGTCTGACGCGTGAAACTTT
Source organism: uncultured Steroidobacteraceae bacterium (assembly GCA_964657625.1). GTDB lineage: Bacteria > Pseudomonadota > Gammaproteobacteria > Steroidobacterales > Steroidobacteraceae > Bog-1198. The sequence goes on from CAZZVN010000023.1 coordinate 50,175, forward strand.
GCACCACGAGGGCATTGGTCAGCACATCGCTGGTTCGCTCAGCGATTTCCTGATGCAGGCGCTCCACCCTGAGCTGGGCGTCGTCGGTGCGTCGCAAGGCGATGGCGTTGAAGACCGCGAAGCTCACCATCAAGGTGGTCATGAGCAGCGCCAGTTTCCAGTTGATGGACAGCGCCAGGGGAAGCATGACCAGAATCGACAACAGCGTGACCAGGTGTTCGCGCAAAAAGCCCAGCCATAGCGCGAACAGGCTCGAGCCGCCGGCATGCATGACCCGCAGCAAGCGGCCCGTGTGATGCTCGCCGTGGAAGGCCAGCGGCAGGGCCACGGCATGTTCGAAAAACTGTGCGAGCACCGCGAGCCGCCGGCGATGCGCCAGCCGGTCGGCCTGCAGCGAGACGGCCACGCCGGCGGCGATCCCGCATAGTCCGAACCCCGCCCAGGAACCGATGTAGAACCAGGCATCCGCGCGGGACTGGGCCACCAGCGAGTCGATGACGTGACCAAACAGCCACGGCTCGGCGAGCATGATGCAGGCCAGCACCAGATTGGCGATCACCAGCATGATGGCGAGACCCTTCTCGGGCGCCAGCAGCGTGACCACCCGGCCATAGACCTGCAGCATGGACATCGTGTAGGTCTCGCGACGGCGGCTAACGCTTGGGGAGGTACAGATCCGTCAACGTTCCTTCGAAGGCCTCGGCGGAAAAGCCCACCGTTTCCGACAGCGTGGGATGCGCATGAATGGTCAGCCCGAGATCGGTGGCATCGGCACCCATTTCGATGGCCAGCCCGACCTCCGCGATCAACTCGCCCGCGTTCGTGCCGACGATCCCGCCGCCGATGACACGTTTGGTCGCCGGATCGAACAGTATCTTCGTGAATCCTTCGTCGCGATTGATGGCCAGCGAGCGTCCGCTCGCGGCCCAGGGAAACATGCCTTTGCCATAGTCGATGCCACGGGCCTTGGCCTCGGTTTCGCTCACCCCCACCCAGGCTATCTCCGGATCGGTGTAGGCCACGGAGGGGATGGCCCGGGCGTCGAATGCGGACTTGTGCCCCGCGGCCGTTTCGGCCGCCACCTTGGCTTCGTGCGTGGCCTTGTGCGCCAGCATGGGTGCGCCGGCGATGTCGCCGATCGCGAAGATATGGGGGATGTTGGTTCGCTGCTGCTTGTCGACCCCGATGATGCCCCGTTTGTCGACCGTCACCCCCGCCCGGGCGGCGTCGATGGCATGGCCGTTCGCGCTGCGCCCCACGGCCACCAGGACCCGGTCGAATTCGCCGGGGGCCGGCGCATTCGGTCCCTCGAAAGTCGCGAGCAGCCCGCCTGCCGTGGGTTCGAGCTTCGACACCTTGGTCTTGAGCATGATCCGCTCGTAGCGCTTCTCGATGCGCTTCTGCAGCGGTCGTACCAGATCGCGATCGGCGCCCGGCATCAACCCGTCGCTCAGTTCGACCACACTCACCTTCGCGCCGAGCGCGTCGTAAACGCAGGCCATTTCCAGACCGATGATGCCGCCGCCCACCACCAACAAGCGCCTGCAGTCCGCGGGCAGTTCCAGCGCACCGGTGGAATCGATGATCCGCGGATCGTCGGGATATCCCGGCAGCCGCACCGATTCGGAGCCGGCGGCGATGATGCACTGTTTGAAATCCAAGCGACGCACGCCGTCGGCAGTTCGCACTTCCAGCGCATGGGGTCCCAGGAAGCGGGCATCGCCGTGCACGACGTCCACCTTGCGTTGACGGGCGAGGCTGCCGAGCCCGTTCACCAGCTTTGCCACGACCTTGCTTTTCCAGGCCCGCAGTTTGTCGTAATCGATCTGCGGCGTCCCGAACGAAAGGCCGTTGGCGGCCATGTCGTGCGCATCCTCGATGACCTTGGCGGCATGCAACAGCGCCTTCGAGGGGATGCAGCCCACGTTCAAACACACTCCGCCCAACATGGGCCAGCGCTCGATCAGCGTGACCTTGAGCCCGAGATCCGCGGCGCGGAACGCGGCCGTGTAACCGCCGGGACCCGCACCGAGCACCACCAGATCGAGCGCCCCGGGAGGCGCGGCGGACGCAATGCCCGCCGCGCCGTTGCCAGCCTCCACTGGCGCCGGCGCCGGCGCCGATGGACGGCCATCCCTGCCCAGCGATACCAACATGACAAGCCCTGATTCGAGCATGTGCTTACATACGGTTGTCGGAATAGGGTCCTGCGGGCAGCGGAGGCGATGAGAAAGGTGAGCTCGCCCCGTTCCTCCGGCGTAGTGCATAAAATTCATGTCTCCATCTCGCACTCGTTTGCTCTCGCATAGGAACCATGTTGCTAACCTGCCCCCCCTCCAGCTCTGCTCGACCAGCTCACCCAAGTATACTGCTTCCTGCGTCCCTCGGAACCGTCTAACCCTCTCCTCCAGGTTAGTCGTGGCAACGCCCAGCACGGCAACATCGATCCTGCTATCGCCGGTCCACCGCCGCCCCGCACGGGCGGGCATCTCGCGCACATGCCCACCGAAAGCCCCGGCACGGGCAACGAGGACGAGGACCGGAAGGGCAGCAACAAGCGCGAGCTGTCAACCTCGAAGCGCGCGGCCCAGAATCGCGCAGCGCAGGTACGGCTTGCCCACCCCATTCCTTTCTCCGTGACCTCCTCCCCAGTCATATGCCCCTATCTTCCCTCTCCTGCCCGCTAACTGCTCTCCCTCCCTCAGCGCGCCTTCCGCCAGCGCAAAGAAGGTCACATCAAGAAACTCGAGGA
>CAZZVN010000024.1:0-52749 GCA_964657625.1 uncultured Steroidobacteraceae bacterium
CGGCCGCTCCGCCCGGCCGCCGAGCAGCAACGGTGCCGTGCCCTGCGCCATGCTCGCGAGCGCTGCGGCAATATCGATCAAAGCCACCCCGCTCTCCGATTCGAATTGTTCGAGCACGGGCCGGAGCGCAATGGCTTCGGCCGAGACCACGGACTCCAGTATCCGCTGCTTGAACTTCGCCGTACGCAGCGCATTGACCGCGTCGACCGTGGGGAGATTCATCGGTTCGATGACCTGCCGGGTGGCGCGTTCGATGGCGCGCAGCATGTTGCGCTCACGTGGCGCGATGAACAGGATGGCCTCGCCCTTGCGGCCCGCACGCCCCGTGCGGCCGATGCGATGGACGTAGGACTCGGTGTCATAGGGCACGTCGTAATTGATCACATGCCCGATGCGTTCGACGTCGAGTCCGCGGGCGGCCACGTCGGTGGCGACGAGAATGTCGATCTGGCCGGATTTCAGACGTGCCACCGTACGCTCGCGGTGCTGCTGCGGGATGTCGCCGTTGAGGGGCGCAGCCGCGAAACCGCGTGCCTCGAGCTTCTCGGCGAGTTCGACCGTCGACTGTTTGGTGCGTGTGAAAACCAGCATGCCATCGAAGGTCTCGGCTTCGAGTATCCGGGTCAACGCATCCAGCTTGTGCATTCCGCTGACCATCCAATACCGCTGACGGATGTTGGTCGCGGTGCTGGTCTTGCTCTTGATGGTAACTTCGACGGGAGAACGCAGATGCTTGGCGGCGATGCGGCGGATCGGCGCCGCCATGGTGGCCGAAAACAACGCAACCTGGCGTTGCGGCGGGGTCTGCTCGAGGATGCTCTCCACGGCATCCACGAATCCCATCTGCAGCATTTCATCGGCTTCGTCGAGCACCAGCAGGGAGAGCTCGTTGAGTTTCAACGTGCCACGGTTCATGTGATCGATCACCCGCCCCGGGGTGCCCACGACCACGTGCACGCCGCGGCGCAGGGCGTTCAGCTGCGGTTGATAACTTTGACCGCCGTAGATCGGCAGCACGTGAAAACCCTTGATGTGGGCTGCATAGCGTTGGAATGCCTCGGCAACCTGCAGCGCCAGCTCGCGCGTAGGCACCAGCACCAAGACCTGCGGCTCGTGCCTGGAGAGGTCCACGCGCGACAATGCAGGCAGTGCGAACGCCGCGGTCTTGCCCGTGCCCGTCTGAGCCTGTCCGAGCATGTCCTTGCCGGACAACAGCACCGGGATGGTGGCGGCCTGGATGGGAGATGGCGCCTCGTAGCCCACGTCGGCCAGCGCGCGCAGCACGGGATCGGACAACGCGAGGTCGCGGAATGTAACGGGACTCGCGGATTCGTCCGCCGGAACTGCACTCATAGGGAAGGCCTTGGGGTGTATGCCGCAAGTCTAGCGGTTTGTCGGGGTATTGCTACCATGCGCGTCATGGGACGCATATTCGAAGTCAGAAAACATGCCATGTTCGCCCGGTGGAACCGGATGGCCAAACAGTTCACGCGGGTCGCCAAAGACATCGCGATCGCCGTGCATGCGGGGGGGCCCGATCCATCCGCCAATCCCGTGCTACGGCGCGTGCTGCAGAACGCCCGTGCGGTCAACATGCCCAAGGACAAAACGGATGCGGCGATCCGCCGCGCCTCCGGCAAGGAAGCGGCCAACTATCAGGAAATCCTGTACGAAGGTTATGCACCGCATGGTGTCGCACTGCTCGTGGAAACCGCGACCGACAACCCGACCCGCACGGTCGCGAGTGTACGCAACATATTCACCAAGGGGGCGGGGAATCTCGCCACGTCTGGCAGCGTGAGTTTCATGTTCAAGAAGATGGGGGTGTTCCGACTCGATCCGGCCAGCGTCAAGGATCAGGAAGAGCTGGAACTCGACCTGATTGATCATGGGCTGGAGGAGATGGGGGAGAGCACGGGCGACAAGGGCGAACCGCAATGGGTGATCCGCTGCCTCTTCAACGATTTCGGCAGGCTGCAGGTGGCGCTCGAGGCGCGTGGTCTGTCACCGCTGTCCGCCGAGCACGAGTACATCTGCGCCATGCCGACCCAGCTGCCCGAAACCGAAGCCGGGGAGGTGTTGGCGCTCATAGACAAATTGGAACAGGACGACGACGTGCAAAAGGTGTTCCACACCCTGGCCTGACACGGCATGCGGCCTCGTACGCCGGAATCGCCACCGCGGCTTGGACGGCCGCTGGCTTAAGGAGTGTTCATGTTGTCATCGGCAACGCGCCGCCCGCGTTGACATGGGTACACGGACACCGGAGCCTCCCATGAAAATCATCTCTCAATTGCTGCTTGCCCTGAGCTTGACTGCCGCGACCGGATGCGTGATAGCGCCCCCTGGGTATCATCGCGGGTACTACGGGCCGCGTGTCGGTGTGGTCGTGCCGGCACCCGTGGTCGTGGTGCGCCCCTATTACTATCCCTACGCCTACCCCTACTATCGCTGATGCGCTATCGCCGCTGAGGCGGCACTAGCGAAGCGTCCTGAGGCTCAGGCAGGGCCCCATGATTGACAACCCCGTAGGCCCACCGCACTACCGGCTCGATACGCGGTGACACCATGGTCAGCGCCGTCTCGTAGTCCACCCATTTCGCTTCGTGATGCTCCGGCACGCCCAACTCGGGATTGACGGGCAGACTGACGTGCGTAACCTTGCTGCGGGCGACGTAATAACGGGAAATCTTGCCCTTGTTGTAAGGGCCGGTATCCATGAACACCATTCCCCAGTCGAATGAGATGTCGTCCAGCGTGGTTTCCTCACGCACTTCACGAACGGCCGCCTCGATCGCCGTTTCGCCGGATTCGACCAGTCCCTTTGGAAAATCCCAGTTGCGGTAGGCGCGCAGCAACAAGAACCGCAATTTGCGTTCGATTACGCTCACCACGACGACACCGCAGGAAAGGCGGGTTGCAGCAGACGCCGACGACCCGGCCCGGAGCGGCGGCGACCTCTGCATCAAACGGTCATGCTGCTGCCGACAACGGCGACCGGATCAGGTGATCGAAGGCACTTAAAGACGCCTTGGCCCCCTCCCCCATGGCGATGACGATCTGCTTGTACGGCACGATGGTGCAATCGCCGGCCGCGAACACACCGGGTACCGACGTCTGACCCCGGGCATCCACTTCGATCTCACCGCGTGGCGACAGCTTCACCGTGCCTTTCAGCCAGTCGGTGTTGGGCACGAGACCGATCTGCACGAACACGCCCGCCAGGTCCACCCTGTGGGTCACGCCGCTCTGCCGGTCCTGGTAGCTCAAGCCAACGACTTTTTGACCGTCGCCGGTGATTTCGGTGGTCTGCGCGCTGGTGATGACGCTGACGTTCGGCAGGCTGTGCAGCTTGCGGGTCAGCACGGCATCGGCGCGCAATACGGCGTCGTACTCGATCACCGTCACGTGACTCACGAGGCCCGCGAGGTCGATTGCGGCTTCGATGCCTGAATTACCGCCGCCGATCACCGCGACACGCTTGCCCTTGTACAAGGGGCCGTCACAGTGCGGACAGTAGGCCACGCCGCGATTGCGATATTCACGCTCGCCCGGCACGTTGACCTCGCGCCAGCGGGCTCCGGTGGCGATGACCACGGACTTCGCCTTCAGCGAGGCGCCGTTGGTGAGCCTGACTTCGATCGTCTCGCCCGGGATCAACGCCTCGGCACGCTGCAGATTCATCACGTCGACATCATAGGTGGTGATGTGCTGCTCCAGGCCCGTGGCCAGCTTGTGGCCCTCCGTCTCCTTCACCGAGATGAAGTTCTCGATGCCGACGGTGTCGAGAAGCTGTCCACCCAGCCGCTCCGCCGCGATGCCCGTACGAATGCCCTTGCGGGCGGCGTAGATCGCCGCAGCGGCGCCGGCCGGCCCGCCCCCAACCACCAGCACGTCGTAAGGCGCCTTGGCGCTCAATCGGGCCGCATCCCGGGCGCCGCCACCGGCGTCGAGCTTGCCGACGATTTCCTCGAGTTCCATGCGTCCTTGCCCGAACGGCTGACCATTCAGAAACACGGCCGGAACCGCCATCACCTGGCGCTTCTCCACCTCGTCCTGGAACAGCGCGCCGTCGATCATGGTGTGATGGATGTTGGGATTGACGACGGCCATCAAATTCAACGCCTGCACCACGTCCGGGCAGCTCTGGCAGCTCAGCGACACGAAGGTCTCGAAGGTGTACTCACCGTCGAGACCGCGGATCTGTTCGAGCACCGTCGGCGCCGCCTTCGACGGATGGCCCCCGGCCTGCAGCAACGCGAGCACCAACGAGGTGAACTCGTGCCCCATCGGCAACCCGGCAAACCGGATATGCGGCTCCTGACCGGGACGCCGCAACGCAAAAGAAGGCATCAGCTGGGTGTCGTCGTGCCGTGGGTCCAAGGTGACCAGCGGCGACAACGCCACGATGTCGCCAAGCAGCTCGAGCATCTCCCGCGACTTGTCGTTGTCATCCACGGAAGCGATGAGCTCGACCGGTTGCGTGAGCCGCTCGAGATAACCTTTCAACTGAGTCTTGAGCTTGATGTCGAGCATGCGTCTTCCTCCGTCGAAAGTCGGGTCAGATCTTGCCGACCAGGTCGAGCGAGGGTGACAAGGTCTCGGCGCCCGGGGTCCACTTGGCCGGGCAAACTTCGTTCGGATGCGAGGCCACGTACTGCGCCGCCTGCACCTTGCGCAGCAGTTCCTTGGCGTCGCGACCGATGCCGTTGTCATGCACTTCGATGATCTTGATGTGGCCGGCCGGATCGATCACAAAGGTCCCCCGGTACGCCATCCCATCCTCCTCGATGAGTACTTCGAAATTCCGCGCGAGTGCCAGGGTGGGATCGCCGACGAGCGGATACTGCACCTTGGCGATGGTGTCGGAGGTGTCGTGCCAGGCCTTGTGCGTGAAGTGCGAATCGGTGGAAATGCCGTAGATCTCGACGCCCAGTTTCTGGAAGGCGGCGTAGTTGTCGGCAAGGTCACCGAGTTCGGTCGGGCACACGAAGGTGAAATCCGCCGGGTAGAACACGAATACGGACCACTTGCCCTTGAGGTCCTCGTTTGTCACGGGCACGAACTTACCATTGTGATAGGCGGTGGCCTTGAAAGGTTTGACTACGGAATTGATCAATGACATGGGAAAATCCTCGACGAGTTTGGACAGGGGAGCAGCTAGCATGCCACATTTAATAATTGCTGGCATTGATTAAATTCATGGAATTGATAGAATTCCTCTATCAGAAATAACGTTGACGCCGGTATGAATCTCAAAGATTTGAAATACCTGGTGGCGCTTGCCGACACGTGCCATTTCGGCCGTGCCGCCGAGCGCACCTTCGTAAGTCAGCCCACCTTGTCTGCCCAGCTCAAGAAACTCGAAGAGTTTCTGGGGGTGAAGCTCGTGGAACGTCAGCCCAAGAATGTACAGCTGACGGATGTGGGCAAGCAAGTGGTGATACGTGCGCGCCGGATGCTCGACGAAGGCGACGAAATCATCGCGCTGGCCCGCAACAACACCGATCCGTTCGCGGGCAAACTCAAGGTGGCGCTGATTCCGACCATCGGCCCCTACCTTTTGCCGCGGGTCATGCAGAAAATCCGCAAGACGCTGCCCCACCTGGGGCTCATGCTCTACGAGCACCAGACAGAAGCGCTGCTCAAGCGCCTGCGCGACGGCGAGATCGACCTCGGCGTCATGGCGCTTCCTGCGTCACAGGAAGGAATGGAGACCCGCGGCCTGTACGACGAAGCTTTTACCGTGGCGTTGCCCAACGACCATCCACTGACGGCACGCTCCACGATCCGTATTCAGGACCTCAAGGGCCAGACGTTGCTGCTCCTGGAGGACGGGCATTGTCTGCGCGAGCAGGCCCTCGAGGTGTGCAGCAGAATCGACGTGCGCGAAGCGGAGGACTTTCGCGCCACCAGCCTCGAAACGCTGCGGCAGATGGTGGTGGCGGGGCTCGGGATCACCTTGCTTCCCGAATCTGCGGTGGAATCACCGTTCGGCGCGCAACGCGGCATGACGGTACGCGAATTCAGCAAACCTGCGCCCAAGCGCACCGTCGGTGCGGTCTGGCGCAAGTCCAGCACACGCACCGCGGCCATCGCGGCGGTTTGCGACATCCTGCAGACCGCGATGACCCCTGCGGCGTGAGCCGCCCCGCGCGCGAAGACGGTACGGACACGCAGTGGGTATTCCATGCATCGGAGACGGACGTGTTCGATGCGCTCGCGAGGGGCACGCATGCTGCGGGGTTGCGGGAATATTTCGGCACCGCCGCTCATGCAGAATTGTCGATGCTGGCGGCGGCGGCGCAACGCATCGAGCGGCCGGCCGGTCCGCGTGTGCTGATACTGCCGGGCATCATGGGGTCGCGGCTCGGCACGGCCGCACCGTCGCCCCACGCCCCGGAATTGCTGTGGATCGATCCGGTGCAGATCGGCGGCGGTCGCTTGAAGGCCCTGGTGCTACCTCCGGACGAACTCGTCGCGAACCTGCCCATAGAACCGATGGGCGTGCTGCTGCAGGCCTATGCCCGTTTGATCTTGAAGCTGCGCATCGCAGGCTGCAGGCCGAGCTTTCATGCCTATGACTGGCGTTTGGGGATCGATGAACTCGGCTCCGCCCTGGCGCGCCGCATTGCCGCCGCCGACGAACCGGTGAATCTGATCGCCCACAGCATGGGCGGACTGATCGCACGCGTGGCCGCCGGCCTCCTGCCGACGCGCCTGTTGCGTAAGTTGATCATGCTGGGGACGCCCAACCACGGCTCGTTCGCACCCGTGCAGGCGTTGCGCGGCACCCATCCCTTCGTGCGGCAGATCTCGTCGCTCGACCGCCAGCATTCGGCGGACGCACTCGCGGCCGGGGTGTTCAATACCTTTCCAGGCATTTATCACCTGCTGCCGCCGCGCAGGGGCGGCGAGAAGCTCGATCTGCTCGATGCGGGGGTGTGGCCCGTGGACGGCCCCATGCCGCTGCGGCATCTGCTGGGTCAGGTAAAAGCAGCCCGTGCACACCTGGCGGCACCCGACTCGCGTATGAGCCACATCATCGGCGTCAATCAGACCACCGTCGTCACGGTACGACGCACGGCGGCCGGGTTCGAGTATGGATCGAACTCGAACGGCGACGGCACGGTACCCGTAGCCAGGGCGAACATGCAGCGGCTGCAGGCGTATTACGTCGACGAGTCGCACGGCAACCTGCCCGGCAACCTCAAGGTCATTCGCGCCATCATCGATCTGCTGCGGCGCGGCCGCACCCGCGCGCTGCCGGCACGCTGGACCCCGCAACGGGGCGCACTGCTACGCACCGACGATGCCCGTCTGGCGCTGGCGCACAACGAAAAGATCGACTGGCGGACGCTGAATTCGGCGCAGCGTGAAGCCGCTCTCGGCGAACTCGACCGCAGCAGCCCGCGACCATCCCGGGCAGGATGAGCCGCGGCCAGCGCGGAGCGACATCAATCGTCGCGCAACGTGACGATGGGTGGCGTGTTGATCACGCCACGGGTCGCCAACGTTCCGCTCAACCCGACCAGCAGCGTACCCCCCGCAAGGCCCAGCACGAACAACCAGGGGTCGAACGTGTAGGGCAGGGAAAACAGCCGTGTTGCGAGCAGCCACCCGATCGCGAGCGCGCCGCACGCGGCGAGCGTGCCCGATAAAAACCCGAGGGCCGAGAACTCCGCCGCGACCCCCTGCAGCACCGTGCTGCGGCTGGCGCCGAGCGTGCGCAGCATCGCGCTCTCGTAGCGTCGTTCGTCGCGCGTCGCCTGCACCGCGGCCAGCAGCACGACGATGCCGGCACCCAGGGTAAACAGGAACACGTACTGAACGGCCAAGGACGCGCGATCCATGATGTCGCGAATCTGCTTGAGGATGGCATCGACGTCAAACACCGACACGGTTGGAAACTGCCGCACCACCTCCACCAGGGCGGGGCGCTGCGCGGGAGTCAGGTAGACACTGGTCATGAACGTGCCGGCGGCACCGTCCAGCAGCTGCGGCGGAAACACCAGGAAAAAATTGGGGCGGAAGCTGTCCCAGCGAATCTTGCGAATGCTCGAGACCCGGGCCGCCAGCGTCTCTCCGGCGATATCGAACGTGAGCTGGTCGCCGAGCTTGAGCCCCAGCCTCTCCTGATACTCGGAGGATATCGACACCAACGGGCTGCCGTATTCCGCGGGCGCCCACCATCGGCCGGCGATCAGCTGATTGTCGTCCATCAACGCGGCGGACCAGGTGAGATTCTGCTCCCGGTCGAGAAAACCGCGTCCACCGTCACCCTGCAATTTGATCGATTGCGTGGGCACGCCATTGATCGCGGTCATGCGCGCCCGCACCATCGGGTAGAGGGTGGGATGCCCCAGCCCCTGCGCCGCCAGGAAATTTTCGAGCGGCTGGCGTTCCTCCGGCCGGATGTTGATCAGAAAATTATTCGGCACGTTGGCCGGCAGACTGCGGCGCCAGTCGGCGAGCAGATCCCCGCGCACCACGGCCAGCAGCAGCAGCACCATCAAGCCGAGACCGAAGGCGACGATCTGTACGACGCTGCCGCCGCCGCGGCGGGAGACGTTGGCGAGCCCATAGCGCCACGCCACGCCCACCCCGCCGCGCAGGCGGCCGGTCAGACGCACCAGGCCGTAACCGGCCAGGGTCAGCGCACCGGCCACCGCGAGTACGCCCCCCAGCACGTCCAGGACCAGCTCGGTGTCGTGCACCAGGCTCCACAGAATGGCGCAAAGCGCCGCCAGGGCCAGCAGATACGGGGCGCCGAAGCGCAGCGGCGGCGCCGACACGCTTTTGCGCAACACGCGCCCCGGGGGCGTGTTCTTCAATTGCAGCAGGGGCGGCAGCGCACATCCGATCAGCATCGCCAGCACGGTCACGAGCGCAATGGGCAGGGGTGCGAGCGACGCGGCCGGCAGTCCGGTGGGCATGAGCCCTCGCAATAGCCAGGCGAGTCCGGCCTGCGCGAGATATCCGAGCAGCGCACCAGCGACCACCGCGGCGAGGGCCAGCAGCGTCAGTTCGATGAGCGAGATGGCAAGCACGAAGGACTGTGCGGCGCCCATGCACTTCATCAGCGCCACGGTGTCTAGGTGACGCTTCGCGTAGCGCCGCGCCCCCATGGCCACCGCGACCGCCGCCAACAGCACCGAGGCGAGGCTCGCCAGATTCAGGAAGCGGCCGGCCCGGTCGATGGCAGAGTTGAGCTGCCGGCTGGATTCGTCCACTTCGCGCAGCCGCTCGCCGGGAGTTTTGTGCTGCTGCAAGAAGCCGCGCAACTCGGCCACCGCGGCCGGGCTGCCCGCGAACAGCGCAGAATAGCTGACCCGGCTGCCGGGCTGGACCAGTTGCGTGGCGGCCATATCGGCATAGTTCATGAGCACGGCCGGGGCCAGATTGACGAAACCGGTGCCTTGATCGGGCCGGTAATCCAGCACCTGGGAGACCCGAAAAGACGACGCACCGATGCGCAGCAGGCTGCCCAGCGACACGTTGAGCTGGGCGATGATGCGCGCATCGACCCATACCTCGCCGGCACGTGGCACCTGCGCCGTGGCGCGCGCGTCACCGAACGGAGCATCGGCGATGCGTACGTGTCCCCGCAGGGGGTAGGTCGCGGTCACCGCATTGAGTGCGGAAAGCTGGCTGGCGTCGCCGCTGAAAATGGCCGTGGGAAATTCCAACACCAGCGCGCTCTTCAAGCCCAACCGGGCGGCCGTGTCGAGATAAGCCCCGGGAATCGGGTTCGGCGACTCGAGACGCAGATCGGCCGCGAGCACTTCGGCGGCCTGTGCACGGACGCCCTGGGCGATCCGGCTGGTGAAAAAGCCCACCGCCGTCAGTGACAGCACGGCCACCGTCAAGGCCAGCAGCAGCACCAGCAGTTCGCCGGACTTGAGGTCTCTCCACAGATTACGCAGGGCAAAACGCAGGGTCTGCATCGGGTTCAACCTGCCGCGGCGGCCTGCGCACGGTCCGCGTCGAGTTCGAGCATGCGGCCGCAACGCCGTGCCAGCGCGCGATCATGGGTGACCAGGATCAGGGTGCTGCCGATGCTGCGGTTCAGCTCGAACAGCAGATCCGTGATGCGCTGGCCGGTGACGATGTCGAGATTTCCGGTGGGCTCGTCGGCGAACAGCACGGCGGGATGCGTCACGAAGGCACGGGCGATAGCGACGCGTTGCTGCTCGCCACCGGAGAGCTGCTTCGGATAATGCGCGACGCGCGCGGACAGCCCCACCTCTGCCAATGCCTGGCCGGCGGCGGCTCTCGCGTCGCCCCGATTCGCGAGTTCCAGGGGCAGCATCACGTTCTCCAACGCAGTGAGCGAGGGAATCAGGTGAAACGACTGGAACACGAAGCCCACGTGCCGGCCGCGCAGCGCCGCCCGGCCGTCCTCGTCGAGCGCGGTCAGATCGACTCCTGCAATGGAGACGCTGCCGGTGCTCGGACTGTCCAGGCCCGCGAGCAACGCGAGCAACGTGGATTTTCCGGAACCGGAGGCACCGACGATGGCCAGGGTCTCGCCGGTTCGGACACGGAGGCTCACATCGGCGAGAATGGTGAGTAGTCCATCGGGACTCGTCACCGTCTTGGACACATTTCTGGCTTCGAGAACGAATTGATCTTGCATCTGGAGCGCCTTTGAACCGCCTGTTCGTGCTAATCGTCCTGCTTGCGGCCGGGTTACCGGCCGGCGCCGAAACACCGCCCATCCTGGTCTTCGGCGACAGCATCAGCGCCGGTTACGGATTGGCGAACGTGGAGCAGGGGTGGGTGGGGTTGTTGCGGACCAAACTCAAGAGCGAAGGGTACGGGGACATGGTGATCAATGCCAGCGTCAGCGGCGAGACCACTGCGGGTGGCGTCGCCCGCCTTCCGCGTGCCTTGAGCCTCCATCATCCCGCGATCGTGATTCTCGAACTGGGCGGCAACGACGGCCTGCGGGCGCTGCCCATTGCGCAGATGCGCGCCAACCTCGACACCATGATCGGAACGTCGGTGGGCGCGGGCGCGAGGGTGCTGCTGCTGGGGATGCGGATTCCGCCCAACTACGGGCCTGCCTACACCGAACAGTTCAGCCGGGTGTTCACCGACGTGGCCAACGAGCGCAAAATTCCGCTCGTGCCCTTCCTGCTGAACGACGTGGCGCTCTCCAAAGACCTGATGCAGGCGGACGGCATCCACCCGAACGAGCTTGGTCAGCCCAAACTGTTGGAAACGATCTGGCCGCGGCTCAAGCCCCTGCTGCGCGCGGTCGCCGCGCCGGGATCGGCGGGCGTGGGCGGCCGTTAGCTCCGCGGCACCGGCCGCCGCCCCTCGTCAACGCCTATTGCGCCGCCGTCAGCCACTGGGCGACGCCACCATGATGCGAGCAGCTGCCGGTGTGGTGTTGAGACTTCGAATAGGTCCCGTCCTTGCACTTGGCCGTCGCACCGGTGGGATCGGTGTTGGCCGCCGCCACGGTGGCCGCCTTCGACTGTGGCGCGGATTTTGTCGGCGCGGTGGAGGCGTGGGTGGCAGAGCCCGCAGGCGATGCCTGGGTGCCCGCGGCGGGTGATGTCGCCGCGGGAGCCGGCACGGGCGCCTGAGCAGGGGTTGCAGCAGCATCCGCCGTCGACGTGCCGGCGGGCTTGCTCGTTGCGCCTTTTTGGACGCCGCCATGCCGGCTGCAGGCACCGCGACCGGTCGACGCCGACGTGGTGCCATCCTTGCACGTGGTCGCAACCGCAGTATCGGCACGGCTCTGCATCGACAATACGAGCATGAGCAATGGCGCCGCCAGCACGCCGAACAGTTTTGTATTCTTCATCGCAATGAAACTCCCGGGATTCGATTTTTCGCAATCGCCATTGTAGACCCCAATCACCCCGAATCAACGGCGCGTCGGCCGCCTCATGGCGGCGTCTTGAGCGGCGTCAGGAGGGTGACGTTCATGACGAAGCGGGTGTGCTGCCGCCCGGACACCGCTTCGAAAAGGGAACCCTGCACGCTCACGTGGGAGCCTTCGATGACGTTCCCGGGAAATTCGGTCACGCCGACCAACTGCACGTCGGTGGCGGAAAGACATTGGTAGCTGTGCGCGGGAGAATACACATAGGCGGTCGAATCCAGGGCAAGGATGGGCACCTCGTCGAGACCGTCGGCGGCGGGAAATGACTGGAAATGCACCCGGCCCGTCAGCGTGTGTTTGAGCGGCTCCAGCAACAGGCAGCCACGCCCGTTCACGCAGCCGCTCGACGCCACGACGGCAACGACCCACAGCAGGCACCTCAATGTCATGCGCGACGCTCCGAATTGATGCTATACACGGTGAATAAAGATGAGGAGCGCCCGAGTTGGATCGAATTTGGCTGAGTCAGTATCCGCCGGGCGTGCCCACCGACATCGACGCTGATGAGTATGCCTCGATTCGGGACATATTTACCGAGGCATGCTCGAGCTACGGCAACAAACCGGCTTTCGTCAACATGGGCGCCACCCTGACGTTTGCGCAGCTGGATGCATTGACGGCGGCCTTCGCCGCGTGGCTGCAAAAAAAATCGGGCCTGAGCGCGGGCGACCGTGTCGCCCTGATGATGCCCAACATCCTGCAATATCCCATCGCCCTGTTCGGGGTGCTGCGGGCGGGCATGGTGGTGGTGAACACCAATCCGCTGTACACCGCGCGCGAGTTGGAACATCAACTCGCGGACTCTGGTGCAAAATGCATCGTCATCGTCGAAAACTTTGCCCAAGTGCTGCAGCAGATCCTGCCCAGGACGCAGCTCAAAAAAGTGCTGGTCACGGGCATCGGCGACCTTTTGGGAATGCCCCGCGGCCTGCTCGTGAATTTTGTGCTGCGTCACGTGCGCAAGCAGGTACCCGCCTGGCACATACCCGGGTCGCAGACGTTCAAGGGAGCCCTGGCGTCGGGGCTCGGTGCGAAGCTCGATCCGGTGTCCCTGACAGGTGACGACATCGCGTTCCTGCAGTACACCGGCGGCACCACGGGTATCGCCAAGGCCGCCGTTCTCACGCACCGGAACATGGTGGCGAACGTCCTGCAGGCGTCGTCCTGGGTCTTCCCGGCATTGCCGAAAAAAGGCGGCAGGATTGTCATCACTGCGCTCCCGCTGTATCACATCTTCGCCCTGACGGTGAACTGTCTCGCCTTCCTGCCCTTAGGCGCCTGCAACGTGCTGATCACCAATCCGCGCGACTTTCCCGCTTTCGTCGCCGAATTGAAGAAGCATCGTTTCAACTTCATCAGCGGCGTCAACACGCTGTTCAATGCACTGCTCAACACGCCAGGATTCGAGAAGATCGATTTCAGCGCGTTACGCGTGACCTTCGGCGGCGGGATGGCGGTGCACAGCGCCGTGGCGGCACGCTGGAAGAAGATCACCGGATGCATACTGATCCAGGGGTGGGGGCTCACCGAGACGTCGCCCGTCGCGACTGCCAATCCGCTGGGTCTCGATTACAACGGCAGCATCGGCCTGCCGCTGCCCTCGACCGACATCTCGATCCGCGCCGACGACGGTCGTGCTGTCGAAATCGGGGAAATGGGCGAAATCTGCGTGTTTGGCCCCCAGGTGATGCGGGGTTATTGGGAGCGCCCCGAGGAGACTGCCGCGGTGATGTTCGGCGACTGGCTGCGCACAGGCGATATCGGTCGCATGGACGCCGCGGGCTTCGTCTATCTAGAAGATCGCAAGAAAGACATGATTCTGGTGTCGGGTTTCAATGTTTATCCGAACGAGGTGGAGGACGTGGCCGCCGCCCATCCCGGGGTGCTCGAGGTGGCCGCGGTCGCGCAGGCCGACGACGACGCCGGCGAGGTCGTCGCGCTGTTCGTGGTCAAAAAGGATCAGGCGCTCGACGCCGACACCCTGATCCAGTTTTGCCGCCGGGAACTCACCGGCTACAAGGTGCCGAAACACGTGTATTTCCGCACCGAACTGCCGAAGACGAACGTGGGCAAGATACTGCGCAGGGCATTGCGCGACGAGCTGCGCGGGGCGGCCGCCGCCTCGACGGGTTAGAGCGGCGAATTCAAGGAACTGAAAACCCGCGCACCGCATCGACCAGCACGGCCACGTGGTCCGGATCGACATCCGGGGTGATTCCGTGCCCGAGATTGAACACGTGGCCTGGGCCGGGCCCGTAGCTGTCGAGCACCCGCAACACCTCTGCGCGCAGGGTGGCAGGCGGCGCGAACAGCGCGGACGGGTCCAGGTTGCCCTGCAGCGCGACCCGTCCCCCCACCGCCTGGCGTGCGGCGGCCAGATCGGTGGTCCAATCGATGCCGACCGCATCGCAGCCGATGGACGCGGTCTTGTTCAGCCACGCACCACCGCCCTTGGTGAACACGATGCTCGGCACACGTCGCTGTTCTACCTCCCGGGTCAGCGCGTCGACCACACGCGCCATGTAGCGCAACGAAAATTCCTCGTACTGCGCCGGGGTGAGCACGCCCCCCCAGGTGTCGAACAGCATGACGGCCTGTGCGCCGGCCGCGATCTGCGCGTTCAAATACAAAACGGTGGCATCGCTCAACACGCCGAGCAGCCGGTGAAGTTCACGCGGCGCCTCGTACATCATTCGCTTGATGTGACCGAAGTTTTTGCTGCCACCGCCCTCGACCATGTAGGTGCCGACGGTCCACGGACTGCCCGCAAACCCGATCAGCGGCACGCGACCGCCCAGTTCGCGGCGGATGAGTGCCACCGCGTCGATCACGTACCTGAGTTCCCGGCCGGGATCCGGCACGCCGAGCGCGTCGATGTCCGCCGCCCGGCGCACCGGACGCCCGATCCGGGGTCCTTCGCCGGCTTCGAACGTCAGGCCGACGTTCATGGCGTGCGGAATGGTGAGGATGTCGGAAAACAAGATCGCAGCATCCAGGGGAAATCGCTCGAGCGGCTGCAGGGTGACCTCGCAGGCGAGTTCTGGATTCGTGCACAGCGACAGGAAATCACCGGCGCGGGTGCGCGTCGCCCGATATTCCGGCAGGTACCGGCCGGCCTGGCGCATCAGCCAGACGGGGCGCCGCGGCGTGGGCTCGCGCAGCAGGGCGCGCAGCAACAGATCGTTTTTCAACAGGGCTGTCATGTGCTCTCGCTGGGATCGAACAGCCGCCGATGTTCGAGTATGGCGTAGCGGTCGGTCATGCCGGCGATGTAATCCGCGACCGCTCGCGCGCGGCCGGCGCGGCCTCCCGTCTGCTCCATGCGCTGCGCCAGTTCGTGATGTTCTTCAGGCATCAACCCCGGATCTTCCAGGAACGCAGCGAACAGTGCGCCGATCACGCGGCGCGCCTTGGAGGTCATGCGCCTGACCTTGTAATGTTTGTATACGTGTTGCCGCAGGAACGACTTCAAGCCGAGATTGAACACCCGAGTGGGCTCGCTGAAGCCGATCAACGCTCCGGGGTGGGCTCGTACCTGCGCGGCGGACTGCACCTGGGATTCGGCGAGACGCGCCGCCGAGGCGTCGATGAGATCCGTCACGAGAAGGTTGATCATGCGGCGAAGAATCTCATACACGAGACGGCGGCCGCCGAGCGCGGGGTGCCTGGTCCGCACCTCGGCGTGATAGCGGGCAAACAGCGGCACGTCGAGCAGCTGCTCGACGCTGATGAGTCCCGCCCGGATGCCATCGTCCACATCATGATTATTGTACGCAATCTCATCGGCAAAGTTGGCAAGCTGCGCCTCCAATCCGGGCTGCTGCCTCGCGATGAAGCGGGCGCCCACGTCGCCGAGCGTGGCCGCATTGGCCAGCGAACAATGCTTGAGAATTCCCTCGCGGCTCTCGAAAGTGAGGTTGAGTCCGTCGAAGTCCGCATACCGCTCCTCGAGTTCGTCGACCACGCGCAGCGACTGCAGGTTGTGCTCGAAGCCGCCGAAGGCGGCCATGCTCTCGTTGAGCGCGTCCTGTCCGGCATGACCGAAAGGCGTGTGCCCCAGATCGTGTGCGAGACAGATGGCTTCCGAGAGCACTTCGTTCAGCTTCAATTCATGCGCGATGGTGCGGGCGATCTGCGCCACCTCGAGCGAGTGGGTCAAACGGGTGCGGTACAGGTCGCCCTCGTGATTGACGAACACCTGGGTCTTGTAGACAAGGCGCCGGAATGCGCTGGAATGCACGATGCGGTCGCGGTCGCGCTGATACTCAGACCGATAACTCGGTGGAGGTTCGACGTGCCGGCGGCCGCGTGTCTGATGGTCATGAGCGGCGTAGGAGGCGAGTCGGGTCATCCGACGTGCCCGGCCAGGGTTGCCGCGAGGGCGGCCTGCGCATAATCCGTCGTCACCATGGCATGTCCCAGCGCATCGAGCAGCACCAGGCGCACCGAGCCGGCCAGCACCTTCTTGTCCATCTGCATCAAGGCAAGGGCGCGTTCCGCACCGATCTTCGGCGCGGTGGTGGGCAATCCGGCCCGCTCCAACAGGGTCAGCAGGCGCGCGGCGACGACACGGTCGACGAGGCCCAGACGGCACGAAAGATCGGCGGCCATCAACATGCCGAGCGCCACGGCCTCGCCATGCAGGAGTGCGGTGTAGCCGGTGGCCGATTCGAGCGCGTGGCCGAAGGTATGGCCGAAATTCAAGATGGCCCGGATGTCCTGCTCCCGCTCGTCCTGCGCGACCACCGCCGCCTTGATCGCGCAGGAGCGCGCGATGGCGTACGTGAGCGCTGCGGGGTCGCGCGCGACCAGCCGTGGCACGTTCGCCTCCAGCCACGCGAACAGGTCGCCGTCCCAGACGCATCCGTACTTGATGATTTCGGCGAGCCCGGCGCCGAGCTCACGATCGGGCAGGGTTGCGAGCGTGTCCGTATCGGCGACGACGGCCAGTGGTTGGTGGAAGGCGCCGATGAGATTCTTGCCGCCCGGATGATTGACGCCGGTTTTGCCGCCGACGGACGAATCCACCTGCGCCAGCAGCGTGGTGGGAATCTGCACGTAGCCGATGCCCCGTTGATAGCAGGCGGCCGCGAAGCCGGCAATGTCGCCCACCACGCCGCCGCCCAACGCCAGTATCGTCGCGTCGCGGTTCAACCGGCCTTCCACCAGCACGTCGAACACCCGGGCGGCGGTGGCCAGCGTCTTGTGCTGTTCGCCGTCGGGAAGTACGCAGTCGACGATCCGATGTCCCGGCAAAGCCGCGTGCAGCGCGTCCGCATAGAGGGGGGCCACCGTCGTGTTGCTGACGAGCACGAGATCGCGGCCCGTGACATACGAACCCAGCAGCGAAGGGTCGCTCAACAACCCCGCCCCGATGGCGATCGGGTACCGGGAATGTCCGACATCGACATTCAGTGTTTGCACGCCGGTATTATAGTCACGCGCGGTGGAAGGCTCACAGCTCGTGCGGCTTACAGCTCGTGCGCCCGGCGCAGCTCCTGATGTATCTCCTCGGCGACCAGCTGCACCCGGCGGCCGTCCGTGGAGACGGTCAACGCCGCGATTTCGGCGTAGAGCTCGGCCCGCCGCAGCATCAGCTCCTCGAGCTTTCGTCCGGGGTCCGTACCGTTGAGCAGGGGCCGGTGGCGGGCATGGCGGGTGCGCTCGAGCTGCTGCTCCAACGAGGTCTGCAGGTAGACCACCACCCCCCGCTCGGCGAGCACCCGCCGGTTGTCCGCGTCGATCACGGCCCCCCCGCCCGTCGCCAGCACCACCGACTCGAGCCGGGTCAGCCGCTCGATCGACTCCTTTTCACGGACCCGAAAGCCGGCCTCGCCCTCCTTCTCGAAGATGAACGCGATGTCGACACCGGTCTTCGCCTCGACGTCTGCGTCGCTGTCGTGAAACGCGAACCGCAGCAGCCGGGCCAGATGCCGGCCGACCGCGGACTTGCCGGAGCCCATGGGGCCGATGAGGAAAATGTTGTGCTTGGGCCGCATGCGCTGCGCAGTCTACCCGGCGCGGCGCCAGAGCGCGCGCCGCCCAACGACCCCGGGGGTCAGTACAGATTCGAGCCTTCGTGAAGGATCTTCGGTGTGATGAAGATCAGCAGTTCCGTCTTGTTGTTGATGTTGACCGTGCTCTTGAACAGATTGCCCAGCACCGGCACGTCGGCCAGGTACGGCACCTTGTTGGCCGATTTCGTCTTGGTCGTGGTGAGGATGCCGCCCAGCACCACGGTCTGCCCGTCGTTGACAAGGACCTGGGTCTGGATCTGGCGCGTGTCGATGGAAGGCACGCTGCCGCCTGTGGCGCTGGTCACCTGCGAGCCCACGGTGTCGTCGCTGACGTCGAGGTCCAGGATGACGCGGCTGTCGGGAGTGATCAGCGGCGTCACCTTGAGCGACAGCACGGCATTCTTGAACTGGGTGGTGGTGGCGCCGCTCGAGGCCGACTCCTGATAAGGGATCTCGGTGCCTTGCAGGATCACCGCCTGTTTCTGGTTGGCTGTGATGATGCGCGGCGAGGAAATGGTCTGACTGCGGCCCTCGTCTTCCGCCGCCGACAACTCCAGGTCGATCAAGTGGCTGCCGGACAGCAGCGAAATGCCGATGCTGCCGTTGACCGTGCTCGCCGGCAGGTTGACCTGGTAGCGATTGGTCTGCGCCGCGGAGGTGAGGCCGCTGGTGACGGTGCTGTCCGAGGCGGTGGCGCTGCCCGACACGGAAAACGTGCTGCCGCTCGCCGAATTGAGGTTGGTGAAGCCGAGTTTGGCGCCCAGATCACGCTCGAAGGTATCGGACACCACCACGATGCGCGCCTCGATGAGCACCTGCTTCACCGGCACGTCGAGCGTCTGCACCAGCCGCCGGATGTCGGACAGCCGGTCGGCGGTGTCCTGCACGATCAAGGTGTTGGTACGGTCGTCGATGGACAGGCTGCCGCGGGTCGACAACATGGAATCCTTGGCGCCGGTCGACCTGATCAATTTCGCGAGGTCGGCGACCTTCGCATAGTTCACCTGCATGAACTCCGCCCGCACCGGCGAGAGTTCCTGCACGTCCTTGCGCGCCGCCAGCTCCGCCTTCTCGCGGTTGGCGAGTTCCTCGGTCGGGCCGATGATGATGACGTTGTCCTGACGCCGTTTGTCGAGCCCCTTGGTGCGCAGCACGATGTCCAGCGCCTGATCCCAGGGCACGTTCTGCAGCCGCAGCGTCAGGCTGCCGCTCACCGAATCGCTGACCACGATGTTCTGGCCGCTGGTGTCCGCGAGCAGTTGCAGCACCGAGCGCACGTCGATGTCCTGGAAATTCAGGGTAAGCCGTTCACCCGAGTATTCCTTCTTCTCGTCCGCATTCGCATGCTTCAAGGAAGGCTTGATTTCGACGGTGTACTGACTGTCCGATTGATAGGCCAGCTGCTCGAAATCGCCCTGCGCATTGATCACCAGGCGCGAGCTGCCCTCCACGCGGATCGCATCCACCGTCTGCACCGGCGTGGCGAAATCCATCACGTCGTAGCGACGCATCAGGTTCTTCGGCATGAGCGTGCCGGCGAAATCCACGATCACCTGGTTGCCTTCCTGGCGCACGTTGACGGGCGTCCGCGGGTCGGTGAGCTGCACGATGATGCGGCCGGTGCCGTCGGCACCGCGCCTGAAATCGATGGTACGGATGCCGCGTTCGCCGGCCGCGGAGGCGGACCCCGCGCCGGCCCGCGACTGCGCCTGGACCGGCTTGCTCAGCTCGTCGCCAGGCTGATTGCCCAGCGTGACGATGATGTCGTTGCCGTCGACCCTGGCGGTGTAGGGCAGCAGGGAGTCGACATTGACGACCAGGCGCGTACGGCCGTTCGCCTCCGCCGCGAGCACGGTGTCGACACCCCCGGATTTGACGTCGATGCGTCGAGAGGGCAATGCGAGCTGGATTCCGGGCAGGTCGAACGCGATGCGTGCGGGTTTGTCTATGGTGAACGGCAACGGCTGCGGTGCGGGGCCGTTCATGTGCAGTTTGAGCTGCACCTGCTGGCCGGCGAGCGTGGCGACGTCGATGGACTCGAGCTTGACGGCGTCCGCGGCGCGCGCACGCCCCGCGAGCATCGCCATGGCGGCGAGCACGCATGCGCCGAAGGCGGCCGATCGTATCTGGAACTTGATCATGTCTTCTCCCTGAGGCCTCAGTTGACCAGTGCCAACGAAGCCGGTCGCTCGATATAACCGCCGAGACCATCCGGGATGATTTCAGTCAGGCTGATTTTTCCACTGGTGATGTCGGTCACCTTGCCGTCGTTCTGCCCGAGGTAGTTGCCGGGCTGTACCTTGTGCACGAGGCCGTCCTTCGACTGCACCAAACCGTAGAACGCGCCGCCCATCTTCAACGTGCCCACCATCTTCAAGGTGTCCAGCGAAAACCCCTCCAGGAACTCACGATTGCGCCGCGAGTTCGGACGCAGACCGGGATTTCCACCGCCGAGCGCCGCCGGACCCTGTGGCTGGAACGGGGAGCGCAGACTGGCCGCGCCATACACGAACGTCTCGTAGGGCTTGACCTCGGGCAGCGGCTGAATGCGCCCGCCCGGTTTTTTCTTGGTATCGACGATCCATTTCTGCAGATCCGTCTGACCGCCGGAGCAGCCCGCCGTCAGCAGGCCCACCGTCAGACCGGCGCACACCAGACGCGCACTCATGCAACTCACGTGGCACCTCCCGTCTTCTTCCTTGCCGCGCCGTGCGGGGCGGTCTCGTCCTCGATGTAGCGGTAGGTCTTCGCGGTGACGTCCATGGTGAGATTGTCGTAGCCGCCGTTCTTGTCGCCGACCGGTGTGATCTGTATGTCGTGCAGGGTCACGATGCGGGGCAGGGCCGCGATGCCGCTCACGAATGTCCCGAACTGATGGTAGTTGCCGACCAGGCGGATCTTGATGGGCAGTTCCGCGTAGAAGCCCTTGGTCTGTTCACTGCCGGGCTGGAACAGCTTTTCCTGCAGGCCCGCACCGAGACCGGTCTGCGAAATATCGACGAGCAGATTCGGCACCTCCGTCTTGCCGGGGAGCTGCCGCAACATGGCACCGAAGCTGCGCTCCATCTCGCCGAGCTGCCCCTTGTACGCGTCGAGGTTGGCGGCGCGCTGCTGCTTGTTCTCGAACTGGCTGCGCAGGTCGAGTTCGTCGGCCTCGGCCTTCTGCAATATCGGCCGGTCGTTGTCCCAGACGAACAGGTACCACGCCACGGCGGTACACACGATGAAGATCATCAGGATGAAAAATCCTCGCACCGCCACCGGCCAGCGGCCGACATCGCGCGGATCGAGGGTTCGCAGCTGATCGACTAGCTTCATTTGGCCGCAACCTTCTTGACGGTGGTTTCCCCGCTCGTGTCCAGATCCACCCCCACCATGTCGGTGAAAAGGGTGAAGCTCGAGCCGCCGGTGGGCGAATCCTTGGAGGCTTCGACCACCTGCAGCACCGGGTTGTCCATCCAGGTCGATCCATCGATGTTGCGCATGAAGGTCGACACGCGCGTGGTCGACTGCGCGACGCCGTGGATTTCCAGCTTGCGGCCGGTCTGCTTGATCTGGGTGAGATAGATGCCCTCGGGCACGGTCTTCACCATCTCATCGAACAGATGCACGATTTCCGGGCGGCTGCGCTGCAGCTTCTCGATGATTTCCATGCGCGCGACCAGGCGCTGCTTGCGGGTTTCCAGATCCTGGATGTCCGCTATCTGCGCATCGAGCTTGACGATCTCCTTGTTGAGGAGATTGTTCTTCTCGAGCTGGGCCTCGGTCCACGTCGAGTAGACGAGTTTGCCCACCATGATGAAGACGCCGGCGGCGATCACCGCGGCACCGGCGGCGATCATGAACTCGCGACGCCGTACCTTGCGTTCCTGCTCGCGCCAGGGAAGTAGGTTGATGCGCGGCATGGCGTCAGTCGAAGCTGCGCAGCGCGAGGCCGCACGCGGTCAGCAGGGCGGTGGCGTCGCGACCGACCGCCTGCGCCTTGGCCTTCGACGAAATTTTCATGTTGCCGAGCGGGTCGCCGCGGTCCGCGGGCACCCCCACGCGGCTCGAGATCACGTCGGCGACGCCCGGAATGTTCGCGCAGCCGCCGCAAATCAGAATTTGATCGGGCTGGGAACGGCCACTGCCCGAGGCGAGATAAAACTGCAACGACCGGCTCACCTGCTGCGTCATGTCGTCGATGAACGGATCGAGCACCTCGGGCTGGTAGTTGCTGGGCAGGCCGCCTTCCTTCTTGGCGCGGCCGGCCTCCTCCATGCTGAGCCCGTACGTGCGCATGATTTCCTCGGTGAGCTGCTGTCCGCCGAAACCGAAATCCCGCGTATAGATGACCTTCATGTCACGCAGCACGCTGAAGGTGGTGCTGCTGGCGCCGAAGTCCACCACCGCGACGGTGCGGTCCAGACCGCCGTCCGGCATCTGATGACGCATCAGGGCGCAGGCATTCTCCAAGGCGAAGGCTTCCACGTCGACCAGATGGGCCGTGAGACCCGCGGCCTGCACCGCCGCCTG
This sequence comes from uncultured Steroidobacteraceae bacterium, assembly GCA_964657625.1. Taxonomy (GTDB): domain Bacteria; phylum Pseudomonadota; class Gammaproteobacteria; order Steroidobacterales; family Steroidobacteraceae; genus Bog-1198. Next base: position 22,432 of record CAZZVN010000024.1, read on the forward strand.
GCGCTGCTCGACGTTTTCGGTGCGGGTGGCGACCAGCAACACGTCCATCATCTCCGGGTCCTTCTCCGACGGACCCACGACCTGGTAGTCGTAGCTCACTTCTTCCATGGGAAAAGGAATGTACTGATCGGCCTGCATCTCGACCTGGCCTTCCAGTTCGTTCTCGCCCAGGCTCTTCGGCATCTGGATGACTTTGGTGATGGCCGCGTCGCCGCTGATGGCGATGGCGGCCAGCCGGCTCTTCGCGCCCGAGCGTTTCACGGCGCGGCGGATGGCCTCGCCGACGGCTTCCGCGTCGACGATGGCTTTTTCGTTGATGGCGTTGTGCGGAGTGGGTTCCGCCGCATACGACTCGACGCGATATTGGCCCCCCGACAAGGTGAGCTCTATCAGCTTCACGGAGGACGTCGTTATGTCAAGTCCCAACAGCGGACGATATCTTTTACCTAGCGACCACACAGATTTTTTCCCTTGTTGCTCAGTACCTTGCAGGTCGACCGCGTACCGGAGATCCGCAGCGCGGGGCAAACTTACCAAGAAACTGTTAAATGGAACGTGAAGCTACTCACGGTAATTGCCGGTGGGCGGCGCGAGGTCGGCAAAGTGAGAACTGCGCGGGATTTCGACGGACGCGCGGATGTGGTGAATATGCCCCTCCCGCCGGCGGTACTATGCACGGGCAATTCCGCCGCCCGACCTATAGAACGGTTCCCCGTGTTCAAACGTTCCCTGGTTCTCATCTCGCGCCTCTGCGTCGTCCTCGTGGCGGTGATCGTGCTGGTGGCGTTCGCCAACGTCTGCGCCTACGTGTACCTGAAGCCTGCGCTGCCCGACGTGGACAGCCTGCGCGACGTGCAATTGCAGGTCCCGCTGCGCGTGTACACCCGGGACGGGCGGCTCATGGCTTCCATCGGCGAGCAGCGGCGCATTCCCGTTCGCTACGACCAGCTGCCCAAGCTCTTGATAGAGGCCTTCCTCGCCACCGAGGACGACCGGTTCTTCCGGCACCATGGCGTCGACTGGCAGGGCATACTGCGGGCGGCCGTGGCGAATGCGCGGGCCGGCGGCATCCGGCAGGGCGCCAGCACCATCACCATGCAGGTGTCGCGCGACATGTTCCTGACCCCGCGCCGGGACATGAAGCGCAAGATGAGCGAAATCTACATCTCGCTCTTGATGGAGAGCTCCTTTACCAAGGAGGAGATCTTCTCGTTGTACGTCAACAAGATTTTCCTCGGACAACGCTCCTATGGAGTTGCCGCGGCGGCCGAGGTGTATTTCGGCAAGAGCCTGGATCAGCTGAGTCTTGCGGAAATGGCGACCCTGGCCGGCATCCCGACCGCCCCCTCGGTGGTGAACCCGGTGGCGAGCGCGGAGGCGGCGCGGGTACGGCGCACCCATGTCCTCGGGCGCATGCGCGATCTCAATTACATCACCGAGACCGAATATCAGCGCGCCAATGCCAGCCCGATGGAGTCGCGGCTGCACGGCCCCTCCATCGAGGTCGATGCACCGTACGTCGCCGAGATGGTACGCAACGAAATGCAGGCCAAGTACGGCGACAAGGTATATACGGCCGGCTACCGCGTCTACACCACCATAGACTCCCGGCTGGAAGGCGCCGCCACCGTCGCGCTGCGCACCGGCCTGCTGCAATACGACCGCAAGCACGGCTGGCGTGGCGCCACCGCCAGCATCGACCTGGCGAAGGCGTCCTCGGCCGCACGGCTCAATGCGGACCTGGAGCGGTTTCCCGTGGTCGGGGGACTGCGGCCGGCCGTCGTGCAGAGCGTGGAAGGCAGGAGCGCCACGATCTACGTGAAGGACCTCGGTGAGGTCACGCTAGGCTGGGACAGGTTGTCCTGGGCGCGGCGCGAGCTGCCCGACGAACGGGTGGACCGTGCGCCCGCGGACGCGGCGGAGATCTTCAGCCGGGGCGACGTGATCTACACCGTGGGCACCACCCGCGAGACCTTGCAATTCGTGCAGGTGCCCGAAGCACAGAGCGCCCTCGTATCGGAGGACCCCAAGGACGGCGCCGTGGTCGCCCTGGTGGGCGGCTTCGATTTTTTTCACAGCAAGTTCAACCGCGTGACCCAGGCCCGTCGGCAACCCGGATCGGGTTTCAAACCCTTCGTGTATGCCGCAGCCTTCGACAAGGGCTACACACCGGCCAGCATCATCGTCGACGCCCCCATCGTCATCGACGCCGCCGGGATGGAACAACCCTGGCGGCCCAAGGATTCGGAGAATAAATTTTTCGGGCCCATGCGCCTGCGTGAAGCGCTGGTGCATTCCCGCAACCTGGTGTCCATACGCCTGATGCGCGAGATCGGCGCGGATTACGCCTGGAACTACGTGCAGCGTTTCGGTTTCGATAAATCGCAATTGCCCGCCGATCTCACCCTCGCGCTCGGCACCGCCAGTTTGAGTCCGCTGCAGGTGGTCAACGGGTACGCCACGTTCGCCAACGGTGGCTTCCGCGTGACCCCGTACTACATCGACCGCATCGAGGATGCGGGCGGCATGACCCTGGTGCAGGCGCATCCGGCACTCGCCTGCGCCGACTGCGGCCACGCCACCGAGCCGCCGGTTGCCAAAGCCACTGCGCGTCCGACCTTGCTCGACATGGCGACCCACGACGGCAAAACGATGCTGCCGGCGGCGGAACTCGCGCCGCAGGTGTTGCGTCCGCAGCTCGCCTACCTGCTCGCCGACATGATGGCCGACGTCATCAGACGCGGCACTGGCATGCAGGCCCGCATCCCGGGCCGTGACGACCTGTACGGCAAGACGGGCACCACCAACGATCAGCACGATGCCTGGTTCAACGGGTTCAACGGCGATTTGGTGACGACGGTCTGGACGGGTTTCGACCAGGACCGCTCGCTGGGTGCCGGCGAAGAAGGCGGGCACGTGTCGGCGCCGACCTGGCAGTTCTTCATGCGCGAGGCGCTGGCGGGCGCCGGCCGCCATACCATTGCGATACCTGACGGAATCGTCACGGCACGCATCTCGCCCGACACCGGATTGCTGGCGAGCGCGGACAATCCGAACGGCATTCTGGAGAAGTTCGTCGAGGATAATCTGCCCAAGACCGAGGTCTACGAGGGACCGAACAATCAGAACCCGATGAATGACGGCGATAAACCGCTATTCTAGGGAGCATGCCCAAGAAATTTTCGCAGCGTGCCGATGATCTGCGCCATGCTCTCGCCCAGGAGGCGGCACGCATCATGGCCGACCAGGGCATCGAGGATTTCCTGCACGCGAAGCGCAAGGCGGCGGATCGTCTGGGCGTTCACGACGCAGCGGTGCTGCCGAAAAACATCGAGATCGAGGCGGCGCTGCGTGCGCACCAGCGGCTGTTCGGCGGCGATTTGCACGACCACACCCTGAAGGAGCAGCGCAGGATCGCGTTGGATGCCATGCACCTGCTCCGAGAATTTCATCCGCGACTGGTGGGTTCGGTGCTCAACGGCACGGCTACCCGGTACAGCGACATCAACCTGCATCTGTTCGCCGACCGTCCGGAATCCGTCGCGATAGAGTTGCTGGAGAGCGGGATCGCACACGAGTTCTACGAGCGCCGGGTGAAGATGGATGCAGAGCGAAGTGTGAACTACCCCGCATTACGTTTCGAGACCGGCGGCCGCACCCTCGATGCCACCGTGTTTCCCATCGACGGCATCAGACAGTCGCCCTATTCGCCGGTCGATGGCAGGCCGATGAAGCGCGCGGACCGCCGCGAAGTGGCGGAACTGATCGCCGCCGGCTGAAAGCCGGTCCGGTTGGTCAGCCCGGCGGCGTAGCCAGGCCAGCGATCACTTGGCGGACTTTTCCTGCCACACGGCCATCGTGTCCGGCGTGCCCTGCGACCGGATGCCGTTGTCGGTCAGGATCTCGTCCGTCGCGCCGAGCAGTGCAGGCCGCGAAAACACCAGCGCTTCCCCGCCCTTCTGATCGAACTCGACGGTGACGAAGGGATCCTTCAGATCGCGCAATACGGCGACCAGGTGGACCAGACTGCGGATGCGCGTGCCGTTGATGGCATACACCACCGATCCCGTAGGATTCGAATAGCCGTTGGCGAGCTTGTGCGGAAAGAATGGCGACGAAATCACCACCAACTCGTCGAGTTCACCGTCCGGCGCATCCAGCGCGCGCGTCACCAGCGGACTCTTGACGAGGCCGAGCGTGCGCATCAGCCCTGCATTGCTCTCGAAACTGCCCACAAACTGCCAGGTTGCTGCGGAAAACACCATGGGACCGTAGATGAAATAGGAGGGATAGGCACCGCGCAGATCCGAGATCAGCGTCGGATGATCCGTCGGCACAGGCAACTCGATCTGCAGGGTCTTCCCGGCCCGGACCACCGTGAGCGGCAACCTGCCGGTTTCACCGTGCCGCTGGATCAGATAGGCGAAATTCACCCGCAGGTCCTTGTCGATCTTGACCATGCCTTCGTTGTCGATCGGCGTGTCGCCGATGCGGCTGATGACGTCCCACTCCTTCAGGGGATAGGCGTCGCCAGGCTTGGAAGGTCGATGCACGACCATGCCCGAGACGGCCTTGTCGAGCTTCAGGAAATCGCGCAGCGCCGGATTCTCGAGCGTCTGCAGATCGTCGTACATCGCCGGCTTGCCATCATAGCGGCCATCGGCGATGTCCTTCAGGAATAGATCCACCTCTTCGTTCGGAATGATGTAGCCGATGTTTTGCGAATCGCCGGTCAGGCGGCTGAAGGCCAGCCCGATCATCCGGTTGTCGGCGATGGCTGGCCCGCCGCTGTTGCCCGGATTGATCGCAGCGTCCACCTGGATGCGCAATCCCGACACCGGATAGTTGTACGACACAAACTCGATACGCGAGACGATGCCCTTGGTGATGGACAAGGAATTTCCGCCTGTGGGAAATCCGTAGGCCAGCACGGTATCCTTGATGCGCGGGAGTTTGCTCGCACGCTGAACCGGCGGATGCGCGTCGAAGAAGCTCGTATCGTCGAGCTGCAATACGGCCAGGTCGATCCCTGGCGCGACGGCCGCCACGGTGGCCGACACCTTGTCGCCCGCGGCGTTCGCCTGGACCTGCACCTGGCTCGCATACAGGACAACATGCGCGTTGGTGAGTATCCGCCTGCCCTCGATGACCACGCCGGAGCCCGTGACTTCGCTCGGCGCCTGCTTGGTCCAGGGTTTGAAAGGGTCGGGATAGCGCAGGGTGGAGAACACCTTGACCACGGAGTTCTCGATTGCCGGCGGTCCGTCGATCGTCGCGCGTGATGTCGCCGCCCAGCCCGGCAACGCGCAGGCGATGCAGGCAAACACGATGTTCCACGCGAAAAGGCGTTTGAGTGTAATCATGCAAACCTGCGGTGTGATGGCGGATGTCCCGGCGAAAACGTCCTGCGGGGACGGTGGTGGCTTCTTTATTTACCGTCCACGGACAAGGCCAGCAATACGTTGCCCGGCTGGCCCATATGCTGACCGTAGCCGGAATTGATGTAAATGACGCCGTTCACTATCGTGGCGCCTCCTTGATCGAGCGAGCCGCCGCTGGCCTTCACGCCGTTGATGGCCGCAAAGTCCCGGGCGGTGTCGAAATCCCAGGTGATCTTGCCGTCGATGGTCGAGTAGGCTCGCAGATGCCCGTCCATCGAGCCTGAGAACACGACACCCGGAATGACCGTGATGGCCTGGGACTGCGCGTGGGGACATTCCTGACCCCAGCTGCAGGGCGGAGTCGGCGAGGGCGTGTACCAGCGCCGCATGCCGGTCTTCATGTCGAGCGCCGTGATACTGCCGAACAGGTTCTGCGGATCCGCGAGCAGACCCGAGAACGCGGCGAAGACGCTACGGTGATCCGCCGCCATGCCCCAGTTCACGCCGCCCGCGGGAGTGCCGGGGACCGGTCTGGTCTGCCACAGCACGTCTCCGCCATGGTCCGGATCGAGTGCGGAGATGACGCCTGACTTCTGTGCGGCGAGCAGCATCTGCCTGCCATTGGACAAGGTGCGCAGCACCGGCGAAGCGCCGAACTCAGCGCCCTGGGGGGCGTCTTTGACCGCGAACTGCCGGCTCCACCGCACCGAACCGTCGTTGAGATCGAGCGCCACCACGGCATCGGCCAGCGGCGTTCCGCCAGCCGACGGCGCTTGGCCCGAGGTCGCCGCGGTCGGGCCCGAGGCTGCCGCCGTCGGATTCGATGCGCCTGCGGTGGTGACGTACAACAGGCCGCGCTTCACGTCGATCGCGGGCGTCGCACTGGCGGCCACTCCCGCCGGTCCGAATTCTGGCGGGGCCGATCCCGTCCTGGGAAGCGGTCGCGGCTCTTCCGCGATCAGATAGGTCTTCCATTGGATGCGGCCGGTGGCCATGTCGAGCGCGGCCACGGCGCCGCGAAAGGTGCAGCACGCAGTGGTGCCGCCGGAACCCGACCGCGGTTCGGTCGAGTCGACGACGACGTACAAGTGTTCCTTGTACAAGGTGGGGGCGGCAACGATGCGCGCCGTGGGATGTGCATCAACCTGAGTTTTCCACAGCAGCGTACCGCGCTCGGCGTCGAGGGCGTACACGGCTCCGGAGTCGTCGCCGAAGAACGCGGCGCTCGGCGCCTTGAGAATCTCCAGATGCGCCGGTGTACGCGGCTGCCGGGCGTGCCTGGACCCGCGCCCGTGCCGCGGCGTGACCTGATACGAAGCCATCCGCGAGGGCGCGAGCTCACCGATGGAGATGGGCGTACGCGTGCCGGTCGCAGCATCGAAGGTCCAGTACGTACAACCCAACCTGGAATCAATGGCGTACACGCGCCCTGCCGAACTCAAGGCAAATATGCGCCCGTCCACCACGGTGGGTTGCCCGGCAACCGCGCTCCCCCGAAAACCGAATGCCCATTTGAGCGCCAGTCGCGGAACGTCCGCGGCCCGCAGCGCAGGCTCGGGTTGATAGCGGGTGTTGTCGAGATCGCGGCCCCACCCGTTCCACTGCGCCGCTCCCACCGCCACGGGCCCCGGCGGAGCGGCGCAAATATTGGACTCGGCCCCGGCATCGATGGCCGCTGCCTGCACGCCAGCGCCCGAAAGCAGCGCGGCCCACGCGACGTTGAGAGCGGCAGCCCGCGCAGCCACCCTCAGCGCTTTTCGATGGACAGATAGTCTCGTTTGACAGGACCGGTGTAGAGCTGGCGGGGTCGGCCTATCTTCATGTTCGGATCGGACACCATTTCCTGCCAATGGGCGACCCAGCCCGCGGTGCGCGCGATGGCGAACATCACCGTGAACATGGAGCGGGGGATCCCGAGCGCGCTGTAGATGATGCCGGAATAGAAATCGACATTCGGGTACAGCTTGCGCGACACGAAGTAATCATCCTTGAGCGCGATTTCTTCGAGCTTCAGCGCAAGTTCGAACAAGGGATTATCCGTCTTGCCGAGCTTCTCGAGAACCTTGTAGCACATGCCGCGGATCAACTTGGCGCGCGGATCGAAGTTCTTGTACACCCGGTGCCCGAAGCCCATCAGACGCACGCTGTCCGATTTGTCCTTCACCCGGGCCAGGAAATTTTCGATCTGCGACACGGAGCCGATGGTGTCGAGCATGTCGAGCACGGCTTCGTTCGCACCGCCGTGCGCCGGGCCCCACAGAGCAGAGACGCCGGCGGAAATCGCCGCGTACGGATTCGCGCCCGTGCTGCCCGCCAACCGAACCGTCGAGGTGCTGGCATTCTGCTCGTGATCGGCATGCAGAATGAACAACAGGTCGAGCGCCTGGGCCGCCACCGGATCGATCACGTACTCCTCGCAGGGCACCGCGAAGAACATGTTCAACATGTTCGCGCAATAACCCAGGTCGTTACGCGGGTAGATGAAAGGCTGCCCCAGCGTGTGCTTGTAGGCAGCCGCGGCGATGGTCGGCAGCTTGGCGATGATGCGGTGGGCAAAGATTTCGCGGTGCCGCTGATTCGTGATGTCGGTGGTGTCGTGATAAAACGCCGCCATCGACGCGACGATGGCCGAGACCATCGCCATGGGGTGTGCATCGTGATGAAACCCCAGCGAAAACCGCAGCAGCCGCTCGTTCACCATCGTGTGCCGGGTGATGGATTGATGAAACGCAGCGAGTTCCGCTTCGTCGGGCAGATTCCCCGTGATCAACAGGCTCGCGACTTCCAGGAACGAGGAGTTCTCGGCGAGCTGTTCGACAGGATAGCCACGATACAGGAGCACACCCGCGTCGCCGTCGATGTAGGTGATCTTGCTTTCGGTGCTGGCCGTGGCCATGAAACCGGGATCGAAGGTGAATACACCCATATCCTTGGTCAGATTCGAGATGTTCAGGACGTCGGGTCCGATGGTTCCCGACATGGCGTCCAGCTGCGTGGACTTGTTGGAGGATAGATTCTTCAGTTCGTATTTCGTGCTCATGCGCTCTTCCGACGGGGCCAAGGAGGTTGTTCATCTGCGGCCCCGCAGCCTTGCACGGTCGAACAACGGAATCAAGGGCAGGCGTGCACGACTGCACGGGGCCGGCACGCACATGCACGACTTCTGAGGACGTGACGCGCGGGTCCGCGCGTCACCGAAGGCTTCAGCCTTTCGCCGCAGCGACGGCGTACTTCTTGCGGAACTTGTCCACACGGCCGCCGGTATCGACCACCTTCTGTTTGCCGGTGTAGAACGGATGACAGCTCGAACACACCTCGACAGCGAGGTCCTCACCGATCGTCGAGCGGGTGGGAAAGGTGTTGCCACACGTGCAGGTGACGGTAATTTCTTTGTACTCAGGATGAATGCCGGCTTTCATGGGAACCTCTTAATCGTCTGATGACAGAATCACCGTCGCCTGAAAACGAGACGGTGCCATGCCTGGGATGCGTTCGCCCGCGGGAAATCCCCGTGGCAAAAACGGGTGCGAATGCTATCCGAGCCGCTGCATTCATGCAAGTAAGACCTCTTAAGCCCTTGCCCGTCAACCGGTTGCAGTGTTGTGCACATTATCTGTGGATAAGTCTGTGGATGATGTCTCAGGCAAGAGGTGCGTGCGGGACGATTTCCCGTAAATGTTAACTTGATCAAAAAATATACACCTAAGTTTTTTTATTAAATTCAATGTTTTGCAGGTGTCATCTGACCTAACGCCATTGCAATGTGCTGTAGGTACCCCTGTCACCGGGAAGACATCCTCGATGTGCATAAGGTCAGGCGAGGAAACTCTCCTGGAGATCATTCAGGAATCGGCGGCCTAACTCCGTGGCGCACCATCCGCCACCCATTGGTTCGACCAGATGGCGGCCCTGCGCACGTCGCAGAGCCGGCTCGATGAGTGTACTCGAGAGTCCCGTGGTCGATTCGAACGTGGCGTTTTCGAAGCCGCCGTTCAAGCGCAGCGCGTTCAGCATGAATTCGAAGGGCAAATCTGCCACGGCGACGGGATCGCGGGTGCCGATCGGGCTCTCGTGGCCACCGATCGGCTTACCAGGGCCGCCGCTCGTGCCCTCGACAAGGATTCGGCTCAAGTAATCGCGCGGCTGGGCGGGTTTCGTGGTGCGCACGACGCCCCCGGGCAATGCGAGGCTCAGCTTGCCGTGTGCACCAGCGCCCACACCGACGTAATCGCCGAAACGCCAATAATTGAGATTGTGCCGGCACTCGGCACCGGCCCGTGCATACGCAGAGACTTCATACTGCCGGTAGCCCTCGGCGGCAAGCAACGCTTGGCCGGCAGTTTGGATCTCCCAGGCTGCCTCTTCGCCGGGCAACGAAGGCGGGCGGGAATGAAACACCGTGCCGGGTTCGAGGGTCAGCTGATAGTAAGACACGTGCGTGGGTTCGAGCGCGCATGCCGCGGCCACGTCGAACAGTGCTTCGTCCAGGGACTGCTGTGGCAGCGCATACATGAGATCGAGATTGAAATTATCGATGCCCGCCGCCGTCAACTCGTCCACCGCGCGCCGCGTATCGTCCGGTGAGTGAATGCGACCCAGTCGGACCAGCGCCTGCGGCGAAAATGTCTGCGCACCCAGCGACACGCGATTGATCCCAGCATCCCGGTAGCCCGCGAACCGGCCCCGTTCTATGGTGCCCGGATTTGCCTCGAGCGTAATTTCCGCGTCCGGCGCAAACGCAATCCGCCGCCGGAACGCCTGCATGAGCCGTGCAAAATCATCGGGCGGGAACAAGCTGGGCGTGCCGCCGCCGAAGAACACCGTGTCGATGCGGCGGTCCGGCAGGAGAGGAAGTTCACCGTCGAAATCGCGGATGAGCGCATCGATGTAGCCCGCGTCCGGCCGCGCCGATTTGAGCTGGTGCGAATTGAAATCGCAGTACGGGCATTTGCGCACGCACCAGGGCATGTGGACGTACAGCGCCAGCGACGGGTTCACGCCCGCGGGCGGCGGCATCACACGGCCTCCAGCGACGTGCGCAGGACCCGCAGCGCCTTGCCGCGGTGGCTGACCCGGTTCTTGTCGTCGGCGGACATTTGCGCAGCCGTCAGACCCCATTCCGGCAGCCAGAAGTAAGGATCGTAACCGAAGCCTCCGGAGCCGCGGGGGGCTTCGAGAATGCAGCCCTCCCACACACCTTCCGCGATCAGCGGCGCCACATCCTGCGGACCCGTAACGAACGCAAGGACGCAGCGGTAGCGCGCCCCACGCTGCGCGACACAGACGCCCTCGAGCGCGGCGACGAGCTTCGCATTGTTCGCGGCGGCGTCGGCGTGCACGCCGGCGTACCGTGCCGAATGGATGCCCGGCGCCCCGCCCAGCGCATCCACCTCGAGGCCGGAATCGTCTGCGAGCGCCGCCGCGCCGGTCAGCGCCGCGGCATGGCGTGCCTTCAGCAACGCGTTGGCGAGAAACGTATCCCCGGTTTCCTCGGGCCCCTCGATGCCGAGCGCCGCCAAGCCCACCACTTCGAAGCCCAATCCGGCGAGCAAAACGCTGAACTCACGCAGCTTGCCCGGATTGCCGGTGGCGACGACCAGCCGGTCAAACCCCGCGGGCGGTGAGCTGCGCGGCATGCAATCGGCCGATGCCGGAGGCGGCGAGATCGAGCAACCGATCGAGTTCGTCGCGGCGAAAGGCGTGACCCTCGGCCGTGCCCTGCACTTCGACGAAGGCGCCGCCGCTGTTCATCACCACGTTCATGTCCGTCTCAGCATTCGAGTCCTCGGCATAATCCAGGTCGAGCACGGCGGCGCCGCGATAGATGCCGACCGAGACGGCCGCCACCTGCCCGTGCAGCGGACTTGCGCCGAGCAGACGTCTTTTCATCAACGCATCCACGGCATCGGCCAAAGCCACGAAGCCGCCGGTGATGGCGGCCGTACGCGTGCCGCCGTCCGCTTGCAGCACATCGCAGTCGATGGTCACGGTGCGCTCGCCGAGGGCTTTCAAATCGACCACCGCACGCAGGGCGCGACCGATCAGCCGTTGAATCTCCTGGGTGCGACCGCTCTGCTTGCCGCGGGCCGCCTCCCGCGGCGAGCGTGTATGCGTTGCGCGCGGCAGCATGCCGTACTCGGCGGTCACCCAGCCCTGGCCCTTGCCGCGAAGAAACGAGGGAACACTTTCTTCGACGCTGGCCGTGCACAGGACCTTCGTCCCGCCGAAACCTACGAGCACGGACCCTTCGGCATGCTCGGTGAAACCCCGCACGAACGACAGTTCGCGCAGTTCGTCGGGCGCGCGTCCGCTCGGTCTGACGCTCACATCGCCCGCCAGCGCAGCGCTGCGGCGCTGGTGTTGTCACTGTGGGGTGCCGAGGCGTCAACCGCCCGGGTGGCTAGATCGATCAAGGAATCACGCAAAGGAATACCCGCCGTTTGTGCTAAACGCACTAAATCCATGTCGTTCAAATTCGCCCACAATCCGTCGGTGCACAACAGCAGGACATCGCCCCCCTTCAGCCGGGGGCCCGTCGCGATGCTCATCTCCGGAAGAGCACTGTCACCGCCCAGGCAGCATTCGACATAATTGCGCATCGGATGGCCATGCGCCTCGGACTCGGTGATCAGGCCCTCGCGCAACAACACCTCGACATGGCTGTGATCGCGGGTGCGATCCAGCACCCGCGACTGACGCAGCTGATAGATCCGGCTGTCGCCGACATGTGCCCAGTACACGGCATTCTCCTGCACCAGACACACGGCGCATGTAGCGCGGGGGCGTGCCTCCACGCTCAATGCCGCGCCGAGTCTCACCACTTCCTCGTGCGCCCGGCCCAGCGACAGATGCAGGAAGCCGAGCGGATCGAGTATCGGGTGCGGAGTCTGCCAGAACGCATCCAACAAGGTTGCAAGCGCAGTCTCCGCGGCCCGGGCGCCTTCGGCATGGCCACCCATGCCATCGATGACCACCAAGAGCATGCAGCGATCGGCGCCCGCGATGGAAACTCTGTCCTGGTTTTCCTCGCGATGACCGATCAAGCTCAAGTCCGCGGTCTCGATCTGCAATGACGCCTCCAGGGCTTTGCGATAAACTTCGCGTCGATTATGGCCGATTTTGCCGCAGACCCCCATGATTCGTAGCATGACCGGTTTCGCACGGCGCGAACGGCAGTATCCGTGGGGAGTGCTGGCGTGGGAGATGAAGTCGGTCAACCACCGCTTTCTCGAGATCAGCTGCCGGTTGCCGGACGAACTGCGCGGCGCCGAGGCGGATTTCCGGCAGGCCGTCGCCGGCACGGTACGGCGCGGCAAACTCGACTGCTCGCTGCACTTTCGTCCCGTAGCCACGTCGACGTCGCTCGAGGTGGATGCCGACCTGCTGAGAGCGCTGACGTCGCGGGCCATGCAGATCGCTGCGCAGGCCGGCGCGGCCGCACGGATCGAGGTGATGGACCTGCTGCGTTGGCCGGGCGTCGTGCGCGACGACACGCGTAACATCGAACCGTTGGCCGGCGCGGCGCGCCACCTCCTCGACGAAGCCCTGGCCGAGCTGACGCGGTTTCGCGACAGCGAAGGCGGACGTTTGCGGACGGTACTCGAACAGCGCTGCGCAGGATTGATGGAACTTGCCGCCCGGGTGGCCGCACGTCTGCCCGACGTGCGGGCGCGCACGCGCAGCAAGATGCAGGAGCGCATCGCACACTGGGTAGCCGACATGGATCAAGGCCGCCTTGACCAAGGGCGGCTCGAGCAGGAACTCGCGATGCTCGCCCAGCGCCAGGACGTGGACGAAGAACTCGATCGGCTGCGCGGCCATGTTGCCGAGGTGGCGCGCGCCTTCGACGGGCAGGAGCCGGCCGGACGGCGCCTGGATTTTCTGATGCAGGAGCTGCACCGCGAGGCGAACACGCTGTCGTCGAAATCCCAGGACATCGAGACCACGCGTGCCGCCGTCGACATGAAGGTGCTGATCGAGCAGATGCGCGAACAAGTGCAGAACATCGAGTAGCCGCCGATGTCCGCTACCCCGCCCCCTGCCACTCCACCGCCGGCCATCCCGCCCGGCGCGGCGGAGCGCGGCCGCCTCTACGTCGTCTCCGCCCCCTCCGGCGCGGGCAAGACCAGCCTGGTCAAGGCGTTGTTGCAGCGCGAACCGCGTCTGCGGTTTTCCGTTTCTTACACCACGCGTCAGCCGCGCGCCACCGAGTTGGACGGACGCGACTACCATTTCGTGACGCCTGCCCGGTTCGAACAGATGGTGGAGCAGAACGAGCTGCTGGAGCACGCGCGCGTGTTCGACAATTACTATGGGACGGGCGTACAGGCGGTACAGACGGCGCTTCGACAGGGAGAGCTGTTGCTGCTCGAAATCGACTGGCAGGGCGCCCGCCAGGTCCGCGCCCGATTGCCCGCGGCGCGCAGCATCTTCATTCTTCCACCCTCGCGTGCGGCGTTGGAGCAAAGGCTGACGGCGCGCAGCACCGATTCGTCCGCCGTGATCGCCCGACGTTTGCAGGATGCTGCGGACGACCTGGCGCACTGGTCCGAATTCGATTACGTGGTCATCAACGACGGGTTCGAGCAGGCGTTGGCCGATTTTCACGCCATCGTCAACGACCGGGGCGACGACTTCGCGGCGACACGGCCGGAAATCGCGGCGTTCGCGGCGCAGCTGCGCTGACCGCACCGGGTTTAGTGGCTAGAGAGCGGCCACTCCTGGTATGCTTTCCCATCCCCTCAATGGAATCTGAGCCATGGCGCGAATCACGGTCGAAGACTGTCTGCAGAACGAACCCAACCTTTTCAACCTCGTCTTGCTGGCGGCGAAACGTGCACGCCGGCTGGCGAACGGTGCGGAAGCCACCGTAGAGTGGGAGAACGACAAGCCCACCGTGGTGGCGCTGCGTGAGATTGCCGCGGGAAACATCACCCTCGAAATGCTCGAGGAGCCGGAGGAGCCGGTCCAGCAGCCGGTGAGTGAACTCGACATGCCCTCCGATTTCCGCGCTCCCCAGCTCGGGCTTGGGGATTGAGCCGACCCGTTTCCTGAGTCATGAGCTATGCGTCTTCCCTACTTGGTTTCCTACCCGGTGGAAGAAGCTCCACGGGGATCAGCCAGCTTCTAGACAAGCTCGAAGCCTATCTGTCGCCCGCACAGGTCGAGCGGGTCCGTGAGGCGTACGAGTACGGCGCGGAAAAGCATCAGGGGCAGAAGCGCGTTTCGGGTGAGCCTTACATCACCCATCCCGTCGCGGTGGCGGACATCCTCGCCGACCTGCGCCTGGATGCCGACACCCTGGTGGCGGCGATACTGCATGACGTCATCGAGGACACACCCACGGCCAAGGCCGAGATCGCGTCGATGTTCGGCGAAGTGGTCGCAGAGCTGGTGGACGGGGTCAGCAAGCTCGATCAGATCCAGTTCAAGAACCGCGAGGAGGCGCAGGCCGAGAGCTTTCGAAAGATGCTGCTCGCCATGGTGCGCGACATCCGCGTCATCATGGTCAAGCTGGCGGACCGCATGCACAACATGCGCACGCTGGGCGCCATGCCGCCGCTCAAACGCCGCCGCACCGCCCGCGAGACGCTGGAGATCTACGCACCGATCGCCGAGCGGCTCGGTTTGTACGCCGTCAAGCTGGAGCTCGAAGACCTGGGCTTCCGGGCGCTGTATCCCTTCCGATACAAGGTGCTGGAACGCGAGCTGAAACGTGCACGGGGCAACCAAAAAGAGTTCGTCGGAAAAATTTCGGAGACTTTCAAGGGCGCGCTGAAGAAAGCACAGCTCAGCGGGGGCGTCGAAGGCCGGGAGAAGCATCTGTACAGCATCTACAAAAAGATGCAGAGCAAGGGCATCTCGCTCAACGACATGGTCGACGTGTACGGATTTCGCATCATCGTCGACACGGCGGACACCTGCTACCGGATGCTCGGCCTGGTGCACGGGGTGTACAAACCAATGCCCGGCCGCTTCAAGGACTACATCGCCATCCCGCGCGTCAACGGCTATCAGTCGCTGCACACCACCTTGTTCGGCCCGAATGGCGTGCCCATCGAGGTTCAGATCCGGTCCGAGCACATGCACCGCGTCGCCGAGTCGGGGATCGCCGCGCATTGGAAATACAAATCTGGCGGGGATGCCTTCGGGGGAGTCGAACACGACCGTGCCCGTGAGTGGCTGGCCAGCCTGGTGCAGATCCAGGAGGGCGGCAGCTCGGAAGAATTCCTGGAAAGCGTGAAGGTGGACCTGTTTCCCGACAAGGTCTACGTGTTCACGCCGAAGGGGAAGATCCTGCGCCTGCCGAGCGGCGCAACCGCGGTGGACTTCGCGTACGCCATCCACACCGACATCGGCAATCGTTGCGTCGCCGCCAAGGTGGACCGACGGCTGGTGCCGCTGCGTACGCCCCTTCGCAACGGCCAGACGGTCGAAATCATCACCGCCAAGGGTGCGACGCCGAATCCTTCCTGGTCGACGTTCTTGGTGACGGCGAAGGCCCGCGCCGCGATCCGGCAGTATCTCAAGAATCTGAAGCACAGCGATGCGCTGGAACTTGGCCGACGGCTGCTGGGACTCGCTCTCGAAGAATTCTCCCTGAGCCTGAAGAAAATCCCGGCGGCGGACCTGGACGCCGTGGTCAGGGAGTTGAATCTGCAGGACGCCGACGAACTGTACGAGAAGATCGGCTTGGGAGAGCGCATGGCGCCCCTGGTGGCCCGGCGCCTGCAGCCTGCGCGTGACGTCTCAGAGCAGATTTCCGCGAGCACCGGGCCACTGATGATCGCCGGCACCGAAGGGCTGCTGGTGACCTACGCACATTGCTGTTTCCCCATCCCCACCGATCCCATCATGGCGTATCTGAGTGCAGGCCGCGGCGTGATGATCCACCGGCAGAACTGCGGCAACCTCTCGGAATACCGCAAGCAACCGGAGAAATGGCTGTCGGTGGCATGGGAAGACACTCACGGCCGCCTGTTTCTCTCCGAGATCCAGCTGGAGATCCACAACCGGGTGGGGGTGCTGGCGGCGGTCGCGTCCAGCATCGCCGACAGCGAGACCAACATCGATCAGGCGCAGCTCGAGGAGCGCGACAGCGGCAACTCGTGGCTGCGCATCCAGCTCCAGGTGCGCGACCGCAGGCACCTGGCGCAGGTCATCCGCACCATCAGAAGCATGCCAGACGTACAACGGGTGTTCCGCACCCTGGCGTGAAGGACGGGATTACGAGAATCATGGGCAAGCAAATCATATCGACGAACGACGCGCCGGCCGCCATCGGCACCTATTCGCAGGCCGTGCGCGTGGGCAGTACGATCTGGGTGTCGGGTCAGATCCCGCTCGTCCCCCTCACCCAATCGCTGGTGGCAGACGACATCGAAGCGCAGATCAGGCAGGTGTTCGACAACCTGCGGGCCATCGTGCTCGCCGCCGGCGCCACGCTCGACGACGTGGTCAAGGCCAACATCTACCTGATCGATCTTTCCCACTTCGCGCTCGTCAACAAGATCATGGCGGAGTATTTCCGCGAGCCCTATCCCGCCCGCGCCGCAGTCGGCATCGCGGCGTTGCCGCGCGGTGCGCAGGTCGAAGTGGAGTGCATCGTCGCCCTGTGACGCTGCTCCGGCCGGTCACCGTATTACGCGGCGTCGGCGACGCCCTGGCGGAGCGACTGCGGGCGCTCGGCGTGGAAACGACCCAGGACCTGCTTTTCCTGCTCCCCCTTCGTTACGAGGACCGCACGCGCGTGGTGGCGCTGGGAGAACTGCAGACCGGACAGCGGGTGGCGGTCGAAGGCGAGGTGCTGCTCACCGAAATCGCCCTGCGCGGACGGCGGCAGCTGCTTTGCAAGATAGCGGATGGCTCAGGCTTCCTGACGCTGCGGTTCTTCTATTTCAGTGCGCAGCAACATACCGCCCTGGCGCGTGGCGTCAGGGTCCGCTGTTTCGGCGAGGTGCGACGCGGTCCCCAGGGCTTTGAAATGGTGCACCCGGAATACCGGCGGGCAGACCAGTCCAAGCCCGGCGAGGACGACCACCTCACGCCGATCTACCCCGGCACCGAAGGTGTGACGCAGGGTCGGCTGCGTGCGCTGGTGGGTCTGGCGCTGGATCAAACCGCCGCGCTGGAACTCGAGGACTGGCTGCCGGCGGACGTACTCGCCGACGCCATGATGCCCTCCCTGCGCGAGGCGCTGCAGTATGTGCATCGGCCGCCCACCGATGCACCGGTGGAGCTGATGCTGGATCGTCGACATCCCGCCCAGCGCCGGCTGGCGTTCGAGGAGCTGCTCGCGCACCAACTGTCGTTGAAGCTGCTGCGGCACAGAATTCAGAGCGAGCCGGGGTGGCCCCTGCATACCGACGGTGCCCTGAAATCCCGGCTGCTCGACTCGCTGCCGTTCCGACTGACCGGTGCGCAAGCCCGCGTGCTGGCCGACATCGAGCGCGACCTCGCCGTCGCCAAACCCATGCTGAGACTGGTGCAGGGGGACGTCGGCTGCGGCAAGACCTTGGTGGCGGCCATGGCCGCCACCCATGCCGTGCAGCTCGGCCGACAGGTGGCGTTGATGGCGCCCACCGAACTGCTGGCCGAGCAACACGCGCAGAATTTCCGGCGCTGGTTCGAACCGCTCGGAATCGCGGTCGCCCTGCTCACCGGCCGCCAGACCGGCAGGGCACGCACCGGGGTGCTGGCGGGCATTCGAGACGGTCACGCCGCCGTCGTGATCGGCACGCACGCGCTGTTCCAGGAACGTGTGGAATTCAATGCCCTCGGTCTCGTCATCGTCGACGAACAGCATCGTTTTGGCGTTCACCAAAGGATGAGCCTGCGCGAGAAAGGCGCCCATGGCGGGCACCGGCCCCATCAGCTCATCATGACGGCGACGCCCATCCCACGCACTTTGGCGATGACCGCCTACGCGGATCTGGACGTATCGGTCATCGATGAACTTCCGCCGGGCCGCAGGCCCGTCAAAACCGTGGTGCTCGCCGAGGCGCGCCGCGACGAGGTGGTACTGCGAATCCGCACCGCGTGCCTGCAGGGGCGACAGGCGTACTGGGTGTGCCCGCTCATCGACGAGTCGGCGGAGATGCCTTTTCGGGCGGCCGAAGAAACCGCCGCCTCGCTCGCGTCCGCGCTGCCCGAACTGCGGGTGGGTCTCGTGCACGGCAGGATGTCATCGGCGGCAAAAGAACAGACCATGCAGCGCTTCAAGCAGGGCGAGATCCAGCTGCTGGTGGCGACCACGGTGATCGAGGTGGGCGTCGACGTGCCCAACGCCACCCTCATGGTGATCGAAAATGCGGAGCGCATGGGACTGGCGCAGCTGCACCAGCTGCGCGGTCGCGTGGGACGCGGAATGCACGAGAGTTCCTGTCTGCTTTTATATCGCGCGCCGCTCGCGATGCTGGCACGCGAGCGGCTGGGGGTCATGCGTGACACGAACGACGGCTTCGTCGTCGCGCGCCGCGATCTCGAGCTGCGCGGGCCGGGCGAACTGCTCGGCACCCGCCAGACCGGGCTGGCTCAGATGCGGGTGGCCGACCTGCTGCGCGACGCCGACCTGCTGCCGGAGGTGCAGCGCGCGGCGGACACGTTGCTGCGCGATTGGCCGCTCAATGTGCCACCGCTGATCAGGCGGTGGGTCGGACATGCAGAGCAATACGGCCGCGTCGGGTAGACTTGCGCCTATGACATTCCGCACCTTACGGCAGCTCGACAAAGCCCGACCATTCGACAAGGTACGTGCACTCGAGCATGTGCGCCCGGCCGCCGCGACGAGCGTGCCCGACACGCGCCGGCCGAAGGACGACGTGCGGCCGCCACGCGGTCCGCGGCCCCAGCACCCCTCCGTCCAATGGGTGCCCGCCGAACGGCTGGGACAGCTTTCGGTGGATGCGCCGCTGCGCGCCTGGCTGATCGGCAAGGGCCTGCTGACCCAGCGATTGCGCGGTCGTTACGGCGATCGCTACGCACATCGGATGACGGATCAATGGAGTGGCCGCCTCGAACAGGGGCACCGATCCACGCTCGGTGTGACGGACGATGCCGGGTTGTTCAGGGACGTGGAGATGCGCTGCGGCGACCAAGCCTGGGTTTTCGAGCAAACCATCATGCCGGATTCCACGCTGTGCGCTCATCCCTGGCTCGCGGAGCTCGGCGACAGCGCACTCGGGGAAACGGTGAGCGATCTGGCCGCGGTGGACCGCGGCCCCTACGAATATGCGTGGCTGCCGGCGGATGGACCCCTGCCCACCCGCGCCCTTCGTGATGCCGGAGTCGAACCCGTCGGCCTGTGGGGCCGGCGCACGCGGGTCAAACTGCGCGGCGCACCGCTGCTCGTGCACGAGGTGTTCCTGCCGGCCATGGGCCGCGCGTAAGGAGCGCCGTGCCGTCGCCGCGTTCCGGACTCGAGCTGGCGGAGAGAGTCGTAGAGCGCTGGCGATGGTTTGCGTATCGGGTCCGCTTTCATCCCTGGACGACCAACGAACTGCCCCGTCTGGCAAATTCGCTGGACGATTACATTCAGCTGACGCGCTTGAACCGGCCGGTCGGCATCTGGCTGCTGCTATGGCCCACCCTGTGGGCGCTGTGGATCGCCGGACGGGGCAAACCCGACGCACACTTGTTCATCATCTTCGTGGTCGGCACCGTGCTGATGCGCTCCGCGGGATGTGCGGTCAACGACTATGCGGACCGCCGTTTCGACCCCTACGTCGAACGCACCAAGCAGCGCCCGCTGGCCGCCGGCCGCATCTCCACCCTCGAGGCGTTGCTGTTGTTCGCCCTGCTGTCCGTGGCGTCACTGCTGCTCGCGCTGCAGCTGAACAAGATGACGCTGCTGCTGGCCGCGGCCGGCGGATTTCTCGCGGTCACCTATCCCTTCGTCAAGCGATTCCTGTCGGTACCCCAGCTGTATCTCGGCCTGAGTTTCGGCTGGGGGATTCCAATGGCCTACGCCGCGCAACTCGAACGCGTGCCGCGCGTCGCGTGGCTTCTGTATCTCGCCAACCTGCTCTGGGTCACCGTTTACGACACCATGTACGCCATGGTCGATCGTGACGACGACCGGCGCATCGGCGTACGTTCCACCGCGATACTGTTCGGTGACGCGGACCGGCACATCATTGCGATCCTGCAGGCGATGACCTTGTATTCACTGTATCTGGTCGGCGGCGTGCTTCACCTGGGTGGTTGGTATTACGCCGGACTCACCGCCGGCGGCGTCTTCTTCGTGTATGAACTGTGGTTGATCAGGGGGCGCGGCCGGGAGGCGTGCCTGCGTGCCTTTCTCAACAACCACTACTTCGGTCTGTCGATATTTCTCGGGATCGCGTGCAACTACCAGTTCAGCCGCTAAACCAGCTTCAGATCGACGGGGCGGGTCTGGAAAATTCGTGATCCCTGCTCCGCGGAAAGATCCCACAGTGAACGGAACAGGCCGCCCAGCACGGCGCGGTAGTCATTGAGCACGGGATGGTCGCGCTCCTGGAACAAGGTGTCGCGGGCGACACGCTGCTGTTCGCCGGCGATCATGCCTCCTTTGAGGCCGCCGCCGAGGAACCAATAGACGGTGCCATGGCCGTGGTCGGTCCCACGATTGCCGTTCTCGCGAAACGTCCGACCGAATTCCGACAGGACCACCACCACGGTATTGTTCCATTCGGTACCGAGGCATCGCGCAAAGGTTTGCAGACCCCGTCCCAGGCTGCCGAGATTGGTGGCCAGCGTGCCCTGCGCAGCGCCTTGTGCGACGTGCGTGTCCCAGCCGCCGACGTCGATGAAGCCGATGCGATACTTGTCGGCCATCAAGCGGGCCATGCGTTCCGCTTCGAGTTCGAAGCCCTTGGTGTCGATGGCATTGCGGTTGGCGGCGTTCATTTCATCGGCAATGTCCTGCGCCACTTCCTGCCGCAGTTCCAGGCCTCCGCTCACCGCCGCCTGCAGGGGATGGCCGGCGTACATGTCGGTGAGGATTCGTGCCTGCCGGGCGTCGAAGGCGGGCTTGCGGACATTTTTCAAGGATAGATTGGGAACGCTGGCGTCGCCCCGGAACGCCAGGGGCAACCCGTCGGTGAACGCGATGGACTGTGCGACGCCGGCGCGGCCCATCAAGATGCCTGACAGCCGCGCGAGAAAGCCCGACTTGTAGTCGCGGGGGCCCTGGGTCGGCCGTCCGAGTTCGATGCCGTCCTGAGTCTCGAAATGGCTACGAGAAAGATCGTCCGTACCCGCGAATGGCACGAAGGCGGCCTGGCCCCGTAGGTACAGGGCACCGATGGATTCGCGCACGGCCGGCGCCAAGGCCCACTCCGCATTCAACGCGAGCGCACCCGCGATCGACCCTGCATCCGGCGCGGGGACGGCAATGTTCGGGCGGGCCTCGTAGTAATAAGCACTCGAATATGGAATCAACAGACTGGTCGAATCGTAACCGCCCCGCAAAAACACCATCAGTAGACGCGGTCCCCCGCGGGGTGCGGCATACAGGCGGCTGGCCGCGCCTGCAACGACCAGCGCCGCCCCGCACGATTTGAGCACCTGGCGTCTTTTCATGGGGTATCTCCCGAAGCTGCCCGCCAACGAGTCATTTCATTCATAGCTGAACTCCGGAGAGGACAGCAGGAACGTATTCCATTCCTGTTGCGAGGATGCGCGTTCCAACGCCTGCCGGGTGCCGCTCGACAAGAATGGCTCGATGGCTTCGAAGTACAAACGGTTCGACAGCTCGGGAAAGCCCGTGGCAGCGTCCTCGGCGCCGTTTTGCACGTCGAACAGCCCGGCGTTGCCGGCGCCGATGGCGCGCGCAATCTCGAATCGCTGGCTTAACTGGCCGGAACTCGACCACCCGGCTTCCGTGAGCGGATAGCCGTCGGGAGTCGGCCGTCCGTAGGGTAGCTCGCCCAGACTTCGCAACCAGTTCACCATCGGCCGTGCATTGGAGATCGGTCGCCCGTCGTAGGCGAGCCTCACCGCAGACACCACGAAACGCATCGGATCCTTGAACTTGACGCCGGGCGCGGCTTCGGATTCACGCGCGAGAAACAGTGTTCGCAACACTGCGGCAATGTCGCCGTCCGTGTGCCTGAACACCCCCGCCATCCGCGCGACCAGCGCCGGCGGCGGCTCGTCCGCCACGAAGTACATCGCAATCCGCCGCGATATGAATCGCGCGCACGCCGGCTGGGCGACGATGCGGTCGACCGCCCTCGTGATCGACTCGAAGCCCCTGCCCTCGAGGGGTCGTCCGAGCAGGGTCACGGGTCCGAAGTCGTGGCGGGCCGGATTGAATTGGAAGCCCCCCTGACGAAAGTACAGCGCCTGCAGGTCGGCTTTCAATTTCGGAGGGTCCGCGGCCACGCCTGCGCCCGTCAGCACGCGCGCGAGATTCTGCACGTCCTGCTGCGTGTAGCCCCCGTCCACCCCCAGCGTATGCAGCTCCAAAAGTTCGCGTGCGTAGTTTTCATTCACGTGGCCTGCGGTGTTCTTGTCGTTGTCCAGATACTCGAGCATGGCCGGATGCTTGAGCGTGGCCAGCACCAGGTCTCTGAAATTGCCGAGTGCATGGGGCCTGATTGCATGTTCCTCGTAATCGCCGACCAGCCACCGCACCCGTCCTTTTTGCCGATGCACGCTGAAATGGTTCTCCCAGAACCACACCATTTGTTCCTGGAGTTGAGCGGGTGAGTAGACGGCGCGCAGCAGCCCGCGACGGATCGCCTCGTCGGCGAATTGATTGCCCTGCTCATCGAGCGCTTTTTGTGCGGCCGTCCTCTCCGGGCCCTCGGGCATGGCGTGGATGAGCTTGTACCGGGCATCGACGACGGCCAGCGTGGCCGCCGCATCGTACCGGCTGATCTCGAACGCGGCGATCTGCGCCTCCAGACGCTGCGGCAATTTTGTGTCCTGCGGATGAAGCTGCCGGTCCAGGAAGCGGGCGCGTCCCAACCGACGATAGTCCGTCGCGACCGTGGTATCGATCCCGAAGGTCGCGCGTCCCAACCACGCTGCATCCGCGCGTCCCACCTCGTGGAACGCCGTGGCCGATGAGGGCGGGTCTTGCGATCGGCGCCGGTCGGAGCCTGCCATGCATCCGCCCAGCAATAACGCCGTCAATCCTGCGACCCTGGCACGCGAACCCATGCGACACCTCTCGAATGCGCAATGGAAGGAACGTCCGGACTGCCGGCGGGTTGACGGCAAGACCCGACCGTACGTAAACCACGCATCGTCCGTGCGGTTGACTACGTCCGCCACCCCCTCGATACTCTTTTCCCACCCTCTGAGGCTGTCACGTGCGCAATGATTGGAACCGGGACGAGGTCGAGCAGCTGTTCGCGATGCCCTTCATGGACTTGATGCTCGAGGCGCAGCGGGTGCACCGGCTGCATCAAGTCCCGAATACGGTCCAGGTCAGCACCCTGCTCAGCATCAAAACCGGTGCGTGCCCCGAGGATTGCGCCTACTGCCCGCAGAGCGTCCGGTACGACACCGGGTTGCAGGCTGAGGAACTCATGGAGCTCGACTCGGTGGCGCAGCGGGCCCGGGCGGCCCGGGCGTCGGGCGCCACCCGCTTCTGCATGGGCGCGGCCTATCGATCACCGAAACCCAAGGACCTGCGCAAGGTGCTGGCCATGATCCGCGAGGTCAAGTCGCTGGGCATGGAGACCTGCGCGACGCTCGGCATGGTGAGCCTGGCGCAGGCCGAAGAATTGAGAGCGGCGGGACTCGACTACTACAATCACAACCTCGATACCTCGCCGGAGTACTACGAGAAGATCATCACCACGCGCACCTATCAGGACCGGTTGGATACCCTGCAAGCGGTGCGCGACGCGGGCATGAGCGTATGCTGCGGCGGTATCGTGGGCATGGGCGAACAGCAGGCAGACCGGATCGGACTCCTGCACACCCTCGCGACCCTGCCGAGCCATCCCGACAGCGTGCCCATCAACCAGCTGGTACGGGTGGCGGGCACCCCGCTCGGCGACACCGGGGCGTTGGATCCGTTCGATTTCGTCCGCACCGTCGCGGTGGCGCGCATTCTCATGCCGCGGGCCCACGTGCGCCTGTCCGCGGGCCGCAGCGAGATGAGCGACGAGCTTCAGGCGCTGTGTTTCATGGCGGGTGCCAATTCCATTTTTTACGGCGAGAAATTGCTGACGACCGGCAACCCGGACACCGCGCACGACCGCCGCTTGTTCGAGCGGCTGCAGATCGTCGCGGAGCCGCCACCGGCGTGAACGACGATGACCGGTCGTATGCGCTCGACCACGCGTGGGCGCGGCGTTCCTTCGGCCGCGCCGGCACGACTTACGATGCCGCCGCGGTCCTGCAACGCGACGTGCGCGATAGCCTGCTGCAACGCCTCGAGCTGACCGCCCTGAACCCCGCGGTCGTTCTGGATGCCGGCGCCGGCACGGGTCACGCCACGTCGGCGTTGAAGCGCCGCTACCCAGGCGCGGTCGTGATTGCGTTGGATTCGGCGCTGGGCATGCTGCGCAGCGCCGGCCGCCAGCGTTCCTGGTTGCGGCGCTTCGAGCGCGTGTGCGCAGACGCGCAACGGCTGCCGCTGGCGGATGCCAGCGTGGATCTGATCGTAAGCAGTCTCATGCTGCAATGGACCGACCCCGATGCAGTCTTCGCCGAATGCCGCCGGGTGCTCAAGCCGCGCGGCTCGTTGAGTTTCGCCAGTCTGGGTCCCGACACGCTCAGGGAACTCCGCGACGCCTGGTCGCGCGTGGACACCCACAGCCGGGTCAGCCGCTTCATCGACATGCACGACCTGGGCGATGCGCTGGTGCGCGCGGGTTTTGCCGCGCCCGTGCTGGACGTGGAGCGTTACACCTTGAAATACACGACGGTCGCGGCGCTGGTCGCGGATTTGAAGGCGATCGGTGCACGCAACGCCACCCAGGGACGTCCGCGCGGCCTGACGTCGCCGCGTAAATTCGCGGCGATGCAGGCGGAATACGAAAGATGCCGCCAGGACGGGCGCCTTCCCGCCACCTACGAAGTCGTGTTCGGGCAGGCCTGGACGCCCGCCACCGACGCGCGTCGTCCGGGGTCCGAGCCGGCGAGCGTGTCGCTGGAGGACATCAAGCGCCAGCTGAAGATGCGGCGTGACCCTGGCTAGTCTGTTCGTCACCGGCACCGACACCGGCGTCGGCAAGACCCGGGTGGCGGTCGGCTTGTGCAACGCCTTCGATGCTGCGGGCCGGCGGGTGGCCGGCATGAAGCCCATCGCCTCGGGCTGCACGGCTTCGCCACAGGGTCTGCGCAACGACGATGCTTGCGCGTTGCTGGCCGCAACCACGGTGCGAGCCCGCTATGAGGACGTGAACCCCTACGCCTTCGAACCGGCCATCGCCCCGCACATTGCCGCCGTGGAGGCACGGTGCTCCGTCGATTTCGACGTGCTGGATCGGGCCTACCAACGGCTTGTCCTGCAAAGCGACGTGGTGGTGGTGGAGGGGGCGGGCGGGTGGCTGGCTCCGCTGGACGCCGCGCGGACCTTCGCCGATCTTGCCGTGCACTGGCAGCTCGGCGTGATTCTGGTGGTGAGCTTGAAACTGGGCTGCCTCAACCATGCGGCACTGACCCAGGAGTCGATCAGCCGTCGCGGACTCGTGCTGCGCGGTTGGGTGGCAAACTCGGTCGAACCACACTTCGAACGTCGCGGCGAAAACGTCGCCACCTTGAGCACCCTCATCGATGCTCCGTGCCTCGCCGATTTAACTTTTGCACCGGAAAGTAACCCGGATACCGTGCGACATGCGCTGCTGACCGGACTACGGCGAGCGAATTTCGTCAGATAAGTTATCCTTCGGGTCATGGAACAGCGCATCGAGCTCGCGCCGAATTGTTCGCTGACCCCGGCGGGCGCCAAGCTTTTCTTCGGCGGTACCTGCCTGTTTTCCCTCGCATTCAGCTCGATTTTCGTGGCAATGGGCTTCTGGCCGGTGCTGCCGTTCTGGGCGTTGGAGATGCTGGCGCTCGGCCTCGCGCTGCGTTCGAGCATGCGCCGCCGCCTCTACACCCAGACCGTCTTGATCACCGAATCGCAGATCAGTGTCGTGACCCGGTCACGGGGTGGCGAAGCAAAACAAGAGTTTGCGCGGCATTGGGCGAAGGTTAGACTTCGCAGTCCGAGTGCCCGCCCCTATCCGAGCCGACTGACGATCGAGAGCAGCGGGCGGGCTTTCGAGGTCGGCAGTTTCCTCAGCGAGGAGGAGCGTGGCCGGCTCGCGAATCGTTTGAGGAACCTGGTGGGCGGCATCAACGAGTCGCCGCCGCTTGAAATCGATCGAACCGAAGGGGATTTTCTTAGATGAGCTTTACCAGGGTCAGCGACCACCATCACCGCACCTTTCAGCCGCGTACAGTGACCGCGGCCTGCGCGCTTCCGGCAGCCGCGCTGGGTGCCGCCGGAACGGCGGCCGCCAACACGTCGAACGGCTACAACCTGCCGGTGGGCGTCACCGACCTGAGCAAGGCGATGTACGGGCTGCACATGGAGGTGTTCTGGATCTGCGTCGGCATCGCCGTCGTCGTGTTCGGCGTCATGATCTACTCGCTGATCAAGTTTCGCCGCTCGCAGGGCGCGGTGCCCGATACCACCATGGTGCACAGCACGAAGGTGGAGATCATCTGGACCGTCATCCCGGTGTTGATCCTGGTGGTCATGGCGGTCCCGGCCGCCGATCTCATTCTCAAGCAGGAAGACACGCGCAACTCCGAGTTGTCCATCCGGGTGACCGGCTATCAATGGAAGTGGCAATACCAGTACATGGATGCGGGCGAGGGCGTGGATTATTTTTCGACGCTGAAGCAGGATTCCAACTTCGCCCGGCAGCTCGGTTCGGGCACCGATCCGAAAACGGTTCCCAACTACCTGTTGGACGTGGACAAACCGCTGGTCATCCCGAGCGGGACCAAGGTGCGCCTGCTGTTGACGTCGATGGACGTGATCCATGCCTGGTGGGTGCCCGATTTTGGTGCGAAGCGGTCCGCCATCCCCGGCTTCGTCAATGAACTGTGGTTCAAGGTCGATGCCGGCAAGGAAGGTATCTATCGAGGCCAGTGCGCCGCACTGTGCGGCCGCGATCACGCGTTCATGCCGGTGGTGGTCGACGTGCGCACGCCCGACGATTTCAAGAAGTGGGTCGACGGACAGAAAACCGCCATGAAGCAGGCGGCAACACCCCCGACCACGAACCCCGTCGTGCCCCCCGACGCCGCGCCGGTTGCGGACGCTCCCCCGGTTGCGGCACCCCCGGCCACCGCCCAAGTCCTGAATTAAACGTTTCGCATTCCCCGAGAGTACTCACCATGGCCCAAGATCACGCAACCCATTCAGTCCATGACGACCACGCCGACCACGGCCCGGCGCCGGGCATCGGCCGCTGGCTGTTCGCCACGAACCACAAGGACATCGGCACGATGTACCTGGTGTTCAGCCTGATCATGTTCTTCATCGGCGGCGCCATGGCGATGGTGATACGCGCCGAGCTGTTCAAGCCGGGCCTGCAACTCGTCGATCCGGGGTTCTTCAACCAGATGACCACCATGCATGCGCTGGTGATGATCTTCGGTGCCGTCATGCCCTCGTTCGTCGGCCTCGCGAACTGGATGATCCCGCTGCAGGTGGGCGCGCCCGACATGGCGCTTCCGCGCATGAACAATTTCAGCTTCTGGCTGCTGCCGTTCGCCTTCACGATCCTGCTGTCCAGCCTGTTCGTCCCCGGCGGCGCCCCGGCCGGCGGTTGGACCATGTATCCGCCGCTGTTCCTGCAGGGCGGCAACTACGTCGCCATGGCGATATTCGCCGTTCACCTCATGGGCGCCTCGTCGATCATGGGCGCGATCAACGTGATCGTCACCATCATGAACATGCGCGCCCCGGGCATGAATCTGCTGAAGATGCCGATGTTCTGCTGGTCCTGGCTGATCACGGCGTATCTGCTGATCGCCGTCATGCCCGTGCTCGCGGGCGCGGTCACCATGCTGCTCACGGACCATTATTTCGGCACCAGCTTCTTCAATGCCGCGGGCGGCGGCGACCCGGTGATGTTCGAACACGTGTTCTGGTTCTTCGGGCATCCGGAGGTCTACATCATGATCCTGCCGGCCTTCGGCATCGTCTCGGAGATCCTGCCGACCTTCTCGCGCAAACCGCTGTTCGGCGCAACGTCGATGATCTATGCCATCGCCTCCATCGCCTTTCTGTCGTTCATCGTCTGGGGCCACCACATGTTCGTCGACGGCATGCCCCTGGCCGCGCAGGTGTTCTTCATGATGTCCACCATGTTGATCGCGGTGCCCACCGGCGTGAAGGTGTTCAACTGGACGGCGACCATGTGGAAGGGCTCGCTGTCCTTCGAGCCGCCCATGTTGTTCGCCATCGCCTTTCTGTTCCTGTTCACCATCGGTGGCTTCTCCGGTGTCATGCTCGCCATCGTGCCGGTGGATTTCCAGTACAACCAGACCTACTTCGTGGTCGCGCACTTCCATTACGTGCTGGTGCCCGGCGCGGTGTTCGCCATCATGGCGGCCGTGTACTACTGGCTGCCGAAATGGACGGGCAACATGTACAGCATGGGACTGGCGAAGGCCCATTTCTGGCTGTCGACCATTTTCGTTAACGTACTGTTCTTCCCGCAGCACTTCCTCGGCCTCGCCGGCATGCCACGACGCATCCCGGACTATGCCGTGCAGTTCTCGGACTGGAACATGGTGTCGTCGATCGGCGGCTTCGGCTTCGGGCTGTCGCAGATCCTGTTCGCGGTGGTGATCATTCAGTGCGCCCGCGGCGGCAGGAAGGCGTCGTCGGAAGTGTGGGATGGGGCGACCCCGACGGGTCTGGAATGGACCATCCCCTCGCCCGCGCCGTACCACAGCTTCACGGTGGCCCCCGACCTCAAATGAGCGGCGGCGGCAACGACCTGTCTCGAAAGTCGCCCGGCAACGTCAGAAGCCGGGCGTTGTTGTTGACCGCACTCGCGCTGGTGTTCTACTTCGGCTTCATTGCGATCACGGTCTACCGCAGTCATCGTTGATGGAGCCGGTCGAACGCAAGCAGGCAAACCGGACGCTGACCCGCAGCCTGCTGGTCATGACCGCTGCGAGTTTCGCGTTCGGCTGGGCCTTGATTCCGCTCTACGACGTGTTCTGCAAGGTGGCAGGCATCGGCAGCGCCGAGGCCAAGGAAGGTCGCGTTACCGCGCACGAGGCCGTCGATGCCACCCGCGAGGTGACCGTCGAGTTCGTCGCCGACCCGGCCTCCGTGGGCAGCTTCGAATTCAAACCCAAAGTGGCCTCGATGCGCATCCATCCTGGCAAGCTGTACGACACCGAGTTCTACGCCAGAAATCTCACGCCGGTGGCTTCCGTGGCCCAGGCCGTGCCGAGCATCAGTCCGAGCATGGCCGCCCGGTACTTCCACAAGACGGAATGCTTCTGCTTCAATCCGCAGCGCTTTGCCGGCAGCGAGGCGCGCAACCTGCCGGTGCGCTTCATCGTCGATCCCGGACTGCCGGCCAACGTCGACAAACTGACGGTGGCCTACACCATCTTCGACACCACGCAAACCGCGGCACGGCAATGATCAAACCGCTAAACTCGTCCCTCGACTAAAACTTCGCGAAGGTTAGAGAATCATGGCGCAAGCGCACGCTCCGAGCTCAGACAAGTACTATGTTCCGCACCACAGCCCCTGGCCGATCTTCGGCTCCGTGGCCTTGTTCACGCTCATGCTCGGAGCCGTTTCGACCCTGAACAACTGGCTGCCGGCCTGGTCCCTGGTTCCCGGTTTCGCCCTGCTCGCGCTGATGTTCATATTCTGGTTCGGCACCGTCATCGGCGAGAACGAACACGGCATGTACAACATGGCCGTCGACCGTTCGTTCCGCATGGGCATGATGTGGTTCAT
>CAZZVN010000025.1:0-9094 GCA_964657625.1 uncultured Steroidobacteraceae bacterium
GTTCGGGTCGATGTCGCGATTCGCGTCGATGTATTGAAATCCGGCGGGCGGTTCGAAATGGAGCGCCGCGGCCTGCGCGCGTGACAGCGTGTCGATCTGCAACATCTCGAACTGTAGCGTGCTGACCGTGGACTCGTCGTCCCATATTTCCATGGGCGCGCCCCATCGCGCCGACCAGCATACCCGCGAGCGATGACGGGCGCCGTCGTCGCCCAGGCGTTCGATCGCGCGCCACAGGCAGGGTTGTCGCGGCGCGGCGGCTGCAGGAGCCATCGCCTGCGTCAGCCGTGCGGCGCCGTGCACGCGGTCGATGACATGAGCCAGACCATACCAATCAGTGAACACACCGATGCGATACAGGTTTCCACGATCGACGTCTATCACGCGGCGCCGATCATGATCCACGAGACGGTAGCCGTAATCACCGGGAACGGGAGGACGCGCAAGCAGGTAAAGATCCATGCGCTCATCGGTTCTTCGATGCAAAAACCGCGTGCCGTCGCGCCAGGCCTCGACCACGTGCGAGGTGCCGTTACGATCGTGGTATTGCGCCTTGAAATGAACTGCCTGCGGTTCGTGCAACAGGCCAAACGCCGCGTCCCAGTTGGCGAAGGACGCATCCACGGCGGCGCGTTCCCGCGCGGCGGCGGGTTCGCTCAACCCCGGGGGTGACGTCACCGCGGCGGGTGCCGTCACCGCGGCGGGTGCCGCCGCACGGGCGCCGGCTGTCGAAAGGAAAGATCCCGTCAACACTGCCGTCAGCACTGACACTGCCGTCAGCACCCCGGCGCCCCGCCCGGCGCCGTCCCTCGACCCACGCTTCACTGCCGAGTGGGCTTGGCTTGATCGAAATACGTGAAGGACTTGCCGGCCGCGTCGGTGAGCACCTTTTCGCTCACGGTGAACGTGTATTGACTCACGCTGGCGTCGACGCTCGCACCCGTGGGGTCGGTAGGGTTCTGAATCACGAGTGCAGTGGCCGACGTGGCGGGCGTCACGGCCGCAGCCGCCACCGTGGGCGCTGCCGTCGTGTCCCCGCTCAACGCTTCGTGCAGCACCCGGCCGTCCGCGTTCGGCAAACTCAGGCCGAGAATGCTGGCCACCGTGGGCGCGACGTCGACGTTGCCGCTGGGTAGCGCATCGACATACCCGACCTTGAAGTCCGGGCCGACGGCTACCAGCGTGTTGTGCACGTCGATGGGGCTGAAGCTGCCGTGCATTCCCCAGTTGCCCTGCATGCTCTCGTACTCGCGGCCGGGAACATCCGGGTTGATGGCCGAGCGGAAGGTTTCGTCGAAATTAAAGCTCACGACCAGATCGGGCGTGCTCGTCGAGGTGCTCTCGA
The DNA here is from genome assembly GCA_964657625.1 of uncultured Steroidobacteraceae bacterium. Classification (GTDB taxonomy): domain Bacteria; phylum Pseudomonadota; class Gammaproteobacteria; order Steroidobacterales; family Steroidobacteraceae; genus Bog-1198. The sequence continues at coordinate 1,346 of CAZZVN010000025.1, forward strand.
GCTTTACCAGGGTCATGGGCAGCGTACCGGCGGGGCAGACATTTGCCGGACAAAATTTGCTCTTCACGAATATCGCGCCATATTCCTTGCGGCTCTGCAGGATGGTCACTATGCGTTGCAGGCGTGTCGCATCGCCGTCCGGAAGGTAGAGATAGTCACTGCCGCCATTGGCGGCGATCACCGTGGCGTCCGCGGGCAGGGTTGCGGGCACCAGGTAGCTTGCGGTCGAGAACTTGCTGCCGGGCGTGCAGCCATGCGCCGCGGGAGAGACTTCGGTCTGAGTCGGGTAGACGTTGGTCCCGTCCGCCTTGATGCCGGAGTGCACGGGATCGTACAAACAGCCGCTGCCGTCGTATACATCCAGCACGCCCTGCTTGGCGAGAATATCGGCGGTACGCACGTCACCCGAGACCGGATAGCCGGTGGAGTCGAGGGTGGTCAGATCGAATGCGCCGCTGCCACCGCCCGCATCGCCGGTGAGCGCGCGCAGGGGAAAGTAGGTGGAATCGCCCGCGACGAGACTGTGGCCGTGGTCATTCGCCACGATCACGTCCGTGGTCGCGGCGATACCGAGAACGTCGAGTTTGTCGAGCAGCAGCCCCAGCAAAGCGTCCTGACTCTGCAAGCCGTTGTGATAGTTGGGTGAGCCGGGACCATAGGTATGCTCCGTGCTGTCGGGCGTACGGAACCAGACCAACGACAGGTCGGGGTTCACGGTCGGTAGAATATAGTCGACGTAAACCCGCATCATGTATTGATTCGCGGCATTGTGCAGCGAGCCGGCGGTACTGCGCGGATCGGCGGTCACCCCGTCGGCCAACCGTGTCGTGGACTGCGCCGCCGTGGGATCGCCGTTATTGGCGGCGAGCGTGATGGTGGATGTTCCGGCCGTCGGGCCGGCGTACGTATAGTAATAAGGCGACAAGGGCGTGCGCGCGGGCAATGGGTAGCCCGCCGCCTGCAGGCCCGTGGCGAGACTCGCGGGCAGCGCGACGCTTTCATCCAGCAGCACACCGCCGCGCAGATAGTCCTGCAGGTAGGCGGGACCGGTCTTGCCGACCGCAGCGGTCTTCAGACCCGCCGCCTGCGCCGCTTGAAACAAGGTGCCGACGTTCAGCAACGCCTTGCTCTGGGTCTGATAGAACGCCTCGAGATCATCGAGAATGGCGTAGTCCTCGGTGAAGACCGGCTGCACGAAAGAATTCGTGCCGGCGGATATGCTTTGACCGTAGCTGCCGGTGGCACAGGTTTTCAACGGCAAACCGTTGGCGTCCAAAGGCGACGTGCAGCCCGGGTTCGATTGATAGAGTGTGTTGCCGTAGAATCCCGTGGTGCCCGGAAATGAACCCGTGGCGAAACTCGCCGCGTTCATCATCGTAAAGGTGGGATAGGTTGAATGGTTGTCGGTGAAATTCACGCCACGGCTGTCACGCAGGGCAAGCAGGTGCGGTGTGTCCACGGCATTGATCGAATCGGGACGCATGCCATCCCAGACGAAGATAATCACTTTGTGCTTAGCCACCGGCATCGTGGCCACGGGCGTCCCGGACACGGGGGCGGGATTATTGTCGCCGCCGCAGGCCGAGAGCCAAGCGGCCGAGCAGAACGCCACGCCCAGCATTAACGTAATTCTTTTGATCATCGACATCCCCAATACGAATGAAATATTAATCGCCGCGCCGGACTGTGCGTGGTCTGTGTGACATTGGCATGACGGTAGGACATCGCGTGGTGCCGGCACTTATCCGTTGTGCGGACCGAGGCCCTCTACTGGGGGCCTCGCCGTGAAACGCCACGCGCCGATCAACGCAAGTGCGAGCAGGGGTATGAATGCCGCGAATACCCAAAACCCGGCGGCCTTGGCACCGCTGACCGACATGCCTGCGCCGAGTCCGGAGACGTTTGCGACGGCACCGGCGGCGGCAGTACCGGCGGCGTAACCGAAGCGTTGCACCATGCTTTGAGAAGTGGACACGAGGTCCCGTTCCGCCGGGCTCGAGCATCGTAGGAGCCGGTTGAAAGTGGCCGGCCAGCACAGACCGAAACCCGCTCCTTGCAGCAGCGCGCAGCCGATAATTGCCGCCATGGCGCCGGCGGGGACCGCAAACGCCAGGCAGGTCGCGCCCAGGGCGATGACGCAGACCCCGCAGCGGATCAACCAGCCGTCCAGATGCGGTCCTGTTCTGGCGACGAGACACGTGGCGAGACTCCAGGCCAACGCTTCGCCAGCGACGATGTAGCCGCTGACGACGGGGCGGGTGCCGAACAATGTCTTCAGGATCAACGGACCATAAATCGCAAAGCCGACCGTAGACATCGACAACGCCAGCACCATCGCGAGCCCCACGCCCACGGGACGACGGAGATTCAGCAGATCTCTGGGGAAAAGCCGGATCGTCGCCGGCCGATCGACGCGGGCCGGCGCATCCCGGGGTAAGCCGAGCACGAAGATCGACACGGCCGCGCCCTGCAAACCAAAGAAAGCGAACGCACCGCGCCAACTCGCGAGGCTCGCGAACAGTGCGCCGATCGAAGGTCCGAGCAGCGAGCCGGCGACCCACACGAAGGCCTCGATCGAAAACAGGTGACCGCGCGTCGCTTCGGTAAACCACCTAGACGCGGCGAAAGAAGCGAGCGATAGGAACATACCGCCGCCCAACCCTTGAACCGCACGACCGACGATGACTGTCAGCATGTTTGGCGCGACGGCAGTGACAGCGCAGCCCACGACATAAATCAGCCCCGCGGCAAAAAACACTCGTTTGATGCCGGCACGAACACAGAGCATCGCGGTTGCGATGCCCGCCACCAGGCCGCCCACTTCGTAAAGCGACACGGCCCAACTCACATGGGCAACGCCACCGATTTCCGCGACCATATCCGGCGACAAGGTCACCGAGAGGAAGGTGTCCGCCGCGTACAGCCACACACTCATGCTCAACAGCACGAATCGGCTCGTGACTTTCAGCGAGCCCGCCACGGGCGGTACACCCTGCGCATCGACCACCTTCACTCCTGCTTGCACGGGACAGGTCAAGACGGTACAACCTCAACTTAAGTTGAGGTCAAGAGGTACGACGATAAATGGCGCCAAAATCACCGTCCTCACGGCTTTGCGAAGAACTCACCGTCGGCGAGCTGGCCAGGCGCAGCGGGCTTGCGGTCTCCGCCATCCACTTCTACGAATCCAAAGGACTGATCGAAAGCTGGCGCAGCGGGGGTAATCAGCGGCGCTATCCGCGCGAGATTCTGCGGCGGGTCGCTGTGATCAAAATCGCTCAGCGCCTTGGCGTTCCTGTCAACGATCCGCGATACGTTACGGCAGCTACCGGCGGGCCGAACACCTACCAAGCGCGACTGGAACCGGCTTTCGGTCGAGTGGCGACGAAATTTAAATGACCGCATCGACAGACTTACCCGTCTACGGGACAGTCTCAGCGACTGCATCGGTTGCGGGTGCCTGTCACTCAAAGTCTGCCCTTTGCGCAACCCTCTGGATCAACTTGCGGACGAAGGTCCCGGGCCCCGGCTGTTGGATCCTGACGAACGCGCTGCGCGTTCGTGACCGGTAGCCCGTCATGCGTGAATTCTTTCTGACGTCGGAGCGGCTGGGATTCAGTCACTGGACCGGCGAGGATGACGCGCTGGCCTGGGGTTTGTGGGGAGATCCGGAGGTGACTCGTTTCACGGGTGGGCGGTTGACCGAACTGCAGGTGACGGCGCGGTTGACGCGGGAAATAGATACGTTGGAGCGTCACAGGGTGCAGTACTGGCCGCTGTTTCTGCGGGAGTCGGGGGAGCACATCGGCTGCTGCGGATTGCGTCCGCCCCGTCGCGAAGCAGCAAACGTCTATGAGTTCGGGTTTCAGTTGCGCACCGTCCATTGGCGGCGTGGGTTTGCGCGTGAAGCCGCCGGTGCCGTCATCCTCTACGCGTTCGACATGCTAGGCGCGCAGGCCCTGCTCGCAGGCCATCACCCCGCCAACGAGGTGTCACGCCACCTGCTGCACACCCTGGGCTTTCGCTACACTCACGATGAATTCTATCCACCCACCGGGTTGCTCGAGCCGTGCTATCGGCTGGCGAGGTGACCCGCCGAGAGGAGCGACTCATGGAGAGTTTCGAGGGCGGCTGTCTGTGCGGGAAGGTACGTTTTCGCGTGACCTCCCCGCCCACCGACAGTGGTTATTGTCATTGCCGGATGTGCCAGCAAAATTCCGGGGCGCCCGTGGTCGCCTGGGTGACGTTCCCCGCGGAGCGTTTTTCATGGATCGGGGGGGAGCCAGGTGTGTATGCCTCGTCGGCCGGCGCAAAGCGCCGTTTCTGCACGCACTGCGGGAGCTATCTGCAGTTTGCGAGCACCGAACGGACTGGCGAGGTGAGCGTCAACACGGCATCGTTCGACGATCCCGCTGCTTTTCCGCCGCGCAAACACATTTTCACGGAGAGCCGGGTGGCGTGGTTCGAGACCACGGACGATTTGCCCAAATTTCAAGGTTACGACGAAGGCCCGACTCACGAGGGCGGGCCGGGGTAGAGTTGGAGCGCTTAGAACCGTTGCTCGAGCCCTATCGGCTGGTCCGTCGGCGCCCGCCCCTCGACTCTCGATCCGACCATAAATACTGCTCTTTGGTATGCAATCGACGCTGCCTTGGGTACATGGCAATTCCTTCAAACCCTCGGCCATATCGCGTCCAGCGAGGCGCAGACGCGTGCATGGGCCGCACTGCCCGGGTCGACGAACTCCATGTGCCCGACCCCGGCCAACTCGATCAGTTCCACCGCATCGCCCGCGGCCGCCGCCGCCGCCGAATAATCCCGAGAAATCTGTACCGGCACGTCGGTGTCGTCGATGCCGTGCAGGAGCACTTGGCGCACGCCCAGGGGCAACCGCTGTATCGGCGACGCCCACGCATAGCGGCTCACTACTTCGTCCGGCGTGCCCCCCAAAAAATTACGCACCGCACCCTTGCCGCAATCGAGCCGGTGCGCCAACTGCAGATCTGCGACCGGCGCGAGACCGACCGCGCTGCCGATCCGCACCCGCCCGCCCCGCTGGGCTGCACTCCACAGCGCGAGATGCCCGCCCGCCGAATGCCCGATGACGGTCACCCGCTCCAAATCGATGGGGGTGCCCGCGTCGGTGAGCGCCGCGCCGAGCGGCGCCAGATGATCGATGCCTGCTGCGACGTCCTGCAGCGTCCCCGGCCATCCGCCGCCAGGGGAGCCCACCCGGCGATATTCGAGGTTCCACACCGCGAAACCGCGCTTTGCCAGATCGACGGCGATGTCCGCGGTGTTGTCCCTGCCCCACGGCAGACGCCAAAAGCCGCCGTGGAGCAGGCAGATCACGGGGGTCGGGTGGCCCGCCAGAGCGCTGCGACTTTTGCCGTGATCCGGCAAATACAGATCGCCGACCTGATCGGGAAGCGTGCCATAGGAGTACGTATGCATGTTTTGTCTCTGTGTCGTAGAGTACTTGACGGCTCAGTGTGAATACTCTAAAAGTTTTGGGATGCAAAAAACCCACGCGGCCGTCAAGTTGCATACCAACGACGCCATTCCGATCGAGAGCCGTGCGCTGGGTAATATCGCCTATATCCGCGCTTCCATCGATTCTTCGAATTCCATGCCCGTGCCGGGCATGGCAGGCATCGTCATGGGGGTGATCGGAACCGCGGCCGCCCTCGTCACCTCCGTCCCGCAGATTGCCCCCTACTGGTTGCCGATCTGGCTGGTGGCCGCGGCATCCGCCCTTTCCGTGGGCGGCGCGATGATGGCGCGCGAGACGGCACAACGCGGTCACGCGCGCTATCTAGGACCGGTGCGAAAATTTCTCTTTTGCCTGTGCCCGGCATTGCTCGCGGGCGCGGTGCTCACCGCGGTGCTCTGGCGCGCAGGGGTGGAGGAACTGATCCCGGGCATGTGGTTGCTGTTGTATGGGTGCGCCGTGCTGTCAGCGAGCACCGTCACGCTGCCGAACACGCGACGTCTGCTCTGCATCATGGGGACACTGTTCTCCCTGACGGGTCTCGGCGCGTTCATCACGCCCTCCGGCTGGAAGACCCTTATTTTGGGACTTGGATTCGGCGTCTTGCATGGTGCTTTCGGCGTATTGATAGGGCGCTTGAACCGTGGCGAGTAAACCGGCCACGCTCGAGCAGGAGGACCGCGGGTCCCCCGCAACCCGGTCGGACCCGGCAAACACGTCTGGCCGGGCGGACGCGTCCAGACCGTCCGCCAAGGCAGTGCCTGCAGCACGTTCGACGCGGAGCCAGGAGGGGGGCTTCGACCGGTTGATCTATGAGCGTGTGCGTCTGGGGATCATGAGCGCACTGGCGACCAACGAGGAGTTGTCCTTCAACGAATTGAAGGCGCTGTTCGACGTGAGCGACGGCAATCTCGGGGCGCACGCACGCAAGCTCGAGGAAGCAGGCTACATCGTGTGCGCGAAATCGTTCGAGGCACGTCGCCCGAAATCCCTGTACCGCATCACATCCCCGGGCAGAAACGCCTTGCTACGATATCTGGAACATATCGAAGCCGTGATCAAGGCGACACGTCGGGCCTGAACATCAATGCATGTCGCAATCATCATGGACGGCAACGGCCGCTGGGCAACGCAGCGCGGACTGCCGCGCACGGCCGGCCACGTCGAAGGCGCGAAGGCCGTGCGTGGAGCGGTCGAAACGGCGGCCCGTGCGGGCGTCGACACCCTGACGTTGTATGCGTTTTCGGCGGCAAACTGGTCGCGTCCCGCGGCGGAGACCGCCGCGCTCATGAAGCTCTTCGGTCGTTATCTCTTCACGGAAACGCGCCGCTGCATCGAACAGTCAATCCGCGTCAACGTGATCGGGCGGCGCGACCGCCTGAGCGGCAATCTGCTTCGCTCCATCGACCAGAGCGAGCGGTCGAGCGCCGGTTGCAACGGCATGCACCTGCGTATTGCGGTTGATTATTCCTCCCATTACAGCATTCTGGCGGCCGTCCAGCGCGGCCGCAGTTCGCTGACGCAGGACAAGCCGGTCGACGCCGACCAGTTTCAGCGACTGCTGCATGAGGTCGATCACTCGGTGCTCGCCTCGGCACCGGTCGACCTGCTGATCCGCACCGGCAACGAACGGCGGCTCAGCGACTTTCTGTTGTGGGAGTGTGCGTACGCGGAGCTGCATTTTTCGGAATGCCTGTGGCCGGATTTCGACGAGAAACAGTTTGGCCGTGCGCTGTCCGACTATGCCGGAAGACGACGCCGTTTCGGAGGGCTGGACACGCCTGTTGCTGCGCACGCCGAGACCAAATAGCAATCGGGGGTCGATTATGTTAGCCAGCGCACAGAAGCGGCGCCGGCTTTGGCCTAACGTCTCACGCAACGGAGGCGATATGCACGACACTTTGGCGAAACCAGCCGGACACCCGGTACTCCTCGTACCTATTCGATGCCCCCAGTGCCACCGCACGACTGAAGTCGTCTATACGCGTCAACAAATCGCAACCCTGCTCTCCTCGGACGCCCCGTTCCGTGTGTTCAGCGCCTGCCACGACGTCTCGTGGACGTTGTCGGAAACCGAACGGGCCGCGCTGCTGGCCTCGCTCAAACCCGTCAGCATTTTCGACTACGACGCCGCGTGAGCGGACCCGTCGGTGATTCCTCCGCCGACTCGTCACGCCGCACTGCTCGGGCTCTGCCTCGCTTGCGCCGCCTGGGGTGCCCTGGCCGCGAACGCTGCTGATCCGCCGACGCGCGCCGCC
>CAZZVN010000025.1:9194-51878 GCA_964657625.1 uncultured Steroidobacteraceae bacterium
CCGCCAGCGGCCAAGCCTACGACAGGAACGGGCTGACGGCCGCCAGCAAGACGTTGCCGCTCGGCAGTCGCATCAAGGTCACCAACCGCAAGAACGGCAGGAGTGTCGTGCTGCGCATCAAGGATCGCGGTCCGGCGCAGGCCGACCGCATTCTCGACATCACGCCGCGCGCTGCCCACGCGCTCGGCCTGCACGAGACGGGCGTGGCCATGGTCAGCTACGAGGTTCTCGCGGCGCGCTGAAGGGACGGGTGGAGTGCCACCGCAGCGCCAGGTCTTCCCGATAACTACGGCTCGAACGCAGCTCGCGTCCGTCGAACAAGCGCACCAACGCGTCACCGTTGCCGATGGGTTGCACTTCTTGAATCCTGTCGACTGCAACGATGAGGCGGCGATGGATCCGCACAAAATGCTTCGGATTCAACTGTGTTTCAAACGTTTGCGACGTTGCGCGAATCAGATGACACCTGCGGTCGACGTGAAGCGCCAGATAATTGCCCTGGGTCTCGATCCAATCGATGTCCGCCACGTTCACATAGCTGCGCACCCCCCGATTGCGCACAGGGATTTTGGTGGGCAGCTGCGCCGGACCGTCCGCCGCGCGAGCATGATTTGCGCTGTCGACGAGAAGTGCCGCCTGGGCAATCGCACTCAACGCGAACACGGCGTAAGCGACCAGAAGCCAGTTGCAGACCAGCTGTTCGCGCACTTCAAGCAGTGAGGGATGCCACTTTTTCTCGAATCCCCAGGCAGCCAGAAAGCACGAGACGACGATCAGCGCGAGCGCCAGACCGAGTATTGCCAGAGCATTCACCATGCAATGACGCTGCCGACTTCCTTTGCCCATCAATGGAAATTTGCGTACCAGTCCCGTCACCAGGGGCGTCACCGCCGCCCCGATCATGGCAGCACAGAGGATCCGCAGAATCTCATGGTCGAGCGCAAGCGAGGTACCGGCGCTGATCGCACGGGACACATTGTCAGGCTCGAGCACGAGCAGGAACACCAGCCAATAGAGCAACCCGTGAGAGCAATCGCGAACCCGAGCCGACCCGGACCATGCGCTCCAGTTCCCGTGCAAAAAATCCAGATTGACCATCTGTGCACTCTGCCGATGCAACGCAAACCTGTCCAGAGCGGACTTATCCTGGGTTTTGTGATGAGCCGCTCCGAAAATGGGTTGAACGGCGCTATCGCCACGATACGCCGCGACAAATACTGACGTTCTTTCGACCGCATGAGAAAACCTATGCAATCGTCAGGGTGTCTGATCGGATTACTGGTTTGGCTGGCGCTTCCTTACCATGTGGCGCCTGCAGGGCCGGTCGTGGTCGAGTCCGGCGTGTTGCAAGGAGTACGCGCAGACGGTGTTCCCGCCTACCGAGGTGTCCCTTACGCGGCGCCACCCCTGGGACCCCTGCGTTGGCGGGAACCTCAGCCGGTGCCGCCCTGGCACGGAGTGCGAAAAAAAAATGCGTTTGCTGCCGCGTGCATGCAAAGGGGTGTGTCCATGCCCGGCGAAACGCCTCCCCCGGTGAGCGAGGACTGTTTGTACCTCAATATCTGGACGCCGTCCCATGGCTCCGACAAACGTCTTCCCGTGATGGTTTGGATTCACGGCGGGGGTTACAGCAACGGGTCCGCCTCCATGCCGCTGTACTGGGGTGACCGCCTGGCGAGGAAAGGCGTGATTGTCGTCACCGTGGCCTACCGGCTCGGTCCGTTCGGCTTTCTTGCCCATCCGGATCTGAGCCGCGAATCTGCACACCATTCGTCGGGGAACTACGGCTTGATGGACCAGATTTTTGCGCTCGAGTGGATTAAAAGAAATATCGCCGCCTTCGGCGGCGATGCCGGTCGAGTCACCGTCGCGGGACAATCCGCCGGCGCGATGGCGGTCAGCGCACTCATGGCGGCTCCGCACGCGAAAGGCTTGTTCCAAGCCGCCATTGCGCAAAGCGGCGGTCTTTTCGAACCGCTCGCACTGGCTCCCAGTTACGCTCTGAACACGGCCGAACACGACGGTGAGCAGTACGCCGCCTCGCTCGGCGCCACATCGATCGAGCAGCTACGTCGGCTTCCGGCATCCGCCCTGCTCGGGGGCACCGCAGCCTCGATCACACACCCGGTCATCGAGCCATACTTACTGCCGGCCAGTCCTTACGATGTTTTCGCATCCGGGCAGCAAAACGATGTCCCGCTGCTGCTGGGTTCGAATGCGGAGGAGGCACGTGCATTGGTGGAGGTTGCCGGCGTGAAGACCGCGACTTTCACCACCGATGTCGAGCGAGCATTGGGTCCGCTACCCGCGCCGATCATCGAAACCTACCCGCACGATACCGATATCGAGGCGCGGCAGGCACGTTTGGATCTCGAACGGGATTTGCGCTTCGGATGGGACATGTGGGCGTGGGCTCGCTTACAGGCACGAGCGGGGCATGCCGCCGCTTATTATTACTATTTCTATCATAAGCCGCCTTTTCCGCCTCGGTCCGTCCATGCCGGTTGGGGCGCGAGTCACTATGCGGAGCTATGGTATGTGTTCGATCATCTAGGGCAAGAGCCGTGGGCTTGGACGGCAGCGGATCGTCGACTGGCAGATATCATGGCCAGTTATTGGATAAATTTCGTCAAGCATGGAAATCCGAATGACCGGCATCTCCCGCATTGGCCAGCTTACAAAGGAGACGACGACGACGTTCAGCACCTGGGCGACCCGGTTGAAGTTGGCAAAGTGGCCAATGAAGCGCATTTGCGGGTTTTCGACGCGGTGTACGCCCGCGTCAGGGGCAGACCGTTTGGGACGCCTTAGCTGAAAGCATGACCGTGTACTCATCAGCGCCCCTCGGGATCATAGAAGGGTTTTTTGGCAGGCCCTGGCATGATGCCTCACGCCTCGATACTTTACCGTTCCTGCACGCTCGAGGTTTCCGTCACTATATTTACGCGCCGAAAGCCGAACGGCACCTGCGCCGGGCATGGCGAGACGTGATGCCGGCGGAGCGATTGACACAGCTCGCGATGCTCGCCGCACATTGCCGGAAAAATGGCATGAGATTTGGCATCGGCCTGACGCCTTACGAGCTGCATCTTGATTACTCGGCAGCCGCCCGAACTAGCCTGCGTCGGAAAGTTCTACAACTGAACCAAATCGGTGTGGACATTCTCTGCATTCTTTTCGACGACATGCACGGGGCTCCGCGGCTCGCCGAGATCCAAGCGCAAATCGTCGGCGACGTGACTAGCTGGAGCACCGCAACGACGTTCATCGTGTGTCCGACTTACTATTCGGACGACCCCGTCCTCGAAAAAGTCTTTGGCCCGGCCCCTTCACAGTATTTGCGGTCCCTCGGACGGGCCCTAGATCCGGTCGTTGACGTTTTCTGGACGGGTGAGCAGGTCTGCTCGTCTCGGTATCCGGATGTGCACCTCGAGGAGATCACGGAACGGCTCGGCCGAAAACCTTATATTTGGGACAACCATCTGGCTAATGATGGCAAGAAGAGATGTACCCACCTTTACCTGAGACCTTTCGATACCGGCTTCATCTTAAACTCGGCGCTGGTGTCCGGCATCGCCATCAATCCTATGAGCCAGCCGAGCCTGGCGCGCATACCGCTCGCGGTATACGCCGACATGCTGGCCGTCGGCAACGCAGGCGAGAACGACGCTCGATTCCGGGCGCAAGTGCGGTCGATCGGCGGCGACCGCTTGGGTAATGAACTTTTGAGCGATCTCGATCTGTTCCAGTATCAAGGACTGTCAAACATCGCCGCGCCCGCTCGAGCCCGCCTCATCGAGAAATATCGGCTTTTCGAGCCTGATACGCTCGCCCTGGAAATCGGCACCTGGCTCAGAGGCGACTATGCATTCGATCCGAACTGCCTGACCGAATGATTCTGTGGGCTCCCGGGGCGGCCAAGGGCACGCCGTGATGAACAGGGCGGTGGCTTCGCCCACGAAGTCCTTGGTGTGCGCCCGCGTACCAGTCCAGGGTGCCCGCTGCACCGGACGCCCGGCTCCTCACCCCTCACCCCCCTCACAATTCGTACGCCACCTTGAAGAACACCGTGCGCGGCGGACTCACCTGCCCTTCCCAGGAATTCTTGGAACCTGCATAACTGAGGCTTTGCCAGTCGCGTCGATCGGCCAGGTTGTGTCCTGTCAAACTCGCCACCCAATGCCCACCGGGGACGGCGTAGCTCACGAAGGCATCGGTGTAGGCCTGCGGCCCGATCACATTCTGGGGACGGTTCAGGACGTCGGACAGGTACGACGTCTGATACGACACGTCCGCCCCCACGCGGACGGTGCCCGGGAGTTGCACAGGCAGGTCGTAGGACACCTGCGAGTACAGGCTCCATCGCGGCGAGAACGGCAGTTGATTGCCGGTGGCGTTCACGCCGGTTCCGCCGGCGTTCTGGAATCGGTCGTAGCGCGTGTCCAGGTAGCTGGCATTGTTGGTCCACTGCAGTCCGGGAACGGGTTCGACCACGGTTTCGAACTCGAAGCCTTCGGTATGGGCGCTGCCGGCGGTGGTGCGCACCGACACCGGCGTATCGTTCACCGGACTGATGAGGGTCGAGGTCTGCTGCAGGTTCTGATAGTCGTTGTAGAACACGGTCAGGTTGGCGCGCAACCGATTCTCGAACCAGTCGCTCTTCATGCCGGTTTCATAGGTGGTCACGTTCTCCTCGTTGTACGGCAGGGCAGTTGCCAGCGACACTGCCCTGTTGTTGAAACCTCCCGCCCGGAAGCCCTTCGACACACTGGCATAGCCGAACAGCCCTTCTCTGAACGTGTACTGCACGGCGTATTTCGGTGTGAACGAATACCAGTTCTTGCTGCCCACATAGCTGAAGTTGGCGGCGGCCGCCGCATTGGTGAGCGGCAGCGGCTCGCCCGAGAAGTCGTCCTCCACCCCATGGAAGGTGAAGCGCCGATGCTCGATGGTGTAACGCAATCCCAGCGTCCCGGTGAGCCGTTCGGTGAAATGGTAGTCCCCTTGGGAGTACACAGCCCCGCTCGTGGTCTGGGTGTCGGCGATCTGATCGAACGGATAGGCCGGGGCGCCGACGCCGCCGGCATTGACCACATACCCGATGCGATTGCTCGAAAAATCCTCGTAGAGGTAATACAGGCCGCTGGCGAAGTCGAAGCGGTCGTAATTGCCCTGCGCCTGGAACTCCTGGGTGAACTCTTTTTCCTGGTATTGGATCACGTTGTCGGCTATCGACACCGGCGTCGGGTGGGCCGCGTTGTAGGCCACCAGCGGTTCGCCATCGTTGTTGTAATTGACCGGATCCTGGGCGAAGCCGCGTTCGGCGGTGATGGATTTGAACGTCAGATGGTCGCTGAAGACATCGGTCACCTTGATCGAGCCACCGCCCGCCCACGAATGGTTGAGCGGGCGCTGCGACACATAGCTCTCGTCCCTGCGGGCGGGCGCATAGATCGGCGCGGCCAGGGTCCCTCCCACGATCTGCAGCACGGGGCTGTAGTAAGCGGTCGAGGAGTTGTCGCGCAGTCCGTCCACCGACAACAACACGCTCCACGAGTCCGAGATCTTTGCGAGCAACTTGGCGCGAAACCCGTTGGTGTTCTGATCGTTGACGTGCTGCCCGATGGTCGGATCGTAGGTGTAACCCTGGTGTTGATCGTGGGCGAAGGCGATGCTGCCGTCCAGAATGCCGGGCAGCAGGGCGCCACTCACATAGGCATGGGCCTGGAAGGCACCGTAATTGCCGCCGCCCACATCGAAGTTCGCCGCGGTATGATCCGTGGGCTCCCTGGTGATGTAACGGATGGCGCCCGCATCGGCGTTGTCGCCGAACAGCGTACCCTGCGGGCCGCGCAGCACCTCGACCCGTTCGATATCGGTCAAATCTGAAAGAGCGTTGATGGCACGCGGCAGATAGACGTCATCGACGTATTGCGCGATGGCGGGATCGAAAATCGGGTCGGATTCGCCGATGCCCCGGATGAAGAACACCTGGCTCAAGGGAGTGATGCCGCCGCGCAGTATCGTCACGCCCGGCGTCTTCCCGGCAAGGTCGCGTGCAGTGGTGATGTTCTGCTCGGCAATGTCCCCGCCCGTGAGCACCGTGACGGCGACCGGCGTCTCCTGCAGCTTGGTCGACTGGCGCGTTGCCGTCACGACGATATCAGCGAGACCGGATTCAGAGGTGACCAGCTCATTGTCGACGTCGGGATCGGCGCCCGCCGTGCCGACCAGCGTTGCAGTCGCGATCACGGCCGACAGGGTGTTTTGCATCATCGTCAAACGTTTCATACATGTTCCTGAGCGATTCAAAATTGTGGGTGGACGCGCATGGCGGCCATGCCGAGGCGGCGGCCCGTCGCGAGGCGACCGGGTTCCAAGGTATCGATCGATTGGATTTGCAATCACCGCGGGCAGGAGTGCCCGCGTGATCGTTTCAGCTGCGGCAGCGCTCGCCCGTGTCCGCTTTCATTGCGTCGCGACGCAAAGCTAGTTCTGGCCTGCCACGGCGTCGAATTCGGGCGGACTCGCGTCGCGTCGCTCCACGGCGGCCCGCACCAGCGGCAGCAGCTCGCGCCCGTATTCGAGCGCGTCTTCGAGGGGATCGAAGCCACGGATCAAAAACGTCGAGATGCCGGCGTCGTAATAGTCGAGCAGAGAGTCCGTCACCTGCTGCGGCGTGCCGACCAGCGCCGTCGAGTTACCCTTGGCACCGGTCAGCGCCGCAATCTCGGTCCACAGACGTTTGTCGACGATCTTGCCCTGCGCCGCGGCCGCCAGCAGGCGCTGCGACCCCGTATTTTGCGGCGCATGCGCGGGTTTGGCGTACACCGACGAGCGCGCTTGCAACGCCTTGGCGGCTTCGAGGATTCGGCCGGCCCTGCTCCACGCCTCCTCCTCGGTCGCACCCAACACCGGCCGCAACGACAGGCTGAAGCGCAACCGTGACCTGCGTCCGAGCGAAGCCGCGGTGGCCCGCACGGTCTGCACGGTCTCGCGAACCTGCGCCAGGGATTCCCCCCACAGCGCATAGACATCGGCATGCTTCGCCGCGACCCGGATCGCGGCCGCCGAAGAGCCGCCGAAGTAGATGGGTAGGTGCGGTCTTTGTACGGGTTTGATGGGCGTGAACGCTTCCCTCACCTGGTAATACCTGCCGTCATGGTCGAACGGCTGCTCCTGCGTCCAGACCTTGCGGACCACGTCGAGGTATTCCTCCGTGCGCACGTAGCGCTGCTCCTTGTCGAGAAAGTCGCCTTCCTTCTCCTGTTCCGCGTCGTCGCCGCCGGTGATCACGTGCACGGCCAGGCGGCCGTCGCTGAAATGATCGAGAGTGGCGAGCTGCCTTGCGGCGAGCGCGGGTTCGACGAAGCCGGGACGATGCGCCAGGAGCAGTTTCAATTTGCGGGTCTGTGCCGCGGCAAACCCCGCCACCTGAAAGCCGTCCGCGCCCACCGAGTGGTAGCCGATCAACGCACGATCGAATCCCGCATGCTCATGTGCCTGGGCGATTGCCGCAAGATACGCCTTGTCGATGGCCGGTCCGCGCGGCTGCCGCGATTCCGACAGGCCATTCGTGTTCAACATTCCAATGAATTCGACGGACATCTCCATTTCCTTTCGTTGATTTTCCTGTCTTACACTACCGTTCGTAACGCGGTGCCCGCCAACATCACTTGGTTCTATCGGCATGCCCGCTTGATATCGATGCGCTCCCGCGCGTCACAGCACCCGAAGGTGATGCGTTCCATCCCTGTCCAGCTGCGCCACCAATCCATACTCCCGATCGAGATACGCCTGCATGGCGTGCGCGGCATTGTCGGTGCCTTCAGCGCAACCCTCCATAGTGCATATCGTCATATGGAGATAAGCAAATGCACTTAGACGCGCGGCGGTCGCGGCGCGACCATGACCGCATGCAAATCACCGCACCGGCCTTGCTCGACGATCCCGGACTGTCGCTATCGATTGCCCCCCCGCGCAAGACGCGGTCCCGGCAATGGCTGCGGGCGCTCAGCCCGCTCGCCCTGCTCGCCCTGTGGCAGATGGGTTGCTCGACCGGCCTCATCTCGAGTCGTACCCTGGCGGCGCCCAGCCAGGTGATCGCCGGGTTCATGGAATTGACCGCGGACGGTGCTCTGCAGCATCACCTGTTGGTGTCACTGGTCCGGGTGGCGAAGGGCATGTCCGTCGCGCTGCTCGTGGGCGGGTCACTCGCGCTGCTGGCCGGGCTGTCACGCACCGGCGAGTATGTGATCGACGCCCCCATGCAGATGCTGCGCACCCTGCCGGTGCTGGCATTGATCCCGTTCTTCATCATCTGGTTCGGGATCGGCGAGGCTCCCAAGGTCGCCCTGGTCAGCGTCGCTGCAGTGTTCCCGATCTATTTGACGCTCTATTCCGGGATTCGCGGGGTCGATCCCAAGCTGGTCGAACTCGCGAAGATCATCGGCCTGTCGCGCGGTGCGCTGATCCGTCACGTCATCCTGCCGGGCGCGCTGCCCACCGCCCTGGTCGGGGTGCGCTACTCGCTCGGCATATCGTGGCTCATTCTGGTCGCGGCCGAGCAGGTGAACGCCACCAGCGGCATCGGCTATCTCATGAACGACGCGCGTGACTTCATGCGCATCGATCTGCTGGTGGTGGGACTGCTGATCTACGCGTTCCTCGGCCTGGTGGTCGACATCCTGGTGCGTTGGCTGGAACGCCGCCTGCTCGGCTGGCGACCCTCGTTCATGAGCGCGGGCTCATGAGCGGTCGCACGGTGAATGTGCGCGGGGTCAGCCGCCGGTTCGGCAGCACGCTGGCGCTCGACGACGTCGATCTGAGCATCGAGTCCGGAGAGTTCGTGGCGCTGCTCGGGCGCAGCGGCTCCGGCAAGAGCACGCTGCTGCGCACGCTCGCCGGGCTCGATGCCCCGAGCGCAGGCGTCGTGCAGGTGCCGACCGAACGCATGGTGGTGTTTCAGGAGCCGCGGCTGCTGCCCTGGAAGACCGCCCTGCAGAACGTGGCGCTCGGTCTCGCCGGAGCCGACGCGACCGAGCGGGCCCGCTCCGCCCTCGCCGAAGTGGGTTTGGAGCACCGACTGGACGCGTATCCGGCCACGCTGTCCGGCGGCGAAGCGCAGCGCACCGCGCTTGCCCGTGCCCTGGTACGCGATCCCAAATTGCTGCTGCTGGACGAGCCCTTCGCCGCCGTCGATGCACTCACCCGCATGCGCATGCACCGCCTCGTCGAGTCGTTGTGGCGACGGCATCGCCTCTCGGTGCTGCTGATCACGCATGACGTCGACGAAGCCATCCTGCTGGCGGATCGCGCGCTGGTCATCGAACACGGGCGCCTGGTCGCCTCGATCCGCATCGAGCTTCCCCGTCCGCGCGATCTCGGCCAGCCCGGATTCCTGGCGCTGCGCAGACAATTGTTGAACGCGATCGGCGTGTCCGACCTGGCGTCGTCCGACCGTTCCGCCGCCGTGGCGTGATCATCTCATTTTGATATCGAGGAGAAACTGATGTCTGTGGAATTCATTGGCTACGTGGGCACGCAGGAAGTGTCCGAGATCATCCCTCCGTCCGGTCCGGTGATCGATACCGATTACGCCCGGTCGGTGGCGCTCGCCCACGAGGCAGGCGGCTTCGACCGGGTGCTGATGGCGCACAGCAGCGCCTCGCCCGATGCCGTGGTCACCGCGACGCAGGTGTTCGCCGACACCCGCAAACTCGGTGTGCTGCTCGCGCACCGTCCGGGATTCGTGGCGCCGACGCTCTTCGCACGCACGCTCGCGACGCTCGACCATTTCAGCAAGGGCCGCATCGCCGTGCACATCATCAGCGGCGGCGATGATGCCGACCAGCGTCGCGACGGCGATTATCTGGGCCATGGCGAGCGCTACGCACGCACGGCCGAGTACCTCGACATCGTCAAGCGCATCTGGAGCAGCGAGGAGCCCATCGACCACGAGGGCGCGAACTATCGATTCACGCAGGCGTACTCCGCCGTGCGCCCCTTCCAGAAGCCGCATCTGCCGGTCTACTTCGGCGGCTCATCCGACGCGGCGATCAAGGTGGCAGCGCAGTATGCGGACGTCTACGCCTTGTGGGGCGAATCGCTGGCGCAGGTCAGTGAGACCATCGCGCGGGTGCGCGCCGCCGCGGCCCCCTTCGGCCGTGCCGAGCACATTCGGTTCAGTCTGTCGCTCAGGCCCATCCTGGCGCGCAGCGAAGCGGACGCCTGGGCCCGCGCCGAGGACATCCTCGCCCGCGCCAAGGCCCTGCAGGATCATGTACCCGCGGAGAAGGGCAGCATCAGACTGTTCGAAAAGCGCAAGACGCCGCCGGCCAATGTCGGAGCACAGCGTCTGCTGGAGACGGCCGCCCAGGGCAAGGTGGTCGACCAGCGGCTGTGGACGGAAATGGCCGCACTGACGGGGGCCAAAGGCAACTCTACCTCGCTGGTGGGCACGCCCGAGCAGGTGGTCGAGTCGCTGCTGGCGTACCACGACCTCGGTGTCACCACCTTCCTGATCCGCGGGTTCAACCCCTTGCAGGATGCCATCGAGTACGGCCGGGAGATCATCCCGCGAGTGCGCGAGGCGATCGCCCGCCGCGGGTCTCCCTCACAGAACGCCGACGTCAAGATCGCCCGAGCCGGCTGAACGCACATGACCCACCCCAACAACGAGTCCCTCAATCAATTGCTCGCGAACCTGCACGCCGAGCGTGTCGCCACCTGGCAGCCCGCGGAGCTGCGGGTCAACGTCGAACAACGACAACTGCTCGTCGACACCGAGGATGCCGCGGCCTACGTCAAGGTGGGCCAGGTGATCGAGTCGTTCAGCGTCCCCGGCATGGAGGACGATATCGTCCATCTCGAGGATCTCGTGGCACGCGGACCGGTCGTCGTGATCTTTTTTCGCTTTGCCGGCTGCCCCGCCTGCAACATCACCCTGCCCTACTATCAGCGCGCGCTCTGGCCGCGGCTGCGCGAGTTGGGCGCGGGGTTGCTCGCGTTGAGCCCGCAGATTCCCGACAAACTGCGTGCCATCAAGGACCGGCACCACCTCGAGTTCACGCTAGGATCCGATCTCGGCAACGAACTCGGTCGCCGATTCGGGATTCTCTACAGCTTCGACGAGCCGTCGCGGCAGGCGGCTCTGGCGCGCAACAACCCCATCGGCGACGTCACGGGCACGGGTACCTGGGAGCTTCCCAAGCCGACGGTGCTGGTCATCGACCGTGATCGCGTGGTGCGCTTCGTCGACGTCTCGTCCGACTGGCTGGTGCGCACCGAAGCGGGTCCCGTCATCGCCGCGGTGGAGGCATTGACCACGCGTGCCGCCGTCGCCGACCGGACTCAGGCAGCGGCCTGATCCGGAGGCGGCGGAATGCCTGACGCAGTCAGAGGCCGAATCCGGTACGCCCCGCCGCCCCGAGAATGGTGTCGTTCTGCGGCGAATGAATCCGACTGCACAACACGTCGCGGTAGTGACGCTCGAGCGGATTCTTACGGCTCAGGCCCGGATTGCCCGTAAGCTCCAGTCCGAGCTCCACCGCGCGAATTGCGTTTCCCGTCGCCACATACTTGATGTTGTTGGCCTCTCCCGCGCTGACCCCCCGGCCGTCATCGACACGCTCCGCGGCGCTCTCCAAGAGCAGACGGTTGGAGTACAGCAGAACTTCGATCTCCCCGAATTTCTCCTGCACCCGCGGCAACGTCGCGAGCGCGGCCCCCAGGTTGCCAGGTGCACGTTCTTTGAGGTATTCCCTCAGCCAGTCGCGTGCGGCCTGGGCAACCGCATCGTAAATGGTGGAGAGGGCGAGCGCGTTCCACACGGCGAGAAAGTGGTCCCCGGGTTTCGGGACCCACTCCGACGGGCGCCGCACGTCGACGGCGTGGTCGACGGGAATCGGAGTATCGGCAAACGTCACTGCATGGCTGACGGTGGCGCGCATCCCCAGATGGTCCCAGGCAGGTACTATCGTGATGCCCCGACTGTCGGCCGCGACGAGAAAGGTGCCGACGCGCGGCTCGGCTTCTTCGGTCTTTGCCCACACCGCGAACCAGGCGAGACCGGTCGAGCCCGTGGCATAGATCTTCGTGCCGGTGAGCGCCCAACCGCCGGCCGTGCGACGTGCAACCGTCTTCGGCAGGCCGCCCCGGACCGGGGTGCCCAGTTCCGGTTCGACACGCAGCCCGCCGATCAAACCGCCGCCGGCAACCGCCTGCCGCGCCAGCCGCTCGAAAATGGGTGCCGGCCACTGCGATCGCGCAGCGCGTGCGTAATACGCATAGGTCATGAACAGGATCAAGGCCGTGGACGGCTCGCCCTTGGCGACGGCACCGAGCACTCGCAGCGATTCCGCGAGGCCCGCACCCCGACCACCATATTGCGGCGACACGGTCAGCCCGATCAGACCCTCCCGCGCGAGGAGGTCGAAATTCGATTTAGGAAATTCGGCGCTGCGATCGAACGCCTCGGCGGTCGCCGCGAGCCGACGCGTGACCCCGTCGAGTATGAACTGCGGCACGGATTGACCGGCGGATTCGAAAATAGGGGTGGGCGATGCGGACACGGTGTCAACCTTCTTCTAAAATGATGTCGTCGCAGCGGTCATCCCAAAGCCGACGCTCATGCGGCCGAAGTCGAGCACCCCGCCTTCGACCGGCTCGATGATGCGCTTGCCGTTGAGTATATCGACCGGCCGACCGGGCCCTACGTCCTACTGGCTATAAGCTTAGAAGCGCAGGTTGCAACGCCGTCTTGAATGAGCCGATGAGGGTATACCGACGTGAGTGCGCAAGAGCCAATCATGGCGTTCGCGATCAAAGCCGAAATCAAGGACGCGCGCGCGAAGACATTCGCATTCGAAGCGCAGAAGACCATGTATGGCGGCAAACTGGTCGTGCAAGGCGATGACATTTTCGTATTTGCGAGCGAGAACGAGGGGGGAGTCGGTCTCGTCGCGCGCGGGGTCGTCACCGCTGTGGCGGATACTCCGCGCCGGCGCGGTCCGGTGCGCCAGACGCCGCGCGTGAGCCTTACCATCACCCGCACGGCGCTCGCGAAGCAACCGCTCGGACGAAGCCAACTCAAGCTATTCACTGACTGGAAGGACGCTCGGCTCGCCATGCCTGCGCTTATATTGCATGATTCTCTCCCGGCCTCTGCGCTCGCGTCCCCGGCCGGGTGCTTGCTTCCAGGGTGCTGGCTTTTCAAAGGAACGATCGAGACATGACCGACGAATCATTGCTGGCACCCTTTGCCGCCGTGTTCGAGCGCCTGCGCGCCTCGGCGGCGGAACGCGAACGAGCACGTGTGCACCCGTTTGCCGAAGTCAAAGAGTTGCGCGAGTTGGGCTTCGGCGCGCTGCGCCTGCCGCCCGAACTCCGCGGACACGGCGCGTCGCTCTCGCAGTTGTTCCGATTGCTCACCGA
This sequence comes from uncultured Steroidobacteraceae bacterium, assembly GCA_964657625.1. GTDB lineage: Bacteria > Pseudomonadota > Gammaproteobacteria > Steroidobacterales > Steroidobacteraceae > Bog-1198. Next base: position 22,629 of record CAZZVN010000025.1, read on the forward strand.
ACTCGGTACCGCCGATTCGAGCCTGCCGCAGGCGTTGCGGCACCACTTCTTTCGCACCGAGATGTTCCTGCTGCAGAAAGACACGCCGCAGGGACGACGCTGGCTCGAACGGGTCGCGGCGGGGGATCTGTTTGGCAATGGAACCACCGAACCTCATGGAGCAAAGTTGGGGCAGATCGGTACGCGAGTGGTGCCGGACGGAAGCGGCTTCCGGCTCAACGGCAAAAAGATATACGGTACCGGCAACCTCTATGCACAGTGGCTGCCCGTCGCCGCAGTGGACCAGAACGGCGAACCGATCCAAGTCGTCGTTCCCGCCGATGGCGCCGGAGTCGCCATTCTCAATGACTGGAACGGATTCGGGCAGCGCTTGACCGGTACGGATACGACGGTATTTGAAAACGTGGCCGTACCCGCGGAGAACGTGCTGCAGACGGGAGCGTCTGAAGGTCACCACGGCGCGGGATTTCATCAGCTGGTGCTGGTCGCCACTCTCGCCGGCATCGGGCGCGCGGCACGCGACGACCTGGTGGCCGACGTCCGACGACGCAACCGCGTCTACTACACCGGCACCGGTCAGATTCCCCGGCAGGATCCCATCATTCAGGAAGCAGTGGGAACGATCGAGGCGATCGTCCGCAGTTGCGTCGCCTTGTCGGAACGCGCCGCACTCGCGTTGCAGCACGCCTTCGAGCTGTGGTCGGCGGGCGGCGATTTCAGGTCGGTGGACGCTGCCTTCGTTGCGGCGGACATCGAGGTGGGTGCGGCACAGGTGATGCTCTCGCAGCAGGTAGTCGACGTGGCGGGACGCATATTCGACTGCCTGGGCGCCTCCTCCACCCTGATCCCGCTCGGCCTCGACCGGCATTGGCGTAACGCGCGAACCGTGGCGACGCACAACTCGGCCTTGTTCAGAGCCAAGGTGATCGGTGATTACGTCCTGAACGACGTCCTACCGGAGGTCTTCCGGGCCGGGCACGACGTGGGGGAAAAAGCCGGCTAACTTTCCCGAACCGGCCCTCCGATGCGGGTCAATCCGGAGGGCGTCGTGTCACCCTCTCGCGCCACGCGTTGCGCGGCGGCCGGGCGAGATACAGGTGATCGCGCAGGGTCTTGCCCTCGTAGCCGCCGCGAACCAGGTTCCTGCGCCGCAATTCGGGAATGACCAACCGCGCAAATTCCGCCATGCCCGGCGTGTAGGCGGTCCGCACGATGAATCCGTCACAGGCATGGGCTTCAAACCACGCTTCCATCTGATCCGCAACCTCACGGGCGGAACCCAGAAACTTGGCGAACGTAAGACCGGTGGCGAGGCGGCGAGCGAGCTGCCTCAGGGTGAGTTTGTCCTTGACCGCTGCGGCATGCAGCGCCTGGACGTGCCCTTGCATGCCTTTCACGGTCACGTCGACGAGAAAGGGTGCGGCGGGTTCGTCGAGAGAATACTGTCGCAGGTCCTTCTCCACCATGCTCGAGAGCTGGCCGATGGCCTGCGTTGGATCGACGCCCTCCTGCAGCAGCGCCTCCTTCTCGCGCGCGATGGCGGCGGTTTCGCCGACGACGATGAAGACGCCCGGAAGGATTTTCAGGTCCTCCTCCTTGCGTCCGTACCGGGCCATCCGCGATTTGACGTCTCGATAGAACGCCTGAGCCGCCTCGATATTGGGCTGCGGCGTGAAGATGACCTCCGCCCAGCGGGCCGCAAATTCACGTCCTCGTTCGGACGAGCCGGCCTGGGCGATGACCGGGTAGCCCTGGGGGGGACGCGGCAGGTTGAGCGGACCGCGCACCTGGAAATGCTCACCCTGATGATTGAGCGGATGCACCTTGTCCGGATCGATCACCATGTTGCGTGCCGGGTCATGGACGACGGCGCCATCCTCCCAGGTGTCCCACAGACCAAACACGGTTTCGAGAAACTCTTCGGCTCGGTCGTAGCGGTCGGACCGTTCGTGTTGCTGCGCCTGCCCGAAATTATGTGCCTCGGCATCCTCGTGCGAGGTGACGACGTTCCAGGCGGCACGACCGCCGCTCAGATGGTCGAGCGTGCCCAGCGTGCGCGCGACGGTGTACGGGTGATGGTAGCTCGTGGAAATCGTGTAGGCGAGGCCGATCCGTTGCGTCGCCGCCGCCAGCGCCGCCACGATGACGGCGGGATCCGGCGCCGCAGAGCCCCAGCTTCCCTTGTGCAAGGACTTGGCGACGGTGTCCGGAAAACCGTCGGGAACGGCCAGCTTGTCGGCGAAGAAAATGAAATCGAATCCGCCTTTTTCCAGGCTCTGAGCGACTTCGATGTAGTAGGACAAATCCAGGAAGCGATGATTCTCGGCGGCGGGATACTGCCACGATCCGCCGGGGAAGGTCATCAGCATCGCACCCAGTTGCAGTCGGTCCGATCGTTTAGTCATGCGTGATACACATAAGGAAGGATGATGTGGCTGAACTCGTCCGGCTGGCTCGCCAGCATACTTCACCGATGGGTGCTGTAGAAGATGACGCGCTGACCGGCCCAAAAAAGTCCGATGGCCGCGATGGTCAAGGATGCCGGAACGGCGATTCGCCGACGGAACCACGGCTCATGACGAAACCATCCGACCAGCAGGAATGCCACCGCCATGACGAACAACTGACCGAGGTCGACGCCGAAGTTGAAGCCCAAAAGGGCGAACAGAAAGTCCTGCTTCGGGAACGGGATGTCGCTCAGGCTGCTGGCGAACCCCAGGCCGTGGACCAGTCCGAAGCCGAAGACCATGGCCAACCGGGAGGCTCCGAGGCGTGGTTGGAACACGTTTTCGAGAGCGATCCAGGCGATGGAGAGCGCAATGGCGGGTTCCACGTAGCGGCTCGGCAGGCTGAAGATCCCGTAGCTCGACAAGAACAACGTCGTCGCATGCGCGATCGTAAAGACGGTGGTTTGTGACAAGAGCTTGCGCCAGGTAAGCCCTAAGAAGAACAAGCCGAGGACGAACAGGATGTGATCCGCGCCCTCGGGCACGATGTGTCGGAATCCCAGGCGAAGGTACAGGGCGGCCTGTCGGTGCCAGGGGAGCGTCTCGGGGACCGTCGATTGCTGCGCGGGAACGGCGGCGACCGTATCGCCCCGCGGCGTGTTGTGCGGCGTCTTGATGTACCAGTCGTACGGTTCGCTTTCGTGCGCTCCGTCTTCCAGCCAGCGTGTCATCGACACCCCTGCCGCGGGGATCTGCAGCGTGTAGACCACCGGATAATCGATGGGTGCGCCGATCGGCACTTGGAGCTTGAGCGGTTCGTGCGAATCGGGCAGCGGCGCCGTCAACCGGAAGGTCGTGAGCGTGCTCATCTGACTGTCGAGGATCAGGGTCTGGTTGGCCGTCGCCGTCGAGAACTGCTGCAACGTGAGCTGGAGGGGCGTCGTGCCGATGAGAAGTCGCACGCCGGCGAGCACGCGGGGCACGATGTCGCGGAGCTCTTCGCGCTGCGCCGTCTCGGGCTCCGTCACGAAGCGGTAGTAGCGTTCGGGGGACCCCAAGATCTGGGTCAGATCGAGGCCGATCTTGACGTCGAGGGTGCCCGGCTTCGCGAACGTGACGGTGACTTCCGTCAACGTCATGGTGTGAGCCCCCGCGAACGAGGCCCACGACACGAACAGCAGCGCGCAGGCGATGCGCCGACGGATCCCCGGGATCGACGTCACCAAACGATCGGCTTGGTCTCGCCGGTTTGCAGCAGGACGAGTCCCGACGGGTTGCCGGGGTACGGGACGACCAGTCGCCACGTGAAGGGGCTGCAGGTGATCATGGCGAACAGGACGCGACGCGGAAAGCCGGGGCTGCCGATCCACTCGAGCTCGTCACCCTTGTCGTACAGGTTCTCCACACTGGCGGCGGCCTCGGCGACGGGACGGCTCGTCATGAGACCGCCGATCTCCAGACGCATCTCGGCGGTGACCTTGCCCTCCTTGACCAGCACCAAGCCGCCGTTGATTTCGCTGATCCGGTTGACGGCGATCGCCATGGCTTCATCGCTCGAGCCGATGACCGTAATATTGTGCAAGTCATGGGAAACCGATGTGGCCACGGCGGAGTTGGGGGTCTTCGGGCCCATGCCCGTGAAGAACATCTTGCCGAGCTTGGCTTTGCCCGTGTAGCGATCGACGATGGCGACCTTTACGATATCGTGCGCGGGGTCGCGCTGCACGACGCCGTCTAACACGGGCAGTGTGGCGGTTTTCTGGTCGGGTTCCGTGTAGAACGGCTCTTGAATCGCGGCGGTCACGCTCGACCTGCCCGCGGGCGCGAGGATCTCGAAATCCTTGGCCGTCAGCCGGCGGCCGACGTTGATGGTATGGGTTGCCCAGGTTGGCCAGTTGATCGTCGGCACCGGCAACAGATACTTGCCGTCCTTGGCGGCCAACCGGCCGTTGGCGAACACGTCCTTGATGGCGACCTCTTTCAAGGAGCTCAGTAATACGACATCGGCGTAGCGCCCGGGGGCGATGGAGCCGACCAGCGAGTCCATGTGCGCGTGACGAGCCGGATAAAGGCTCCCCATGGCGTACGCGGCCTCGACCGGCGCACCCATCTTGATCGCAAGCGCGATGTGGGTGTTCATCGTGCCTTGTTTCAAGGTGTCGGCGACGGTGCGGTCGTCGGTCACCAGGGACACGTTGTCCCATTGTTTCAAGCCGTTCTTGACGAACAGCGGCACGGCTTTCTCGATGTTGTCGTCGCGCAGCTGCAGGAACAGACCGGCCTGCAGCTTCAGCCACGCCTCCTCGGCGACCCGCGTTTCGTGATCGCTGGTGAGGCCCACGGCGGCGAATGCATCGATCCGGTCCAGATCGCGCAGCCCCGCCCCGTGGCCGTCGATGACGCCGCGATTGTCGCGCGTCGCTTGAATGTCTTCCCAAATTCGCTGATAGCCCGGATGGGTCGGCACGGAGACGGCCGGCCAGTCCATGACTTCGTCGAGGCCTTGAACGTCCAAGCTGCTCTTGATGTTGTCGGCGATCTCGCGGTAAGCGTAGTTGCCGCCGCCGATCTCGAACGCGGAGGGCGGAGTCGCCGATCCCAACGCCGGGAAGATCTTGAGCGGGCTGCCGTGTTGGGCAGGGGTGAGCCAGAACTCGACGTTGTGCGGGCCGCTGACGTTGGAGAACTCGTGCGAGCCCTCGGTGGTCCAGGTGTTGCCGAGGGGAATCACCAACGCCGCTTCGTACTCCGGCGACAGCAGCGAGCTTTCGATGTGCTTGTGCGATTCGCCGAAGCCGGGCACGGCATACAGCCCCTTCGCGTCGACGACCTGGGCGGACCGGCCCTTCCATTGGCCGGTCGGGCCGACCCACGCGATGCGCTCACCCTTCACCACGATGTCGGTATCGGGCATCCACAGGAGGGTGAAGACATTGAGCACGTTGGCGCCGCGGATGATGAGATCGGCGGGCTCCTGGGCGAGCGCGACCTGCACCAGGGACTGGCGGATCTTGGTTTCCGCGTCAAAGGCCACCGGACGGAGGACCTTGGTCGCGGTGGCCACGTGGGCGCCCGCGGGCGGCGGGGCGGGTGGGGGTGCTGCGACGGCGGTCCCCGTGACCGGGTCGACCGGCATGGCACCGGCGATGCCACCGACGAGGGCGATGAGGGCCCCCGTCAGGAGTGCGCCCACGCGCGCCGCAAGTGTCGATCTGGCCATGGCCGATGGATTCCTAGAAGCGATAGGTGGCGCTGACCTGGTAATGGAACGGCAGGGCGGCGGTGATGAGATCGTTGCCCTGCGTACCGGCTTCGGCGACCCAGTTCTTCTGGTTCGTGATGTTGTAGAAATTCGCGTGGATGCTCCACGTGCTGGCTTCGTAGAAGACACCGGCGTCCCAGGTGTACTGCGTCGGGATGCGCACGTTGCCGATGTAAGACGTGTCGATCGGACCGGTCACGACGACGCCGGAGCTCGCGCCGATACCGAGATCCGTGCGGTACTTGACGAAGGCGCTGAACAGGTTCGACGGTACGGCGGGCAGGCGATAGTCGCCGGCGGGCAGTGGATTGAAGTTCGGACTGCCCACCCCGGTGCCATAGGGCGGTGCGAACGCATCATAGACATTTTCGGTGAGCGACAGCCCGCCGCTGCCGGCGTGCAGGCGCGCGTCCAGGTAGCTGTAGGCGGCGGTCGCCGAGAAATTGCGGGTGGGCTGGTAATTGGCCTCGAACTCGAAGCCGTAGCTGTCGATCTGCTCCGTATTCTCATATTGGTCGGTCTGGGCCCGTTTTTGAAAAAAGCCGGCGGTCGAGAGAAACAGCGCATTGTCGAGCAATGCCGCCTTGACGCCGCCTTCGTACAAGAAGTTGTTGATCTTGAAATCCTTGCCGTTGATGCCGTTGCCGGTGAAGGCGGCGAAGCCGCCACCATCGGTGCTCACCGGCGACTGGTTGTAATCCGCGGTGAGATAAGTGGTCAGCCAGGTCAGCGGTTTATACGTGACGCTCAAGTCCGCGGCCGATTCCCCTTGCGTGGCGGTGGCATGTGCCGCCGTGAAGCCCGGCGGCGGCAACGGGTCGGTCAGGCTCTCGTGAATCACGTCGAAGCGCACGCCACCGAGGATGCTGATCTGATCGGTGAGGTGATACAGATCCTGGACGAACGCCCCCACCTGGTTCGAGTTCTGGTCCTGTGTGTCGGCGATCGAGTTGGGATATCCCAAAGCGGCCGCCCCCGCATACTTCGCACCCGGAGTCGCGTAATACGTCGGATGGCCCGGCACCTGGACGACGCCGTAAAGATTCGGCTGCACGATGGGAAAATTCGCCGGGTTGGTCGTGATATCGGTGGCGTTCAGGTACTCGTTGTAGAAGTCGCCGTACGCGAGCACGTGCATGTATCGATAGGCGATGCCGGCGATCGCCTGGTTGCGGCCGGTGTCGGCGTGCAATTCGAGACGATCCTCGAAGTTGTAGGACTCCGCGATGTCGTTGAAGTAGCGCTGCGCATACTCGAACTGCTGCTGCGAGTAGTCCTCGAAATAGCCCTTGTTCACCAGCGAGAGGGTGTCGTTGATCTTGTAGTTCACGTCCAGCTGCGCCTGGAAGTTCGATCCCTGGTCGTGATCGCCCGGTGCCACCAGCTGGTAGCTGCGGTTGATCTGGGTCGTGCCGGCGACGTTGACCACCGACAGGAAATTGCGTGGCTCGCCGGGCGACCCGAAAGGACTGACGCCGGTGCCCTGATAATAGGTGCCGTCGTCGATGAGCTGCTGCGTCGGCCGGTTGATGCCCGTGTTCTCGGTGTAATGCGCCAGGAAGAACTCGGTGTTGAAGTCGACGGTGAGCTGGTCGCTCGGGATCCAGCGCAGCGCCGCATACACGTCGGTGGAATGGTCGTAGCCGAAGCGATAGTAGCTGTCCGAGTGGATGTACTCGAAGCTGACCCGGTAGGCGAGCGTGTCGCTGATCGGGCCGGTGACGTCGAGCTGTGCCTTGCGGGTGTTGTATTCGCCATAGGTCAGCGTCACGGTCTCGTGCTGACCGTCGAAGGACGGGCGCTTGGTCACGAGGTTCAGGTAGCCGCCGACGTTCCCGGTGGGCCCGTAGACGACGCTCGCCGGCCCCTTGACGACATCGAAGCCCTCCACCGAATTGAAGCTCAAGGGCTGACCGTCCGATCGCGGCGTGCGCAGCATGCCGTTTTGAAACACCTCCGCCTGCTGTCCGCGCAGAAACGGCACGTTGGCGCCGCCGAACTGATCGTTGGTATAGGCGCTCGAGACGACCTTCACGAAATCGGTCACGTCGACGATCGATTGGTCGCGCATCTGCGCCGCATTGATCTCGGTGACGGCACGCGGCGTGTCGAGCACCGACAGGTCCAGGCCGTAGACCGAGGTGACCTTGCGCTGCAGAGGACTGACCTGGTCCTCGAGATTCACGCCCTTGACCACGATCTCCTCGAGGTTGTCCGAGCCGGTGGCAAGCGTCGATGCCGGTGCCCCCGCCGGTGCGGGCGCCGGTTCCGCGAGCACGGCAGTCGCGTCCAGAAGACAGAGTGCTGCCGTGAAAATCAAGTGCTTCGGCGAGGCGTGAATCATTGAAAAGTCCTTGAGCTCAGAAGGATGTAACGGGCGACACGGGGATTGGCCGCACGAATGCAGTGGTGCCGGCATGTACGTGATGCCGGAGATCGTTGTTCATCGTTTCGAGCGTCATCCCAGAATATTTTTCGCGTCGGAGGGCCCGCGTCACGATGAGTCTATAGGATGGATTTGGCGGCTCGCAACCGAATATTCATCGCAGCGCCGTCGCAAAAAAACGGCGTTTGGAAATCCGCGACGGTGCGCTTACGGACAAGTTCCGGTACGCATACAGACTAGTGCCAGGCGGCCAAGGCGGTCAGCAGGCGCGTCTTGGTGGCCGGCGGCGCAAAACTCGACTCGATCGAGGTCCGCGCGACCGCACGTACGATCTCCGCGTCCCACCCGAACGCCGTCACGCAGCGCGCGTACTCGCCGGGCAGGGTCGTCCCGAGCAGCGCCGGATCATCGGTGTTCACGGAGACGCGCACGCCGGCGCGGCGCAGCGAGTCGATCGGATGTGCGGCCATGGAAGGATATAGGTGCATCAAATTCGATCCGGGGCACACCCCGAGCGGGATCCCCCTGTCCGCCAAATCACGCACCAGCGCAGGGTCCTCATGGGCGCGCACACCGTGGTCGATGCGGTCGGCGCCCAGCAACTCGATCGCGTCACGCACGCCCTGCGGACCGCTCGACTCGCCCGCGTGGACGGTGCGCTTGAGCCCATGCGCTCCGGCCTTGCGGAAGGCCTCGGCAAATCGCGGTCCGGTACGGCCGGCATTCGATTCGTCGCCATCGACCGACAGCGCGACCACTCGGGGATGGCGTAAGGCGAGGAGTCCCTCGACGAGTTCGACCGCCGCGTCGGCGGACTGTTCGCGCAGGAGACTGATGCACACTCCCACCGACGGCAGTCCTCGCTGCTCGGCGGCGCGAAACCCGGCGTCGAGCCCCCGGATCAATTCCGGCAGGCGCGTGCGCCAAAGACGCCAGTGAGTGGGATTGATGATGGCGTCGGCGTAGCCGACGCCGCTGCGCGCCATCCGCTCGCTGAATCGATACGCGATCGCCTCCAGTTGCTCCTGGGTGCGCACCAGTCCGCACGCCCAGTCGAGGAATTCAAGAAAATTGGCGAGGCTCGAAAATTGCAGCAGCGTTTCCGGGGGCCGCGGCAGGACCTCTTGGGCTTGCGCAGCGAGCTGCTGCAGATCTTCGAGCTCGAAGCATCCCTCGATGTGAATGTGCACTTCCGCCTTGGGCAGCGCGGTCAGTCGCTCGAGGAGATCCGGCCGGCTGGAAAAATTCGACATTGTCGTAGCATACCTGCCCGCGGCCCCTCGTCGCACCGCGGTCGGACACGGTAGACTTTGCGGCCTCGGAAAGAAATGGTAGCTCGCCTCGATATATGACGCACACGTTCCTGCCGCTGCTGGTGTCGTCTTTGCTGCATGCCGGCTGCGACGCGGGCTCGGTAACCGGGCCGCCCTTGTCGCCCGGGTCGTGGCCCCGGCACTATGAGCTCAGCGCGACGCACAGCGAGCAGCAGTACGTGGAGAACGTGCGTCTGCTGCGTTCGGGGAGCGATTTCGTGTTGATCGGCGGAGTTTCGCCGCCGGACCTACCGCTGCGGATTACAGTTCAAGTCGGCTCCGACGGCAGTATTCGGGGCACCGATGCGGCGGGCCGAGAGATCGTCTGCCCCGACGCCGTTGCCATCCCGTGTGCCCTGCCGCTGCGCGGCTTGCTCGCCTCGGCCGCGGTGCTCGCCGCCGCGCGGCGCGGCGCCATGCCGCAGGTGCTCGTGCGAGCGATGTTCGCGGGACGCTGCGTGATCTGTGTCGATGCAGCGATGATCGCCGCGGCCGCAGCGCCGACGGCTCCGCTCGAGCCGCCCATCGTCGATCCCTGCCTCGATGCGCGGACGGGCGCCGTGCTTGCCTTTCGTCATCGTCGCTCGGGGCAGTTCGAGGGCGCGAGTCTCGACCCTGAGTCGATACACATTGCCGTGGGCAGCGTGCTAAGGTCGCAAATCCCCGGAGCAAGGCAACCATGAAGCAGTCGAGCCGTCAGCGGCGCACGGTGTTGCAGGCATTGAGCTTGGGCGTGTTCGCCGCGAGCGCCGTGCTGCGTTCCTCGAGGGCGGCGCCCGCCCCGGGCACCGCGCCCCTGCGAGTGGCCCTGCTCGTCCCCGCGCTCGCGGCGGACAACCCCTTCAGCCGTGTCGCGGTCGACGCCGCCCGGCAGCTGGTGGCGGAAGGCCAGATCGAACTCGAGGTGCGCGAGCGGATGTCGGATCCGCTGGCTGCCGAGAAGGTGCTGCGCCGCTATGCCACGCTCGGGCACGATCTCATCATCGGACACGGGATCGAGTTGTCCGATCCGACGCTGCGCGTGGCCGCGGCGTTCCCGGCGGTTCGCTTCGCGACCTCGGGCGGCTGGGATCTGCGATCACGTTTGATTCCGAACGTCGACGGTTGGACCTTCAACTTCGGCGCACTCGGCTACCTGTCGGGCTGGCTCGCCGCCCACATCCAGAGCATCGCCTGTGTCGGTATGGTGGGCGGACCGGATTTGCCGTTCGTCCGCCAGATGCATGCAGGGTTCAAGGCGGGCTTTTCGGAGTCGCTGCCCGCAGCGAGCGTACTCGAGGTCTACACGGGATCCTTCGACGACGTGCAGAAGGCGGCCGAGGCGACCCGCGGCCTGGTGGCGCGCGGCGCGCAGCTCATCTGGACGTCGGGCGACGGCATCGGCAACGGCGTCGCCGCGGCGGCGAACGCGGCGAAGGTGCCCACCATCGGCGTGAGCGGCAACGCCGGCGGACTCGCACCGCTGGTCAATATCTCGACGGTGGATCTGGATCTGCTCCCGACTTTTCGCACCTATGTCCAGGAGATTCGCGGCGGACGGTTCGGCGGCGCGTTCCACGTCTCGGGGATCGTCGATCGGGGCCTTGTTCTCTCCCCCATCCGCCGTATCTCATCGGCCGTGCCGGCGGACCTGCAGGCCCAGGGGGAGCATCTGGTGCAGGAACTCGCCGCCGGTGCCCGGCGCCTGCCGGCCGCGGCTCTGCCGCCGCCGTGAGTTGATGGAACCGCTGCTGTCCGCCACCGCGATCGTCAAGCGCTTCGGGCGGACCCTTGCGCTGGACGACGTCTCGATCGACCTGCACGCCGGCGAGATTCACGCCATCGTCGGCGAGAACGGCGCCGGCAAGTCGACGCTCGCCCGAATTCTTGCGGGCGTCGCCGCAGCGGATCACGGCCGGGTCATGCGACCGGGCTCATCACGCGGCGCGAGGTTGTCCGAACGGCCGACGGGGGAAGTGGTGTACGCGCCCCAGCGTCCCGCCCTCGTGCCCGAACTGACCCTGGTCGATAATTTCCTCCTCGGCGACTCCGGATGGTGGGCGGCGCGGCGCAGTGCACGCGCGCGGCTCGTCCGGGCATCCAAGTCGCTCGGCACCGACCTGCCGCTCGATACCCCCACCGCAGCGCTCGACGTGGTGCAACGTCAACTCGGCGCGCTGGCGCTGGCGCTCGCCGGCGGTGCCCGAGTCCTGCTGCTCGACGAGCCCACGTCGACCTTGGGACCGGTGCAGGTCGAGGGACTGCAGCGGGTGTTGCAGCGCCTCGCCGCCACCGGCGCTGCGGTCGCGATCATCACCCATCGCATCGCCGAAGTGTTGGGCGGCACCGAGCGCATGACCGTGCTTCGCGAAGGACGGGTGGTGCATCGGTCGGCGACCGCAGGCGTCACCGCCCAGGCACTCGGCGAGTGGATGGTCGGCACGCGAACGACGACCACGACCCCGCCGCCGGCCACCTCGGGCGGTCCGTTGCGGCTGCGGGTGCGCGGGATCGGTCTCGGCGGGCGGCAGGCAGCGGCACTCGACACCATCGACCTCGACGTGCGCGGCGGTGAGCGGGTGGGTATCGCAGGTGTCGGCGGCGCGGGTCAGGCGATGTTCGCCGACGTGCTGGCCGGACTCGTTCGGCCGGCCCGCGGCACGGTGCGCGTCGACGGCGTCGACGTGACGGGCGATGCGCGCAAGACGCGCGCAGCCGGGCTCGCATTCATTCCGGAAGATCGCGCCGCCGGATTGAGTTTGTCGCATTCCGTGGCGGAGAATCTGGCGTTGTTCAAGCTCGCATCCTTGCGCGGTCGATTTCTGCACGGGCGTGATCGCGACGCCGAGGCGCGTCACGCGGCAACCATCGTCTCGAACATGGCGATCGTGCCCGCCGACGTGAGCGCGCCGGTGGCATCGTTGTCCGGCGGTAATCAGCAGAAGGTTCTGCTCGGGCGTGAACTCGAGGACGCGGCAGCGGTGATCGTGGCGCACGGACCCACGCGCGGACTGGACCTCGCCGCAGCCGCGACGGTTCGCAACGTGTTGTTCGACGCGGCCGCGCGCGGCGCCGCGCTCATCGTCCTGTCTTCGGATCTCGACGAGTTGTTCGCGCTGTGCGATCGGCTGCTGGTCTTGAGCGGCGGACGCCTGGTGGCGGAATTCGACTGCCGCGACGGTCCGCCCAACGCGGGCGACCTCGGCCGTGCGCTGGCCGGAGATCCCTCGTTTCACCCTGCCCGATCTGCAGCAGCCCCTGCCCCGCTGCGGGCTCATTCCTCGACCCCTGGAGCCCCTTGAATGTCCGCGCCCCTCTCCGCCGTTGAACCCGTCATTCAAGACCTCGTGCTGCCGCCCCTGCTGGGGAACGCCTTTCCGGGCGCCACCTGGTCAGACCCGGAATTGCGCGCGTTGCTCGCCCTGGAAGCGGTGCTCGAGCGGGAGATCGCGGCGCAGGCGGTCGACAACGACCGTCGGGGACGCTATCCGACCCAGTCGATTCTCGCCCTGAAACGTTCCGGGATCCTGCGTACGTCGGTCCCCGCAGCCTACGGCGGTCCCGGATTCTCGCGTCGGTTTTCGGTGGAGGCGCAGTTGCGTATCGCGACCGCCGATTCCTCCGTGGCGCAGATCTTCAAGGTTCACGACGAAATGACCCGCGAGGTGATGGTGTACGCGCCCGAGTCGTTCAAGCACCATCTCGCGCGGCGCATCCTCGATGAGGATGCCATCATCGGACTCGCGGTCGCAGAATCCGGGCGCAAGGTGGACGATCCGCTGCGCACCCTCGCCGTGCCGCAGGCCGACGGCGGATTCCAGATCGACGGTCAGAAGATTTATACCACCGCCGCGGCCGAGGCGGATCTGATTGCAGTGTGGGCCTATGATCCGACCACGCCCGGGATCGATGCCCAACCCCTCCTCGGCTTGAAGCTCAACTTCGTGACGCCCACGACGCCCGGCGTCAAGATCCATCGCGACTGGGATGCCCTCGGGCAGCGCGCCACGGACAGCGGGACGATCACGTTCTCGGCCGTGCGCACCGATCCTGCCTTGCAGGCCAACGTGCCGGGACGCGCACCCTTGCCGTATGCGTCACTCGGTTATGAAGTGGGTTTCGCCGCGGTGCTGACGGGCATCGCCATCGGCGCGCTGCGTGCAGCGGCACCCTTCGCGCGCACCACGAGCCGTGCCTGGCCCTCGGCGGGCGTGGACAATGCGATCGACGACCCGTATGTGCGGCGGCTGGCGGGTGAACTCGTGACCGATCTGATCGGCGCGTATACCGCCGTGTTGGCGGCGGCGGAGCAGATCGACGCGCACGCCGCGGGAAAGATTTCGCGCGCGGCCGCGGCCGGACCGACCTACGCGGCGAAGGCCCTGGCGTCGCGTGCCTCGGTGCGCGCGAGCTCGGAGATCTATGCCCTGCTCGGGACCCGTGCGGCCGCTGGGAAACATGGTTTCGATCGCTTCTGGAGGAACGCGCGCACGCTGTCGCTGCACGATCCCCTCGAGTGGAAATACGCGGAACTCGGTCGCATCGTGCTGGGGGACTGGGATCCGCCGCCGGGCCTTTATCAGTGACACGGGTTCGCGCCGTCAGGATCGGCACTTCAGTGGCCCTGGCCCTCGTCTTGTGGAGCTTGATCGAGTTCGCGGGGGCACCCCTCGGGTCGGCGCTGCGCGGCTGGTTGATCGGTGCGGCAGGCGACGCCTATGCCGCGGGTGAGACGCTCGTCGTCGCGGTGCCTCTCGCGCTCGTTGCGCTCGGCGCCGTCCCTTCCCTGCGTGCAGGATTCATGTCCGTGGGCGCCGAAGGCCAGCTCGCGGTCGGCGCCCTCACCGCCACGACCTCGCTGCTGGCCATCGGCACGGCGCCGCGACCGGTTTACTGGCTCGTGGGCGTGATCACCGGCGCGGTGGGCGGCGCCGCATGGGCCCTGTTACCGGTCTGGCTGCGGGTCCGCCGCGGCGTGAGTGAAGTGCTGACGACGCTCCTGATGAACTATCTCGGCGTGGCGCTGGTCACCTATGTGCTCGCACTCAGGCGCACCCATGCGGACGCATCGCCCACGCCGCACAGCCAGGCACTGCCCGCCGCGGCACTGTTGCCGAATGTTTGGCCTGCAACCCGCCTGCACGCCGGGGTGTTGCTGGTCGTGCTCGCGACGGCGGCGCTCGGCGCGTGGCAAAGGTCATCGGGAACGCTCCTGTATGAGGTTCGCAGTGGTAACCCACCGCTCGGCCGACGGCTCGGCCTGAGCGAGGCACGCGCGGCCTTCGCCTCGCTGACCCTCGCAGGCGCCGCCGCCGGCGTCGCGGGCTGGATGCAGGTTGCGGGGCTGCAGGGAACGCTCTATCCGAGCGTGGGCGGCGGCATCGGATTTCTCGGACTGCTGGCGGCGTTGCTCGGTCGACTGCGTCCGCTCGCCATCCTCGCCGCCACGGTGCTGTTCGGCGCGCTCGCCAATGGCGCGGACGGCATGCAGACGGAGAGCGGCGTACCCGCGGCGGTCGCCACGGTCTGCCAAGGAGCGCTGCTCCTCATGGTTGCACTCGCCCTGGCGAGCAAGCCGGCGGTGCACGCCCGTTGACCCTGCTAGAGGCGTCGTTCTGGATTGCAGTCCTCGGCGGAGCGCTGCGGCTCGCGACGCCGCTCGCCCTGGCGGCACTCGGCGAGCTCATCGTACAACGCGCCGGACTCGTCAATCTCGGCATCGATGGAATCATGCTGTGCGGCTGCTTCGCGGGTGTCCTGGGCTCGGCAGTGGGCGGGTGGGCCCTCGGTCTGCTGAGCGGCGCGATGGTGGGCGGTTCCCTGGGCGCGCTCCTGGCGATGATCGTTCTGGTCGGCGAGGCGGATGTCATCATCGCCGGCATCGGCATCGGCGTTCTCGGCTATGGCGTCGCCGATTTCGCCGCGCAGTTGTGGCAACGCCGGGGCCCCGCCGCCGCGCTCACCTTGGCGCCCGACGTGACCTTGCCGTTCGTGAAACTTCCGCAGGTCATTCTCGATGCGTTGACCCAGAACGTGGTCACGTGGGGGACCGTCGGGATGGCACTGGCGATCGGTGCGATCCTGCGGCATGGGCGGGCCGGGCCCGTCCTCGAGGCCATCGGCCGCGATCCGGACAGCGCCCGACTGCGCGGTGTCGGCGTCGGGCGCTGGCAAGCCGCGGCGCTCATGACGGGCGGTACCCTGGCAGGGATCGCCGGTGCTGCGCTGACCGTGGCGTATGTGGGCGCCTACACCAGCGGCATGACCGGGGGCCGTGGCTTCGTGGCGATCGCCGTCGTCATTCTCGCCCGCGGGCGTCCGCTGCGCGCCTGCCTGGCGTGCCTCGCCTTCGGCGCGCTGGAAAGTGCCGGGTTGCAGCTGCAAGGCGGGACTTCGGCGTCGCTGGTGGCGCTGACCACCGCCCTGCCCTATCTCGTGACGCTCGCGGCGCTCGCAGCGACGAAGGCCGGACTCTAGCGACCGGCTCAGCGGGGTCCATGAGGGTTGTTCAAGGAGTCGCGCCGGCCTCAGCGCGCAACAGCGGCATCACCAGATCGTGGAAGCGATAGGCCTCTTCGATGAGCGGATAACCCGAGAGGATGAAGGTGGTGATCCCATGAGAGCGGTATTCCTGCAGGCGTCGGGCCACCGTTTCAGGGTCGCCCACGACCGCCACCGCGTTACCGGGTCGGGTCAGGCCGATGCCTGACCACAGATCCGGATAGAACTCGAAATCGTGAGCGCTCCCGGAAAGCGGCGCGCGGTTCAAGGCGTTCATGCGATCCTGGCTGACGGAACCGACGTCGAGCGTGATCCGGCTGACCGCCTCGATCGTGCTCCGATCGATATGATCGTACGCGCTCTGCGCCGCCTGCCACGCCTGTTCCCGGGTCTCGCGCACGATCACGTGCAGGCGGATGCCAAAATCCACCCGGCGGCCTGCGCGTTCCGCCAGCGCGCGCACCGTCGCGATCTTTTCGCCCGCCTGGGGCGGCGCCTCCCCGTACGTGAGGTACGTGTCGGTCTGGCGGGCCGCCATCTCCATGGCAGCCGTGGATGAACCGCCGAAGAAGAGCTCGGGCCGCGGTTGCTGGCGCGGACGCAGGGTGATGCGGGCTTTGTTGAGTTTGAAGTATCGTCCCTCGAACGAGACTTCCTCCCCGCCGACCAGACGTGCCCAGACGCTCCAATATTCCTCCGCCATCGCGTAGCGCTCGGCGGGGGGATGAAAGACGCCGTGGGGAGGTCCCGCGTTGTCGTCGCCGTTGACGATGTTGATGATGAGCCGGCCGCCGGACAACTCGTCGAACGTCGATGCCTGCTGCGCCATGAACATCGGCGAGGTCCGACCCGGGTGTTGCGCGATGATGAACTTCATCCGCGAGGTGTGCGCCGCCATGAAGGAGGACAGGATCCACATGTCATGCCCACCGCCCCCGCCCGCCACCAGCGCCCCCTCGTAGCCCAGATGATCGATGGTGGTCGACAGCTGCCTCAGGTAGGAATAATCGATCTTTCGGGAGCCCTCCGGCCGCCAGGGATAGGGACCGTCCTGCGGGATGAGATACCAAAACAATCGCATTCAATGTTCCTACGCCGCGAAGGGGGCTCAGCGCCACGAGCGATGACACGCAGCAAGAGGTCGATCGATGAACCCTTGGCGCGTCGCGATTTATAGATTTGCCCCGCAGAATTGTCAAACACCGAGCGGCATGGAAGTCGCGGCCGGTTATGATCTGGCCCAGATTTTTCCACTGCAGACCGTAATCGGGTGAGACTGCAAAAGACACGGGGAAGCCCGACGCGGATGCGGAGATATTGTGTGCAGGGGACTGTTGACCGACCGCAGCGGCTGGCTTTCACGGACCCTGCGCAAAGATCACGGCGAGTTCGTCCTAATCGAACCGCCCAGCACATAGCCGATGTCGCCGTGAGGACGGTTCATGCCGTGCCCACGCAGGTCCGGCCCGAGCGCGGTGATTCCGGCACGTTGCAGCGCCAGCGCCAGGGATGCATATCGACACCGCTGCCCGCCGATCCGGCGCCACTACGCCACTAACGGTACTGCACCCGCCACCACGCCGGCAGCAGGCGGCGGACGGGCGCCGCGGCGTACCGATCGTCCATGAGGTACACGCAGCCCCGATCGGTCAACGTACGAATGACACGGCCCGCCGCCTGAACGACTTTTTGCAGCCCGGGATACAAATAGGTGAATTCGTACCCGGCGTCGAACAGCGCATGCATCCGACGCTCCATCTCGGTGTTGACGGCATTCCACTGGGGAAGCCCCAGGGTGGCGATGAACACGCCGACCAGCCGTTTGCCCGGCAGATCGATGCCTTCCCCGAAACGTCCACCCAACACGGCGAATCCGATGCCACAACCGGGCGGCGAGAAGCGGTCGAGAAAAGACTGCGCCTCGTCACCCGTCATTCCCCGGGTCTGCTCCCACACGTCAACGTGCGGGAAGCGTTGGCGGAACTCGCGAAGGGCGGCCTGCAGATACTCGAAGCTACTAAAGAACGCGAGGTAGTTACCCGGCGTCTCCTCGAGCCGCGCACCCATGAGGTCGGCCATGGGTACGAGGGAACGCTGCCGATCCGCATAGCGGGTCGAGATGGCGCGCTCGATGCAAACCTCGAGTTGATCTGCGGCAAACGGCGACGGGACGTCCAGCCATTGAGTAGACTCGGGAAGACCCAGCAGCCGGCGGTAGAAGTCGTCGGGCGACAGCGTCGCCGAGAACAGCACCGCCGTGCTGCAGGCGGCGAATCGCGCCGCTAAAAATGGTGCCGGATTGACGTTGCGGATGCACAGGGCCGCCGCTACCGCGCCGGCCGGCCGGGCACCGATCCGTCCGGTAGTGCCCGACTGCTCATCCGCGGCGGTCGTATCGAACAAAGAATGCCTGCCGAAGCTTTCGGCCAGACGGCAAAAACGCAGCATGCTGAAATAACACGTCATCACGGCCTCTGGCACGATGGGGAGCGGCTGGACGAGGTCATCCGCGATGGCGGACGCAGCCTGCTGGAGCGTGACGACGAAACTCGGCGGAATGAAAGGTTGCACGGCGTAGCCGTCGGCATGGAACGAGGCCGCCCACTCGCGCTGAACGACGCGCAGCGCGGCCCGTGCCTGGCCGGAGGCGACGCGCGCCGCCGCCTCGAGCATGTCGGGCTCCAACACCGCCGAGTACATGTCACGCGCACGTGCCACCAGGTTGTGCGCCTCGTCGACGAGCAGCCCCACCCGCCAGGAATTTTGTGCCGCGAGCGCGAACAACAGTGCGCTCGAATCGAAAAAATAATGGTAGTCGCCCACCAGCACGTCGCACCAGCGCGCGAGTTCCTGCGTCAAATAATAAGGGCAGACCTCCGCGGCGAGCGCCACGCGTCGGGTGGTCTGCCGATCGAGACAGGGCACCTCGAGCGCCGCCGCGCGTGCGGCGGGCAGGCGGTCGTAGAAACCGCGGGCGAGCGGACACGCGGCCCCGCTGCATTCGCGGCCGGGATATTCGCAGGCCATGGCCTTGGCCACCATTTCCAGCACCCGCAACGCACCCGGTTCGCCCGTCTGCAAGGACTGCAACGCGCCCAGGGCCAGGCCGCGGCCCGAAGTCTTCGCGACCAGAAATAAAATCTTGTCGAGCTTGCGCCCGGGCGCCGCTTTCAGCAGCGGGTAGAGCACGCCGAGCGTCTTGCCGATGCCGGTGGGTGCCTGCGCCAGCAACGTCCGCTCGGCGCAGGCCGCTCGGTAAACGGCTTCGGCGAGTTGACGCTGGCCATGCCGGAACGTGTCCTGCGGGAAGCGCAACTGCGCGAGCGCGGCATCGCGGCGCGCCCGATGCGCAAGCTCCTGGACGGCCCAGACGAGGAAGGAGTCGCACAGCGTCTGGAAATGCCGTTCCAGATCAGACGCCGAACACTGCTCCTCCAGCGCGGTCTCGAGCTCGGTCTTGGTGTCGAAGTACACCAGCGCCAGTTCGATATGCTCGAGCCCGCGTTGCCGGCAGAGGAGTGCCCCATACACCCGCAACTGCGCCCAATGATGCGCACGCTGGTTGGCCGGCATGCGCGCCAGATCGCCACGATGGGTCTTGAATTCTTCCAGCCGACGCCGTGCGGGATCGTAGCCGTCCGCCCTGCCCCGCACCCGCAGCGGCCCCGAGCGGCCTTCCAGAGCCACCTCCCGTTCGTAACCCGCCCCGCGGCGCGAGCCCACGAGCAGATGCCCGGCGATGCCCTGCTGCGCGGTCGGACTGGGCGTGAACCGCACCTCGAGATCGCCCGTCTTCGCCGCAAACTCGCACAGCGTGCGGACGGCGACCGCATAATCGACGTCGTCGGCAGGCAGCGCAGGCATGCTGTATATTTATACAGTTTCGTGCAAGGCGCAACGGCATTAGAGAGAAGGTGCGGGCGGCGCGAGGCGCCGCCGCAGCCTACGGATTCAAACGACCAGCTTACCGACGAAGCGCATCCCGTCGACCGCGCAGGATGTACCGGGCTTCGCGTTCTTGCCGGTCACCCGACACGCCTTGACGGGGATCTTGCTGACCCCGAGGCAGTCACTGCCGAGCAGACACGGCCGTATGGAGGGCTCGGGGTTCGCTACCAGGCGCACATCGACGGCACCTGCAGCCTGCGCCAACCCCAGCCCGGCGCAAAGTCCGAGCGCTTTCAACCAAATGGCGTTCATGGGC
This sequence comes from uncultured Steroidobacteraceae bacterium, assembly GCA_964657625.1. Classification (GTDB taxonomy): domain Bacteria; phylum Pseudomonadota; class Gammaproteobacteria; order Steroidobacterales; family Steroidobacteraceae; genus Bog-1198. The sequence continues at coordinate 42,721 of CAZZVN010000025.1, forward strand.
GTCTCCTCTGTTGGTGGTAAGGTAACGCCGAGCAAGCGAAGATGTCGAATTTTTCTAGGCCACTGAGTGGCGCGGCCCGCCGCAGCGGTCAATGCCGGTTGCGGCGCTGCGGCCTGTTGGGGAAGGTTGTCGGCACGCCCCTCGAACATGTCGCGATAGGCGACGTAGTTCAACACCCCGAAGAAAACCAGGAAGCTCGCCGTGGTCATGCCGTACGCGGGCAGCGCCGCAGCCACATAGATGGCGCTGATCGCCAACAGGGCCGTCATGAAAATGATGGTCGTCAGGCCATTGATCCTATCGGCCTTCTTGGCGAGGCTGCTCGCGTGAGACGCGGACAGTTCGGGCACGAGTGCCAGCAAAGGGCAATAGGCGAGGCCGGCGGCGCCCACGATCAGTACGACGCCGCCCTCGATCGACGCGAGGAAGTCTCCCTGATGTTGCAGATAATCACCGGAATCGTGTGTGGGTATTGCCCCGAACCCGTGAAACAGGGAATGAAAAAACCAGCTGAGCGTCGCCATGCCGACCCCGATGCCGAGGGCCCCGAGCCACACCGAGCGACGGCCCAGGTGCGAAAAGCTCTGCAACGTCTCGCGATTGTCGTCGGCACCTCGCGCAACCGCGCTGACCAGCACCCAGAGGAGCGGCAACGTCACGATGCCCAGCCGGTCGACCCAGACTTTCTCGATGACATAGCCGTCGGCGAACTTCACGGCCAACGTATCGAGACCGGCGAGCAGCGCGATCAGGACGCCGAAGCGAAAGGGCGAGCGCAACAGCAAGGCCAGGGTGGCTCGCAGCCAGCGCCTCACGAACGGCTTCTCGACCTGCCTAGGTTCGAGCGTCGCATACATCGGTTTCGCGCCCTCCGCTACTCCCGCCCCCGTCCGGTCAGCCGCCGGATCGAGTTCACGATCGCAAGACTGCTCGCGTCCAGATCGTCCGCCTCCACCTCCAGGAACACGGCTGCCTGGTCGTGACGCGCGGGCACGAGGGCCACGGCGATGCGATCGTCGGGACACAGGTCGAGACAGGACGTCAGCACCATACGCAGGTCGCCCTTGTCGAACTCCTGCTTGCCGAGCCGCTTGAGTTTCGAGGCGAGCTGGTGACTCGGGTTCTTGCCGGAGTCGCGCTGCTTCTTGCCGCACTTTTTCCCGCACTTCTCGCACACCAGCACGGCGGCGAGCCCCATGGGGGCCTCGACCGCTTGGACCGTTTTCGATTCCTTAGCCATCGGATTCGCCGATGTCCTCGTTCCACACCTCGGGGTTCGCGGTGATGTAGCGCGTGAGCAATTCGCGGCACTCGGCCGAGTCGAGGTCGATCACCCGCACGCCGCGTTCGCGCAGCCAGTCGATGCCGCCTTGAAAGGTGCGCGACTCACCGACGATGACCGTGCCGATGCGGAACTGCGCGATGAGCCCGCTGCAGTACCAGCACGGCGCGAGCGTCGTGACCATGATGGTGTCGCCGTAGCGGCGCTGACGCCCGGCCTTGCGGAACGCGTCCGTCTCGCCGTGGATCGACGGGTCGTTCTCCTGCACGCGGCGGTTGTGGCCGCGACCGAGCAGGCGCCCGTCCCGGTCGAACAACGCAGCCCCGATGGGAATACCCCCCTCGCTCATTCCCAGCTGCGCCTCCTCGAGCGCCACCGCCAACAGGGCGCGGTGATCGTGTTCAGGTTTCATGGTCCACTCCTGCGCATCTCGCCCGAGCGGTAATCAAGGCGCCGCAAACGCGCCCGCCGCACCGGGGAACACCACCGGGCTCTCGTACCCCGTCGCCGATACGGCGGCGACGCCGAACGCGAAATCGTCGATCGCGACGTTCTCGAGCTTGAAGTCGCCGCGGTGTCCCGCATCGCGCGAATTCGTCCAGGCGGGTGCCGTCGTCTCCCGCCAGTACACCCGGTACGTCGTCGTCGGCTCCGCAGCCACGGCCCAGGTGAGATCGGTGTCCGAGGCCACCGCGCCGGCGATCTTGACCTGGTCCGGCGGCGGGGGTGCCGAGGCCATGGCGGCCGCAGCCACCGCATTGGTGGCGGCGACCTTCGCCACGTAACCGAAATCCACATGCGCCACGGTGTCGCCGAATTCGACACCGGACTGCGTGCGCAGGTCCTGATGCTGATGCCGGTAGTCCTCGGCGTTCTCGGTGAACCTCACGGCGGGAAACCCCAGGGCGTTGAAGGCGGCATGGTCACCGCCGCGACCGAAACGATCCAACCGGTACACCAATGATACGGTCCAATTGGGCAAATACGTTTCGGCAACCTCCTTGACGTAGCGCGCCACGTTGCGTGACGCAGAATCGTTCTCGCCGCCCTCGGCGCGGCGCTGCTTCGCCTCCTCCGACGTTTCGGTGTCGCGAATGCCTTCGGAAAAGATCCGTACGCGGGTGTTGTTCAGCACGCCGTTCTGGCCCTGCGTGCCGCCGACGATGTCGTTGTTCAGATCCGCCTCCACGCGCCATCCCTGCGCCTTCGCATAATCGGCCAGCACCTTGCCGCCGTACAAACCCTGTTCTTCGCCGGACAGCACGCCGTAAACGATGGTCGCCGCAAATCGATGACGGCTGAGCACACGCGCCGCCTCCAGCACCACCGCGACCCCCGACGCATCGTCGTCGGCGCCCGGCGCATCGGCGCTCGCGTTCATGACGTCGCTGACCCGCGAGTCGATGTGAGCGGTCAGTACGATCACCCGCTCCGGGTCGCCTGTGCCCTTTTGTATGGCCACCACGTCGACGATTTGCGCCGGCGCGAGGATGCGCTTGCCCGACACGGTCTGCGTCGGGCTGACGAGGGTGAGGCAGCCCGCGCACTCCCGGCTGATCTGCTCGAACCGCGCCTGGGTCCAACGGCGTGCGGCGCCGATGCCACGCTTGGATGACACCGTGTCCGACAAGGTGTGCCGGGTGCCGAAGGCGACCAACGCCCGGACGGTGTCCTGCAGACGCCGCGGGTCGGGCGCCGCCGCGATGTCGCGCAGCAACGGCTGCTCCATCGGCTGCGCCGCCACGGCGCCCACCCCCCCTGTCGCGAGGCCGAGGACGGCCAGGACAACCTTCCACCCATGAGTCGTGTTCATGCCGCCATCTGACCACGATTTCGCCCGTTCGGCCATCCGATGAGCGGTCCAACCGGCGCCCACGATCGACTATGCTAGAGGCCATGAGCGAGTTTCGAACAGAAACGGACAGCATGGGAGCCGTCCAGGTCCCCGCGAACGCGCTGTGGGGTGCGCAAACCCAGCGCTCGCTCGAATACTTCAGCATCGGCACCGACCTCATGCCGCGCGCCATGATCGCCGCCTACGCCTACGTGAAAAAAGCCTCCGCCGCGGTCAATCATGCCGACGGTCGGCTGGGCGAGCACGAGCACCGGCTCATTGCGCAGGCCTGCGATGAGCTGGTCGCAGGCGCGCATTCCAACATGTTTCCGCTCTACGTGTGGATGACGGGCAGCGGCACCCAGTTCAACATGAACGTCAACGAGGTGATCTCGAACCGGTGCTGTCAGCTCGCCGGTACGCCGCTCGGCAGCAAGGCGCCCGTGCATCCGAACGACCACGTCAACATGTCCCAGTCCACCAACGATTCGTTCCCGACGGCGATGCACGTCGCGGCGGCCACGCAGACGGTGCGGGGCCTGCTGCCCGCCCTCACGGCCTTGCGCGATGCCATCGCGGTCAAGAGCGAAGCGTGGCGCGACATCGTCAAGATCGGGCGTACCCACATGCAGGACGCGACGCCACTCACGCTCGGTCAGGAATGGTCCGGTTATGCGGCCATGCTATCCGACAATGTGGTGCGGGTCGGGGAGTCGCTGCGCGACGTCTACGGTCTCGCGCTCGGCGGTACCGCCGTCGGCACGGGGCTGAACGCACCGCCCGGTTTCGCCGCCGCGGCCGCCGCGAAGCTGGCCGAACTCACCGGTCTGCCGTTCGTCACCGCGGCCAACAAGTTTGCCGCACAGGGCGCGCACGACGCGCTCGTGCACCTGTCCGGCACGCTGCGCACGCTCGCGGTGTCGTTGTACAAGATCGGCAACGATGTGCGCCTGATGGCCTGCGGCCCGCGCGCAGGCTTCGCCGAACTGACCCTGCCGGAAAACGAGCCCGGTTCGTCCATCATGCCGGGCAAGGTCAATCCCACCCAGGCCGAAGCGCTCACCATGGCCACGGTGCAGGTGATGGCCAACGACGTCGCCATCGGCTTCGGCGGGGCCGGCGGCTATCTGGAAATGAACGTCTACAAGCCGCTCATCATTTCGAACCTGATGCAGTCGATCACATTGCTCAGCGATGCTGCTACCAATTTCCGCCGTTTCCTCATCGAAGGTACGCAGCCGAACCTGAAGAAGATCCAGGAGGACGTCGGACGCTCGCTCATGCTGGTCACCGCACTGACGCCGGTGATCGGTTACGAGAAGGCGGCGCAGATCGCGCATCACGCCTCGCACCACGATCTGACGCTCAAGGCGGCGGCGCTCGCGCTCGGTTTCGTCGACGCGCAAGATTTCGACCGGATCGTCGATCCTTCGAAAATGGTCGCGCCGAGCGTGGCGCAATAGGGGCCGGCTCGGCTCCCCAGTTACAACACTCAATTCGAGGAGCAATCATGGCTGAAACGAACGAACGGGCAATACTGGCGGGCGGCTGCTTTTGGGGCGTACAGGATCTGCTACGGCGTCAGCCCGGCATCATCTCCACCCGCGTGGGCTATTCGGGCGGCGAGGTGCGCAACGCAACCTATCGCAATCACGGCTCGCACGCCGAGGCGGTGGAGATCATCTTCGATCCCCAGCGCACGACTTACCGCAAGCTGCTGGAGTTCTTCTTCCAGATCCACGATCCCAGCACCAAGAACCGCCAGGGCAACGACCGCGGCCCGAGTTACCGCTCGGCCATCTTCTACACCAGCGATGCGCAGCGCGAAGTCGCCGAGGACACCATCGCGGATGTCGAAGCCTCCGGGTTGTGGCCCGGCAAGGTCGTGACCGAAGTCGCCCCCGCCGGTGATTTCTGGCAGGCCGAGCCCGAGCACCAGGATTATCTCGAACACAATCCCGGCGGCTACACCTGCCACTTCATCCGGCCGGACTGGAAATTGCCGGTGCGCGCAGCCGCGGCGGCCCGCACGGGGTGAGGCTCGCGCCGGGCCCGTTCAGATCGCGAGTTCGTGCGGCCGGATGGATTCGCCGAGCTGCGGCGCCCTGAAGCGGTCTCCCGCCCAGGGACGCCACCGCGGCGACCGAAAGCGCCTGCCGTCCCACTCCAGGAACACCTCATCCCAGGTGGCGCCCTTCCAGGGCGCCTTCGGTACGGCCGTGCCCTCGTCATGTTCGATCCAACGCAGCGCCTGCGGAGCGTCGATCAGCCCGACGTCGAGCAGACCGAGCGCCAGGTCGGTGGCCAGCTCGTCGATGCAGGTCGTCACGCTGATGCCGCGATTCGAGGAAAGCTCGGTCACCATCACGATCACGCCGCCTGCGGTCCGATAGATGTCGACCCCGCAAACCAACGTCGCGCCGCGGCGCGAACGGAAGCTATGTTTGAGCATGCATCGAGTGTGCCCAAGCATTGCCCGAGCGTCCAGAAGCGTCTGCCGTACCCGGTTCGACTCATTACCCCCGCGGATCCCACTCCCGCCACGCGCGCATCAGTGGAAAATATAACCCCACCCGCACCGGCTCGGGCCCTAGAAGCTGCGCGAACTGCGCGTAGCGCTGCAGTTGCGGTCGGTAGCGTTCGACCTCGCGGTCGAGGAACTCGTCCAGGTTGCCGCCGGCATGCCGGCTGGTCTTGTAGTCGACGACCCAGCGGATGCCGGCATCGATGAAACTGCGGTCGAACACCACCCGGGTCACCTCGCCGTGCCACGGCCCGGAGAGCGCATGCTCGCGCAGTTCTTCCCGGTAGCCCTTTTTCAATATCCAGCGTCCGCGCGGATCGCGGCACACGGCCACCAATGCGGCGATCACCCGCGCACCGGCTTCTTCCAAGCGGTCTGCGGGGACGCCGTGCAGCGCCAGCCAGCGACGGAACTGCGCCCCCCGGGCGCGCAGCGCCTCCTCGGTCACGGCATCGAGATCGAGGTACTGCAACTCCGCGTGAACCAGGCTGCCGACGCGCCGCGCCGTCTCCCCCGCCCAGTCGAACACCGGCGTTTCTTCGCGCACCGGCGCGGACGCCGCCAGCTCACGACTGCTCTGGGGCGGCTCGGCGACGGGGGGCGACCACCCTGCCGGCACGCGGCGCAGCGGACCGCCGCGTCGTCCACCGTCGCCCGCGGCATTCTCGCCCGACGCTCCGTCGCGCGGGGGGCCACCGCTTGGGTCGCCGACTCGCGGTAGCGCGGCGTCCAATGCCGCGACGTACAGGGGACCATCGTCCAACGACGCGACGTCCGCTACCACCCCGGCCGGGTCCGTTTCCACCGGCGCAAACTGCGCACCCGCCACCGGCCACAGCTCCGCGAGCAGGCTCCCCCGGCGCGGCTTCCACTCGACGGTCGGTGCGCGTGCAGCGGCGCCCGCCCGAGCAGCATTCGTAGGCGACCCCTCGGCGTCGTCCGGGAGCTCGCGCCGTCCGACCGTGGCGGTCAGCACCAGCATCGACTTTGCCCGTGTACAGGCCACGTACAGCAGCCGCTGCGCTTCCAACGCGGCGGCGTCGCGGGTCTGGTAGCGCAGGAATTCGAACAGGTCGTCGGTCGGCTGGCCGATGCCGGGCCGCGCCGCGAGCACCAGACCGTCGCGGCCGGCGCGCGCGAACTCGTGCGCCAGCAGCAGCTGATCGCGGCCGCGCGGGGTGTGCCGGTCGAGCGCGGGCACCACCACCAGGTCGAACTCCAACCCCTTGGACTTATGAATGGTCATGATCTCCACCGCCGCCTCGCCGCCCTGCACGGCGTACAGGTCGACGAAGCTCTGCGCCATGTCCGCGGCATCGGGCACGCCCGTCTCCTGCCACTCGCGCAGACGCACGAACACGCGCCGCGCATGGTCGAGCTCGTCGGCGCCCGGCGCACACGCCGGCCCGCCGAGCGCGAGCCAGGTTCCCTCCACCCAGCGCGGCAGTGCCGTCGCAGTCCCCGTCGCGAACGCCGCCTCGAACACCCGGCGCAGCCGGTCGCAGCGGGCGCGGCCCGCATCGCTCAGGCGCGCGAGCAAGGGCGCATCGTTCATCGCGTCCCAGATCACCGCAGACCCCCGGGCGAGCGTCAACAGATCGGCAAGGTCGAGCCCTGCCCACGGCGCCCGCAGCACCGCGAGCCACGCGGTGCGGTCGCCGAGATGCAGCAGCGCACGCACCAGCATCACGAGGTCGCGTACCACCGGACGGTCCTGCAACGGTTCGAGGTCGACCGCCCGGAAGGCCACTCCCCGGGCGCGCAGCGCCACGGCAATCTCGCGTGCGTGCGAGCGGGCGCGCACCAGTACGGCCACCCGCCACTCAGGGTGGCGCGCAGCCTCGCGCGCGAGGACGCGGGCGATGGCCTGTGCCTCGTCGGCGCGACTCGCGAACCCCTGCAGGGTGACGCCGCCCTGCAGCGCGGGCGGGACCGCCGCCTGGCTCGCACGAAACGCGATGGCGCCGCGCTCGCGATCGTCGCGGCGCGGCAGGATGCGCGCGAAGCTGTGGTTGATCCATTCCACCAGCACGCGTGCCGAACGAAAATTGCTGCTCAGCCGCTCGACCTCGAACTGCACGTCGCCGATGCCGTCCTCGGCGAGTTCGAGGAACGCGCGCACCTCGGCCTGGCGAAAGCCATAGATGGACTGCATGGGATCACCCACGCAGAACAGGCTGCGGCCGTCGCCGCGCTGCCAGCCGGCGGTCAACAACTTCACCAGCTCGAGCTGTGCGCTCGAGGTGTCCTGGAACTCGTCGACCAGGATGTGCTGCAGCCGGTAATCGAGCCGCAGACCGAGATCGGTGGGCTCCGCGGCCGTGCCGAGCGCGCGCAGCGCGGCCATGGAGACGGCCGGGAAATCGACGGCACCCCGCTCACGGAAGACGTCCGCCAGATGTGCGGCCGCGAGCACCAGCACGCGCGCCACCTCTCGCACCCGGCTCCACTGCTCGTCGTCGTAGCGCGGCGCCGGCAGCGCGCGGATTTCGATCAGCGCGGCGAGCACGCGCGGCTCGCGCTCCAGCTCGAGCAGGAGATCCAACATCGGTTGCTTGTCGAGGCAGCCCGGCGGGAAGCCTTCGTGCTTGGTCAGCCGTCTGCGATACTGCGGCTCGTTGGTGAGCAGCAGCCCGGCCGCGATGCGCCAGCGCGCGATGTCCTGCGCATCGGCGCGCAGCGCCGAGCCATCCCTCTCCCAGCCGGCCATGTCAGGTCGCGCCGCGACGCAGCGACGCGCGGCGCCGTGCACCAGTGCCGACAACGCCACCAGCTTCTCCCCGCCCATGGCCTCCTCGGCGATGCGCAGCGTCCGCGCCACCAACAGTTCGAGATCCTGGTCCAGTTGCTCGCGCACGCGCGCAAGCTGCGCCTCGTCGAGCTCGCGTGTGACGTGCAAGGATCCCGCGAGCAGCGGCAGCCAGCGGTCGCGGCTCGCGAGCATCCCGCCGATCAGCGTCACCAGGCTGTGCCAGCGTTGATCGTCCAGTGCGAGCACCCGCTCCACCGCCGCACCATAGGCGTCCACCTCATCGTGCGCCAGGGCGCGCCGCGCAGCCTCGTGGTAGAGCGGCTGGGCGTTCTCGACCAGTCCCAGCGCACCGCCCACGCCGGCGGTCACCGGCAGCTGGCCCGCGAGCCACGCATTGAACGAATCGATGGTCTCGATGCGCAACCGCGCCGGATGACGCTCGACGTCGATGCCGAGGGTGCCGAGATGCTGCCGAGCCAACCGGCCCAGTTCCCAGGTCCGACGGTTCATGCCCGCGGGACACGCATCCGCCGCTGCGGCTTCCAGCGCCCCCATCACGCGCTCGCGCATCTCCTGCGCGGCACGACGCGTGAACGTCAGGGCCAGGATCTGCTCGGGCAGCGCGATGCCTGCCAGCAGATGCAAATAGCGCTGCGCCAGCAGGGTGGTTTTGCCCGAACCCGCGGGCGCCTGCACCAGCGTCGAGCCGTGCGTGACGATGGCCCGCTCCCGTGCCGCGCCGTCCGCGATCGGCGGCGGCACGGGC
>CAZZVN010000026.1:0-25944 GCA_964657625.1 uncultured Steroidobacteraceae bacterium
GCCGGGCGGCCCGATCGGCGCCGCGGCCGGGGCGCTGCCGGGCGCCGGGACTCGATTCGGGGCCGCGGCGCCGGGAGGGACGTCGTCGTTCATCGGCGCGTGCGCTCTCGAGTTTTGAAGAAGCGCTGCAGGGCCGGGAGGTAGGGTTGGTCGGTCTGCAGCTGCAGCGTGTCGACGCCCTCGGCGCGGAAATCGCTGACCAGCCGTTGTGCACGCTCTTGCGCCTGCGCGGCGAAGCGCCGGCGCACCGCGGGTTTGGCGGTGTCGAGTTCGATGATCTCGCCGGTCTCGGCGTCCTCCAGGGCGACGATGCCGACGTTGGGAAGTTCGCGTTCGCGGGGGTCGGCGACCTGCACGGCGATGAGGTCGTGGCGTTGGTTGACCTGGCGCATGGCGCGGCGCAGGGCTTCGCGCGCGGCGACGGGGTCGCCCGGTGACTGGAAATCCGAGATGAGAAAGACGACGGCGCGCCGGTGCAGCACCTGGCTCAGGGCCTCGAGGGCCTTGACGGCGTCGGTGCCGGTGCCCGAGGGCGCGTGATAGAGGATGTCGCGCACCACGCGCAGCACGTGGCGGCGGCCTTTTTTGGGCGGTAGATAGCGTTCGATGCGATCCGTAAAGAGCACCAGACCGACCTTGTCGCTGTTGCGAATGGCGGAAAAGGCGATGACGCTCGCGAGTTCGGCGGCGAGATCGCGTTTGCTCAAGGCGGCGGAACCGAAGTTGCCGGAGGCGCTGATGTCGACGAGCAGGATGAGGGTGAGCTCGCGTTCCTCGGTGAATTTCTTCACGAAGGGTTTGCCGGCGCGCGCGGTGACGTTCCAGTCGATGGTGCGCACTTCGTCGCCGGGGCTGTATTCGCGCACCTCGTCGAAGTCCATGCCGCGGCCCTTGAACACCGAGTGATACGAACCGGACAGGCTGTCGTTGACGAGCCGGCGCGTGCGGATCTCGAGCCGGCGCATGTCGCTCATGATGACCCGCGTGGGCTGGGTGGCGTCGTCCGGCATCGGCTTCAGGGCACCGGCAGGGCGTCGAGGATCTTGCGTACGACGTCCTCGGCGGTGATGTTCTCGGCTTCCGCCTCGTAGGTGACGGCGACGCGGTGGCGCAGCACGTCGAGTGCGATGGTCTTGACGTCCTGGGGGGTGACGTAGTGGCGGCCGTTCAGAAACGCCATGGCGCGGGCGGCGAGCGTGAGGTTGATGGTGGCACGCGGCGAGGCGCCGGTCTGGATGAGGTGGTTGAGCTTCAAGGCGGCGGCCTGCGGCGGACGGGTGGCGAGCACCAGGTCGACGATGTAATCGCGGATCTTGGCGTCGACGTACAGGGAGTTGACGACGTGCCGGGCGTTCAAGATGTGTTCCGGCGTGACCACGGCCCGCGGCGCGGCCATGGGCTCGGTGGTGGCCATGGCGTCGAGGATGGCGCGCTCCTCGCTGCGGTTGGGGTAATCGACGATGACCTTCATCATGAAGCGGTCGATCTGGGCTTCGGGCAGGGGATAGGTGCCCTCCTGCTCCAGGGGGTTCTGGGTGGCGAGCACCATGAACGGATCGGGCAGCGGGTAGGTTTCATCGCCGATGGTGACCTGGTGCTCCTGCATGGCTTCGAGCAGTGCGCTCTGCACCTTGGCGGGGGCGCGGTTGATCTCGTCGGCGAGGATCAGGTTGCTGAAGATGGGGCCGTGCTTGGTGCGGAACACCCCTTCCTGCGGACTGTAGATCATGGTGCCCACGATGTCCGCGGGCAGCATGTCAGGCGTGAACTGCAGCCGCTTGAAACGGGCGGCCACGCAGCTCGCGAGCGTTTTCAATGCCAGCGTCTTGGCAAGACCGGGGACGCCCTCGAGCAGGACGTGGCCGTTGGTCAGCAGGGCGATCAGCAGCCGGTCGAGAAGGTGTTTCTGGCCGACGATGACCCGTGCCATTTCCTGTTGCAGGGGCTCGATCCAGGTCGAGTTGGCGCGTACGGCATCTCGCGCGGCGAGCACGGCGGGGTCGAACTCGCCGGGGGCCTGCGCGGGTTTTTGACTCATTGGCCTTCGATCCTCTGTGAAACTCATCGATGATTATCGGTTACAACGTGCCGCAGGTCCCAGGCTTCCGGCGGCACTTCCGTGCTTGATGGCCGGGCCACGGTTGGAGCGTGCCCCGCGCCGGGAGGTTCCCTTGGACCCGGCCATCCTAAGGCCACGGGGCGTGTAGAGAAATCCCTGCATCCGACTTAAGATGGTGAATGTATGAGGGATACTCAGGCTGAAATAACTAAAGACGTCCGCGCGATCGCCGGCATCGAGGTCGTTCCGGTGCTGCTCGAGGTGCTGTGCGAGACGACGGGCATGGGCTTCGCGGTGGTGGCGCGCGTCACGGAGGGCAACTGGACGGCGTGTGCGGTCCGCGACGACATCGGCTTCGGGCTCAAGGCCGGCGACCAGATCGACGTCGACACCACGTTCTGCCGCGAGGTGCGCCAGGACCGCACACCCATCTTCATGGACCGGGCGAGCACCGATCCGCGCTACCGCGCCCACCAGTGTCCGAAGCTCTACGGCTTCGAGAGCTACGTGTCGGTGCCCATCGTGCTCGGCAACGACTATTACTTCGGCAATCTGTGCGCGCTCGATCCGAAGCCCCTGCACGTGTCGGATCCGCAAACCCTGTCCCTGTTCACCCGTTTCGCCGCGATGATCGCCGCGCGTCTCGACGCGCAGCCGGGGTGGAGTCTGTCGACGGGCGAGACCGAGGTGGTCGTTGAGCCGCCGGCGCAAGGCCGGCTCGGCGAGATGAACCTCGCGATCCTGCGGCAGGATCTGCGCCGGCCGCTGCAGGGCATCGCGGCCGGCATGGCCGTCTTGGAAAAGCGTTCCTGGGACCCGGCGTCGGCGGAGGCCATCGCGCGCGTCAACAAGAATGCCGCGCGCCTGAAAACGCTGGTCGACGACCTTCTGGACTTCGCGCGCGGGCGGCTGGCGGAGGGCGTGAGCGTGCATCGGCGCAACGTGGAGCGGCTGGAGCTGTTGTTCGCCGACGTGGTGCAGGAACATCTGGGGGCGTATCCCGGCCGTACGCTCATCAGTCACGTGACGCTGAGCCGGACCGTGTACTGCGATCCTGACCGGATCGAGCAGCTGACGTGCTACCTGCTGACGAACGCGGCGGCGCGCGGCACGGCGCAGGGGCCGGTGAGCCTGATCGTTCACGCGGAAAACACCGACCTCGTGATCGAGGTATGGTGCGACGGCGAGCCCCTCCCGAAGAGCCAGCTGCGCGACCTGTTCGCCCCGGGCTGGTCGCGCGCCGGTGTCGACGGTAAGGACCTAGGGCTGGGCCTGCACATCTGTGCGCTGATCGTGGCGGCGCACGGCGGCAAGATTTCGGCGACCTCGAGCAAGTCGCTCGGCACGCAGATCGTGGCGCGCATTCCGCTCGCCGCGAGATAACGCCCACAGCGAATCGCTGCTGCGACCTACGGCGCCCGGCGCCCGTGTCGATGATACTCGCCGGCCATTTCCTGCGGATGTCAGCCTATGTCGAAGTCTTTGTGTGCTCTGGTGATGACGGGGGTCGCGCTCAGCGCGGGGTGTGCGACGATGGGCAAGCAGCCGACCGCCACCGTGAAGCAGGTCGACGTCGCGCGCTACATGGGCTCCTGGTACGTCATCGCCAGCATCCCGACGTACCCGGAGAAGAAAGCGTTCAACGCCATCGAGTCCTACGAGCAGAACCCGGACGGTACCATCAAGACCACCTTCACCTTCCACAAGGGCGCATTCGACGCGCCCTTGAAGACTATGCATCCCACGGGCTTCATCGAGGATTCGAGCAACGCGGTGTGGGGCATGCGGGTGTTCTGGCCGGTGAAAGCCGAATACCGCATTTCGTACCTGGACCGGGACTATTCCGAAGTGTTGATCACCCGCACGGCGCGGGATTATCTATGGATCATGGCTCGCAAGCCGCAGCTGCCCGAGGCGAACTATCGCAAGCTGGTAGACATGGCGGGCAAGATGGGCTACGACACCTCGAAGATCGAGCGGGTGCCGCAGCGCTGGCCGTGAGGCGTTGCGAGGGTCGCGAGACGCCGCAAATGCGGCGCCGTCCGTTGCGGCCATCGCGAACGTCAGGCCACCTTGCTCTGCGCCGGGGCGCCCCACGGGGCTGCGTTGACGGCGTCGCTTCCCAATACCTGCGCGAGGTCGGCGAGCAGCCGGCCGAGCTCACCGGACATCACGGTGAAGTCGACGTTGAACTGCTCCTCGGGATCGACTTCTTCGGTTTGCGCGTCGTCGCTGCCAAGTTCCAGGAAATCGAGGCGCTTGACGAGCAGTTTGTCGGTGAGCACGAACGAGACGCGGTCATTCCACGTGAGGCCGAGCAGGGTCGGATATTTCGCGGCGGCGAGGTGACCGCGGATCTCCTTGCCGTCGAGCGGATGGCGGGTGTAGCGGATCATGGCCTTGGATTTGTCGGCGGTCTGCAGCTCTAGATCGTCGTCGATGGAGAAGCGGGCCGGCGCCTCGCCGTGCAACAGCCAGGCAGCCATGGCGGCATGCGGGGAGCGCGGCGTCTCGAGCGCGACCGGCGCGAAGCTGCCGAGGGTGTCGCGCAGCAGCTCGACCACCATTTCGGCACGCGGCATGCCCGCGGCATCGACCACGAACCAGCCGTTCCTGGCATCGATCCAGGCACGTGTGAGGGTGCGCCGGGTGAGCGCGCGGGCCCGCAGCTCGTCGGCGACCTGGTGGCGCAGATCGCGCATCTGCTTGCGACCGACGGGGAAGCCCTGCTCGGCGGCCTTGAGGTCCGCACGCTCCTGCGCCACCTGACGCACGATGGAGCCTGGCAGCAATTTCTGGTTCATGCCGAGGGCGAGCAAATGTTGCTGGTCGACGCTGTGCAGCAGCCGGCCACCGGTTCGCACGGGCAGCCAGCCGCGGCAGGACAACTCGAACGGGCCGCAGGGCTGCAGCGTGCGGGTGGCGAGGCGGTCCTCGAGCTCCACCGGCGACAGCGACCAGTCGCGGGGCAGGCGATAGAAGACCAGGTTCTTGAACAGCATGGGCGGCACCGGCGTTGGGGAGGCGGAGTATATTTGGCGCTCCGCGGAAAGTTGAATTTTTTTTCGAGGGAGAGTGCATTGACGACGGACATCAAATATCTGAGCTGGTCGTTGTTTCTGGGCCTCGCGTACGTGTTCGTGGCGGCGGGAATGGCAACCCAACAGCGCGGTCTGAAGTGGAATGCCGGCAACCGGGACGGGGAGCCGGCGCCGTTGACGGGCGCGGCCGCACGTGCGGTGCGGGCGAATGCGAACTTCCTGGAAACCTTCGTGTTTTTCGCCGCGGCGGTGCTGGCGGTGAGCCTGGCGCAGCGGAACACCGCACACACGGCGTTCGGCGCGATGCTGTATTTCTGGGCGCGAGTCGTGTACCTGCCGGTGTACATCGCGGGAATCCCGTATCTGCGCACCCTGGTGTGGGCGGTGTCGCTGTGGGGACTGCTGCAGGTGATCGAAGGGTTGTTTTGACGCGGAGGAACCATTGGCTACGGGCGCTGTGGGCCGCCGTCGCGCTGTGCAGCGCTGCGGCATCCGCCGCACAGGGTGCGGCGCAGCCCTCCTTGCCCCCCGCGCTTTCGAAGCCGTCGCCGGTGCAGCCGGCGTTGGTGGTGTTCGCGGCGGCGTCGTTGACCGACGCGTTGCAGGACGTCGGCGACGCGTTCACGCGGGAAACGTCGATTCCGGTGAAGTTCTCCTTCGCGGCGAGCTCGGCGCTCGCGCGCCAGATCGAGAACGGCGCACCGGCGGACGTATTCTTCTCCGCGGATCTCGATTGGATGACGTATCTGCAAACCCGGCATCTGCTGCGGGAGGCGACGCGTCACGACGTGCTCGGCAATCGCCTGGTGCTGATCGCCCCCGCGGATGCCGTCGTTGCGCTCAAGATCGAACCGCACTTTGCGCTGGCGGCGGCGCTCGGCGACCGCCGGTTGGCGACCGGCGATCCGGAGTCGGTCCCGGTGGGACGCTACGCGCAGGAGGCGTTGACCCGCCTGGGTGTGTGGCCGGCAGTGCAGGCGCGCCTGGCGCGGGCGGAAAACGTGCGGGCGGCCCTGGCGTTCGTGGATCGGGGCGACGCCGCCCTCGGCATCGTCTACGAGACGGATGCGTTGGTCGACAAGAAGGTGCGGGTGGTCGATGTTTTTCCGGCCGACTTGCACCCGCCCATCGTCTATCCCATCGCGGCGACGGCGACCGCGCAGGCTGCGGCGGCGCGGTTCGTGGAGTTCGTGCGTTCGCCGGCGGCCGGCAAGGTGTTCAAATCGTACGGGTTTCTGCCCTTGCATTGACTCGGGCCCCTTCCCCTGCCGGCACACAACTCACGCGCGAGGGGAACGGAAACGTGTAAAACTTGCGCGGCCTTAACGACACCCAAAGACCTACCGCATGTTCAAACGCCTCCGCGGTCATTTTTCCAATGACCTGTCGATCGATCTCGGCACCGCCAACACGCTGATCTGCGTGAAGTCGCGCGGCATCGTGCTGAACGAGCCGTCGGTGGTGGCCGTGCAGAACGAGCCGGGCCGCGGCGGCAAGATCGTGGTCGCGGTGGGTGCGGAGGCGAAGAAGATGCTCGGGCGCACGCCGGGCAACATCACGACGGTGCGGCCTCTGAAGGACGGCGTGATCGCGGATTTCACCTATACCGAAAAAATGCTGCAGCATTTCATCAACAAGGTGCACGGCGACCGCTTCTTCCGGCCGAGTCCGCGGGTGCTGGTCTGCGTTCCGGTGGGTTCCACGCAGGTGGAACGGCGCGCCATCAAGGAATCGGCGGAAGGCGCCGGTGCCCGCGCCGTCGACATCGTGCCCGAGCCCATGGCGGCGGCGGTCGGTGCGGGACTGCCGGTGCACGAGGCGCGCGGCTCGATGGTGCTCGACATCGGCGGCGGCACGTCGGAGGTGGCGGTGGTGTCGTTGAACGGCATCGTCTACGCGGCGAGCGTGCGCATGGGCGGCGACAAGTTCGACGAGGCCATCATCCAGTACGTGAGGCGCAACTACGGCATCCTGATCGGCGAGACCACGGCGGAGCGGATCAAGATCGAGATCGGCTCGGCGTATCCGGGCGAACAGGTGCGCGAGATCTCGGTGAAGGGGCGCAATCTTTCGGAGGGTGTGCCGCGCGGTTTCACCCTGAACTCGAACGAGATCCTGCAGGCGCTGGAAGAACCGCTGCAGGGCATCGTGAGCGCGGTGCGCCAGGCGCTCGAGCTGACGCCGCCCGATCTCGGCAGCGACGTCGCGGAACGCGGCATCGTCATCACCGGTGGCGGCGCTTTGCTGCGCGACATCGACAAGTTGATCGCCGAGGAGACGGGACTGCCCGTGGTGATCGCCGACGATCCGCTGACCTGCGTGGCACGGGGCGGGGGGCGGATACTGGAGCTCACGGAGGAGCACGGCCGGGGTATTTTCGATCTGCAGTGATCAGGGGCGGCCAGGGCCGGGAGTGTCGATATGTTTTTGATACGCCACGGACAGAGCCAGTTCAATCTGCACTTCAGCGCGACCCGGGTGGACCCGGGCATCGCGGATCCGGAGCTGACGCCGCTCGGGGTGCGGCAGGCAGCGGCGGCGGCCGCACTGCTCGGCACCAAGGCCCTCACGCGCATCATCATTTCGCCGTTCACCCGCGCGCTGCAGACCGCGGAGCCTTTTCTGGCCATGCACTGCGCGACGGTCGAGATCCGGCACGAAGTCCGCGAGCGTGCAGCGTTTTCGTGTGATGTCGGCAGTACGCCGGACGTACTGGCGGCGCGGTTCCCGCATCATGAGTTCGGGCACCTGCCCCAGCGCTGGTGGCACGAAGGATACGAGACGGCGGAACAGACCATTGCGCGGGCCGAGGCGTTCCGGCAGGTGATGGCGGGACGCGAGGACAGCGCCACGACGCTGTTGGTGAGTCACTGGGCGTTTCTGCTCGCGCTGACCGGGCAGTCGCTCGACAACGGCGAGGTGGTGGAGTACGCGATAACGGGGGCGGGGCCGGACCGCATCGACTGGGAATCGTGACGTCGTGCGCGCGGTGCGCGCCGCACGTGCGCGTCGTGCGAGGCGGCTATTGCTGCGATGCGGCTCGGCTGCTGCGATGCGGTTCAGCGGCAGCGCTTGGGACGTGCGGGCAATGCTTGGGACGCGCGGGCAGCGCTGCCTAAGTTTCGCGCCGATCGAAGTTTAGAATGTGTGGCGAGATCGATGGATACGGGATACCCGTAATGCTGAACTCCGGTGCACAGCGCCTTAGAAACATGGCTCACAGACGATGAACCTGGCCCCCGCACCGCCCAGCTCTGAGCGCCTGCACGGCGCATTTCTCGACGGGGTGCCCGGCGAAATGGCACAGCGCGTCCTTTCGTTCGACTGGTCCCGCACGTCGCTCGGCCCGATCGAGCACTGGCCGCAGAGCCTCAAGACCGCGACCGCCATGGTCCTGCTCTGTCGAGTGCCCATCGTGATGCTCTGGGGCCTGGACGGCATCATGATCTACAACGACGGCTACACCCATTTTGCAGGTGCGCGCCATCCCCAACAGCTGGGCATGAAGGTGCTCGAGGGCTGGCCTGAGGTGGCCGACTTCAATGCGCATGTCATGAAAGTAGGGTTGGGCGGCGGCACGCTGAGCTTCAAAGACCAGGAACTGACCCTGTACCGCAACGGCGCCGCGGAACAGGTGTGGATGGATCTCGACTACTCGCCCATTCTCGACGAAACGGGTGCGCCTGCGGGGGTCATCGCCATCGTGTTCGAGACCACCGAGCGGGTGCTGGCAGACCGGCTGCAAGCCGCCGCGGAGTCTGCCCGTCTCGCGGCGGAGACCCGGCTGCGTGAACTGAACGCGAACCTCAAACGCGAGGTGATCGAGCGCTCCGCCGTGGGCGGGAGGTTCTGGCAGACGTGTCCTGACCTGTTGGGCGTGTTGAACGCGCAAAGCCGTTTCGACAGCGTCAACCCGGCCTGGACGGCCCTGCTCGGTTGGTCGGAGGATGAAGTAAAGAAAGCTTCCATGCTCGACCTCTTGCATCCGGATGACCGTGAGACCACTCGACGTAGTTTCGAGCACCTGACACGAGGCAATCCAATTTTGCGATTGGAGAATCGCTACCTGCGCAAGGACGGCGGTTACGAATGGTTCACGTGGACGGCGGCGCCGCTCGGGCCCGCCTATTATTGCAGCGGCCGAAAAATCACCGAGGAAAAGGAGCAGGCGCTCGCTCTGCAGGCACGCACAGCCGAGCGGGAGCTGTTGTGGCGCCACTCGCAAGATCTGCTCGCGGTGATCAATACCGACGGCGTCTTCCATGACGTGAGTGCGGTCGCCGGCGAGATTCTCGGCTGGTCGCCGCAGGAGATGGTGGGCAAGGCGGTTTTCGATTTCATTCACCCGGACGACCTCGCCGACACCCAGGCGGCGTTGGAACGCGCCACGAGCACGCAGCTCCCCACGTTCGTCAATCGCTATCGGCACAAGGATGGGACCTACCGCTGGCTCTCGTGGGTCGCCGCGCCCGAGCAGGGGTTGATCTACGCCACCGCGCGCCACGTCACCCTGGAGCGGGAGCAGGCGGAAGCGCTGGTCGAAGCGCAGGAGGCGCTGCGTCAGGCACAAAAAATGGAAGCGGTGGGACAGCTCACCGGCGGCATCGCGCATGATTTCAACAATCTTCTGGCGGGAATCAGCGGCAGTCTGGAGCTCTTGGAAGCGCGGATTGCGCAGGGCAGATTTGCCGGAATCGAACGCTACGTCAACGCGGCCCAAACCTCGGCGCATCGTGCCGCATCGCTGACCCAGCGGCTGCTCGCGTTCTCGCGCCGCCAAACGCTCGACCCCCGACCCACCGACGCAAATCGGCTCGTTGCAGGAATGGAGGATCTCATCCGCCGCACCGTCGGTCCGAGTATTCACGTCGAAGTGGTCAGAGCCGGGGGCCTGTGGCTCACGCAGATAGATCCTGCGCAACTCGAAAGTGCGCTGTTGAATCTTGCGATCAATGCGCGGGATGCCATGCCGGAGGGCGGACGCATCACCATCGAGACCGCGAACCGATGGTTCGATGAGCGTACGGCAAAACAACGCGAGGTGTCGGCCGGGCAATACATCTCGGTCTGTCTCACCGATACCGGCACCGGCATGACGCCCGAAGTCGTCGCCCGGGCGTTCGATCCTTTTTTCACCACCAAACCACTGGGCCAGGGTACCGGCCTCGGCTTGTCGATGGTCCACGGGTTCGTACGCCAGTCGGGCGGCCAGGTCCGCGTGTACTCAGAGCTGGAAAAGGGCACCACCATGTGTCTCTACCTGCCGCGGTCTTTCGGCGAGCTGGAGGACGTCGCTGCGAGCGACGCTCCAGGCGCCGCCGATACCGGCGAAGGCGAGGTGATCCTCATCATCGATGACGAACCGATCGTGCGGATGTTGCTCGTCGAGATAGTCGAGGAGGCCGGCTACACGGCGATCGAGGCGGAGGACGGCCCGAGCGGCCTCAAGATACTGCAGTCGGATCAGAAGATCGACCTGCTGATCACCGACGTGGGCTTGCCGGGGGGGATCAACGGTCGACAGGTGGCCGATGCGGCCCGCATGACCCGTCCTGACCTCAAAGTGATTTTCGTCACCGGTTACGCGGAGAACGCCGTGGTTGGCAATGGGATACTGGCGCCGGGAATGACGATCGTCACCAAACCCTTCGTCATGCAGGATCTGGCGAGGAAAATCCAAAGCATGATCGAGGCATGAACGAGCAGGTGGCGTAACGTGATCGGGATCGCGGTGCGCTACACTCAAGATCCCAGAGTACGGGAGCCCCGCATGCCAAATCGTCTTTGCTTCGTCGAGTTGCCGGTCGACACCACGGAATTGGCCAAGGCGTTTTATGCCAAGGCGTTTGGGTTCCTCATGACGGATTTTGGACCGACCTATTCCTGCACGATGTCGGGAGATGTCGACCTCGGTCTGCAAGCCGACGCGAATGAGGCGTCGCGCGCCCCGTTACCGGTCATTCAAGTGGATTCCCTCGCGGACACGGAAGCGCTCGTCCGGCAGTCGGGGGGCCTCATCACGAAGGAGGTGTTCGAGTTTCCGGGCGGGCGTCGTTTCCATTTCCGCGATCCGGGCGGGAACGAACTGGCCGCCATGCAGGTGATGGCCTCGCCCTGATGGTTTCCGCGGGAGCTGGCACCTGTTTCACACCCGCCGACGCCAAACAGCGTGGTGGTCGGCGGCGCCGGACTCCCTCTGCGCATACCGTGTCCGTACATAGGCTTTGCGGTCGAACCCGACCAGGATAATCATGATGGTCTACTCAGCTTCATCGATTTCGGCACCCGAGCAGGGCGCGCCGCGGCCAACGACCGCGGTGGGCGACGATGTGCTTCGCAGCATTGCGGAACAGGGATTTTTCGGCAACGCGCACAGCCTCGCAGATGCGCGCTCGGCGTGTGCCGAGTTGATTTTTGCGCGCTCGGTCATCGAGGCGCAGACGGCCAGGATTCGACTGCTCGCCGGCGGCTGACCGGTCGACGGCGCATGGCGCCGGACGTCTCCGGCGCGCCCGTGGTCGGCTGGCCGGTTGTTGCGGCCGGTATGCTGCGGCGCATTCACGCTCTATACTTTCGGCGCGCGTTTCCTTCTCGACGCGAGCCCCAGCCGGAGTCAGCCATGCGCGTAGGCCTCATCACCCGTGAATATCCGCCCAACGTGTACGGGGGGGCGGGGGTGCACGTCGAGTATCTTTCTTCGGAGCTCGCGAAAAAGATCGAAGTCGAGGTGCATTGCTGGGGTGAGCAGTTCGAAGACGCAGGCGGCCTGCATGTGCGGGGGCAGCTGCCGGCGCCGCAAATCACCGCGGACACGAAGCAGAAATTCAAGGCGGCGCTCGATGCATTCGCGTTGAATCTCGCGCAGATGAAGGAGCTCGGCGCCATCGATCTGGTGCACACCCATACCTGGTACGCGTCGATGGCGGGGTTCCTCGCCAAAAAGCTGTACGGCATTCCGTTCGTGCTGACCACGCACTCGCTGGAGCCGCTGCGGGCATGGAAGGCGGAGCAGCTGGGCAGCGGTTTTGCGCTGTCGTCGTGGATGGAGCGCACCGCCATCCTCGATGCCGATGCGGTCATCGCGGTCTCGAACGGCACCAAGGCGGACATCCTCAAGGCGTACCCGGAGGTGCGGGCGGACCGCATCCACGTCATCTACAACGGCATCGACCTCGAGCAGTATCAATACACCGCCGAGACCTCGGCGTTGACCCGGTACGGCGTGGACACGTCGCGTCCCTACGTGCTGTTCGTCGGGCGTATCACGCGGCAGAAGGGCGTGACGCATCTGGTGGAAGCGATCGCCCACCTCCCGGCGGGCACCCAGGTGGTGCTGTGCGCGGGCGCGCCGGACACGCCGGAAATCGCGGCGGAAATGCGCGCGAAGATCGAGGCGTTGCACCAGAGTGCGACGACGCGCGGCGCGGCGCGGCGGCAGGACGTGATCTGGATCGAACAGATGGTCACCAAGCCGGAGGCGATCCAGCTCTACTCGCATTGTGCGGTGTTCTGTTGTCCCTCGGTGTACGAACCGTTCGGCATCATCAATCTCGAGGCGATGGCGTGTGGGGCGCCCGTGGTGGCGTCGGCCACCGGCGGAATTGTCGAAGTGGTGGTGGAGGGGGCCACGGGTCACCTGGTGCCCTTCGTCGCCGATCCCGTCACGACCTTTCCGGCCGATCCGGCGCGCTTCGCGCGCGACCTGGCGGCGGCGCTGACGGATGTATTGGGCGACCCGGCAAAGGCCCGACGGTACGGCGCGGCGGGGCGCAAACGGGTGGAAGAACGCTTCGCGTGGTCGGCCATTGCCGACCAGACCATCGCGCTGTACGAACAATTGCTGGCGGCGCGGACCGAACACAGCGCGAAATAAGGCTGCTGCCCGCTGCAGGGCGGGTCAGACATCGCCCACACGCAGTCGCGCCCGGCAAAAAACCGGTGGGTCGCCAAATGGTGGTTATATGTTGGGCGGTAGGTTCGCGACCGGATTGGTTCGTGGGCGTCAACATCACGGCAATCGAGGAGTCATCATGAGAGCAGTCATCGAAACCCACACGGTGGCGCTGCGCGTCAACGGCGTCGCTCGAACCCTGGACATCGAGGCGCGCGTCTCCCTGCTCGATGCGCTGCGCGAGGAGTTGGATCTCACCGGCACCAAGAAGGGCTGTAATCAGGGCGCGTGCGGAGCGTGCACGGTGCTGGTGGACGGTGAACGGATCAACTCCTGCCTGGCCCTTGCCGTACAGTACGCGGGCCGTGACATCGTGACCATCGAGGGGCTGGCGGGTGCGCACGGGCTGCATGAGCTGCAGCAGGCTTTCATCAAGCATGACGGCTTTCAGTGCGGGTACTGCACGCCGGGGCAGCTATGCTCGGCGGTGGGCATGCTCCAGGAATTCGAAGCGGGGCTGCCGTCGGCGGTGTCGCAGAACATGCAGGGGATGCCCGAGTTGTCGGTGGCGGAGATCAAGGAGCGCATGAGCGGTAACTTGTGCCGCTGCGGGGCGTACGTGGGCATCACCAACGCCATCGCGGAAGTGGCGACGGACCGCCAGGCGCAGAACGCGGCGCGGAGCGCAGCATGAACAACTTTTCGTTTGCCCGTGCGGCGGACGCGACGTCGGCCCTTACGCTGCTCGGCATGCACCCGGGTGCGCGTTTCCTGGGCGGCGGCACCAATCTCGTCGACCTGATGCGCGAAAACATCGAGCGGCCGGCGGCGTTGATCGACGTCACGGACGATTCGCTCGGCGGCATCGAGGACCTGCCGGACGGCGGTCTTCGGATCGGAGCCTCGGTCCGCAACAGTCACCTTGCCGGCGATGAAAGGATACGGAGCCGTTACCCGGTGCTGGCCCAGGCCATCCTTGCGGGAGCGTCGGCGCAGCTGCGCAACATGGCGACGACCGCGGGCAACCTCATGCAGCGCACGCGCTGTTACTACTTTTACGATGGGCAGGCGGCGTGCAACAAGCGTGTGCCCGGTGCGGGCTGTGACGCGGTGGGGGGCTTCAGCCGTATCCACGCGATTTTCGGGACCTCCCCGCAATGCATCGCGACGCATCCTTCGGACCTGTGCGTGGCGCTGGCGGCGCTCGACGCGCGGGTGCGGGTGGTGGGCGCGGGCGGCGAGCGGTCGGTGCCGTTCGACGAGTTTCACCGCTTGCCGGGCGATACGCCGCAGGTGGACACGAATTTGCGCGCGGGCGAATTGATCACCGCCATCGAACTCCCCGCACTGCCGTTGGCGGCGCGTTCGACCTACCGCAAGGTGCGCGATCGGGCGAGCTATGCCTTCGCGCTGGTGTCGGTGGCGGCGGCGCTGGAACTGCAGGATGGGCGTGTCGGGCAGGTGCGCATCGCGCTGGGCGGGGTGGCCCACAAGCCGTGGCGGGCGAAGGCCGCGGAGGGTCATCTCACGGGTCGTGTGCTCGACGAGGCGACCCTGGCGGCTGCGATCGCATTGGAACTGGCGCAGGCGCGTCCGACCGACCACAACCGCTTCAAGGTGGAACTCGTCAGGCGAACGGTCACCGCGGTGATGTTGGAACTCGCGCAGACGGGGGTGTCGTCATGAGCGTCATCGGCAAGGTGATGGAAGTGGCGGCAAAAATCCTGCCCGACCGGGCGCCGGACGAGCTGCGGCATGCGCATCGGCTCATCGGCCGCGAAATCGACCGTGTCGACGGGCACGTCAAGGTGACGGGCGAGGCGCGGTTCTCGGCGGAACAGGCGCTGCCGGGGCTGGTGTATGCCTCGCTGGTCTACAGCAGCATCGCGAAGGGCCGGATCGTGTCCATCGACCTGGCCGAGGCCAATGCGGCGCCGGGCGTGATCTTGATCATCACCAACGACAATGCGCCGCGGCTCAAGGATCCACCGCTGTTCGATCCTGCGGGCGGCAGCGGGGCGGCGGGCAGCCGGGCCAATCTCTTGAACACCGACGAGGTGTTCTGGAACGGGCAGCCGGTGGCGCTGGTGGTGGCCGACACGACGGAGCGGGCGGATCACGCGGCCTCCCTGGTGCGGGTGACCTATGAGAGCGCGCCGGCGACAGTGTCGTTCGCAGCGGGGATCGCGGGCGCGAAGATGCCGAAGACGGTGATGAACGAGCCCACCGAGGTGCGCAAGGGCGATGCGGAGGCGGCCCTTGCGGCGGCGGCGCACAAGGTGGATCACGAGTACGCAACGCCGCGCTACAACCACAACGCCATCGAGCTGCATGCGACCACGGCGGTGTGGCAGGAGGACGAGCTCACGGTGTACGACGCGAGTCAGTTCGTGCGCGGCTTCGCTGATTCGCTGGCGCACATGTTCTCGTTGAAGAAGGAGCACGTGCGGGTGGTGGCGACGTTCGTGGGCGGCGGCTTCGGCGGCAAGGGCTCGATGTGGGGGCACGTACCGCTGTGCGCGCTCGCGGCGCGGGTGGTGGGACGGCCGGTCAAGCTGGTGTTGTCGCGGGAGGGGGTGTATCGCTGCGTCGGGGGCCGCACGCCGTCGCGGCAACGGGTGGCGCTCGGCGCGCATGCCGACGGCAAGATCGCCGCGCTCATTCATACCGGCGTCACGGCGACCTCGACCACCAACGATTTCCCCGAGCAGTTCTCGTTTCCGGCACGGCATCTGTACGAGACCGAGAATCTGTTGGTGCAGCAGACCGTCATGCATCTGGACACCACCCCGAACACGTTCATGCGGGCGCCGGGGGAATCGATCGGCACCTTCGCGCTCGAATCCGCGCTGGACGAACTGGCCTACGAACTCGGCATGGACCCGGTGGCGCTGCGGGTGCGCAACGACCCCGAGCGCGATCCGGCCAAGGACACGGAGTTCTCCAGCCGCCATTTCAAGGAAGCATTCGCGCTCGGCGCGGACAAGTTCGGCTGGCAGCAGCGGCCGGCGCGCCCGGGCAGCCTGCGCGACGGGAAATGGCTGATCGGTCAGGGCGTGGCGAGTGCGTTCTATCCCGCGTATCGATTTCCGGCCTCCGCGGCGGTCAGACTCGCGGCGGACGGCAGCGTGGTGGTGCGCAGCGCAGCGCATGAAATGGGCATGGGCACGGCCACCGTGCAATCGCAGCACGCGGCGGAGCGTCTGGGACTGACCCTCGACAAGATCCGTTTCGAGTATGGCGATACGGCGTTGCCGGATGCACCGGTGGCGGGCGGCTCCAACCAAACCGTGAGCGTGGTGCTCGCGGTGGAACTGGCATGCGAGAAATTGCAGCGTGAACTGTTCGCGCTGGCAACGCAGCACAGCACCTCGCCGCTGGCCGGCTGCCGCTTCGAGGACGTGGAGGCGATCGGCGGCGGGTTGTACCGCAAGGATCGCGCCGACGTGGGTGATACGTACGCTGCCATCCTCGCGCGGGCCGGGAAGGATCATCTGGAGGTGCTCGGCAAATCCGGCATGCCGCTCGAATCCATGAAGTATTCCATGGGCTCGTACGGGGCGCAGTTCTGCGAAGTGCGCATCAACGAGGATTCCGGGGAGATCCGCGTCTCGCGCTGGGTGGGGGCGTTCGACACGGGGCGGATCTTGAATCCGAAGACGGCGCGCTCGCAGTTCATGGGCGGCATCATCATGGGCATCGGCATGGCGCTCACGGAGGAGACTTTCTTCGACGAACGTGCCGGGCGCATCGTGAACCCGAGTCTCGCCGAATATCACGTGCCGGTGAATGCCGACGTGCCGGCCATCGAAACGTATTTCCTCGACATTCCCGACCCGCACACCCCGTTGGGTGCGCACGGTATCGGCGAGATCGGGATCACGGGGGCGGCTGCCGCGGTGGCGAACGCCGTGTTTCATGCCACCGGGCGGCGCATCCGCAGTCTGCCGATCACGCTGGACAAACTGCTGTAGCGGGCGGCGTCGGCGGCGGTCGTCCGAGCGTGCCGAAGTGGCTGACGTGGAGTCTGGCCATCGGCGGCGTTCTGCTGCTGGTGGCGTTGGATGGCGTGGTGTTGTGGCGCGTGCGGCTGGCGCGGCCGGTACCGGCCGGCACTGCGGCGTTGGGCGGACCACGGGCGACGGACGGGGGGCGGGTGGGTGACGGGCAGGCGGGTTCCGGGCAGCCCGGTGTCGCGCCGGTCGGCGGGCGTGCGACGTCCGTGTCGGCGAGCCTGCGCGGCGCGCACGAGGTTGCGGGCGCCCCTGCGCGCGGTGCCAAGGCGCAGATCTGCGGTTCGGAACATGCGCCGCTGGATACCACCGATCCCTTCGCCGTTGCCCGCTACCTCGAGGCGATGACCCACGCCACGGCGCAGCGCTGGCTCGCGGCCTTGCGCGACAGCGACGATACGCGGGAGCGCGCTGCGGGTTTGTTGTTGGAAGGGGCGCTCCCCGCGAACGGAGAGGCGCTGCCCCTCCAGGACGCGACGCGTAACGCGCTGGTCGAGTTCGCGGTGGGGGCGGGCGATCCGCTGGTCTACGCATTCGCATGGAACGCGTGCCGCCTCCCCGGCGGCGACGCCCCCGACAGTGCCTGCGCGCAGCTGTCGCTCGCCACGTGGGTGCGGCTGGATGCGGACAACGCGGTGCCCTGGCTGTTGCTGGCGGACAAGGCGCGTGACCAGCACGACGCTGGCGCCGAGGTGGAGGCCTTCGAGCACGCCAGCGCCGCGCACCGGGTCGATTCGTACCAGACGTCACTGTTGAAACTCGCCGCCCCGGCGTTGCCGCAGGATGTCTCAGCGCTGACACGTTGGTATCTGGAACTGACGGCTGTGGGCATCGAGGCTGGGATGCGACTTCCCTATGCGCACGAGGCGCTGCTCGAGTGCGCGGCCGCGGGGACGACGCGGCCGCAATGCGCCGCGCTTGCCGAGATGATGGTGGCGAAGGCCACGACGTTGGACGATCTCGGCATGGGTGCGCGAGTCGGGGCGCTCGCCGGCTGGCCGGCCGCGCGGGTGGCGGCCATCATCGAAGAGCGGGATGCGCTGCTGCAAGCGCTCGCCGAGTCGACCCCCACCCGCGCGCAAGATCAATGGAGCTGCGAGGGTGTCCGGCTCGGTGATGTGTACTTGACGGAGCGCGTCAGGTCCGGAGAACTCGCCGCTGCACGGTCCGCGCTGCAACACTCCCACCAAACGCCGGCCGCGCTCGCGCAGCAACATCGGGAAGACATCGAGATGATGTACCGTCAGGCGCTGGCGGGCGACGACGCCCGATAAGGAGCCCGACCTCGCCGGCTATGCATGACGACGAAACGGCAGCGCCTATCAGCAACACGAAGATTTTTCACCGACCTAGAGGGCTTCATGACCCAATCCACACTCAAGGGCAGCTGCTTGTGCGGTGCCGTCAAGTTCGAGGTAACCGGCGAGCCGAAGCGGTTCTATCATTGCCATTGTTCCCGGTGCCGCAAAGTCTCGGGCACGGGGCATGCGTCCAACCTATTTTTGCAGCCGGCGACACTCAGGTGGCTCAGTGGCGAGGACCTGGTTCGTGCCTTCAAGCTTCCTGAGGCGAAGCGATTTACCAACAGCTTCTGTGCGCACTGTGGGAGCCGCGTAGCGCGTCAGCTGCAGGGCTCCGACATGGTGATGATCCCGGCAGGGTCGTTGGACGATGCGGCGCCCATCGGACCGCAGGCTCACATCTTTTCCGAGTCGCGGGCGAGCTGGTCGTGTACCGGCGGTGAAATACCCGTCTATCCGGAGTTTCCGCCTCAGTAGCGCGGAGTCTGCCTTGCATGAAAGCCTGACGGCCGCCGGGGTGCTTGCTCCATGCACTCGCCCCGGCCACGCCCGCGCGCCGCCCCGTCGAACGCCTCAGGCGAGCGTCGGGTAGTCCGTGTAGCCCACCGGACCCGGCGTGTAGAACGTCTTCATGTCGGGGGGATTGAGCGCGGCGCCGGTTTGCCAGCGTTTGATGAGGTCGGGGTTGGCGAGCACGGGGCGGCCGAAGGCGACGAGGTCGCATTTGCCGTCGGCGAGGTCCTGCTCGGCGCGCTTCTGGTCGTAGCCGCCGGAGAGGATCAACGCGCCCTTGAACAACTCGCGAAAGGTGGTCTTGATCGCCGCGGGCACGGGCGGGCGGCCCATGGACGAGTGATCGACCAGGTGGATGTACACCAGTCCGCGGGCGTTCAACTCTTTGGCGAGGTAGGCGTAGTCGGTAGCCATGTCCGGGTAGTCCGGCATGTCGTTGAACGTGCCGTACGGCGAGAGACGGATGCCGACCTTGTCCTTGCCGATGGCTGCAATGACGGCATCGACGACTTCCAGCACGTAGCGGGCGCGGTTCTCGATGGAGCCGCCGTAACGGTCGGTGCGCTGGTTCGAGGTCGGACGGATGAACTGTTCGAGCAGATAGCCGTTGGCGCCGTGCAGTTCGACGCCGTCGAAGCCGGCAGTCATGGAGTTCTTCGCGGACTGCACGAAGCCTTCCAGGGTGGACTTCAGGTCGGCGTCGGTCATCGCGATGGGAGTGGCAAAGGGCTTCATGCCGGCCGCATCCGTGTACATCTCACCCTGCGCGGCGATGGCGGAGGGACCGAGGATGCGGGCGCCGGCGGGCAGGTTCAGCTCGTGGCCGATGCGGCCGCAGTGCATGAACTGGATGAAGATCCGGGCGCCTTTGGCGTGCACGGCCTCGACGATGTGCTTCCAGCCCGCGGTCTGCTCCGCCGAGTACGCGCCCGGAATGCGCGGATAGCCGATGCCGTCCGGCGAAGGGGACGTGCCCTCGGTGATGATGAGACCCACCGAGGCGCGCTCGGCGTAGTACTGCGCCATGAGGTCGTTGGGGACATTGCCGGTGGCGCGGCTGCGGGTGAGCGGCGACATGACCACATGGTTCCGCAAGGTCAGGGAGCCGAGTTTGGCGGGCGACAGTAATAGTGACATGGCTGCTTCAATTGCAAAGAGGAGCCGGCATCTTAGCAATTCTGTGCCGTCGTTGGTTGGAGGCCGCGGGTTAGCATGCGATCATGACAGTATGATGAACAACGACGTCGAGCTATGGTGGTGTTTTTTGTGCGCGGTGGGCGCGGTCAACCTGGCGGCCTGGTGGCTGTCGGCCGCGGCGCTCGAGCGGCGCAAGGCCTCGTTGGCCGCCGACGTGTTCGGCGCGCGTCGGCTGCAGCTCGTGTTGTCGGGCGTGTACGTGGCGGGCTGTGCGTTCCGCTCGTTCTTTCCGGTGTACGACGTGCCGCGCATCGGGCTGCTGGACTCCTGGCTGTCGAGCGTGCTCCTGGGCCGTTCGGTGGCGACGGTGGCGGAACTGTGTTTCGTCGCGCAGTGGGCGCTGCTCCTCGGGGAGTGCGCCCGTGCGTCGCGCAGCGTGCTGGCGGGCGTCGTGTCACGGGCACTGGTGCCGCTGATCGCGACTGCCGAGGTGTGTTCCTGGTATTCGGTGCTGACCACCTCGAACCTCGGGCACACGGCGGAGGAGTCCCTGTGGGGCCTCGCGGCGGCGTTGCTGGTGGTGGCGGCGGCGGGGTTGTGGATGCGCGCGGCGGCGGGACGCAGACGGCCGGTGCTGCTCGCGGCGTGCGCGGCCGGCTCGATCTACGTGGGCTACATGTTCCTGGTGGACGTGCCGATGTACTGGACGCGCTGGCTCGCGGACGAGGCGGCCGGGCGGCACTACCTCGGCCTCGGGCAGGGCCTCGTGGACGTGGCGGTGCGGCGGGTGGTGTCGCACCGGTGGGAGGATTGGCGGCACGAAGTGGTGTGGATGTCGCTGTATTTCAGCGTGGCGGTATGGATCAGTCTCGCGCTGATCCATGTACCGGCCCCGGAATGGCTGCGGGCCCGTGGGGAGCGGGACCGGCCGGCCGTGGCGCCGGCGCGGTTGGGCCGGGTGGGCGGCCAGCAAGCCTGAGACCGGGCGGCGTGCGGGGCGGGGCATTCGCGGTGGACGCCCGGGATGCCGTGGACGCCGCGGCGGACGCAACCCCGGTGGCTGCGGCGGAGGCCACCGCGCGCCTGCTGCGCCGCTGAGGCGGCGAACCCACAAAACGCCCCGCCGTCGAACGGGCTCGGTTAGAATCTCGTTGCTGGACCGCAGGCGCTCGTGCGGGAGGCTGCCATCGCCCCCGTGTCGGGCGAATCCCGCGCCCCGGCGTGATCCCGGTATTGCCGCGGCGTGCCCGTGGTCCGCCCGGGTCCCCCATAGTCAGAGATCGGACAACATGCTCGCTACCTCCAACGTCGCCGTTCAGTTCGGCGCAAAACCCTTGTTCGAACAGGTGACGGTCAAGTTCGCGGACGGCAACCGTTACGGGCTGATCGGTGCCAACGGTTCGGGCAAATCGACCTTGATGAAGGTGTTGGGCGGCGACCTCGATGCCAGCGCGGGCGACGTGATGCTGCAGCAGGGCCTGCGGCTCGGCAAGTTGAACCAGAATCAGTTCGGCTACGAGGACGACCGCGTGCTCGACGTGGTGATGCGCGGCCACACGGAGCTGTGGAACGCGATGACGGAGCGGGACCGGATCTACGCCGACCCGAACGCGACGGACGAGGATTACATGAAGGCGGCGGAACTCGAGGGCGTGTTCGCCGAGTACGGCGGCTACGAGGCGGAGGCGCGGGCGGGGGCGATCCTGACCGATGCCGGCATCGACGAGTCGCGCCACAACGGACCCATGCGCGAGGTGCCGCCCGGACTCAAGCTGCGCGTGCTGCTGGCGCAGGCGCTGTTCTCGCGCCCGGACGTGCTGTTGCTCGACGAGCCGACCAACAACCTGGACATCCATTCCATCGGCTGGCTGGAGCGGGCGATCAACAACTACGACGCCACCATGGTCATCATCAGCCACGACCGGCATTTCCTGAACCAGGTGTGCACGCACATCGCCGACCTGGATTTCCAGCAGCTGAAGGTCTATCCCGGCAACTACGACGACTTCATGCTGGCCTCCGTGCAGGCGCGGGCGCGCGTGGAGGCCTCGAACGCGAAGGCGAAGGACCGGATCTCCGACCTGCAGGAATTCGTGCGGCGGTTTTCCGCCAACGCTTCGAAGGCACGCCAGGCGACGTCCCGTAAAAAGCAGCTGGAGAAGATCAAGATCGAGGAGATCCGGCCGTCCTCGCGCCAGAACCCTTACATCCGCTTCGAGCAGGGTCGCAAGCTGTACCGCAATGCGCTGGGCGTGGAGAAACTGAGTTTCACCTATCCGGACACCCCGGACGCCGTGCTCAAGGACGTGAACTTCAACATCGAGGCGGGCGAGCGGGTCGCCATCATCGGTCCGAACGGCGCAGGCAAGACCACCTTGATGCGCTGTCTGGCGGGGGAGCTCGCACCCACGTCGGGCAAGATCGTGTGGGTCGAGAATGCCCAGCCTGGCTACATGCCGCAGGATCCGCAGGCGGAGTTCGAGGAGAAGACCGACCTGTTCGCGTGGATGTCGCGATTTACCGGCAAGGCGGACGACGATCAGATCGTGCGCGCGACGCTCGGGCGGCTGCTCTTCACCGGCGATGAGACCAAGAAGTCGGTGAAGGTGCTGTCGGGCGGCGAGAAGGGCCGGATGATCTACGGCAAGCTGATCCTGACCAAGCCGAACGTGCTGCTGCTCGACGAGCCGACCAACCACATGGACATGGAGACCATCGAGTCGCTGCAGATCGGGCTCGAGCAGTATCCGGGAACGCTGGTGTTCGTCTCGCACGACCGCGAGTTCGTGGGCGGCCTCGCGACGCGCATCATCGAGCTCAAGAACGGCACGATCACGGATTTCCGCGGAACCTACGACGAGTACCTGAAGGCGCAGGGGCTGGAAGCGTAGCGGGCGCCCGTCGCGGGGAAGCCTTACAGCAATTTGCAGAGAAAGGAGTAACGTGGTCACGGGGTTTGCCGCTTCGTGCAGATTTTACATAAGAGGATAGTTTGCCCTCGGGCTGAGGGGCACAACACAAATCCATACCGTGGGGTCTTGGCGGGACCATGCGCGACGTCATCGGCGAGTTTGCAGGCTGCGACGGGCTCGAACACGGCGTTGGGCGCGAACGCGGCGCGGCGGCGAATTTCGCACCCTGCCGGCGCCGTGACAGTTTCGCCTTCGACCATGTTCTGCATCGTCATCCGTCATTCAGGCTGGACGCACTGGCGGCGCTCGCGGACCGGCGGCCGGCCACGCCTGCCTTTGCCTACTGGTCGTGTGGCGACGTGCAGGTGCGTGACCCCTGGGTCCGGGGAACGCAGCAAAAGCCCTCCCTGTCGAGCACGCTTGCCGGGATCGCGGCCAACGATTCGTTGGTGATCCTCAAGCAGGTGGAGCGCGATGCAGTGTTCGGGCCGCTCGTGCAGGACATCATGGGGGCGCTCGCGGACCGGGCGGGTTCTTGGTTCTGGGACGAGCGCATTCTCGGACGCGCGACCTTCCTGATCGCCTCGCCGCGCCGCATCACGAGTTACCACCTGGACGGCGACACCAACTTCCTGTTTCAGTTGCGCGGCCACAAGACCCTGCACGTGTTCGACCCGCGGGATCGGCAGGTGCTGACGGCGCCGGAGCTCGAGAATTTCTTCGCCGGGGACTTGAGTGCGGCGCACTACCGGGCGGCAACTCAAACGGGAGCGCTGCATTACGATCTGCGCCCCGGAAGCGCGGTACACATCCCGGTGACGGCGCCGCATTGGGCGCAGAATCTCGGCGAGGTCTCGATCGCGTTGAGCGTGAACTTCGACCTGCGCTCGAGCCTGCGGCTGGCGCAGGTGTACCGGATGAACCGGCGGGTGCGCCGCCTCGGGTTCGAACCGGTGGCGCCGGAAGTGTCGGTGCTGCGGGACTCGCTCAAGGTCGCGGCCGCGTCGGCGGCGCGGGGACTGCAGCGGGCGTGGCACTCGGCGGTACGGCGGGCGAGCGCCTCGGGGTGGACGCGCGATGAGACAGCCGGGCACGAACGACATGGATCGGCAAAAACCAGCCCTGGTGATCTTCGACTGTGACGGCGTGCTGGTCGACAGTGAAATGATCACCAACCGCGTCTTCGCCGCGGGGCGCCTGACCCAAGCCGGCACGCCTGCACGGCCACTTGGCCCAACTAATCGTCGGTCCATGGCCGGGGCGGCACAGCCGCAACGGCGCGGTCAGCGCGGTGCATCTGCCACTGATTGACGAAACCTTCACCGCGACGGCGGCCGGTCGCCGAGCCGCATGGAGAGCTCAACATCCTCGCCGAACGGTGTGGACAGGTAGCCGTTCGTGGGCGAACGTACGTACTCCAGATACTCGGGGCTGTAGTCCGCGTTGTCGGCGACGATGAAGGCGTTTGGTCCTAGGTGACTTTCCACCAACCTCAAGATCTCGGGATATAGCGCCTTGGCGCCATCGAGCAGCAATCCATCGATAGTTTCGGGAAGATTGACGCTCAATGTCCGGAGGGCGTCACCCGCTCGGATCTCGACCAGGTCGATGAGACAGCCCGCCGTCAGATTGTCCCGAGCCCGCGCCAACTTCGCCGGTTCGAACTCGGTGGTGATGAGGCGGCCGCCGCCGTTGTCTCTCAACGCTGCCGCGAGATGCAGGGTCGAAATGCCGAACGACGTGCCGAATTCGACGATCGTGCGCGCGCCGGAACTTCTCGCCAGCATGTAGAGCAATGCGCCGGTTTCGCGCGAGATGGCGAGCGGCAGGTCTTTCATGCGCCCGTAGAAATCGAGATATTCGGTCTTGCTGCGCATCAGGCGGGTCCGCTCTTCGGCGGGCAGCACGCTCATCGCAGGGCTCGTCGCCGGTGGCGAGGCAGCGGCCTCTTCGAACAAGCGATCCAACAGACTTACGAGTGGTGCGGTCGTCAGGGTGGTCATCCGGGTCTCCGATCTAAAATTGAGCGCGGCATCGCGCCGGATTAGAATACGACTACTTACTCGTGTTCCACGATTCGCATTGTCACCACTCATGTCACGCCCCCAAAAATCCCAAATTTCCTCGCGAAAACAGCCGCAGCAGGCCCGGTCCACCGAACTGGTCGCGGCGATACTCACCGCTGCTGTTCAGGTTTTGGCGAAGGAAGGCATGCAACGTTTCACCACGGCGCGGGTGGCCAAGAGGGCCGGTGTCAGTATCGGATCGCTATATCAATATTTCCCGAACAAGGCGGCGATTTTGTTCCGGCTGCAAAGCGACGAGTGGCGGCAGACGACCGAGTTGCTTCGCTGCATCCTTGCGGACCCGCTGCAACCCCCGCTCAAACGGCTGCGCATTCTGGTCCACGCATTCGTCCGCTCGGAATGCGACGAGGCCAAGATACGGGTGGCGTTGCACGACGCCGCCCCCCTGTATCGGGATGCGCCCGAAGCGCGGGCAGCGAGAGCGGCCGGAAGCCGTGCCGTCGAGGCGTTCATGCGGGAAGCGCTGCCGAAGTCGTCGAAAGCAAAGCGTGCATTGGCGGGTGCATTGATCACAACCACGCTCAGCATGGTCGGCAAGGACTTTTCCGAAACTCCGCGCAGCTCCGCCGAGATCGAAACATACGCCGAGGCCATGGCCGATATGTTTTGCGCTTACCTCGAATCGCATGGGTAGGCGCTTAGATGTCGTGTCGGGAACACCGGAGCGTCGATTGCGCAGGATACGGCTTGGTGACCGGCCGGAACAAACTACAAAGTGTGATGCGCGACTGAAAAAACGACGCGATCCTCGCTCGGAGCGCAACTCTCGGGGTAGGATCGGCCGATCGGGGGACGCATAAGGAAGTGATGATGGGATGCGGCGAACGATTTCTATCGCGACTGCGCCGACGGGCGCCCGTGGCGAATGTCATGGTGCTGGCCGTGTGCACCGCCGCACTGGCGGCGTGTGGCGGCGGCGGTGGCGGATCGGCGCCGGCCGCGTCGGCGGGGACCCCGAGCGGAACATCGGGCGGCTCGTCGGGCTCGTCG
>CAZZVN010000026.1:25954-51427 GCA_964657625.1 uncultured Steroidobacteraceae bacterium
GGCGGCGGCAGCTGAGGCGGCGGGTAGGGCCCCGCGTCGCCGGGCGGCGGCGCGTCCACGCCGACGACCTGGGTGCAGGGCCAGTTCGAGGCGCAATCCACGTTCGCACAGATGTGCGTGACGCCGCGTACCGGGGTCGACCCGTACACCAACAAGGCGTACACGGACGTGCAGGGCACCGCGCTCGACGAGAAGAACTGGTTGCGGTCGTGGACCCACGATCTGTACCTGTGGTTCGACGAGGTGGTGGATCAGGACCCCTCGACCTTTGCATCGGACGCGACCTATTTCGCGGCGCTCAAAACCACGGCGCTGACGGCGTCGGGAGCGGCCAAGGACAAATTTCATTTCACCTACGCGACCCCGACGTGGGAGAAACTGTCGCAGTCGGGCGTGCAGATCGGCTACGGCGCGGACTTCGTGCTCATCGCGTCGACGCCGCCGCGCAGCGTCACCGTGGCCTACACCGAGCCCAACACCGCAGCCAGCGCGGCGGGCGGCCTGGCGCGTGGCGATGCGATCTTGGGCATCGACGGCGTCGACCTGGTCAATGCGACCGGTCAGGCCAGCCTCGATGTCTTGAACGCGGGGCTGTCGCCGCAGTCGGCGGGCGAGACGCACACCTTCACCGTGCAGGGCCCGGCCGCGACGACGTCGCGCACGGTCACGCTGGTGTCCGCGGACATCACCTCGACGCCGGTGCAGGACGTGAAGACCCTGACGAGCGCGTCGGGCACCACGGTGGGCTACCTGCTGTTCAACGATCAGATCGCGACCTCCGAGAAGGCGCTGGTCGATGCCGTCACCCAGTTAAAGAGCGCGGGCGTGCAGGATCTGGTGCTCGACATCCGTTACAACGGCGGCGGTTATCTCGACATCGCGAGCGAGGCGGCGTACATGATCGCCGGGCCCGCGGCGACGGCGGGCCAGACCTTCGAGTTGACGCAGTTCAACAGCCAGCATCCGACCGTCGACCCGGTGACGGGCGCGGCCATCGTGCCGACGGGCTTTCACACCACGACCCAGGGATTTTCGGTGACCGCGGGGCAGGCGCTGCCGACGCTCGGCCTGTCGCGGGTGTTCGTGCTCACCACCGCAGACACCTGTTCGGCGAGCGAGTCCATCATCAACGGGCTGCGCGGCGTCAACGTGCAGGTCATCGAGATCGGCTCGACCACGTGCGGCAAGCCCTACGGTTTCTATCCGGCGGACAACTGTGCGGTGACGTATTTTTCGATCCAGTTCCGCGGCGTCAACGCGCAGAACTTCGGCGACTACTCGGACGGGTTCACGCCGGCCAACGCGGCCGGCACGCAGGGCGTGTCGATCCCGGGTTGTGCGGTGGCCGACGACTATGCCCACGCCCTGGGTGATCCCAACGAGGCCTTGCTGGCGGCGGCGCTGCATTATCAGGCGACCGGGGGGTCGTGCCCCGCGGTGGCGAGCGGCACGACGGCGGGCAGCGCGGTGAGCGGCACGCCGGCGGGCTCCATCAAGTCGTTCTTCCGGCAGAACCGGCTGTACCGCCGCGGCCAGGCGGGCTGACGCGCGGGCTAGATGTCGAAGGTCGGTGCGTGCGCGAGCGTGCCGCGCAGACAGATCTCGGTGCGCGCCGCGCCGGGCGCCGTGTCGCCGGCATCGAACCGCCCGGTGCGGTCGTAGTCGCGGAAGCGTGCGGTCCAGTCGCCGAGCTCGAGCCGTTGGCGGGCGCGCCACGCGGGGTCGTAAACCGTGTCGGCGTAGCGTTCGCCGCCGTCGCAGATGAGGCTGACCACCGAGCCTCTGCGTCCGGCGGCTTTCATCTGCCCGGCGAGGGCCAGCGTGCCGATCAGATTGGTGCCGGTGGACGGACCCACGCGGCGGCCGATCCGGGCCTCGAGCCACAGACACGCGGCCACCGAGGCGGCGTCGGCGATGCTCATCATGCAGTCGATGACGGTGGGCACGAACGACGCTTCGGCGCGCGGTCGGCCGATGCCCTCGACCACCGGGCTGCAGGCGCCGGTCGCCCGTGGATTCGAGTCCTTGAACGAGGGGAAGTACGCGGAGCCGTGCGGATCGACCACGCACAGCCGCGTGTGCGTCACGAGCTCGGGGCGGTAGCGGATGTAGCGCCCGAGGGTGGCCGAGGTGCCGCCGGTGCCGGCGCCGACCACGACCCAGTCGGGATACGGATGCGCCTCCCGCGCCATCTGTGCGAAAAGACTCTCTGCGATGTTGTTGTTGCCGCGCCAGTCGGTGGCGCGCTCCGCATAGGTGAACTGATCGATGAAGTGGCCGTCCAGTCGTGCGGCGAGCGACTTGCACCGGTCCTCCAGATCCGCGGCGTGTTCCACCTTCTCGACCCGCCCGCCCTGGAACTCGATCGCCGCGAGTTTGCGGGCCGCGGTATTGGCGGGCACCACGGCGATGAACGGCACGCCCACCAGCGCGGCGAAGTACGCCTCGGAAATCGCGGTGGACCCGGACGAGGCTTCGATGACGGTGCGTCCCTCGCGGATCCAGCCGTTCGCGATGCC
The DNA here is from genome assembly GCA_964657625.1 of uncultured Steroidobacteraceae bacterium. Lineage (GTDB taxonomy): Bacteria > Pseudomonadota > Gammaproteobacteria > Steroidobacterales > Steroidobacteraceae > Bog-1198. Next base: position 28,474 of record CAZZVN010000026.1, read on the forward strand.
GTAGAGGAACAACGAGCGGGCGAGGCGATGCTTGAGGCTGCCGGAGGGGTGGCTGGATTCGTCCTTGAGGTAGACGGCGACGCCGGCGTCGTGGCGTGATTCGAGACGGATCAGATGCGTGTCGGCCGAGCGTGCATAGTCGGCGGCGAGACGCTCGGTGGCCGTGCGTATCCAGGCGCGCGACGAGGCTTCGGCGGGCGCCAGGACGGGTGGCACGAGGGCTTGGGAGGCTGAGGACAGGGACGACATGCCGGCATCTTACTCAGGTGCTGGGGGCACCGCCCAGCGGCAGCGTGGCGAGCAGTTCGGCGGCGCCGTTCCAGAACACCTGGATGCCGATGCAGAACAGCAGGAACGCCGACAGTCTGACCACGATGGTGGTGCCGGTGGCGCCGACCAGGTCGGCGAGCCGCCCGGCGTTGCGATACAACAGGTAGACCAGCAGCGCGAGCAGCAGCACGGCGACCAGGGTTTCGACGAAGAACTCGAGCAGCGGGGCGTGAAAGCCGCTCGGCCGGCTGGCGCCGATGGAGATCGCCACCGAGATGGTGCCGGGGCCGGCCGTGAGCGGCATGGTCAGGGGGTAGAACGCGAGGCGGCTGGGGGGCACGGCCGTGGAGCGAGGCTGCGGAGTCTCCGCGCGGCGCTGCTCCGTGGCGTCGGGCTCTGTGAGCATGCGCCAGCCGGACATCGACACGATGATGCCGCCGGCGACCCGCAGCACGGGGATGGAAATCCCGAAGAAACCCAACACATACGCGCCGACGTACAGCGACGCGGCGACGATGCAGAAGGCGTAGATGGCGACCCAGCGCGACACCTGGGCGCGGGCGCGCGTGTCCATGTCGCGCGTGGCGCCGAAAAAGATGAACGCGCCGGACAGCGGGTTCATGATCGAGAACAACGCAGTGAAGGCCAGCAGGAATGTCGCCATGGGTGCGGGGGGCGGGGCGGTGCGGGCGGATGGCAGCGTGGTGACGTGCGCCGCGTGCGCTGTGAGTGCGCTCGCGGTGCCCGCGGTCAGCGCGGCGGTGCGCCGGCCTGGGCGTACGGATCGGCCCTGCGGAAGGCGTCGAGCGTGTCGCAAGCGGCGACGATGCGATCGACGGTCGGAACCTGCGGGATCTCGATCTTGAACACGCGGGTGACGGCGAGGATGCTGGCGAGGCACAGATCCGCCAGCGTGACGGCGTCGCCATGACAGTAGGTGCCGGTCTGGGCTTCGCTGCTCAGGCGGCGTTCCACGGCCTGCAGCCCGGTGCCGAACCAATGCGTCTGCCAGGCTTTCCAGGCGGCATCGTCGAACCGGGCGTGGGCGGCGAGGTACTTCTTCACGCGCGGCACGACCAAAGGATGGGTGTCGGCGGCGAGCATGCCGCACAGGGCGCGCACGCGGGCGCGGCCGTGGGCATCGGCGGGCAGCAGCGGCGGCGTGGGGTAGCTCTCGTCGAGAAATTCGAGAATGGCGAGGGACTGCGTCAGCGCGGCGGTGCCGGGGGCGGCCTCGCGGTCCCGCAGCGCGGGGATGGCGCCGAGCGGATTGATGGCGAGGAAGGTTTCGCTGCGCTGTCCGCCCTGGTCGAGGTTGACGTCGTGTTCGTCGGCGGCGATGCCCTTCAAGTTCAGGGCGACGCGCACGCGATAGGTGGCGGAGGTACGCCAGTAGGAGAACAGCTCGAAACGTACGGGTGCCGTCATGAATCCTCGCCGCACGCGCGCGGGCGTGCCTAGTGTGTCAGAGAGGCTGCGCGTCGTTCACGTGTGCCGGTGCGGGACATCCGCGCCGTGTCGTCCTGCAGCAGGCGGTCGAGGATATCGGGTATTTCGAATATAGCGTGATTTTCGATGCGTGCGACGCGGGCGCGCAGTTCAGGCAGGCGGGCGATGAGTTCGACGACCCCGCTGCGAACGTTCTTGAAGGAGTCGAGCACGATGCCGGCCTGATTCTCGGTCACCCACCGGGTGTTGTAGCGTTCCTGGGGCATGGTCCAGGTGTTGCTGACGACGATCACCGGCAGGCCCTGCTGCACGGCCTCGCTGATGCTGCCGGGGCCGGGTTTGCCGATGAAGAAATCGCTGAGCTGCATGTAATGGCGGATGTCGGCGGTGAAGCCCAGCACCAGGCGCGGCGCGGCGGGGCGCATGACGGACAGGCGGCGGGCGAGCGCGGCGTTGTGTCCGCACACCAGGATCAGCTGGGTGTCCTTGAGCCGCCGGGCGATGCTCTGCATGGCGGTCGAGCCGTGGCCGCCGAACATGACGAGGCCGGTGGGGCGGTCGGGATCGAGGCCGAGCCGCGCGAGTTCGGTGCGCCGGTCGATGCGCACTTCGCGGTAGAAATCAGGGCGGATGATCATGCCCGACGTCGCGTGGATGTGCGAGTCGGGGTGACCCAGCGCGCGGGCCTGCGCCACGGCGTGGGGCGTGCCGCAGACCAGGTGCTGCGGCTGGCGCGCTTCGATCCAGAAGTGCGGCGGCAGGTCGGCGAAGTCGGTCATGATGGTGACGTACGGCGCGCCCGGCCGGGCGGCGGCGAACGCCGCGCACATGGCGCGGTTGAAGTTGGGGATGAGCGAGACGACCATGTCGGGCCGCGTGCGGCGCCAGTACCGGCGCAGCCGTCCGGTGATGGCGGTGTGGCTGAAGCGGATCAACGCCTGCAGCAGTTTGAGCTCCTGCGACAGACCGAGGCTCCAACCATGCGCGAGGCGCGTGTTGTAGAGATCTTCAGGATCCATGCCGGTGGTTTTGCGGAAGACGTTTTGCGGGTCGAGCACTTCCATCAGGTTGATCGGCCGCACCAGCCACGGACGCGACTGCTCCCGGGTCACGGCTTCGATCGCCAGTGCCGCGGAACGATGCCCGCCTCCCGCGTTGAAATACACCAGATCGATTGTTTTCATAGGGCTGCAATGGTGTGTAGTTAATGTGACGGGGGTGTGACCGGCAGGCCTGGTGGCTTGGGAGGCCGCGGCCGGGCCGCCAGCGGCGGGGCTTGACATATGCGACGCGATTCGCAGTGCAACATGTAAGTTCTCAGTAGCCTGCCCGCATGTTGCAACCCCTGCGCACGGAACCGCGCGAAGCCCTGTTCGCGAATGGGCGGGGTGTCCCGCGCGCGGAGTTCGGCATCGCGGCGCTGTTCTTCCTGCTGGCGTTGGCCGAGATCCTCGCCGGACGTCGCCTGCACGTGACCCTGCTGTGGCCCTCGGATGCGGTCGCGGCGGCATTGCTGATTCGTCTGCCGCAGGTGCGGTGGGGGAGCGCCGGTCTCGCGTTGACGCTGGCGGGGGTGGCGGCCAACTTCGTCGCGGTGCACGCGTGGGGGTTTGCCCTGGCGCTGACCGGCGTGCACCTGGGCGAGATCGCCCTGATGGTGTGGACGTACCGGGTGGCGTTTCGTTTTCCCTATCCGCACATCTCCATCGATCAGGCGGCGCACATGATGCTGCTCTATGGGCTCGCGATTCCGGCGGGCGCCGCGCTGGCGGGCGCCTGGGTGGTGCATGCGGCGCTCGGTGCGCCGTGGAGGACCATCTTCGATCAGTGGTGGGTGACCGATGCGGTGGGTGCGTGTTTGTTCGGGCCGCCGCTGATCTTGTGCAGTCGCAAGGGCTGGCAGCGGCTCGTCCAGCGGCGCTTCCTGCCGCAGAACGTGGGCACGTTGCTGCTCTGCATGCTCGCCTGCTACGGGGCGATCCGCTACGTCAAGTTTCCGTTCGTGGTGTTCGGCGTGCCGCTGCTCGCGGCGGCGTTCCGGGTCGGCGGCTTCGGGGCGGCGCTGCTCAGTTTGTGCAGCGGTCTCACCGTGCTCGGCCTGTGGCTGCTGGGGGTGCGACCGTCGGGTCTCGAGGTGCAGGCGGCGCATCACGCGGGCTCCATCTCCGGTCTGCCGTTGTTCGCGCTGCTGGCCTCGCTGCTGCCCTCGGTGGCGGTGGGACTCGGCACGGATGCGCGGCGCGCGGCGCTGCGTTCGCTGCGCTTCAGCGAGCGGCGTTTCCGTGAGTCGCTCGCGCACTCGCCCATCGGCATCATCCTGTCGGATCTGCAGGGCGTGTGGACGTACACCAACGTGGCGCTGCAACGCATGTTGGGTTACGGGCAGGACGAACTGCGCAACGTGCCGGTGGCATTCCTGTCGCACCCGGAGGACGTGCCCGACATCGACCGGCGCTGGCGGCAGCTCAGGGCGCAGGAAATCGAGTTCTACGAAGTCGACCGGCGCTTTCTGCACAAGGACGGCGCGTGGGTATGGGTGCATGCGGCGGTCTCGCTGGTCCGCGGCGAGGAGGGCGAGCCCCAGCATTTCATCGCGCAGATCGTCAGCCTCGAGGCGCGCCGGCGCGCGGAGGAGAAACTGGCGAACGAACGCGAGCGGCTGAAGACCACGCTGCTCGCGATCGGCGACGCCGTCATCACCACGGACGCGGACACGCGCATCACGTATTTGAACGCGGCGGCACAGGCGCTGCTCGGGCAGGAACTGGGCGACATCGAGGGCCGGCGCTGGGACGAGGTGGTGTCGTTGACCGATCCGTTGACGTCGGCGAACGCGGCTAACATGGTGGGGCAGAGCATCGTGCACGGCACGGTGTTCCGGCGCGAGGCAGCCTGCGTGCTGATGCGGCCGGACGGGGTGCCGTGCTACGTGACGGATGTGGTGTCACCGGTGGTCGACGTCACCGGCCGGGTCACCAGCGTGGTGATCGTACTGCATGACGCCAGCCGCGAATTCGAACGCGTGCGCGACGTCACGCACCGGGCGAGCCACGATGCCATGACGGGTCTCGCCAACCGCTTCGAATTTCAACGCCGTGCCCGGGAGGTGTTCCTGTTCTCGCGGCACGTCGGCGTGCCGGCGGCGGTGCTGGCGATCGATCTCGACCGTTTCAAGGCGGTGAACGATGCCGGCGGTCATGCCGCGGGCGACGCGGTGCTGCGCCGGGTGGCGGAGGTGCTGCGCACGACGGTGCGCCACTCGGACACCATCGCACGGCTCGGCGGCGACGAGTTCGCCATCATTCTCGAGAACTGTTCGCTGGAGCGCACCGCGGCGGTGGCGCAGCAGATGCTGCGCGCGCTGAACCCGCTGGCCGCCACGCTGGGACCGTCGACCTACGAGATCGGCGCGAGCATCGGCATCGCCATGATGGCCCCCGAATTCGAAGACGAGGCGGACTGGCTCGCGGAGGCAGATCGCGCGTGTTACGAGGCGAAGCGTGGCGGCCGCGGACAGGCGCAGTTGACGGACACGGGGCGTCTGTCCGTGCTCGCGGCGGGGGCGAAAGGCGGCTAGCCTGAAGTTACCCCACGTTTCTCACGGCTGAGTAGTCAGCTCAATATTGGTGCCGGGTTTAGTCGCCAATTAGTTGACACCCAGCACCGTTAATCCATGCATGACCTCGTCATCCATGGAATTTATCGCGCAACCCATAGGCAGCTTCAGACTGGCGAGCCGCTCCATACCGTAAAGTGGAAATGTCTCAAGATGCATTTTTTCGACGATCGAGGAATGCCGGCGGTGGTGGGAGACGGTCAATTACGCCACCGCCTCCGTTAAGCTAAACCACGCCGCGCCTCAATCGGGTCAATTGGAGACTATTATAATGGACCGCTTTACCATCTCCCTCGATGAGAATTTGGCGACGGCCTTTGACGACCTTATCAAAGAACGCGGCTATGCGACGCGCAGTGAGGCGGTGCGCGATATTCTGCGCACTCATCTGCAGCAAAGCCGCGCGCAGCGCGACACCAAAGGTACCTGCGTCGCGAACCTCTCCTATGTCTACAACCATCACGAGCGCGAACTGGCCGAGCGCTTGGCGAGCATTCAACACGACCACCACGACTTGACGATTTCCACCATGCATGCGCACCTCGATCACGAGCAATGTATCGAGACAGTCATGACCCTGCGAGCGCATTTTACGTATTATTTTTAAGCATCTGCTTCGCAATAAGCAGCGGAGTCACGACACGGTCCAAACGCTCCAAGGTCCATGTCGAGTCTTTTTCTTTCCAGCCATCCTCGGTCAGCTCACCTTGACGGTTGATCGTAAAATTGACGGGAATACGCCAGATACGCCCATACCCGGGCAGAGTCGATTGATCCAGAAAGCCCACGGGAAAACTTACGGTTTGGGCGACGCGTTGAACCTTCTGTCGCTCAGTCGATGAGTCCAACGTGAAGCCCAGCACGGTAAGGCCTGCAGCGGCGTGTTCCATCGCGTAGGTTGATAGCAGGGGTAATTCTTCGCGGCACGGGCCACACCACGTAGCCCAGAAGGTGAGGACGACGACACGGCCTTGCAGGTCCGTGGTGGACAGACGTTGTCCGTCGAGCGTGACCAAAGTCGCGGGCGGCGCGGGTTGACCCACGCGCAATTCGTTCGCGCCCACAGTGGGCGCGAACAGCGCATCAAGCCCCGTTACACTCAATGCCGCTGCACCACGCAGCAGCTCGCGGCGTGTTGCGGACTCACGCTTCATGTGGAGCATCCGCCGGAATGCGTGCCGCATCACCGCGCGACTCAAAGCGCATAGCTCAATCCGGCGGTCGCCGTGTAGTGTGGAAATAATTGGTAGCCATCGAGGTTGCTGTAGACCGGCACTTGAATGACGCCGTAGGCGTGCAGCTTGTGCGAAACCTGCACGGTGAGGCCTGGACTTATATAGGCGACCGTACCCACGGTGTCGGCCGTATCGGCCAAAGCACCCTGGTCAGGGCTGCGGTGTATCACATTCAGCTGCAGCTGCGGTATCCAGCTGGGATGCGCCTCGTAGCGCAGGCCGACGCTGAAGGTCTGCAAATTGCCTGGGCGAAAGTCATTGCCCGGCTGATTTTGCTTGTGGGCGACAGCGGACTGGAATTGCGCGTTTGTGAAGATGTCGAAATTCTGGCTCACCGCCTGATAGTAGTAGGCGCCCACGATGACATCGGTGCTGCCGGTGCCGGCCTGCAGGCTCGCATCGAGGGGTGCGCCGGCATTCGGTCCGTTGTCGAAATCGACCGCGGTCCCATATTGGCCGGTCGGCAATTTGACCCCGAATTGCAGCCCGAGATTGTGAGTCGGTAGCAGTCCCTGCCAGTTGCCGAGCAACTTGATGTCGCCCAGGCTATCCACATGCGCGCCGCTGACCTGATCCGGGGCCGTTTCGGCGGGCGTGTACGGTTGCAGTTGCGTGCCGTACGTGGTGTGGGTGCGCACCACATAGGGGACGAGCAGATTGACGTTCCAATCTGCGCTGGGCCGGTAGTCGACTCCTAAGGTGAGGTAGCGGTTGATAGTGCCTTTTTCGATCTCGCCACCGCTTAGACCAGGGTTGGAAGGATTGTTGACGACCTCTGCGGGCGTTGCTGAGCGGGTGCCAATCCGCAGCTGGTTCTGGTCGATGTAGCTGTACTCAAGATTGACGCGCCATCCGGTGGCGTCCGAATACCCCATCGCGGCATCTGAATTGACGGTGCAGCCGCACGTCGCACACGCCCAGGTCGATATCGGAGCTACGGACAAGCACAGGGCCGTCGCGCCCAACCGATTGATTGAACAAATCATGGAAAAACTCCCGCAACCGCCGCGGCGGCTGCTTCACGCAACAACTGAACTGGCTGAAGGACTGCCGTGGCGAACCACTACAACCAAACAATCAGCGACGAAATTCAATTCAGGTGAACGAGGGAGGGCCGCGAGGCGGATGAGCGCGGTCGACCCGCTCGCTGATACGCACAGGTTCGACGGCGTGGAGTGTTTGAGAAACGATGGGCGCCGGCGGTGCGAAGACAATGAGCTGCGCGATCGGACCGGCAGCAGGAACGCTGCCAAAGGGGCACGTCTGAAACTGATTGTGGGTGGTATTTGAGTGATGGTGATGAGGATGCCCCGCCATGGACATCGACATGGGCATCGGAGCGGCAGCCGGACACAACTCCAACAAAAATGGCGTCCCGGTCGCCGGCATGAAGCCCACCGGCACGTAAGCTCGAAACAGGAGCAGCGCCAGCAAAACACTGGTCAATGCAAACTGTCGCCGAACGCTGAAGAGGGGTTTGCGCATATGCTGTGGCGGGCACCATGCCAGAGTGCTTCATACAGCGCCAGTGGCGAGAATACCCACCCGGCGCCGGGTCGCGTTGGGACAATCCGCAGGCTCGTTTCCAGCGTGCGACGATAGCTAGCCACCGGCATTTATAAAAAGACAGCTTCTTTCTCTCGTTTACGGGACGGCGAAAGAAGTCAAAGAATCGTGAGCGAGGACCCAGCAGACATTCCCAATAAGCACCCGGGATGGAACTGGATTTGAATTTCCGGCCGCGCGCTGTAACCTGACAGAATGGCGATCGAGTTCGAATGGGATGCGGCCAAGGCGAAGGCAAATCTTGGCAAACACCGCATCTCCTTCGAGGAAGCGACCTCGGCGTTCTACGATGCGTTCTCGATGACCATCGCGGACCCAGATCATTCGATTAACGAAAGCCGATTTCTGCTAATCGGCATGACGACGACCAGGCGTCTCGTGATCGTTGCCCATACCGACCGCGGCGGACGAGTCCGGATTATCAATGCACGGCGGGCAACCCGCCAAGAACGAGCGAGCTATGAAAAAGGTTGATGGCGACGCAATGCGAGCGGAATACGACTTTTCTGGAGGTGTTCGTGGCAAGTATCTGCCGCGGCTGGCCAAGGGTGCGAACGTCGTGATCCTGGACCGCGATATGGCCAAGGTGTTTCCAACCTCCAAGGCAGTCAATGATGCGCTGCGCGTGCTGGCCGAAGCCGGACGGCGTCACGGCAAGGCGAAGAGCAGCACGGCGCGCCGGCAGTATGGCCGCGGGGCTCAGTAAGCGGTCAGCGGTTCCCGGGTCCGGGCGGTGACGGCGGCGCCGCCCGCGCCGGCGAACTGCACGGGCACCGAGACATCCTCGGCACCGGTGTTGCGCACCACGGCGAAGTGCAGGTGCGGACCGGTGGCGTAACCGGTGTCGCCCGCATCCGCGAGATACTCGCCACGGGCGACGTGCGCGCCGATGCGCACGCGCAGCGAATCCCAGTGCAGATGCGCGTACACCGCGACGGTGCCGTCGGGCTGCAGGATCTCGATGACGTTGGCCTGGTCGCGCAGGGCCGCGGTGGCGGCGCCGCGGAACGCGTCGTGGCGGGCATTGATCACCGTGCCTTCGCGCGCCGCGTAGACCGGGGTGTTGTCGGGCATCACGATGTCGACGGCGTATTCGCTGTCGGCGGTGGTGTGGGTGACTCGGCTCGGGAAGGCCTGGCTGACGACGTGCGTGGAGCCCACGGCGAAGGGAACGCGATACGGCACGCCGGGTGCGTGGACGGCGTCGGGGGAGCCGATCGCGGCCTTCCAGTCGTAACGCAGCGCGGTGTCCGCTGCGGGACGGATCCCCTGCACCAGCGTGCGGCGTGAGCTCGGCGCCGCGGTGACGTCGAAGACGGCGCCGGCCGGGATGCCGGCGATGCCGGACTGCCCGACCTCGACGTGAAAGGTGACCACGCACAGACACTCGTTCACGGCGTCCAGGCGCACGCTGTGCGCATCCTCCACGCGCTCGATGGCGATGTGCAGGACGGCGTTCTCGCGGGTGAGCGCGATCGCCTGCCCGGGCGTGTCGGCGGGGGCCGCCTGATCGGTGAACACCCAGTGACCGTCGGCGTCGCGGTATTTGTAGGCGGTCTGGGCGCAGACGAATGCGGCCGGCAGCAGCACCGCGGCGCAGACCCGCGCGACGATGACCGCACGGGCCAGCGCGCCCGGCGCGCGCACGCACGCGTCTGCGCGCGGGGGCGTCAGTGCGGCTCCGTCACGGCGTAGCCGCGGGCGCGCAGTCGTGCGAGCGCACCGTCGGGCTTCAAGAGCGTGCCCAGGGACAGCACGGCAAAGGTGCTGGCGTCGCGACCGAGACTTGCGTCCGCGGCCGCCAGCCAGGTGTCGGCGAGATCGCGCTCGGCATGCTCGAACTCGGCGTGCAGCGCGGGCACGCTGAACACGGCGTCGAAGCAGGCAAGCTGTTCGTCCGGGTAGGGAAGGGCACGCAGGCCGTCGATGTCGCCGAGCGACCATCGATTGGCACGCTCGCGCATGGGTTCCAGATCGGTCTCCAGGCGTTCGATGGTCTTCGCCAGGCAGTCGATCTCGGCGGCCCGGGGAATCTCGTCAAATCCGCGCAAAGTCGCCTTCGGGTCTTTGATGGGAATCTTCAGGGTGACCGGTTCGACGGGGACGTGATTTCTGCGGGCGGTCTGCTCGACCATCTTCCAGACGGCGTCGTCGGCGACGAGGCCGGCCTGCTCGAGTGCGTGCATGTACAGATCGAGCGCGGCCACCAGCGGACGCATCTTCTCGTCGCCGCCCGACCCCAGGTACTTGACCCTGAGCGCGAGCCAGCGGATGTAGAGGGCGTGCGGTACCGTCTGTTCGAGTGTTTCGCCGTCCGGACTTCTGCGCGCGCGGAGCAGCGCCGGCAGCAGGGTCAGGCCGCGCAGGAACCCGATGTCCGTGGTCACGCGCGGCGGCGCGAGCACGGTCTGCGCGGCCGCGATACGGGCTTCGACCGCCGCGGAGCGCCAGATCATCCCCTTGGGCAACGGTTCCAGGGTGGCAAGAATCCACAGTTCATGCGCGCCGTTCGAGATCCGCCACAGGCCCGGGCCGGGACGTTCGCCGGTGACCCGCACTTCGTCCAGGGTGTTCGCCGCGGCGGGCGGTGGTGGCGGCACCGCCGGCGCGGGCTCGGCGGCGGGCAGCCCGGGGGGTGAGAGCAGCGCCCAGACGGCGAGCAGCAGGACGGCGCAGCGGCGCAGCGAAGCGGGCGTCAATGGCTTGCCTAGAACGCGAGCCGGCCGTCCGCGAGCGTCGCGACGCTGCCGTAGCGCCAGGCGATGTTCCGGCTGCCATGGCCGAACGGTGCGTGATGGAAGACGGGCAGGCCGAGCGGTAGCAGCAGGTCGCGCAGTACCTCCTCGACGGTGAAGCCGCCGTGCTCGGGAACGGGACACCGCACGAATTCGCCGAGTACGATGGCGCGCACGCCGGCGAGGGCGCCGCTGGCGATGAGCTGGGTGAGGCTTCGATCCAGGCGAAAGGCCACCTCGCCGACGTCTTCGAGCAGGACGATGGCCCCCTCCGCACGCAGCGACCACGGCGTGCCGGCGATGCTGGCGAGCACCGTGAGGTTGCCGCCGAGCAGCGGCCCGGACACGGGTCCCGCGGGACCGCATAGGTGCTCCACCGCCAAGGGCGTGGCGACCGACGTGGTGATCAACCGCTGCACGGCGTCGCGACTCTCGTCGTCCACGAGCGCCACCAGGCCTTGCACCATGGGACCGTGCAGCAGCTGGATGTGGCCGCGGCGGTGTAGCGCGCTCAACAGCGAGGTGGCATCGGACAGGCCGATGAGCGGGCGCTCCCGGGGCAGCGTGGCCGGCAACGCGGGCAGGCAGTGCACGCAGCCGTAGCCGCCGCGGGCGAGCCACACGGCGTCGATGTCGGGCGCCGACAGCGCCCAATTGAGGTCAGCGCTGCGTTCGGCGAGGGAGCCTGCGTTGTAGCGGTGCCGCCGGTACAGGTGTTCACCGCGCACGGCCCGATAGCCCCAGCGCTCCAACAGCGCGATCCCCTGCTCGGCATCGGCTTGATCGACGGCGCCGGCCGGGGCGATCACGGCGATCCGAGCGTCGGACGCGATGAGAGGGGGCGGGGGTGGCGCGGAAACTTGGCGGCTCATGGGTCTATCATCGAGTCTAGAGCGTACTCAGGCGCACCGTGGAGAAACTTCATGCCGGCGGCGGCGGTGAAGGCGGCAGGCGGATACGCGGAGGAGCCGGGGCCCGTGTTGCCCTCTGCGCGATAAAGACGCAAGGAGTTATGTGATGTTACGACGGCAATTAGGCTCGACCGGACCGCAGGTCTCGGTTTTGGGTTTGGGCTGCATGGGGATGTCGGATTTTTACGGCGACACGGATCGTGCGGAGAGCATCGCGACCCTGCGTGCCGCGCTCGATGCGGGGATCAACCTGCTCGATACCGGCGATTTTTACGGCATGGGACACAACGAGCTGTTGATCCGCGAGGCGCTCGCGGGGCGATCACGGGAGAGCGTATTGCTGAGCGTGAAGTTCGGCGCGTTGCGTGACCCGAAAGGTGGCTGGAGCGGCTACGACAGCCGGCCCGCGGCGGTGAAAAATTTCCTGGCCTACACGCTCAAACGTCTGGGCACGGACTACGTCGACATCTACCGGCCGGCGCGGCTCGATCCGGCGGTGCCGATCGAGGACACGGTGGGTGCGATCGGCGACCTGGTCAAGGCGGGGTACGTGCGCCACGTCGGCTTGTCGGAGGTCGGCGCGGGGAGCCTGCGGCGTGCGGCGGCGGTGCAGCCGATCTGCGACGTGCAGATGGAGTACTCGCTGATCTCGCGCGGCATCGAGGATCGCATCCTGCCGGCGTGTCGCGAACTCGGCATCGGCGTCACGGCCTATGGCGTGCTGTCGCGCGGCTTGATCAGCGGCCATTGGAGCACGGCACCGCGCGCGCCCACGGATTTTCGGGTGCACACGCCACGCTTCCAGGCCGGCAACGTGGAGACGAATCTCGCGCTGGTGGAGCAATTACGGACGGTCGCGGAGGGGCTCGGGCTCACGGTGGCGCAGGCGGCGATCGCCTGGGTGGTGGCGCGCGGCGAGGATGTGATCACGCTGGTCGGCGCGCGCCGTCGCGAGCGGCTGACCGAGGCGCTGGGAGCGCTGACCACACCGCTGCCGGAGGACGCGGTGGCGGCGCTCGAGCGGGCGGTGCCGAAGGGGGCGGCGGCGGGCGAACGCTACCCCTTGCAGCAGCTCGCGCACCTGGACAGCGAGTCCGCCCACTAGCGCGACACGGCGCGCCCGGGCGTCGCGCGGGACCGCAACGCAGCGCGGGTCGCCGCTCAGCGGCGGTAGGCGGCCAGTTTGCTGTGGGTGCGGATGGCTTCCTCGTCCATGAACGCGGCGGTGGTGGTGGTCATCGAGCGGTGCAGCAGTTTGGCGAAATCCGCCGCCGGCACGGCGGGGCTGAAGTAATAGCCCTGGTACTGGTCGCAGCCGAGGCTTTTCAGGAACTCGAGCTGTTCACGGGTTTCCACGCCTTCGGCCACCACCTTCAGGCGCAGGCTGTGCGCGAGCGAGACGATGGCACGCACGATCGAGGCGTCGTCGGGGCGGGAGACGATCTCGCTGATGAAGGCGCGGTCGATCTTGAGCTTGTCGACGGGGAAGCGGCGCAAATAGCTCATGCTGGAATAGCCGGTGCCGAAATCATCGACGGAGACGAGCACCCCCATCTCGCTCAACTTCTCGAGAATGGCGACCGAACCTTCGGCGTCGCTCATCACGGTGTTCTCGGTGAGCTCGACCTCGAGGTAGCGGGCATCGAGACCGGCATCGTCGAGCGCGGCGCGCATGATCGCGAGCAGGTTGCCGTGGCGGAACTGCGTGGGCGACAGATTGACGGCGATGCGCAGCTGGGGCAGTCCTTCGAGCTGCCAGGCACGGGCCTGGCGGCAGGCTTCACGCACCACCCATTCGCCGATCTCGGCGATCAGACCGCACTCCTCGGCGAGCGGGATGAAGTCCCCGGGCGGCACCAGTCCGCGCTTCGGGTGGCGCCAGCGGATGAGGGCTTCGGCGCTGTGGACGGCGCCGCTCTGGGTGTCGACCTTGGGCTGGTAGAAGAGTTCGAGCTCGCCGTCGGCGAGGGCGCCGCGCAGATCGAGTTCGAGCTTCATCTTGGCGTGGAACGTGGTGTTCATCCGGAAATCGAAGCTCGCGACGCGGTTGCCGCCGAGCTGCTTGGCGCTCTGCATGGCCGTGTCGGCGCGGCTGAACAGGTCCGCCACGGTGCTCGCGTCCGTGGGGTAGAGCGCTATGCCGATGCTGGCTGAGCAGGGCAGGATGACGTCGTGGATGCGCAGGGGCGGGGCCAACGCCGCGAGGGCGCGTTCGGCGACGCTCATGGCGCCGTCGATGCCGTTGACGGAGCCGAGCATCATGACGAACTCGTCGGCACCGAGACGGGCGATGGTATCGTCGCCGCGCATGATGTTCTTGAGCCGCTGCGCCACTTCCTTTAGAAATTCATCGCCCAGACGATGGCCCATGGAATCGTTGACCAGCTTGAAGCGGTCGAGATTCAGGAACAACACCGCCAGAGGCTTGGCGTCGGCATCGGCCTTGACCAACGCCTGCGCCAGCAACTCCTCGAGCATGGCGCGATTGGGCAGGCCGGTGAGCGAGTCATGGGTGTTGAAATGGCGCAACTGCACGTCGGCAAGCTTGATCACCGCGGTGCTGTCGGTGACCTCCTGTTCGAGGCTCGAGAGCTGACGGCGTGTGTGCCATTCGTTCTGCCACTTGCGCGTCAGCGCATTGGCGCATTGCAGTATCTCGACGGGCTCGAACGGCTTCTTGATCACCAGCAGATTGTCCGGCTGCCCCAGACGCACCACCAGCCCGGTCCAATCGTAGTCGACGTGCGCGGAGCAGATGACGACCTGCAGGTGCGGATCGGCCTGCCACAAGTGTTCGATCGTCTCCAGGCCGTCCCACCCGTTCGGCATGCGCATGTCGACGAACGCCAGTGCGTAGGGATTGCCGGCGGCGAGTGCTGCCTTCACGCGCTCGAGCCCAAGTTCGCCCCGCCGGACCGCATCGACCGTGAAATGCTGACGCCGCTGCGCCGGCAGGACCGCGCCGAACAACGCGAGCTCCGCGGATTCGAGCGTCGCATCCGCACCCGGCGGTGCGCCGAGGATCTTGGTGAAATCGACGTGCACGGCCGGGTTGTCGTCGATGACGAGCACTCGGCGGTTGAGCACGGGGCCGAGGCTACGCACGGTCGATGTCCGGCGGCTGCAGCGGCAGCTCGAGCGTGAAGCTCGCGCCGTGCCCGGCGCCCGGGCTGCGGGCGCTCAGGACACCGCCGAGTTCCTGTGCCGTCCGGGCGCTGCCGTGCAGGCCGTACCCGTGACCGTCCGCCTTGGTCGTGAAGCCGCGTTCGAACACTCGCGCCAGATGATCCGGGCGGATGCCGACGCCATTGTCGGTGACCGAGACGGCGACGCCACGGCCGCCGGCCGCGATGCGCAGCGTGATGAGTTTGTGCGAATGCCGGGACGCGTCGCACGAATGCCCGGCGTTGCGCAGGAGGTTCACCAGAATCTGCAGCACCTTGTGCCGGTCGACGATGATGGCGGGCACCGGCTGATAATCGCGTTCCACCCGCACGTCGTGGCGCGACGGCACGCCGTCGCTCAGCCGCAGGCTGTCCTCGACCAGTTCCGCGACGTCGATCTGCTCGGTGATGCCGCCGAACCTGGCGCGACTCTGCTGCCGGGAGACGATGTGTTTCAGGTGATCGATGTTTTTCTGCAGCGTCGAGAGTTCGGCAAGCGCTCGCTGCTCGTCACGTTCGAGCTGCGCGGCGAGAGCGCCAAGATAGACAGGCAGCTGACGGGCGCGGTCGTCCTTGCCGAAGAACCCGTTGAAGTCGCCCGCATCGCCCTCGAGCAGGGTGACCAGTCGGCGCAACCCGGCGGCCTTCGACGTCCTGACGTGATCGCCCACCCGCATGGCCGACACGTTGACGCTGTTGAGCACGTTGCCGACGTCGTGCAGCACGCTGTTGGCGACCTCGGCCGGATCGCCCTCGTGCGCGCCGTCGACGTCCGCTGCCCGCGCCGGTGGGGCGACGCGAGCGGGCCGCGTCGCACGGGCCTGCGGCGACGTGCGGGTGGGCACCCCGGTTTCGCGGCGGCCTGCACTGAGCGATGCGGTCATACACAACTCGCGAAAGGTTACTTCTGTGGCGGCAACGTACCAATATGTCGGGTCACTATGTAAGGTACTGGGTCCGCTTCGAGGGAGTGTGACCGCGGATCTGCGACGCAGCCCTCAATCCGTTCGTGCGGTGCGCCCGACGCTGCCGAAAGTCCGGCAGAGGAATTGAGCAAAAACCCTAGCTCCCAGCAGCCTGCTGGTGGCTTCGCCGCGCTACCAGTTCGGGTTGGGCAGCTCGCTGAACACTTCCATCAATGCGAAGCCCCAGCGGGTGCGGATCATCTTGAAATACTCGTTGTCCATGTCGATGCTGATATGGGTGGCGAGGCGGTACTCGTCGCGGCGGATGATGGCGAGGTCCAGGGGCGGACCCACCGACAGGTTGGAGCGGATGGTCGAGTCCATCGATACCAACGCACACTTGGCGGCCTGGGCGAGGCTCGAGCTGCGGGTGATGACCCGGTCGATGATGGGTTTGCCGTATTTCGACTCGCCGATCTGAAAGTAGGGCGTATCAATCGAGGACTCGATGAAGTTCCCGGCGGCATAGATATGGAACAGGCGCGGCTCTTCGCCGGCGACCTGGCCGCCCAGGATGAAGGTGGCGTTGAACTCGTGGCCGGTCTCCTCGAGCATCTTCGCGTCGCGGGCGTGGATCTCGCGCAGCGCATCCCCCACCACGCGCGCGACGTTGAACATATTGTTGGCGCGAAAAATGCGGGGCGGTTGGTCGGGGTCGTCCGGACTCTCGTGCAACAGATTGACCACGGCCTGGGTGACGGCCAGATTGCCCGCGGACATCAACACCAGCACTCGGTCGTTGGTGCGCTGGAAGGTGGCCATCTTGCGGAAAACATTGATCTGGTCGACGCCGGCGTTGGTCCTCGAATCAGACAGCAAGACAAGGCCGGTGTCGACCAATAAACCAACGCAGTAAGTCATCCGCCAAGTCTACATCACTGCTGTTGCTGGAGGGCCGACTCGGCCACCAGGACGTTGGCCTGCATGGTTTCGCCGCCGCCGCCCTGGCGTACGCCGCGCACGGGCGCGGCATCGAGGTAGTCGCGACCCACCGCCAGCCGGCAGTAGGTGCGCACGGCGGGACGTTTGTGGGTGACGTCCATGCTCTGCCAGCCGATCTCGGCGCCGAGCCACACGTCCACCCAGGCGTGACTCGCCGCCTCGCTGGTGTCGCCGGTGTACAGATAGCCGCTCACGTAGCGTGTCGGAATCCCCATGGCGCGGGCGGAGGCGATGTAGACGTGGGCATGGTCCTGACAGACCCCCTCGCCGCTCTCGAAGGCCACCGCCGCGCTGTCCTGTACGTCGCTGGTGCCGGACTTGTAGCGCACGGCGTCGAACACCGCTTCCGCGAGCGCCAGCGCCCGGGCCTGCGGATCCCTGGCGTCATGCAGGGCGGCCTGCGCGAAGGCGCGCAGCTCGTCGTTCGCGGTGGTGAGCTTGGTCGGTGCCAGATAGGCAAGCGGCGAGAGCGGTCCGTCGTCCTGGCGTCCCGCCAGGTCGGCGGTCTCGACCACACCCTGCACCACGATCTGGATCTCGCGGTGCGGCTCCTCGATGGTGAGCAGATGCGAGATGTTGCCGTAGGCGTCGATCTGTTCGAGGCGCCGCCCAGGTGCGGAGATGGTCCAGTGGAGCGCGCGCTGACTCGGGTCGCGGCGTGGCGTCAGATGCAGGCTCTGCACGCTGTGTTTCACCGGCCGCTCGTAGCGATAATGCGTTTCGTGCCGAATGTGCATCTGCATGGCTCAAACCTCCGCGGGGGGTACCAGGAAATCGGACGCGATGCGGTCGCCCAGATCGCGCAGCCGCGCCAGAAACTGTTCCAGAAACACGGGCAGGCCGGTGTCGAGCACGTCCTCCATCCGCGTGAAATGCAACGCTGCATGCATCTCCCCGGCGCGCCGTTCGGTCTCCGCCGACTGCTCGTTCGACACCGAGCGCAGGTTCTTGTAAACCTCGCGGCAGCAATGCAGCAAGGAGCGCGGCATGTCGGCGCGCAGGATGAGCAGCTGCGCCACCTTGAACGGCGTGATGACGTCGCGGTACACGCGCCGGTATACCTCGAACGCCGAGAGCGCCCGCAGCAGCACGCTCCATTGGAACGGATCGGGCACCGCCCCGGCGTCGGCCCCGGGCTTCAAGTCGCTCTGATGCGCGGTCAGGATGCGCGCCGTGCTGTCGCCGCGCTCGAGGAACGTGCCGATGCGGGTGAAGTGGAACGCCTCGTCGCGCAGCATGGTGCCGATGGTCACCCCACGCGTCAGGTGCGAACGCTCCTTGACCCATTCGACGAACTGACCGATGTCGACGGTCGACGCGCCGCGGCCGACCAGGGCGCGCGCATCGAGCCAGGTCGAGTTGAGCGTCTCCCACAGTTCGGACGTGAGCGAGCCGCGCACGGCACGGGCGTTTTCGCGGGCGGAGCGCAGGCAGCTGACGATGCTGCCGGCATACTCGCGGTCCAGGCTCACGAACTCGAACACCGCGCGCGGCTCGAGCGTGGCGTAGCGCGCGCGGTAGGCCTCCTCCATCTGCAACGCGTTCATGGTCGCGCTCAGCGACTGGGCAAGGGTGTCGCCGGAGTGGGGCAGCAGCGACATGCGGTAATGCGCGTCCACGAGACGTGCCAGGCTCTCGGCGCGTTCGATGTAGCGCGACATCCAGTACAAGTGATCGGCGGTGCGGCTCAGCATCAGCTTTCGAGCACCCAGGTGTCCTTGGTGCCTCCCCCCTGGGAGGAATTGACGACCAGCGAGCCCTCGCGCAGCGCCACCCGGGTGAGACCGCCCGGCACGATGGTCACGTCACGCCCGGAGAGCACGAACGGCCGCAGGTCGATGTGGCGCGGTGCCAGGCCCGAGTCGACGAAGGTGGGGCAGGTGGACAGCGCCAGCGTGGGCTGCGCGATGTAACGCTCGGGCGTCGCGACGATCTGATGGCGGAATTTCTCGATTTCCTCCTTCGTCGCCGCGGGGCCGATCAACATGCCGTAGCCGCCCGCGCCGTGCACCTCCTTGACCACGAGCTCGGGCAGATGGGCGAGCACGTAGGCGAGATCATCCTTCTTGCGCAGCATCCAGGTGTGCACGTTGCCGATGATCGGCGTCTGGCCCAGGTAGAACCGAATCATCTCCGGCACGTAGGGGTAGATCGACTTGTCGTCCGCGACACCGGTGCCGATGGCGTTGGCGATGGTGATGCGGCCGGCGCGATAGGCGGTGAGCAGCCCCGGCACCCCCAGCAGGGAGTCGGGACGGAACACGAGCGGATCGAGGAAGTCGTCGTCGATGCGACGGTAGATCACGTCGACACGCTGCGGCCCCTGGGTGGTTCGCATGAACACCGCCTCGTCGCGCACGAACAGATCCTGGCCTTCCACCAATTCCACACCCATTTGCTGGGCCAGGAAGGCGTGTTCGAAATAGGCGCTGTTGTGGGCACCCGCGGTGAGCACCACCACCGTGGGGTCGGCGACGCCGGTGGGGGCGACGCTGCGCAGGTTCTGCAGCAGCACGTCGGGGTAGTGATCCACCGGTGCGACGCGGTGCTGGGAGAAGAGTTCGGGAAACAACCGCATCATCATCTTGCGGTTCTCGAGCATGTACGACACGCCCGAGGGCACGCGCAGGTTGTCCTCGAGCACGCAGAACTCACCGGCACCGTCGCGCACGATGTCGATGCCGGCGATGTGCGCGTAGATGCCGCCCGGCACGTCCACCCCCTGCATCTCGGGACGATACTGCGCATTGCAGAGCACCTGTTCGGCGGGGATGATGCCCGACTTCAAGATCTGCTGATCGTGATAGATGTCGTGGATGAAGGCGTTCAAGGCGCGCACGCGCTGCTTGAGGCCGCCCTCCAGCCGTATCCATTCGTCGAGGGGGAGCACCCGCGGAACGATATCGAACGGGATCAGGCGCTCGGCGCCCTCCTCCTGACCATAGACGGCGAACGTGATGCCTACTCGGTGAAACAAGGCATCGGCCTCGGCGCGTTTTTGCGCCAGACGATCGGAGGGTTGATGTTCGAGCCAGTTGGCATAGCGCCAGTACTGCGGGCGCGTGGTGCCATCGTTCAATGACATTTCGTTGTACGGATGGCTAGACAAAATACCCCTCGGCAGGAAGCGGTGGTGCGCGCGATACGACATCGCGGCCCCGATGCCCAATCATGGACTGAACAGGAGTGCGCCGCAACGGACGCCCGGCGGCTAATGCGGCAGCAGACTCAGGCTCTTCGACGGCACGGAATTCAAGGGGGTGGGATGCACGCCCTGGACGTAGGGTTTCACGAGCTGCTTGGACACAAAATGGTACAGCGGGATGAGCGGGTAGTCGTCCAGGCCCAAGCGCTCCGCGGCCTGCAGCAGCGCGCGCCGC
Organism: uncultured Steroidobacteraceae bacterium; assembly: GCA_964657625.1. Lineage (GTDB taxonomy): Bacteria > Pseudomonadota > Gammaproteobacteria > Steroidobacterales > Steroidobacteraceae > Bog-1198. The sequence continues at coordinate 48,707 of CAZZVN010000026.1, forward strand.
TGGTCCGCGTCGACGGTGGCGGCGGCCTTGTCGAGCAGCGCATCGTAGTCCGCGTTGGCGTAGCCCATGTCGTTGTTGGCTGAGCGCGAACGCAGGATGTCGAGAAAGTTACTGGCGTCGTTGAAGTCGGCGTTCCAGCCCAGCCGCGCGACGTCCCAACGCGTGCGGTCGTGGCGTGATTGCAGAAACACGCGGTACTCCTCTTCGACCAGCGCGGTGTCGACGCCCAGGATCTCCTTCCACATGGCGGCGATGAGCACTCCGGTGCGCTTGATGCCGACGTTGCTGTTGAAGAGGAGACGCAGGTGCAGAGGTCTGGCCGGCGAGTAGCCGGCCTGCGCGTACAGGCGCTTCGCGGTCGCGATCCGCTCGGCATCGCTCAACGTGGACCAGGACCAGGATTGGGGAGTGTAGTGCCAGGTTCCCGGAGGCACCAATCCGTACGCACCGATCTGCCCAAAGCCCAGCACCTGAACCAGTTGCCGGCGATCGATGGCCATGGCGAGCGCCTGGCGCAGCGCGGATTTCGAGCCGAGGGTATCGTCGCTGAGATTGAGTCCGTAGTAGGCGGTGCCCAGGAAGGGAGCAACGACGAGTTCGGTGGAATGCGCGGCGCGCAGTGCGGGAAGGTCGCTGGGGGGCACTTCATCCGTGAGATCGATCTGCCCCGACCGATAGCGGGCGAGCTGTGACCCGCCGTCGCTGGCGAACTGATACGTGACGCGGGGGATGGCCACGTGAGCTGCATCCCAATAACGGGAGTTACGGACCAAATCGAGCCGCGTACCCGCCTGCCAAAGCGCGAGTACGTAGGGACCGTTCGACACCCAGCCTCCTGCTTCATGCGCGCGTGCGGCGGCGGCGGAATACACCGGATAAGCGGCGATGTCGGCAAGGATCTGAGGGAAATAAGCCGCCGGCTCCGTCAACGTCACGACCAGTGTGTCGTCGTCTGCCGCCCGGGCGCCCAGGGCGCTGGGAGGCAATTTGCCCGCAATGATGGCGGCTGCGCCTGCCACCAGCCGCAGGTTGTCCGCGACGGGTGAATGCTGGTGCGGATCGACCACCCGTTGCCAGGCAGTCACGAAATCCCGGGCGCGCACCGGCTCGCCGTTCGACCACAGCGCATGGCGCAGATGGAAGGTGTAGCGAAGTCCTCCGGCATCGACCACCCACGAAGACGCCACGCCCGGAACGACCTCCCCGTTCGGCGACTCGGTCGTCAGTCCTTCGTACAGATCTTGTATCACCTGCGAAGAGAACTTATCCGCAGCGGCGGCCGGGTCGAGGGATGCGGGTTCGCCGCTCAAGCCGCGGCTGAGTTGATCGACGCCGCTTGTCCCGCCGGGCGGGCGACCGCAGGCCGCCATGCCGGCGCACAGCAGGAGAGTCATTGCCATGGCAGCAGGGCGCGCATGACGCACGGGCGCCGCGGCGGGAGTCGCGCAAAGAGGGAAAGACGTCATGGTCATGTGTGCGGCGCATCAAAACATAGACGACGGGCTTTCCGGCACGAAAGGATCACAGGTCAGGCAGATGCGCTCGCATTGAGGTTACCCACTACAGGCGGACAGGCAGTTTTCCTGTCGCGCAACGGCAACGTTGAGGGACTTCCTGAAAATGTGATGCAGGACAACAAAACAGTTGTAATATGTTCACTCGACATGCAATCTGTAAAAGACAACTTACTGGCCGCGTTTGGTTACCTCCTGAAGCCTCTGGTGCGGATGGCGGTGAAGAACGGGGTGCTGTTTCCGGACTTCAGCGAGGCGTTGAAAAAAGCCTACGTAGATGTTGCGGCGAAACAACTGACGGCCTCTAAACGGGATGTGACGGAAGAAGGGATTGCGTTGATCACGAACATCGAAATTGGGGATGTGCGCGACGTTCTGCAGGTCGGAGCCAACGCCGCATACGGCCGGGAGGCCCAGGAGGCCGCTCCGCTCGCGGTCGTGCTGAGTGCCTGGCACACCGATCCGGATTACACCGGTCCGTACGGCGTGTTGAGGGATCTGGAGTTTGCTTCGGCCACTGCGCCGACCAGTCGATCATCGTTGACCCTCACCGATCTCGTTCGCTCTTACTGTCCCGGTGTGTCCGCTCAATCCATTCTCGACGAGCTGATCCGTCTGGGTGCGGTGGAAGAAGTCGGCAACGGTTTTTACCGGGCGATACGGCGCTCGTATGTTGCCGACTCGTTGAGCAAGGAAAACATCATCTACGTTGCGCGGGTGGTGCACAACATTTGCGAGACCCTGGAAATCAATCTGCGCCCGACTTCCGCGGGCGGCCGGGGGCTCATCGAAAGAACCATTTCGACCCAGTACGGAATCTCGAAAAAAGATCATGTCGCATTCGACAGATTCATCAGAGAGAAGGGCCAAGCTTTTTCCGACGACATTGACAATTGGTTGACTGCTCGCGACGTTGAAGGAATCAACGACGGTATGCAGGTGGGGGTCGGTTTCTACCATTACATAGTAAATGAGGATGACGAGAGCGCTTTGACCAAGGATTTCCCACAGTAGCCGTTTGAACACATGAAACAGGATGAACAATGAACATTGATTTCACAAGGTTTGCCCGAAGTATCACCCCCGCGGGCATCGTTGCAGTTTGTTTGCTGGCAAGTGCGCCCAGCTTTGCCGTGCAGCAGGGCACCAACGTCCAACAAGGCACCAACAAGGTGACGAAGTCGGTGCAGCAGGGCACTAACGTCCA
>CAZZVN010000027.1:0-25878 GCA_964657625.1 uncultured Steroidobacteraceae bacterium
TGTCGGCGCTGCTGCCGCTGCTGGTGCCGCTGCCGCCATCACCGCCGCCGCCGCCGCATCCCGACAGCCAAGACAACGCCAGCAAGCATCCCAATCTCCACCCACCGTGCATCCACCGACGCTCGTTCGTTGCATACATCCGCTGATAACTCCGCAGCGGACCCCATCCGCCTATACATTCTGTCGCGAATGCTATCGATAATGATTCGCATTTGCAAATCGTGCCCTCAATGGAGTTTCCCGGATCGGCAATGATTGAGGTTTACTGTTCCGCTCCAGCACCCCTGTTCGTGCCAGCATTCTGTCCGTCCCCAGCCACCCTTGGAGCCCCGTGAACGCCAAACCCTTCCCCACCCTGTCCGTCCTGCTGATCTGCCTCGTTGCCACGGTCGCGCTCCGCACCGTCGCGGTCGCCGCGCGCAATGTCATGACCAAGGATGGGAGCTCCGTCGCAGACCCACGCGACGCCTTGCGCCAGATCGTGCAGGAACAATGTCTGGTGCATTGGCGCGACAAGAAGGACCCCGCGCCCTGCGAACGCATCAACGTCTCCAGCTCCGATACCGGCGATACCGGCTATGCCGTACTCGCCGACCGCAAGGGCGGTGCCCACTACCTGCTCATCCCCGTGAAGACCATGACCGGTACCGACAGCGTCGAGCTGCTCGATCCCGCCACACCGAATTATTTCTCGGTGGCCTGGACCTCCCGCGACGTGCTCGAACAGTTCGTGGGCCATCCGGTACCCCGCGCCGCCGTCGGCCTCGCCGCCAACAACGCCCACTCCCGCACCCAGGACCAGTTCCACATCCACATCGAATGCCTGCGTCAGAACGTCGCCGAGTCCCTGCATGCCGTCGCCGACCACATGGGCGGCACCTGGTCGCCCATCACCCTGATCGGCGCCCCCTACCAGGCGCTGCGCGTCATGGGCACGGACCTGGGCGCCGCCAATCCCTTCGAGCTGCTTGCGAACCAGGTCCCGGACGCCCGGCACCGCATGGGCGACTACACGTTCGTGGTCGCCGGCATGGACTTCAAGGAAGGCCCCGGCTTCCTCGTCATCACCGGCACCGGCCAGACCGGCGAATTGCTGCTCGATGCAGGCTGTACCGTGGCCGGCGCATGAGCGACCCCGGGTGGTTGGCCATGGGCCGAGAGCTGCGCGCAATCGCGCAAATCGGGCTCGAGTTTTCGCGCGATTCATTCGATCGAATGCGGTTCGAGCGCATCCGGGAGCTGGCCGCCACCCTGCTCGCCCAGGGCTCCGAGCCCCAGGCCGCCGAACTGCTCGCCCTGTTCCGGGAGGACACGGGTTACGCCACGCCCAAGGTCGACGTCCGAGGCGTCGCGTTCGAGGATGCCCGCGTCCTGCTGGTGCGCGAGATCAGCGACGGCGGCTGGACGTTCCCCGGCGGATGGGCCGACGTCGATCAGACGCCGGCCGAGTGCGTGGTGCGCGAGATCGCCGAGGAATCGGGGTTCGAGGCGCGTGCCGTCAAGCTCGCCGCCGTGCACGACTACCGCAAACGCCACCGCCCCCGCCACTTGGATTCGATCTACAAACTGTTCTTTCTCTGCGAAATCACCGGCGGCGCCGCCCGCCCCAGCAACGAGACCAGTGAGGTCGCCTTCTTCGCCCGCGACCAGATCCCGCCGCTCTCCCTCGGCCGCACCACCCCCGAACAGATCGAACTCATGTACCGCCACCACGCCGACCCCGGGCTGCCCACCGAGTTCGACTGACGCCGCCCACGCGCCGGCCGCTCAGCCCGTGGCGCCTTCCCGTCCCGGCAACTCCAACACCACGCTCAAGCCGCCGCCCTCGCGGTTGCCGAGCTGGATGCGTCCCCCGTGCGCCTCGGCGATCTCCCGGGCGAGCGCGAGCCCGAGCCCGGTGCCGCTGCGTTTGGTGGAATAAAACGGCAGCAACGCCTGCGCGAGCACCGCCTGACTCATGCCGCCACCGCGGTCGCGCACCTCGATGCGCTGCCGCGTGCCGGCAACGGAGACCGCGAGTTCCACGCCGTCGACGACGCCGCCGGACTCGTGCGCGTTCTTCAAGAGATTGATCAGCGCCTGTTCGACCTGCACCCGGTCGAACCATCCCTCGCCCGGCAGTTCGCCGGCCACCCGGAAGCTCGTCTGCCGCGCAAGCTCGGCCGCCAGGGACGGCCAGTCGATGAGTTCGGGCCGCGGTGCCGGCAACCTGGCGAACGCCGCGTAGCTGCCGATGAAACGATGCAGATGTTCGGCACGCTCGCGGATGGCGGCGAACACCCCGGGCAGCGCCGCGTGATCCTGCCGGCGCACGAGTTCGGCGCCCGAATGCGCCATGGACGACAGGGGCCCGAGCGAGTTGTTGAGTTCATGGCTCAAGACGCGGATCAGCTTCTTCCACGTCGATACTTCCTGGCGCGACAGCTCACGGGTCAGCCGCTTCACGAGATACAGCTGGTAGTTGCGTCCCTGCAAGAAGAACGCCCGGCGCGACAGGTGAAAGGTTTCCTCCAAGCCCTCGATGTCCGCGCCGAACAGGCTGTCGCCGGCGTGCAGTGCCGCGTCGCGCAGGGTCGGTGGCGCCTTCGCCAGCACCTCGTCGAACGACAATCCGTTCAGGCTGACACCGCCACTCAACAATTGTCGTGACGCGAGATTCGCATAGCTCACCCGCCGGTGCGCATCCACCAGCACCAGGGCGACCGGTGAATTCTGCATCACCGTATCGAGCAGAAGTTCGCGTTGCACCAGGTGCGCGCGCTGGGTGCGCAACGCCGACGCGAGATCGTTGTGCGCCGCCATCAATTCGCCGAGTTCGTCGTCCCGGTCGACTCGCAACGACCGGCTGAAGTCCCCCTCGCGGTAGCTGGTGACGATGCCGGTCAGCGCCCGCAGCACCTGGTGCACCGGCCGCAGCAGACGCTGCGCGAGCCATACCGCCGGCGGCACCGCCCCGCCCACCATCACGGTCCACACCGTCAGCCCGTAGCGCGTCCAGCGATCGCCTTCGAGCGCATGTCCCACCGCCATGCCGAGCGCCGCAAACACGGCCGCCACGGCGAGCAACGACAGGCCCAAGCGCATCCCGAGGGTCGCCCGCGGCCAGCGCCGCGCGCTCCACGCGCGGCGCGGTCTAGCCATCCCCTACCCCACGCCGCATGCGCGGCGGCCTGCGCAGCCTACCCACCCCCGGCAGGCCGCAGATTGAAGCGCTCCATGCGCCGGTACAGGGCCTGGCGCGACAGACCCAGGCTGTGCGCGGCGCGGCTCACGTTGCCGGCGTGTTCGCGCAGGCTGCTCTCGATGGTGTCGCGGCTCAGCTCCTCCATCTCGCGCTCGACGACGGCGCGTTGCGACGCGGGCAGGTTCAAGTCCGCCACGCTCACCACCCGGTCTTGCGCCATGAGCTTGGCGCGCTCGATGGCATTGCGCAGCTCGCGCACGTTGCCCGGCCAGTCGCGGGCCAGCAGCACGGCGGCGGCCTCCTCGCTCAGCGACGCTTCCGTACCGAGGAAATGTCGGGCCAGCGGCAGGATGTCGGCGCGCCGCTCGGTCAGCGGCGGCAGCGCGATCTCGATGACGTTGAGACGATAGAACAAGTCCTCGCGGAACGTCCCTGCACGGATGGCGGCCGCCAGATCCGCATTGGTGGCGCTCAAGATGCGTACCCGGGACGTGCGCGTACGGCTCGAACCCAGCATTTCGAATTGCCCCGTCTCGAGCACGCGCAGCAGCTTCACCTGCCCCGCCAGCGGCAGATTGCCGATCTCGTCCAGAAACAACGTGCCCCCGTCGGCAAGTGCAAAACGTCCTTCGCGGGCGCGGTGCGCGCCGGTGAACGCCCCGGCCTCGGCGCCGAACAACTCGGCCTCGATCAACTCCGCCGGAATGGCGCCGCAGTTGACGGCGACGAACGGGCCCTTGCCCACGGCCGAATTCACGTGGACGATCTGCGCGATACGCTCCTTGCCGGCGCCATTGGGTCCGGTGATGAGCACCGGCACCGGCGCGCGCGCCACCCGGCAGGCCATTTCCACCGCCCGCTCCATCGCGTCCGACGCGAACACGATGCCGCAGGTGTCGTAGTCCTGCGCGAGCCGCTCGCGCCGGCGGCGCTGTTCCTGCTGGGATCGCTCGCGCTCGCGGTTGGCCTCGGCGAGTTCGAGCAGGTTCTCCACCGTCGCCAGCAGCTTGTCGTTGTCCCAGGGCTTGCCGAGATAATCCGCCGCCCCCGCCTTGACCAGCTGCACCGCCGCCGCAAGATGCGTCCACGCCGTCAACAACACCACCGGCAGGTCCGGCTGTCGCGCACGCAACGCGCGGAACAGTTCCACGCCCTCGTCCCCCGACGTGGTATCCGCGCTGAAGTTCATGTCCGCGATCACGAGATCGATGCGCTGCTCGCTCACCGCCGCGAGCCCCTGCGCCGGCGTCGACGCCGAAACGGTGCGAATGTCGTGCAAGCCGAACAGCAGGGTCAATGCCTGCGCCACCGCCGGATTGTCGTCGATGACGAGCAAGGTACGCACGCTAGCCCCCGCGTGGCGCGGCGGCGCCGCCAGAGCCGTTCCGGTGCACCGCGCCGCCGGCATCCTGGATGCCAACCGTCATGCGCCGCGCGTCGCGAGCGCGGGCGGCACGGATGCGGCGCGCAACGCCGGCCAGAACACGGCCACCTGCCCCAGCACCACCACCGTAACCGCGCCCACGACCAGATAGCCCCACTGCAGCCGCGCCATTTGAAAGGTCGACACCATCCACAGGTTCAAGCCCACCGCCAGGGCGATGCCGATCACCGCCGCCACCGCCGCGATCAACAGATTCTCGAGCTGGAAGTAGCGCATGATGTGCCGTCGTGTCGCGCCGAGCGCACGGCGGATGCCGATCTGGCGCCGGCGCTGCGTCACCCAGTAGCTGGTCAGCCCGACCATGCCGAACGCGGTGACGCCGAGCAGCGCCGTGCACACCACCCCCAGGATCACGGCCAGTCCCCGATCGTCCCGATAGCTCTCGCGCCGCGCCTCCCCCAGGGTCTGCATCTTGTCGAGCACCCGGTTGCGATCGATGCCGTACAGCGTCCTGCGGGCGGCCTGCATGGCGGCGGACATCTGAGCGGGCTGAACGCGCATGACGTAATAGTAGTACGGCGCAATGTAACGAAACGGCTCGATGACGGAATTCTCGAAATACTGCGCGAGATTCGGCGTCACCACGCTCCAGGGGATCTGGAGCCGCTCGACAACGCCCACCACGGTCGTCGAATGCTTGGTCGATTCCAGATACACCGTTTTGCCGACGGCCGACTGCCCCGGAAACATCGCCTGCGCCACCGCGCGGGTGAGGATCACCACGGGCGGCGACACCCACTGATCGAAGTTCCGATCGACGACGTCGGCCGCCGTGAAGTTGCGGCCCGCGATCAGCTTGAGGCCGAGCGTCGGCAGGGCATGCTCGTCGCCGAAATACAGGGCGCACGCGGTCGTGCTGTGCTCCTGCTCGGGTCGCAGGCTGCAGCCCTCCACCCAGCCGCCGTCGCCGAGCGGAAATGAGTTGGTCGCGTACGCATCGAGCACGCCGGGCGTCGAGCGCAGCGCCGCGAGGTCCACTTGTATTCGCTGTGCGGCATCGGGCGGATTGCCGACCACCTGGTTGCCGACCACGAATACGTTCGCCTCGTCGGCACCGCTCGGCCGTCCGCTCTCCGCCAGGCGCTGCTGGATGATGAAGATGCCGTTGCACAGCACGCCCAACGTGATGGCCGTCTGCAGCGCGATGAGCACGGCACCGAGTTTGTTGCGGCGCAGGGCCGCGAGCAGGGGAAAGAATTCCATGTGTTTTCCTATTGCGCCTTGAGCTGCCAGGCCGGCTGGCAGCGGGCTGCCCGCCAGGTGGGATACAGTCCCGCGAAGAGTGTCCCCACCACGGCGAGGAGTGCCGCGATGCCGACGTCGCCGCCATCCAGATGGGTGAGCCGGCCCACCTCCTCCGAGAGCAGCGCACGCAAGCCGAACAGCCCGAGCAGCGTCAAGGCCAGCCCCAGCAGCCCGCCGCCGACGCCGATCACCCCCGCCTCGATCAGATACTGGGCGTAGATGGCCCGGCGGGTGGCGCCCAGCGCACGCCGCACGCTGATGTCCCCGATGCGGCCCATGATCTTCGCGAGCAGCAGGCCCATGGCATTCATCAGGCACACGAACAGGAAGCTGAACGCGGTGAACACCAGCACCCGATACTGATCGCCCACCACGTGTTCGCGGGTCAGCCACTGCGTAACATCGTTCAGGCGCGTATGCGGCGGCCAGGCGAAACGGCCGCTGCGGCGCTGATCGGCGGCATACGCGTCGAGGAAGGCCCGATAGCGGGGCGCATCCCCCACGCTCGGCAGTTCCGCCCAGAACTGCAGCCATACGCATTCCGAACGCAGCTGTCCCTCCCACCCCGGCAGCGCTTCACCGCTGCAGTTCCGGTTGCCCCAGGTCGGCATGTGCTCCTCGATGGCACGGGTGAACGGCAGGTACAGCTCCTCCGCCTTTCCGAATTGCGTGCCGTTCAGATCGTAGAATCGAGGCAGCGGGTCCCAGCGCTCCATCACGCCGGCCACGCGGTAGCGCCTGCCGTCGAGGTTCACGGTCTTGCCGACGCTGTTCGCGCCGCCGAACATCTTGTCGTTGAGGTCGCGGGTGAGCACCACCACCTGGGCATGGGACTCGTCGTCCGCCGCGCTCCACGGCGCCCCGAAACGAAACGGCACCTCGAACATGGCGAAGAAATCCGCATAAGCCGCCCGTACCTTGACCTGGTCCGGCTGCAGCCGCACATCGTCGGGGATGAAGGCAACCCCGGTCGTGTACATCGCCGACTGACGCGCAGCAGCATGCGCGTTCATGAGGTTCGTGGCATCGGCGTAGCTCAGCTGCTCCGGCAGCGTGTCCGCACCCAAAGAGACCATCCGCGCCATGCGCGACGGACCCAGATTGTCGATCTGCGGCGTGAACAGCCGTGCCGACTTGTCCGGGATCGGGTCGCGCGACATGGCGCGAAACAGCGTGAGCGTCGTCATCGACGCGCCGATGCCCACCGCGATCGCCACGATCATGAGCGACGTGAGGAGCACGTTGCGCCGGAGGCTGCGCACCGCGAGACCCAGGTAGTAGGCGAACACGTCACGTCCCCGCGACGCGGGCAGCTTCGGCCCGGTGCAGGGGCGGCGCGAGGTCCACCGCCTGGCCGTCGACGATGTGCACCTCGCGTTGTGCGCGCAGCGCGAGCTCCGGATCGTGGGTCACCATGACGATGGTGGCGCCGTCGCGGTGCAGCTCTTCGAGCAGCTCCATGACGCCGCGCGCCATCTGCGTGTCGAGGTTGCCCGTGGGCTCGTCCGCCAGCAGCAGGCGCGGACTGCCCGCGAGCGCCCGGGCGATGGCCACCCGCTGCTGCTGACCACCGGACAGTTCTGCCGGGTAATGCCGGGAACGTGCGGAGAGTCCCACCCGCTCCAGCGACTCGCCGATGCGTCGCCGCCGTTCAGCGGTTTTCAAGCCGCGGTAGCGCAGCGGTACCTCGATGTTGTCGTGCACGTTCAGGTCGGGGATCAGATTGAAGGCCTGGAAGATGAAGCCGATCTTCTCGTTGCGCAGCCGCGAGCGCTGATCATCGCCCAAGCCGCGTACATCGGCGCCGTCCAGGCGGTATTCGCCGCTGGAGAATTCTTCCAGCAGACCGGCGATGGTCAGGAAGGTGGTCTTCCCCGACCCGGACGGTCCCGTCACGGCGACGAACTCGCCCTCGCGTACGTGGATCGAGAAATCCCGCAACGCGAACGTTTCCACCACCTCGGTACGGTACGCCTTCGACAGATGGGTCATCCTGAGCATAGGGCCTCGCAGTGAATCGAATTGAGAAAGTCGGACATCGAGCGGCGCATCAGCGCGTCAGGATGACACGGGCCGCGTGCTCGAACGCGTCGGTGCCGTTGATGACCACGCGGTCGCCGGGGGACAGGCCCGCCAGGATCTCCACCTTGGCGATGCTGGCCGCGCCGAGGCGCACCGGCCGGCGCTCCGCCACGTCGCCCTGCACCACATACACGAAACCGCCGCCGTCCTGATCCAGGAAGGCGCCGCGGTCGACCTCGAGCACGTCGTCGCGGCGGTCGATGACGATGCGCACCGCCATGCGCTCGCTCTGCCGCAGGCCCTCCGGTTTTTCGCCGAAGCGCAGCCGTGTCGTCACCTGACCGCCCACCACTTCGGGCGAGATGCCGCTGACGCTGCCCGGCCAGTGCCGGCCGCCGCCGTCGAGATCGGCGTGCATGCCGGGCCGCAGATCGCGGGCAAAACTCTCCGCGATCTTGATCTCCACTTCGAGGGCCGACAGATCGATCACCGTCAGCAGCGGCGTGTCCTTGGCCACGCTGGCGCGCTCCGCGACCTGCACCTGACCCACCTGACCGTCGACGGGAGAACGCACGCTCAAGGCGTCCACCTGACGCCGTACGTCGCCGACCAGATAGGTCTGCCGGTCGAGCAGGGCCTTGCGGCTGTTCACGTCGAAACTGTTCAGCGCCGGTTGGGAGGCGTAGGTCGTTTCGGCCTGCGTCAGCGCGAACTGCGCCTTTTCCCGCGCATCCTGCGACCTCTGAGCCTGCAGCTCCGAGTAGGCGCCGAGGTCGAACGCCTTGCGGCTGCGTTCGGCCTCGCGCTGCGCCGTTTTCTGGTCCACCTGTGCCTGTTCGACGGCGTCCCGTTGCTGCGACAGCGTGTGCACGGCATTCAAGCGCGCGCGCTGCCAGTCGATCTGCAGACCCTGCAGGGTGGCCTCTTCCTGAGCCAGCTTGACGGAGAGGTCGGGACTGTCGACGGTGGCGAGCACCTCGCCACGTGTTACCGAATCGCCGGCATGCACCTTGAAGCTCACCACGCCCGCCGCGCCGGCGTAGAGCGTGGGACTTCCCGCCGCCACCACCTGCCCCTCCGCCGCAACGTCGCGCACGAACACGCCGCGTTCCACCGTGGCGAGGGATACCCGTTCGCGGGACACCGACACCCCGGTTCCGGACACGGCGCGCAGCCGGAAGACCAGCAACCCCGCGCCCAACGCCGCCACCGCCGCCACGGCGAGCAAGGTGCGATGACGCCGCCAGGCAGGGCGCCGCTCGAGCACACGATCCTGGGCGCCCGTGCCGCGCGCCAGCAGCGTGGTGTCGCCCCCCGGCTTCTGCAGGTCCCGCGGCGTCACGGCGTCCGCCGCGTCATGAAGGCGACTCCACCAACAGCGCATCGATGGCGAGGAGGTCGCGCTCGCTCAGCCGGCCCGCCTGTTGTTTCAACGTCAGTACGCTCGTCAGATAGTCGTAGCGCGTCTGGTTGTAGGCACGCACGGCCGCGAAATAGTTGTTCTGGGCATTGAGCAGATCGAATTCGTTGCCCGTGCCGAACTCGACCGCCCGCCGGCTGGCCTCGACGGCATCCCGGCCCGACGCCACCGCCCGGCTCGCCGCAGCGATGCGCTGCACGCCGGTCACGATGCCGCGGAAAGCCGCCCGGGTCAGTCGTTCCGCATCGCGTCGCGCGGCGTCGAGCTGCGCCTGGGCCTGGCCATACGACGCGCGCGCCTGGCGCACCGCGGAGGCCACCGCACCGCCTTCGAACAACGGCCAGTTGAAGGACACCCCGACGGTGGCCGCGCTTTGATTCCCGCCCAGCACCTCGTTCTGCGAGGTCCTTGCGTTCGACCCCACCAGCGACAGGGTGGGCAGCCCCCTGCCCCGCTGTACCGAGACGTCGCGCGAGGCCGCCTGCGCGTTGAACTGCGCCGCCCGCACGTTGAGATTCTCTTCGCGCGCGAGAGTCACCCACTCCTCGGCGGACGCAGGTTCGGGCGGGGTCAACGGAATGTCCTCGCGCAGCGGCGCGAGACGCGCCGGCCGCTGTCCGACGATTTGCGTGAGCGCGAGCAGGGCGTCGTCCAGGGAGTTTTGAGCGTCGATCACATTCTGCTCGGTCGCGTCGTAGAACGCCTGCGCCTGCGCGACGTCGGTGTGCGCGCCCACGCCGGTGTTCTGCCGCACCCGCGCCTGCTCCAGCATCGCGCCGAACGCTTGCCGCTCGCTGCGGTTCGTCACGAGCTGATCGCCCGCCGACAGGATGGCGAAGTAGGCCTGCGCCACCCGCAGCACCAGATCCTGCTGCGCACCGCGAAAGCTCGCCTGCGCCGCCGCCGCCTGCGCGTCCGCCTCCTTCAATTGATTGAAGGCCTGGTAGCTCCACAGCGTTTGTGACAAATTCAAACCCAGCCCGCGCGACGTGCCGTAACAGCGCGCGGTCCGCGCCGCCGCGGCGAGCTCGCAGCCCGCCGCCTGCACCGAGGAGATCTGCTCGGTGTCGTACACGTCGCGGTTGCGCGCCGCGGAGGCACTGGCCGCGACCTGCGGCAACAACGCCGCCACCGCCTGCGGCCGCGCCTCGATGAGCGCATCACGCTGAAAGGCCGCGCTCTGCAACACTGCATCCCGCGTCACCGCGATGTCGTAAAGCTGACTGAGGTCGTTCGCCTGCGCCAGCGGACCGCCCCACACGATCACGATCACCAGCAGACTAGACCGACACAGGATGCCCATCAGAGGCACGGAGCAAGACGCGTGCCATCCCCCCCTCGGCCGCAACGTGCTGAAACAGCGCGGAATCATCGGCCCGCTGTGCGTCGCGACCTGTCCGCGGACAGTCCGCGGACAGGGGCTCCGGACAGGCGCACGTGCCGCAGCTGCCGCATGCGGCCGTCGCTGCGCCCACTGCGCGCGCGGGACCCCGTGCGACGGGTCTACGGCCGGGTCACACCAACTCAGTTGGAGCGCGGCACCCGGGCGGTGAAACGGGTGCCGCACTCGCGGGTCGAGGTCACGGTCAACCGGCCGCCATGCGCGTCGATGATCTGCGAGCAGATGTACAAACCCAGCCCGAGCCCGTCACGGGAGGCGGAAGTGGACCGACGCCAGAACGGCGAGAATATCTTGCCCAGGCTCTCCGCAGCGATGGGATCGCCCTCGTTGACCACGTCGATCAGCAGCTGATCGCCCTCGATTCCCGCACTGAACCTGACGGGCGCCGCCGCGTCCCCGTGAGTCAACGCATTGCCGAGCAGATTCGAGGCGACCTGTTGGATGCGCCGGACATCGCAGCGCACAGGCTGACCGACCTTGATGTCGGCGATGATGAGCCGTTCCGGACGTGACATCTGCAGTTCGCGCACCACGTCCTCCAGAGCGGCACCGACGTCGTCCACGCTTTCGATCTCCACCCCGATGCCGCTGCCAAGGCGACCCCGGGCAAAATCCAACGTGTCGTTGATCAGGACGGACATGCGCTGAGCATTGGCCTTCATGCGCGCCACCAGAGTCCGCGTGGCGGGTTCGGAATGTTGTCTTGCCAGCAGATCGCAGCCGGCGAAGAGCGCCTGCAGCGGATTGCGCAGGTCATGACCCAGGATGGCGATGAATTGTTCGCGCAGCTCGCTCGCTGCCCGCTCGTCGAGCAGCGCTGCGTTCGCGCGTTCGCGGATCGCCTCGCTTTCCAGCTGCAGCGCGATCAGATGCGCGAACCGCCTGAACATCGAAACGATCCTGGGTTGCGATACGTGCGCCGGCTTGCGATCGATGGCACACAGATTGCCGAAGTAGCTGCCGCCCGGCAGCACGATCGGCACGGACACGTAGCTCTCGAAGCCGTAGAGCTTCGGCGTACGATGCTGGGAATAAATCGGATCCGTGCTCGCGTGATCGATCACGATGGCATCGAGTCTGCCTTTTACTTCGACGCAAAGGGTGGTGCTCACGTCGAGCTGGTGACCCGTCATCACGCCGAAGTTGATGCTGTCGTGCACGGCGCAGGCGGTCCAGGACTCGTCCGTGACCCGGGCCACTGCCGCGAAACCCATGCCGGTGGTCTCGCACAACACCTGCAACAGCGTCGGCACCGCCTCGATTCGCTGCACTGCAGCGACATACTCGGAGGCTCCTCCCTCGATGTCGCGGGAATCCTCCAACGCAACGCCGTCGACCGTGCGTGCGTCGCGACGGCCATTCTCTGCACCTTGGGCAGTGCGGTCGCTCTCGATGATCATGGTGGATACTCGACGTTCAAATGAGTCAGGTCCGTAGGTTTGAGCCCGCCTCTCCATCGTGGGTATCCTAGGGCGTCCGGCTGCGGGCAGCGTACCCCCCGGACGCCCTGCCGTCTCTTTTCTTTTTTCGAGACAGATTTCAGGAAAGCCCATTGACAGGGCTTGCGAAGCAGCCCGTGCAACGGGAAACACACGCGGCGACGGCTCGGCAAACGGGGCGAGTATTGGTATCGTTGCCGCGCCGACTTTGCACGCAGCTCCCACGCCAAGGTATGACATGGATCAAGACTTCGCCCAGGTGCCCGATGGCGCCATCACCACGCTCGGCAGGAAATCGTGGACGGCCTACATCGGCATCGCGCTGATCGGACTGCTGTCGTGGGGCATCGCCGTGCCGCTCGCCTGGCGACAATCCCCCAAGTACGGCGTGATTGTCTTCGTCTTGATCGCCGCAGTCGTGGCGTACAAGGCGATGACGCTGCGCGCCGTACACCTCTACAGCAACGACATGGGGGTCTGGCTGTACTCCGGCATCCTGCCCTGGCGCAAGGGCGTGCGCGGCGTCAAATGGCGCGACCTCGACGATGCCACCTATTCGCAGAGCATGTGGAGCTGGCTTTCGAAGTCATATTCCATGCGTATCGGCCATCGCTTCACCCGGTCGAGCGAAATCTTGTTGACGAACATCAGCCGCGGCGACAAGGCCGTCATCGCCATCAACAGCCGTCATCAGGAGCTGGCGCGCAGCAACCGGCTGCAGTAGCCGCGTTCGTTGCCCAATCCGATCGCGCAGCCGCGCGTCCGTCGGCGCTGACCCCGCCGCGCCTTCTGATGTCCCCGTCACATCCGCAGGTCCCGGTGGCGCGTACCATCCGAGTGTTTCGTGCCGAACCGCATTCCGCGGAGGGGCCTGGCAGCACGCGGCTGCTGACGAGGACATCTTGTGAAAACCGCTACACGGTCCGCGTCGCCCGCAGATCCCATTTTCGCGTCTTACTTGGCACTCGCCCAAGGCTTGGTGGCAGATCTCACCGACATATGCCTCCTCGACGGTCAGCTGCAGGCGGGCGGCCAACAGGGCGAACTGGCCGCAGAACCCGTGACGAAGTGGCTGCTCTCGCTGGGGTGGTCTGATGCCCAGACCCGTGAGCCGGCGGCGCGGGCGCACGGGCCACGCAGCTGGTGGGTCGCGATACCCCTGGAACAAACGGACGGGACGCTGCTGGGCGTCTTTTGTGTGAGCCAGCCGCAGTCGCAGCCGCCCACCCAGCCGTCGCGTTTCGCGGCGGCGTTGGGGGTGCGCCTCAAGCCGCTGTTGGACTGCATCCACCGGGATCTGGCCGCCGCGGTCCCGCTGCGCAGCCAGGTGCAGATGCTCACGGAACGCACCGCCGAACTCGAATGGCTGTTCAAGGTCACCGGCCATCTCAAGGGCGCCGTCGACGATAAACGGATCATCGCAGAACTGCTCGAAGCGGCCGCCGGCCGGCTGCACAGCGCGCTCGGCATCCTGTTGATTCCGGAGAAGCATCTCACCCTGAAACACGAAGCCCAGAAAGACCTGTCCCCAGGTCTGCTGGAAGCCTGGTCAAAGACACGACAACATCTGCTCACCTGGGTGCAGCGGCAGAACCGGCCGCTGGTGGTCAACGGCGTGGGGCGCCAGGGCAAGAATCTGCCACGATGCAAGGTTCTCTGCGTGCCCGTCGCTCAAGACTCAGGTCGCGTCATCGGCATCTTGGCGTTTTACAATCCTCCCGAAGCGCCCGACTATCTGAGCCGTCAGGTGTTCCTGGCCCAGCACATCGGCCGTCAGACCGCCAGCATCGTGGAGGCGCAGTTCGACCTGATGACGGGCCTGTACACCCGCAGCGGACTGGAACAGATGTGCGCGGCGCTTCCCGAGGAGGTGGATTTCTCCGAACGCAGCCTCGTCTACGTCGACATCGATCACATGCGCGTGGTCAACGAACTGCACGGCTTCGAGTTGGGCAACGAACTCATCGTCCGGGTCGCCGACCTGCTGTCGCCCCCCCTGCTGCCCCAAGGCTCGCTTGCCTGCCGAATTTCCGGGGATCGGTTTGCCGTCGTTCTGCACGACTCCACGTCCGCGCACGCGGTGCAGGTCGCCAAATCCCTGCAGCTCGCCGCCTCCCGGATCGTGATCGGCCCGTCCCAAGACGTCGTCGACGTGTCGATCAGCTGCGGCGTGTCCGGCTTGCTGCCGATGCCCGATGGATTGGCGCGCGCGATCGCCGCCGCGGAGATCGCCTGTAAGGCGGCGAAGAACCGCGGCCGCAACCGGGTCGAAGTCTACGCGTTCGACGACAACAGCATGATGCGTCGGCACACCGATGCCTTGTCCGTGGGGCAGCTGCGCGCGGCACTCAAGGCCGACCGGCTGTTGTTGCACGCACAGCGAATCGTACCCTTGCAGAATCCCAGCCTGCCCGGCGGCTACGAACTGCTGCTCCGGTTGCGCGATGTCGACGGCACTCTGGTCGCGCCCGGTCCCCTGATCGAGGCGGCGCAACGCTACCAGCTCCTGCCGTCGATCGACCGCTGGGTCACCGAACGTGCGATGCAGATGTTGGCGCCCTACCGCAGCATGCTGCAGACACGCGGCATCGGAATCTCCATCAACGTCTCCGGGCAATCCATCGGCGATGAAACTTTCATCACCTCGTTCACACGGTTTCTGCAGGAGGCGCGGCTGCCACGCGGCTGCATCAGCGTGGAACTGACCGAACAGGCGGCGATCCGCAATATCGGCGAGGCCACCCGGATGGTCGCCATCCTGACCTCGTTGGGCTGCGGCTTCGCCCTCGACGATTTCGGCACGGGCGCCAACTCGCTCACCTACCTCAAGGCCCTGCAGGTGAGCCGGGTCAAGATCGACGGCAGCTTCGTCCGCGACATTTTGACCGATCGCAATTCGCTTGCCACGGTGAAGGCGGTGGTCGAACTCGCCAAGGGACTCGGCATCGAAACCGTCGCCGAATATGTGGAAACGGACGAGATCGCGAGGCAGGTGCGTCGCCTGGGAGTGGATTATGCGCAGGGGTACGCGTACGGACGACCCGAGCCCTTGAGCGAGGTGCTGGAAGGCCTGGCGCACGACGAGTCGCGCCGCCTGCACAAGCTGTTTCTGGAAACCTGAAACAGCCCCGGCGCCCGGCGCCCGGCGGGCGCGCGCGGGCGCAAAGACGATGTCCGTGCATCGGTCGCCCTGTTCACCCCTACGCGGAGCGCGCCGCGCCACGTCGATCTCGAACACGTTGCCGACGCACCACTCGACCAAGCGCCGTTCTACGATAGGACGGCCAAAACATTCGGTGCATACTCGGTCGGGCACCCTGCCTCGTCATCGCGCACCGGCGTCAAACACAATGGGTCGAATGTTGAATATCGGGATCATCGCCCACTTGAGGCATGCGATCAAAGAGCCGTTTGCGGGCGGGCTGGAGATGCATACCCAGGCTCTTTGCCAGGGTCTTCGCGCGAAGGGTCACCGCGTCAGCCTGTTTGCTGCGTCGGACTCCGCGGACCCGGGATTGGAACCCATGTGCCCGGCAGTGCCGCTCGATGATCGCACCTTTTCCTCGGAACACCGGCAATACCGCGCTCTGATGGACGCACTCGCGTGCCGGTCGTTCGACCTCATCCACAATAATTCGCTGCACTACCTGCCGGTGGCGATGGCGGCCGCGCTGCCGATGCCGATGATCACCACCCTGCACACGCCGCCGTTTTGGGAGCTCGAGGGCAGCATGCGGCTCAATCGCACTCTCAAGCACCGGGTCGTTGCCGTGTCCGACGTCATACGCCGTGCGTGGCAGCCCATCGTTCCCGTCGAGTGTGTGGTCGCCAACGGCATCGATCTCGAGCGGTTTCGTTTCCGGGAAGTCCCTGACGCCGAACCTTACGTGATTTGGTATGGGCGGATCGTGCCGGAAAAGGGGCTGCACCTGGCAATCGAGGCCGCACGGTTCGCGGGCCTGCTGCTGCGCTTCGCGGGGCCCATCGCCGATCGGACGTATTACGATCAGCATATTCTTCCCAAGACCGGTCGCGAGGTGCGCTATCTGGGCCATCTCTCGCATAACGAGCTGGTGGCGGCCATCGGAGGCGCGCGTGCGTTTCTGTGCACGCCGTTGTGGGAAGAGCCCTATGGCTTGGTGGTCGCGGAAGCGCTGGCGTGCGGCACGCCGGTTGCCGCCTTCGCCCGGGGCGCGGTGCCGGATCTGTTGGATTTCACGTGTGGGGCCTTGGTGGATGCCGCTGACGCGAAGGGCCTGGCTGCGGCAGCCTTGTCGGTGCAACGGCTGGCGCGTGCGGCGTGCCGAGCCCGCGCCGAAGCGATCGGCGACGCGCGCACGATGATCGATCGCTACGGGCGACTCTACGCGGACATGATCCGCCGGCACCCGCTCGAGCGGAAGCTCTCCGCCCAGGTCTCCACGCTCGCATCGATCGCACCGACCAACGCCGCACTGATCGATACGTATGCACGCGCGACGTCGACGATGGTCTGCCGCCTGCCCGCCGGCGAATTCAGCCGATGTCCGTGATCGGCTACTACGTGCACCATCGCGGCGATGGGCATCGGCAACGCGCGCTGGCCATCGCCCGCTCTGCGCCCGACAGTGTCGTATTGCTGGGAACGGGTCTCGCGGGCAGATGCGCCGACCGGCCGTACCTCGACCTCGACGACGACCGGCCGCTGCCGGACGGCGAATGTGCAGCCGCCTCCGCCGCAGACTGTTTACACTACGCGCCGCTCCATCACCACGGCGTCCAGCAGCGTGTCGCCAAGATCGCCGCCTGGATCGCACGGCGCCGCCCCGCCTTGATGGTGGTCGACGTGTCGGTGGAAATCGCCATGCTGGCGCGGCTTTCGTCCATTCCGACGGTGTACGTTCGTCTTGCCGGGAGGCGCGACGATGCCGCACATCTGCAGGCCTTCGGCGCGGCCCGTCTGCTGCTGGCGCCGTTCC
Organism: uncultured Steroidobacteraceae bacterium; assembly: GCA_964657625.1. Taxonomy (GTDB): domain Bacteria; phylum Pseudomonadota; class Gammaproteobacteria; order Steroidobacterales; family Steroidobacteraceae; genus Bog-1198. Next base: position 17,115 of record CAZZVN010000027.1, read on the forward strand.
ACGCCGAATTGGACGATCACTCGGTACCGGCATGGGTACGCAGCAAGACCTGCTACGTGCCCGGCTTGACGCACGCCGGGGTCGGCGCGGCGCCCGCCACCCAGGTCGTTCTCGTGGTGAACGGCCGAGGCGGCGGCATCCTCGACGGCGGCGCGGTCGCCGCGGCGGCAATGTCCACCCCCGAATTTCACTGGCGCGTCATCGGACCGGTCACCGCGCCGGCCGAGTGTCCCCGCAATCTGGAACTTCGCGGCTGGGTCGACAATGCCGAGGAGGAGATCGGCAACGCAGGCGTCGTCATCGGCACCGGCGGCGACGGCGTCGTGAGCGCCGCCGCGGCCGCGGGCCGCCCGTTCGTATGCCTGCCGCAGGAACGCCCCTACGACGAACAGCTGAGCAAAGCCCGGCGTCTGGCGGCACTCGGTGCGGCCGTCGTCCTCGAGCGGCTGCCGCAGGCCGCGCAGTGGCCGGACATCTTGAGGCAGGCACAGGCCCTGCAGCCCGCGCGGCTGTCCCGGCTCCACGATCCGAACGGCATCGGCAGCGCCTGCGCCCTGCTGCACACCTTGGCGGAGCGCTGATGAGTGCGGGAATGAGCGTCTTGACGCTCATGAAGAATCGGCCGGTTCATCTGCAGCGATTGATCGAGGGGCTGCGGCGCAGCGACGTCACTCCGGCGGAGCTCGTCGTGGTCGACATGGGGGGTGAATGGGTGGCTCCTGCGTCGACCGACTTTTCGCTTCGCGTGATCCGCATGTCCTCGCCGGGCCTGCCCCTGTCCAAGGCGCGAAATGCCGCCGCGGCCGCCGCCCGCTCGGAGCATTTGCTGTTCCTCGACGTGGATTGCATCCCGATGCGCGGCCTGCTGGGCACCCTGAGTCGCCAGCTGTCGGAAATGGAGGGCGTGATCTGCGCCCCGGTGTACTACCTCGGACCGGGCGAACTGCGCGAGGATTGGGACGAGGAGTCGCTGTCATCGGTCGCACGCCCGCACCCGGTCAGACCTTTTCCCGAAACGGGTCTTCGACGCGAGACGAATCCGGGGCTGTTCTGGTCCTTGACGTTCGCCCTGCGCCGCACCGTGTTTTTCGAACTGGGTGGATTCGACGAGGCGTTCGACGGCTACGGCGCCGAGGACACCGATTTTGGCTTCCGGACGCAACGTGCGGGCCGAGACTTGTACTTCTCCGGCGGGCCGGGGTCGTTCCACCAATACCATGCGGTTTTCGATCCCCCGCTGCAGCATTTTCATGACATCGTCGCCAACGCGATCACGTTCCATCGCAAGTGGAACGTCTGGCCCATGCAGGACTGGCTCGACCGCTTCCACGCCATGGGCCTGATCGACATGTCGCGGCGTGCGATCGCGGTGGTGCGCGCCCCGACCGGCGACGAGATCGCACGCGCCCGAAAAGAGAATCGATTTTGAGCCGCTCAGGCGCTCGTTGGACGGCACCCCGAGATGCTGGCCTCGCCATTTCCTCGCTCTCCGCCTGTCGTCGCCGCGCGTGTCCACGCGCCGTTTCGACACAGATTTTCGAGGAGCACGGCCACGCCGTTTTTTCAAGCGCGTCTCCTCGTCCACCCCAGGCGGACACGGAATTCGCCTTGGATTGAGGTTCGATTTACAACGCCCGCAGATCTTGAGCGGGTGATCGAGCTCGTGAAATTGGCCATCGAAAACTATCGATGAAGCACGGGGGCTTTTTTGCCTTGCACGCAAGACACAGCACGCATAGTCGCTCGAATGAAATCTGAAAGCCTTAAAAAGGTACGTCAGGTCGGTAGGGTTGTGCGTACCATGGCGGCTGACGAGCGTTGGTATGTCGAGAAACCGGGGTTTGAGCGCATGTACAGCCATGGCGGGCCAGGCGTCCAAATCAGACTAAGGAAACTTCAACCGATTTAACGAGGAAATCCTGATGCCGCGAATGAAAGTGGTCCAAGTTGCCGAGCCCAACGCCCCCCTCGAAATCGTCGAGCGTGACATTCCGGCACCTGGGCCACGCCAGGTGCGCATCAAAGTAGAGGCGTGCGGCGTCTGTCACAGCGATATGTTCACCGTGACGGGTGGATTCCCTGGCATACACTATCCGCGCGTGCCCGGGCACGAGATCGTCGGCCTCATCGATGCGGTGGGCGGTGATGTCCCCGGCTGGAAAAACGGCATGCGGGTCGGCGTGGGCTGGCACGGCGGTCATTGCGGGCATTGTCATTCCTGCCGCCGCGGCGATTTCATCACCTGCAGTGCCGGCCAGATTCCCGGCATCTCCTATGACGGTGGATATGCCGAATACATGATTGCACCGTTCGAGGCGCTCGCCTCCGTACCCGATGATCTTAAATCCGAGGATGCGGCACCGCTGCTCTGCGCAGGGATCACCACGTTCAACGCGCTCAGGCACAGCGGTGCGCATCCAGGCGATCTCGTCGCGATTCTTGGCGTGGGTGGGTTGGGTCACCTAGGCGTGCAATTTGCAGCCAAGATGGGATTTAACACGGTGGCAATTGCCCGCGGTGCCGACAAGGGCCCACTCGCGAAGAAACTCGGCGCTCGCACCTACATCGACAGCACCGCGCAAAACGTTGCCGAGGAACTGACCCGACTCGGCGGCGCCAAAGTCATCCTGGCCACGGTCACTGACGCGAAGAGCATGACCGCGGTCATCGCAGGATTGGGGATCGACGGCAAACTCTTGGTCGTGGGCGCCAGCGGTGAACCGATCGAGGTCTCGCCCCTGTTGCTCATCGGCGCGCGACGTTCCATCGCCGGTTGGCCGTCCGGCACTTCGGCGGACTCCGAGGACACGCTGCAATTCAGCGTTTCGTCGCACGTGCGACCGATGATCGAGACCTTTCCCCTGAGCCGAGCCGCCGAGGCATATCAGCAGATGATGAGCGGCAACGCGCGCTTTCGCGTGGTCCTACTACCGTAGCGCAACGATCAATGTGAGGCGCCTATCCGGCGCGATTTTTGGGATTTATTTATGAATCCGATGAGCGCGGCCGGGTCATTGGTAAAGAGCGCGTCCACGCCGCGGGCTACATACTGTCTCCAACCTATCTCATCATCGACGACGTCCGAAACAATCATTATTCCTGCCTCTTGCAGCCGGTGAACCTCGGGCGCATTAGCGTCCTGCAGGCGCAACAGCAGGCCCGCGGCCGTCTCGCGGATTTCATGTTGTCGCAAGCCGTTTTGTTCGATGCTGCACAGGGCGGTATCAAGTCGGTGCGGCGGCGCCTGTATAGGACAACTGGCGACGTCGCAATACCGTTAATCCACCGCCTCGATAGGTCCCTGGAATATGGGATGAGTTTCGCGAATTTGTCACGTGATCGCACTAAGGTGGACTGGTCATTAAAAACCGACTGGAGATATCACATGTCGAAGAAAGCAGCGGATCATCATAAGAAGGCCTCAGAGCACCACACGAAGGCGGCAAAGCATCACGAGGAAGCGGCAAAGAGCCACGAATCCGGACATCATGAAAAGGCGGCCCACCACGCACACTCGTCGCACGCCCACGCCATCCATGCGACCGAACACGCAGAGCACGCATCCAAGGCTCACATGGACGAACACGGCGGCCACTGAGCACTGAGTCGTCGCGCAATTCGGCGACGAAGGCGTGACGAAAAGGCCTCCGAGCGCGTGCGATCTGCCCCTGTGGCAGGTCGCACGCTGCTCGGCCCCAGGCGTTTCAAACGCCATCGTTTCGTCACTCGATTCGATGACGAACACTTCTCCGCGCGATATCATCACGCATCATCTCGGGTGGTATGTGCGGCCCGCTTATGGGAGACATGTTCGATCTCATTTCGCCAAGACGTTGGTTTACCCGCAACCGCACCGCGGCGGATAGGCCTGTCCCGTTGTGATGCCCGAGCGCCCATCGAATTTGCAGCAAGGGGACCACTCGGGAGACGAAACCCCCGGTTCGTCCTTGACCCGCCGCGATTTCTTCACCGGTGCTGGTCTTACGGGTCTCACAGCGGCCGTCTCGCCGATGAGCCTGCTTGGTGACGTGACCGCCCAAACGCCGGACGGCACGCCCGAACAGATCCATCTCACCTATGGTGACGACCCGTCAAGCACGATGTGCATATCGTGGGCCTCCACCGCTCAAGCCCACAATCCGCGGGTCGTCATCGAGGACGGATCCCGCAAAAGGCGTCTCGTTCACGCAGTGCAAAAGACCTACACCGACGGGCTCGACGGACAAACGGTATTCACCTATCACGCGACCGTCGATGGGTTGCTGCCCGCTTCCACGTGGCATTACACCGTCACCGCAGACAACGACCCCAACCAATCCGCGCCGTTCAAAGCCTCGTTCCGGACGGCCCCGCGGGGCCGCGTCCCCTTCCGCTGGACGAGCTACGGCGACCTCGCCACCCCCGTCACGTCCTGGAAGCTCTCGTCCCCGCAAAGCCATCATGCAGTTGGGGCCGTTGAGCAATTCGAACCGCTATTTCATCTGCTGAATGGCGATCTTTGCTACGCCAATCAGAATCCCTCAGCCCAACCGGCGGTTTGGCGCGATTTTGGTAACAACGTCCAGCGCTCCGCAGCGCATCGGCCATGGATGCCCTGCCCGGGTAACCATGAAATCGAATTCGGCAACGGCGCTCAAGGCCATGGCTCCTATCTCACCCGCTATTCATTGCCACGCAACGGCACTCCCTTCGAAGGCCTGTGGTATTGCTTTCAGGTGGGTCCCGTATTGTTCATTTCGCTGTGCGCCGACGATGTCATCTACCAGGACAGCGGCGCGTTCGTCGCCGGACCCGAGCCGCTGAAACCGGCACCCAGCACGGGTAATCCGCCGATCCAGCCGGGTACCTCGCTGTATATCCGGGGTTTCAGCGACGGCGCTCAAACGCGCTGGCTTGAAAAAACGCTGGCGGGGGCGTCAAAGAACAAGAGTGTTGATTGGATCGTGGTCCAGATGCACCAGGATGCGTTGAGCTCATCCAAAAACGGCAATGGCTCGGATAAAGGCATTCGGGAGGCATGGTTGCCGTTGTTTGATCGCCATGGCGTCGATTTGGTCGTTTGTGGGCACGACCACGACTACGAGCGTAGCTGGCCGGTGCGAGGCTGCAATCACAACGCGGGTAAAGACGCAATAACAGGGGTACCTGTGGATACCTGCCAGCCCAGACCCGTGGTCACCACCGATCCTGTCGACGGGATATTCGATACCCGGCTTGGGACGATTCATCTTATCTTGGGCGGTGGCGGCACGAGCGCGCCCCTCGACGCGTACGGTGTGGATACCGCAAATGGTCAGCCTCAAGCAAAGGTCGTGACGAAGCGCAACGAGCCCATGGCGAGCGCGGTGCCGGGAGTGTTTACAAAACCCGGTGCAGACGCCCTTGAGGACGCCATCTGGTCCGCACGTCGTGACACGGAAACTGGATACGGGATCGCGGTGTTTGATCTTGACCCGGGACCCCCCGGCGGCAAAACATCCATCACGATCCGCTATTACCATGCGCTCGGAGCGGACCGCCTGCCTACTTCTGAATACACGTTATTCGATACGTTGGTGCTGTCGAAGAACAGGAACGACACGAACCCGTGACGAGATGGCGCAATGCGTTCTAGGGACCATGGCACGTAAGGCGCATCACGGATGACGAGGTTTACGTATCTGTCGACTGACAGGGCACTTTGAGCCCGGCGAAGGATTTGGCGGAGGAAAACGATGGCAACGAGAACCAAGGCAGGCAGTGCCGGCCCGAAACGTCCAGCCCGGTCGCCGGGGGACCGCAAGAAGAGGAGTCTCGCAGCACCAGTGTTCAGTCAGCCGGAGCCGACGCCCGATCCCTCGACGTTCAAGGTCAAGCACCCTTCCGACGATGCCGCCTACAAGCTGATCGACGAACTCAACGCCGAACACAAGATCAAACCGCTGCCGTTTCCGTCGCCCCGCGGCGGCACTGAGCCCCGCTTGAGCCTCAACGAGGTGTTCGGCCGAAATGCCAGGGCCATCGAACGCATTCAGGGCAATGACCAGATCGTGTTTCACGCCACGGGGGATTGCGGCAGCACCCGCGGACCCACCACGCAGAACGAGGTCACCGATAAAATGATCGGGGACTTTACTGAAGCGTCAGCCGCCGAAATCCCGCAATTTGCGCTGCTGCTGGGGGACGTCATCTACAACTTCGGCGAGACCGAATACTACTACGATCAATTCTATGAGCCCTATCGTAACTACCCTGCACCGGTGCTGGCCGCCGCGGGCAATCACGATGGGATGATTTCGCCTCTCGCCCATGCGACGAGTTTGGCCGCATATCTGCGCAATTTTTGTGCCGACCCGGCGCACGGGTATACCGTGACGCCGGAGGCAGGCGGACTGTCACGCACGGCTCAGATCCAGCCCGGCGTTTTCTTCACCTTCGAAGCGCCCTTCCTGCGCATCTTGGTGCTCTACAGCAACACCCTCGAGGATCCCGGGGTGATCTCGAACAGTGACATCGGCACCGCACAATTGGCCTATCTGAAAGCTGCTCTGGCACGGGTCCGCGAGGAAAAGTTCGAAGGCGCACTGCTGTTCGCCCATCATCATCCACCCTATGCGACCGGTGGACAGCACAGTTCCAGTGAGCAAATGCGCCGGCAAATGGATGCCATTTGCGCCGCGGCGGGTGTCTGGCCGCACGCGGTGCTCGCAGGTCACGCGCATAACTACCAACGCTACACGCGCCACCGCAGTGATGGCACGGATATCCCGTATTTGATCTGCGGCAACGGCGGCCACAATGTCCAGAAGCTCAAGGCCGTCAACGGCATTCCGTTGCGGGTGCCGCAGGTGTTTCAGGCAAAGACCGCCACTGACGACGCCGTGACATTCGAGAACTACGACGACACCGATTATGGGTATCTGCGCATCCTCGTGACGGCCGCTCAACTACGCATCGAATACCACCCTGCCAGCGACAGCGTGGGTGCCAAGACCGCGGACGACAGCGTAACCATCGACCTGGCGACCCGCCGCCAGACCGTGTTCACGTCGAAGGATCTAGGGATGCCGGCGCAGGCCGCCGCGGCGCGCTCGTTGCGGGTACCACCCTCCGTCGCCCGCCCCGCGATACATAAGAAGGCCCGGAGATGACGGTTTCGAAGTTCGGCAGTTCGGGAGTTCAAATCAACACTACGAAAGCTCGATGCCGGCGAAGGGTTCTACGGCCCACATGGGGTGAGCCGGAGGGATTATTCGGCGCTTCGCGCCTCACCCCTTCGGGGCCGCCTTTGGGAGGATGACCGGCGTCTCGACGTTCACGCCGCTCGGTGCGGTATTCATCGTCATGCTCACCAGCTTCTGACTCTCTTCACCGGACGGACGCTGCACGGCGCATATCATGGCAAGTTGTTTGTGTCGTCGTGATTGTCGGAGGCACCGGTTTCGAACCCGCGTCGCCGGCGCCGCCGGCTCGCAATGCACCCGTGTTGCCGCAAAACTGTCATCATTGCGCTCTGTATTACAAAAATTTGGGGGGGATGCCGTGGAGTCGAACGGATCATCGAAGGAGACCGGCAAGTCCGACCCGTCACCCGTCCGCACGTTGACGCCGGAAAAAATTCTCGTCTGCGGCGCGATCGGCACCCTCCTGTACGTCGCGCATGCCGCGTTCATCCCGTTGGCCCTTGCCTCCCTGTTCGCGCTGGTGCTGTCTGCACCCGTAGAAAAGCTGCATGCACGACATATCCCGCGCAGCGTGAGCGCCAGTGTGATTCTGGTCGTGACCCTCATGGCGCTCGGCGGAATCGGCACGTGGATCTCCATCCCCGCGCAGGAATGGTTCGCCAGGGCGCCGCAAACCATGGCGGCGGTCAAGCAGAAGGTGGGTCCGGTTGCGAAGTTCATGAACCGCGTCGACGACTTCCGCAAGAGCGCTTCCAACATGACTTCGTCCGGACACCCCGGCGCCGCGCCGCCCGTTGCCGTGACACCCCAACAGAGTGCGCCTTCCCTGATCGTAGACGCGACGGGTACCGCCCTGGTCGGCGTCCTCACCTTCGTCATCGTCACCTTGTTTTTGCTGACCGGCGGACCGCCCATGATGGCCCGAATGGGTGCTGCCTTTTCGGACAGGGTGAACAGCGCCCACGTGCTCATGCTCATCGACAAAGTACGGGCGCAGGTCGGTCATTTCTACCTGACCACGACGCTCATCAACGTGGGATTGGGCACCGCCACCGCGCTTGCCATGTGGGCATGCGGCATGCCGACGCCGTATCTGTGGGGCGCGCTGGCGACGATCTTGAATTACATACCTTACGCGGGCTCCGCCACAACGCTGCTCGTCATCACCCTGGTCGCCATCGTCTCGTTCGATACCTTGGGCCATGTCGTCGGTGTCGCAGGCTCCTACGTCGTCCTTGCGACGATCGAAGGACAGGTGGCGCAGCCGCTGTTGGTGGGTCGTCGGATGGAGGTCAATCCGTTGCTCGTTTTCCTGGGTCTCTGGTTCGGTGGACTTTTCTGGGGGATCGCCGGCATCGTCTTGGCGACGCCGACACTCGTCGCGCTCAAGGTCATCGCGGAAAACTCCGAATCGGGCAAGCCGATGCTGGAGTTCCTGGGACCCAACGATCAAACCACCGATCGTGACGAGAACCTGCTCAAGTGGGTGCGCCGCACCCCCTAGGTATTTGGCGCGTTCGTCGCGCGCCGTTTGTCCGCCGCCGCCCGCTGTCGGACAAATCCGTCACCACGAAAGCTTCGGCGCACATGACGCAGAGGCA
>CAZZVN010000027.1:25978-40054 GCA_964657625.1 uncultured Steroidobacteraceae bacterium
GCGGATGTCACACGGCAGGCGGATATCGATGCGCTCGTGAGCGCCAACGTACGGGTAGACGGCGGCTCTGTCGCCTCCGTATAGAGGCCACAAGCCATGCCACACCATAGTGGTGAGACTGGTTAGCCGATGCAATTCACACAATTAATTGGCTGGGCGAGTTCCCTCATTTTACTCTTGACCGTCGGCCGTCAGGTGTATACGCAGTGGAAGACTAAGTCGACAGCAGGCGTCTCGCACTGGCTTTTTATCGGTCAGCTGATCGCCTCGACCGGCTTCACCTGGTACAGCTGGTTGCTCCATAATTGGGTGTACCTCACGTCGAACATTGCCTTGTTTCTCACGGCCGTGCTGGGCCAGAGCTTGTACGTGAGAAATCGTCGCCACCGGGCCGGTCCGTCGCAGAACTCGTGCGGAGAGAGCCGCGAGTATCAGGAGTCTGCCAAATGTCCTAGGTGACTGAAGACAGTGTACTCTGCGGGTATCCCCTAACCACATCGGCCGCACAACCATGCAACCACACGTGATCAGGCCGAACGGATGCTCGACGCGGCTGAGAAGGCCCGGGTGCCGTTCGCGATGAAAGCCGCCCCCATCGATCTCGTCACCTTCGAAAACACGAAATACTTTCCATCGCTTGACGGAGTGCGTGCGTTCTGTGTGTTGCTCGTTATGTTCAATCACGTTCATGCAGCCGTACCGCCGTGGATAGTCGGATGGCTGGGAGTCGACGTGTTTTTCGTGCTGAGCGGATTTTTGATCACCACCCTGTTGCTGCGCGAGCGCAATCGCACTGATCGAGTGTCCCTGACGGGCTTCTATATCCGGCGAATCTTCCGCATCATTCCGGTATACCTATTTACCGTGCTGCTGTATTTCGTCGCAGTGCATGCCACCCACGATCCGGTGAAAACCGCACAGTTCAACACGGCGCTCCCGTGGCTGCTGTCGTTCATGCAGGAGTACCGGCCACATACCGCCGGAAACGTACTCGGCCATGCCTGGACCTTGGCGATCGAGGAGAAGTTCTACGTCTTCTGGCCTCTGCTGCTCATTTTTTTGTACCCATTTCGGAGCCGCGCCCTCGCACTGCTCGCCGCCATTTTCCTCACCATCCTGGTGGGGTTTCCGCACACCTTCGCACGCTCCTACGACGGACTCTTGATCGGCGCGGTGCTCGCAATTGCACTCGAAGCGCCAACCCGGTGGCCGCTGGTGAAGAGGCTGCCCGCCGTTCCAGATTGGGCGCTCTGCCTGCTGTTGGCCACTACCTATTTTTTGACCGATTACTACCCCCGCTGCGTCCTGTTGTTTTCAGGAGCCGTGGCGCTGCTCATCGCGTCGCTGGTGTTACGAACCGGCACATTGCGCAGCCTGCTCGAGAAGCCGGTGTTCGTGTTCGTCGGCAAGCGCAGCTATGCGATTTATCTCATCCACGTGCTGGCGATAGACTCCGTCGAGAAGCTGTCGGCACGATTCCTGCCGCCGAACGCGATTCTTCTCGTCGGCATCGCCTACCTGGTCAGCATTGCCGGCGCATCGCTCATTTACGTGGCGATCGAACGTCCCTTCATGTCCTTCGGTAGGCACCTGTCGAAGCGCTACGTGGCTGCAGACCGCACGCGCCTGGCGATGAACTAGACCGGGGTTACGTTGAAGATAGATCTAGGCGCTGCGCCACGCGAACGGCACCAGGGGTGAGCTCGACGCCGAGAAACAGGGGCCCGCGAAAGGTCCTCGGGGCCGACATAATATGGTGCGCCCGGAGGGATTCGAACCCCCGGCCTCCTGGTTCGTAGCCAGGCGCTCTATCCAGCTGAGCTACGGGCGCGCTGTAAGAAAGAAAATCGATACCGCGTCTTGGCGGAGAGGGAGGGATTGCGAGCGGGCGCTCGTCCTGCGGACCGCCGTCGTCGCGACGACGTCTCCCTACCTCTTTCGGTACCAATGTCTAAATTCAACCGAAAATACCGCTCCTGCCTATCGTCGTTTCCATGCCATCTGGCGGAGAGGGAGGGATTCGAACCCTCGAAGGGCTTTTGACCCTTACGCCCTTAGCAGGGGCGCGCCTTCGACCACTCGGCCACCTCTCCCTTCGGGTTACCCCTTGCAAGGAGCGCGCGATGATACCGTCGGAGGTCTTACACGTAAAGCGTGAGCGGACGAACTCCCTCTGTCACGCGTCGTCGACGACCCGGTCCGTGGTCGCATGCGCATCAGGATCACCTTCGCGTTTGATTCTCTCGTAGATCTCTTCGCGGTGAACCGCGACGTCCTTGGGTGCATTGACACCGATACGCACCTGATTGCCTTTTACGCCGAGAACCGTGACCGTGACCTCACCCCCAATCATCACCGTCTCACCCACCCTTCGCGTCAAAATCAACATAGTCCAAACTCCTGTAATTCCTGCCGTAAACTGCGGGGTAATCGAACACGACACGGACCCGAAGGCCCGTCACTCGGATTATGTAATGAGTGGAATCCCTTAATAACAGGGAATTTAATCGCGATGGATCGTTCAATCTTCCAACAATGTGGGAATGCTAAAGGCTATTTCCAAATGTTGCCATCGAAAAAAACAATCCGTTCAATTAGCCAGCCGGCTACGCACCAAGGACTCGACGCCGGCCAGGGCGGCGTCCAATTTGTCGGGTTGTGTGCCACCCGCTTGAGCGAAGTCAGCCCGCCCGCCGCCCCGGCCCCCGACTTGGGTTGCCACGTTGCCGACGATGTCGCCCGCCTTCAGCTGGCCGACCAAATCGGCAGAAACTCCGGCCACCAGCACGATTTTGCCGTCATTCACCGACGCCAGTACCACCACGGAGGATCCGAGCTTACCCTTCAGCTGATCCACCGCATCCCGCAAAGACTTGGCATCCGCCCCCGGAATCTGGGCCGCCAACACCTTGATACTCCCTATTTCTTTGGCCTGGCTGGTCAGATCACCACCCTGACCGCTGGCCAGTTTCGACCGCAGTTGCTGCACCTCCTTTTCCAAACGCCGTGAACGTTCCACCAGCTCTCGCACCTTCTCGTCGACGTCCTCCCGGCTTCCCCGCAGCAAGCCTGCGACGTCGCGCAGCACCTGGTCGGTCCGCAGCACCCAGTCGAACGCGCCGGCTCCCGTCACCGCTTCGATGCGCCGGACACCGGCGGCGACGCCCGACTCGCCGACGATCTTGAACAACCCTATGTCACCCGCCCGCTGGACATGGGTACCCCCGCACAACTCCATGGAAAAGTCGCCGAGCGTGAGCACTCGCACGGCGCTGTCGTATTTTTCCCCGAACAACGACATGGCACCCGCGGCGACCGCCTCGTCGAGCGCCATGACGCGCGTTTCGGCCGCGGCATTGCGCCGTATCTCGGCGTTGACGAGTTCGTCGACGGCCTTCAGTTCATCGGCCGACACCGGCTGCGTGTGCGAGAAATCGAAGCGCAGCCGGTCGGGCGCCACCAGCGATCCCTTCTGCTGCACATGCTTGCCGAGCAGGCGGCGCAGGGCTGCATGCAGGAGGTGGGTGGCGGAATGGCTGTGGGCCAGCGCGGCGCGGCGCTCCCCGTCTACCTGCGCCTCGACGGCATCGCCCACGTGCAGTTCGCCCGTCTCGAGCACGCCCGAGTGCGCGACCGAAGCGCCCATCTTCTGCGTGTCCTTGACCACGAATCGCGACGCTGCCGTGGAAAGCACTCCCTGATCACCCATCTGACCGCCGCTCTCGGCATAAAACGGTGTGTGATCGAGAACGACCTGACCTTCCTGGCCGGGCTGCAGTCGGTCGACGATGGCGCCGTCGAAGATCAATGCGGTGACGCGGCCGGCACCGGTCAGAGAATCGTAGCCAGAGAAGCGGGTCGACCCCTCGATTTTGACTGCATCGCGCAGCTCGGCACCAAATTTGCTCGCGGCACGGCCGCGATCGCGTTGGGCGCTCATCGCCGCGTCGAACCCCGCTTGATCGATGGTCAGACCCCGCTCCCGGGCCACGTCGGCGGTCAGATCGATCGGGAAACCATAGGTGTCGTACAGCTTGAACACGGTATCGCCCGGAATCACCGAGGAGGTCAGTTTTGACGCCTCGGCATCGAGCAACGCCATGCCGGCGGCCAACGTCTCGGCGAACCGGAGCTCTTCCTGTTCGAGCACCTGCGCCGCTCGGGTCCCGCCCGCGCCGAGTTCGGGGTAATAGGCCCCCATCTCGCGCACCAGCGCGGGCACCAATTTATGAAAAAAGGGCTGAGTCATGCCGAGCTTGTAGCCGTGGCGGATGGCGCGGCGGATGATGCGGCGTAGCACGTAGCCGCGACCTTCGTTCGACGGTACGACACCGTCGATGAGTAGAAAGGTGCAAGCCCGGATGTGATCCGCGATGACCCGCAGACTCGATGACTGACCGTCCCGCGTGCCCGTCACCTCGGCCGCCGCCGCGATCAGCGCTTTGAACAAATCGATGTCGTAGTTGCTATGGACGCCCTGCATGACGGCGGCGACGCGTTCCAAACCCATGCCGGTGTCCACCGAAGGTTTCGGCAGTGGCACCAGGACGCCGTCCGCGGACCGATCGTACTGCATGAACACGAGGTTCCAGATTTCGACATAACGATCGCCGTCTTCATCGGGCGTACCGGGGGGGCCACCCGCAATGTCGGCGCCGTGATCGTAGAAAATCTCGGTACAAGGACCACACGGCCCCGTCTCTCCCATCGACCAGAAGTTTGAACTCGCGCCCATACGGGTGCAGCGGGTGGGATCCACGCCGATTTCTTCGACCCAGATGCGCTCGGCCTCCTCGTCTTCCTCGAACACCGTCACCCACAAGCGATCCTTCGGGATGCCGAGCGTGCCAGTCACGAAATTCCAGGCGTAGTGAATCGCTTCACGCTTGAAGTAATCGCCGAAGCTGAAGTTGCCGAGCATCTCGAAGAAGGTGTGATGCCGGGCGGTGTAGCCGACGTTTTCCAGATCGTTGTGCTTGCCGCCGGCGCGCACGCAGCGTTGCGACGACGCCGCGCGCGTATAGGCCCGCGACTCCTTGCCGAGAAACACGTCCTTGAATTGCACCATGCCGGCATTCGTGAACAGCAAGGTGGGATCGGAGCCGGGTACCAGGGAACTGGAAGGCACCACGGCGTGGCCGTTCTTTCGGAAAAATTCCAGGAAGCAGGCCCGGATTTCCGAGCTCGTCATCGATTTGAGTCTTGAATCGCGTTTCATAAGTTCATGTCTACATCGAGATCTGTGTCGAAGCCCAAGGCCATTCTAATCTGAGCACCCGTATAGCCACGGTAGCTCAAGAACCGGGTCTGGCGTTGTTTGTCAGCGTAATGGGTTGGTATCGGCGTGCCAAACTTCTTTTGTCGCGCCTTGCGCAGCTGTTCCAGCCACTCGGTGTAGCGCTGGAGCGCCTCTTCGACCAGTGGCCCGTCCACCCCCACCTGGCGCAACTCCGCCCGCACCCGCACCGGACCCTGCCCGCGCGCGGCATGATAGGCCACGAAGCTCTCCACATAGCGATGATCGTCGAGCAGTTTTTCAGCCCGCAAAGCCTCGACTGTCCGCTCGACGAGGTCGGGCGCGTAACCCTTGTCACGCAGCTTTCGCTTCAGAGCCTCCCCGGCATAGTCGCGCCGGGCGAGGGCGTCGAGCGCCGCCACCCGGGCGGCACGCGAGTCGAGGGGGTCGAGCGGCGGGGACCAACCCAGGGCTCACGCCTCCTTGACGTCGCCACCCCGGTTCATGGTGGCTTTCTCGGGAATCAGTTTCGCGCGCACCTGAGTCTCGACATCCTTGGAGATCTCCGGATGGGTCTGCAAGAAGACCCGGGCGTTTTCCTTGCCCTGACCGATCCGCTCACCCTTGTAGCTGTACCAAGACCCGGACTTCTCGATCATGTTGTGCGCGACGCCCAACTCGATGAGTTCGCCCTCCTTCGAGATACCCGTGCCGTACATGATCTCGAACTCGGTTTCCCGGAACGGCGGCGCGACCTTGTTCTTGACCACTTTGACGCGGGTCATCGAACCCACCACCTCTTCGCCGTTCTTGATGGCGCCGATGCGCCGGATGTCCATGCGCACCGACGAGTAGAACTTGAGCGCGTTGCCGCCCGTGGTGGTCTCCGGATTGCCGAACATGACGCCGATCTTCATGCGAATCTGGTTGATGAAGATCACGATGGTGTTGGATCGCTTGATGTTGCCGGTGAGCTTGCGCAGCGCCTGCGACATGAGACGGGCCTGCAGACCCATGTGCGAATCGCCCATCTCGCCTTCGATCTCGGCCTTCGGGGTGAGCGCGGCCACCGAATCGACCACCACCACGTCGACCGCTCCCGAACGCACCAGCATGTCGGTGATTTCGAGGGCCTGCTCGCCGGTATCGGGTTGTGAGACCAGCAGATCGTTGACCTTGACGCCGAGCTTTTCCGCGTAGACCGGATCGAGCGCATGCTCGGCATCGACGAACGCCGCCGTACCCCCGTGGGCCTGGGCCGACGCGATGATGGCGAGGGTCAAGGTGGTTTTGCCGGAGGACTCCGGACCGAAGATTTCGATCACCCGGCCGCGCGGAATACCGCCGACGCCGAGCGCGATATCGAGCCCCAACGAACCGGTGGGAATGGATTCGACCTCGTAGATCGCGCCCGCATCGCCCAGGCGCATGACGGAGCCTTTGCCGAACTGTTTTTCGATCTGGCCGAGCGCGGCCGCGAGCGCTTTTTTACGATTCTCTTCCATGGGCTGTTCCTTGAAAATGGATGCCATAATTATCCCATATCCGCAGCGGCGCGCTTGCCTCATATGCAGTGAATTGACGGAGATTTCTAAGGTTTTGCAGGCTCATACAGTAGTGGCCAGGTGTCTTGTACTGTATAGATCGAACGCGCACCGCCGGTGTCCGAGCGCACCAGAGAGAACGTCTCCACGGGCCAGTCGAAGGAGGACAGCGGCCGCAGCAAAGGCTGTTGCGCAACGTTCCGTGCCAGAGTGATATGCGGGCGCAGGCGCTTGGGCGCAAGGGCCAACCCGAGATCGTTCAGCCCCGCATGCAGGTTCTGCCAGAGCCCCTGCAACGCCGGCGCGATGGTCCGCGCTGCGGCAACGACCACCTCGGGCTTCGGCCAGTATTCGTACGCAGTGAACGACAGTTCGAAGTGCGGACTGCGCAGCGCGGCACCGAGGTCGCGTATCGACGGTAACGCCGTGGCCGGTACTTCGCCGATGAACGCCACGGTTGCGTGATAATTTTCTTCCGGCACTCCGCGGGCATCGCCACCGAGCGGCAGTGCCTGCGCAGCGGCCGCGATCCGCTCCCGGACCAGACTCGCGGGCCAGAGCGCGAAAAACAGCCGCACACGGGGCTCGGCGGTCATCGTCATCCGCCTGCACTCACGCGGAGCAATCCCTCCAGTGCCGCGCGCACGGTCTTGCGACGCACGCCCTCTCGGTCACCGCGAAAATGCCGCAGGGCTGCCATCACCTGTACTCGCTTGCCGCGCCGGGTCGCCCAGGCCAGCCACACCGTACCCACCGGCTTGCCGGGCACACCGCCCCCCGGCCCGGCAATCCCCGTGACGGCGACCGCCACATGAGCGTTGGTCTGTGCAAGCGCCCCGGCGGCCATCGCCCGTGCCACCGCCTCGCTGACCGCGCCGCGGCGCTCGAGCGTTGCGTGCGGTACGCCGAGGCTGCGCTCCTTGGCGGTGTTGGTGTACGTGACGAAGCCCTCCATGAACCACTGCGAACTGCCGGCGACGTCGGTCAGCGCTTTCGCGATCCACCCGCCGGTGCACGACTCCGCGGTGACGAGTTGCAGACCATGTTGCAGCAGCAGTTTCCCCACGCGCGCCGCAAGTCGTTCGAAGTCTTGATCTGTGTTGCGCATGCGAGATTCATCCGTCGGTCGCGTGGCTCACGTCGCCGGCCCGGACGCGGGCACCGTGCGCGGGTAGTAGAGCTGGTAATACCAGGCGCACGCCTCCTCGATTCGGGTTTGAATACGCACCGGGATGTCGTGCCGCGGCGGCGCACCGATGCGTGTGAACTGCGTGTGCAGATACTTCATGTGGTAGTGGCTGTCGCTTTCCGGTTCACCCATGGGGGCAAGGCGTTCGGGATCGATGGTGAAGGGCGCGAGGCCCAGCCACGCGTACACGTGCTGCATGCAAGCCACCGGCTGCGCGACCAGGTCCTCGAAACGCAGGCAATACAATCTCGCACGCACGGCCTGCGGCAGATCGAGCACGGCTTGCAGCGAGAGGAGGGGCGCACCGATCGCCTTGTCCTTGGCGAACAGCATGTCGGCGCGCCCGAAACGATCGAAATCGGCCAGATGATCGATGAAATCGACCAGGATGGTGCGCTGATGCTGCGCCTCGATGGAACCGTAGATCTGGCCCAACTCCCGCAAACATACGATGAGCTTCGCACCGGGCTCGAGCCGCATGAGCAGCTCGACCGCATGCAGCCAGGCCCGATTCTTGTCCACCACGCAGGGCTTGCCCGTGTGCTGATGCCAGCCGCGCAGGAACCCCTGCATCGCCGCGGCCAGACTGGCGTAGCTCGACTCGAAGGATCGATCCAGTTGCGCCAGGAAGAACTGGTCGTCGCTGGCCAGACGACGGATGCCGAGCAGAAGATTGCACAGCGGCGAGCTGCGCCCCTCGCAGCACACGTCCGGATGCTGCGCCAACAACTGGCAGAGCAGGGTCGATCCCGCTCTCGGCAACCCCGTCACCCCCACGAACGCTGGCATGGTCATTGGAATCCCTTGCTGATTTCGACCCACCCGCGCAGCCGCGACGCGTCGCCGATGAGCGCAGGTACCGCGCCGAGCCGTGCGGCCACGAACGCCTTCGCGCTCCACCGATCGGCGCGCGTCCAGGCGAGGCCCAGCCCTCCCCCGCCAAGCGTTGCATCGTTTGTCCCCTCCGTCCAGGGGCGCCGGTTGACGGTCACGTGTTGCGCCTCCAGGAAGCCGAGCGCCTGCCACTGACCGTTCCGCTGCGCACGGAGCGTATGCCGTAGCTCGAGACCCGCTTGGGCCCCGCCGTCGCCCGACAAGACGCTCGTGTCGTAAGCCCGCACGCTGTAGCGGCCGCCGGCGGTGAGCTTTTGCGCGGGATCGAGGTTGCCGTCCGCGGCCTGTCCGGCAAGGATGAGATACAGCGCATCCCGCACCCCCAACCGCTGGGTGCGCGCGATGACGGCATTCCATTGGCTGAATCCGCCGCGGGTGCGCGAGGTCAGCGCATCGCCGTGCTGTGCCTGCTGGTCATCGAAATGCACGCTGCCCGATGTCCACTGGACGCTCCAGGAGTTGATGCCGCCGGAGAACCCCGCGTCCTCCCAGTCCCCGCTCAACACAGCCACGGCGTCGTCCAGGTGCCGATGCGTGCGAAGGGCAGCGTTGTCGAGGTCGTCGCGCAGGGGCTTATGGTCATATCCGAACTGCAGGTAGAGGTTGGCCTCCCGGGAACGCAGCAGCGCACGACGCGTCCACAGACTCGCCACCTGGGCGGTGCCGTGACCGCCGAGCGCCTGCAGCCCATCGCCGAGACGGTAGTGGAGGGTCGAATACGCGACCCCCAGGTGCGTGCCGGCCCCGTCGAGGAGCGTCTCATAGGACAGCCGCCCATATTGCAGCCCGTTGCCCGAGGTCAGCAGCGACGCGTCCAACGCGTCGCCGTGCTGCAACGGACCATACCATGCGAATTCACCACCGCCCTGCAGACGCCCCGTGAACCGGTTGCCCTCGTTGTCCATCGTTGCCTGCGCGTTGAACGGGGCCGTCGAGCTTTCCCGAATCTCAATATCGCTGGTGCCCGATTCTTTGCCGGGCTGCAAAGTCGCGTTGGGCGCCGCACCCGGCACGTCCGCCATCAGAAGCAGTACGTGTTCGAGAGGGAGCTGCCGGACGAGCTGCCCCGTCTCGAGCGGGGCGAGCATCGACTCGAGCAGTGCGGTGTTCACGCGGGCACGATTGACGAGACCGATGGCGCCATAGCGCGCCTCGACGATGGCCACCTCGACAACTCCGTCGCGCAGTGTCTGCGCCGGTATCAGCGCGCGCGCAAGAGGGTACCCCCGGGCGTGATAGAAATCACTGATGCGCGCCACACGTGCGGTGAGCTCGGGCAGCGTGAACTCGCGGTTGCGCGAATCCGCTAGCAGCTTTTGCAGCTCCGACGTGGCAAACACAGTGTTGCCCGTCAGGCGAAAATCCCTGACCTCGAACGGCGCCGTCGACGCAGCCGCCGGGCGCGCAGGCTGACCGAAGTCCAGATCGAGTGGCCCCTGCGGGGCGGCCGGCGGCATCACAGGCTTCTGTTCCTGCAGCAGCGTGCCGCCACCGGGGGCCACCGTTTCGGTGCCGGGCGCCGCCTGCCCCATGCACGCGAACAGCAGCGCGGTCAGCGCCGCCCGCGGACGCCGAGCGCAGCGGCGGGCGCCACGGGATGGCTCGCCCAGTGCCGGCGTCCTCAGAGCCCGCTGGTGAGCAGCGGGTAGGAGTGCGCGCCCTGCGTGAACCAGATGTTCACGAAATCCCACCCGGGGTTCACCTGACCGTTGGCGGCCGTGGCGCTGACGAAATTCGCCTGTGTCTGCATCTGCGCCGTGGTGAGGCCGATACCGCCGGCCGACGCTTTCAACCCGGACGTCGTGGTATCCCAAAAACTTGCCGTAACCGTCCCGCCGCCGCTGCCGACCAGACCACCCGCCGCGCCGGTGGTCGACACCTTGCCGACGGCGTAGCTGGTTGTGATCAAACCGACATCTCCGTAAATACCGCCCGCGCCGCTGTTGAACCCCGCGAGGCCGCCGACCGAATTCGTGCCGCTCACGCTGCCGCGCGCGTAGCTATTGCTGACGCGCGTGCCGTAGCCGTTATAACCGACCAGCCCACCGACGCTGGCGGCACCAGCCACCGAACCCGTGGCATAGCTCCTGCCCACGAGGCCCACGGCACCGTACGAGCCGTTGCCGCCGCCGTTGAATCCCACCAGGCCGCCCACGTCGTCGCCGGACCCTTTGACCGCGCCGGTGGCATAGCTTTGGTTCACTGCGCCGGCCTGCCCGACGGTGTGATAGTCGCCGTTCCATCCGCCGTTATATCCCACCAGACCGCCGACCTCGCTCGCACCGCTGACGCTACCCGTGGCATGACCGGTGGTGATCACCGCCTGGTTGAAGCCCACCAAGCCGCCCACCTTCTGCCCGGAGCCGGTGACATTGCCCGTGGCGTAGCTACGAACGATGGTCCCGATGCTCCCATAGGACACACCATACATCCGCTGGCCGCCGCCGTTGTAGCCGACCAGACCGCCGACATCGCTCACGCCGCTGACGTTGCCGGTGGCGCGACTGTTGAAAACCGAGCCGCCATAACCACCGCCAATGCCCCCGGCGAGACCCCCCACGTCGTTGGAGCCGCTGACGTTGCCCGTGGCATAGCTGGTGCTGACCGAGCCAATTTCCTCGTAATTGCCATTGATGAATCCCACGAGCCCGCCTACGTAGTTGCTGCCGGTCACGCGTCCGTAGGCGTGGCTGTAACTCACCGTTCCCTGGTTGAAGCCCACCAAGCCGCCGACGTATTGCGTGCCGGTGACGTTGCCGGAGGCGGAGCTTTTGAAAATGACGCCGCGCAATTCGGAATCGATGAAGCCGCCAAAGTTCTGGCCAACCAGACCGCCCACGTCATTGACGCCGCTCACCGCGGTGGACGCATGATCGTTTTGCAGGTAGCCGCCATAATTGAGTCCAACCAGCGCGCCGACCTGAGTGCCCCCCGCGACGCTGCCGCCGACCAGACCGATGTTTTGCACCACGCCCGTCCCGCCGACGGCGCCGAACAAACCGACGTCGTCCTTGCCGGGCAGCTTGATGGTGAGGTGGCTCACCGTATGGCCCAGACCGTCGAAGGTACCGGCGAAAGGCGTGCTCGAGCTGCCGAGCGGCGCGAACCCCGCTCCCGCGTTCCAGCTGCCGGTCGGCGTCGCATCGAGGTTGCTGCCGAGGGCGTAGTGGCCGGACAGATTACCGGCAATGCCCTGAAGATCGGTGCCGGTGGTGCTGCCCGCGCTCCCCAGCTGGTTGAGCACCGTGTACGCGGTGCCGTCGATGACCAGCGCCGTCGTCGCGGACGAGGAGACATTCGGCAGATTGATCGCGACATTGTTGCCCAGGGTGAACACGCCTTTGCCGCTCGCCGCCTGCGTCCCGATGACGGAGTTCGCATCGATGACGAGGCCGGCCTTGGCACCGGTCGAGGTAAGCGTGGCGTCGACGTCGACATCGTTCGACGCGGACAAGGCGAGCTGGGTGTTTGCCTTCCACGTCACGGCATCGTCGAGCGTCACGTTGGCGCCTGTCGTACCGCTGCCCTGCAGGGTGACGGACGTGGTCGCCAACGCAGCCGACAGGGTCGCGCCGCTGATATCGCCACCGCTCGCCGCCACGGTGAGCTGCTTCGCTCCGACCAGCCAGCTGCCATACAGACCCGTCGGCGCGGCGGTGGTGACGCTGCTGCCCGCGGCGACCTCGACCCGGGCCGCGGAGGTCTCGATGTGCCCGCCGTTGCCGCCCGCGGCCGCGCTGGCGTCGAGCGTGCCGCTGACGTTGACGGTACCGTCCGCCGTACCGCCCAACAGGCTGATGGTCCCCCCATGGCTTGCCACCGTGCGTGCTTCCACGACACCGGTGTTGTTGACGACGCTCGCCAGCACGGCGTCCTTGGCGCCGGCCGTCAGGATGACCTGCCCGCCGTCGGCCTGCAACAAACCCCCGTTTTCAGCCGCGCTCTCCAGCACGCTCTTGTCCACCGCGAGGCTCACCAGCGCGACGCCCTTGAACGTGAGCGTCATCGCACTGCCGGCGCCCAGGGCAACCGTCCCCAAGGTCGCGACGATCTGGCCCTGATTAGTGACGTGGCCGCCGAGCAGGACGACCGAACCTCCGCTCGCCGCCGTGATGCTGCCCTGGTTGACGATGCTGGCAGCCGCGCTGCCGCTGAAGCTGCGCGTGCTGCCGACGAAATCGGCATCGTTCAGATCGAGTGTAGAGGCCACCAAACCCCCGACATTCACCTGCGCACCCTTGCCGAACACCACCCCGTTGGGGTTGATGAGATACACCTGGCCGTTGGCATTCAAGTGACCCAGGATCTGGCTGCCGCTGTTGCCGGTGATTCGATTGACCGCCACCGCGGAGCTCGACGGCTGCACGAAGTTGACGATTTCCTGCGTCGCGATGTTGAAACTGAGCCAGCTGAGCGACAGGGTTTGGCTCGACTGCGATATCGTGGTGGTTGCGCCAGCTTGAGCAATGCTGCCGGCACCTGAAACGACTTTTCCACCGCCGGGAGCCGCCCGCGCGCTCGGGGGCGAGGCCACCGACAAGGCAACGGCCATCGAAGCTGCCGCCAAGGTCGCAGAGCCGCGGCTGGCCTTTCGATGGCCCCGGGCTGTCTCCGCCACGGGTACCCAGGTGTTGCGGACGTGACTCCATACCAGTCGGTAAACGCGATTCATCGACGCATGGCGGTTCATTGTTCGTCTCCCGGACGGATCCCGAAGTTTTCTATGTCATCGATGTATCCCTTGCCAGAGTCTAACGTGGATCTGGCAAAACAGGTTAATTCGGACCAACGGTGAATCAGGCTACCGATTATCTGACCGTTTCCACCGCTGGACGGGGGCTCGTCGATATCACCGGGAAGGTGTACGCGTGGTTGGATCGACACGACGCCACGACGGGTTTGCTCACCGTGTTTTGCACCCACACCTCCGCCTCGCTGTTGATCCAAGAAAATGCCTCCCCCGAAGTGCTCGCCGATCTTCAGGCGTTTTTCGAGCGGATCGCACCGGAAAACTGGCGGTTGTATGCGCACGATGACGAAGGTCCGGATGACATGCCCGCACACTTGCGTGCCGCCCTGACCCAGGTCCATTTATCCATCCCCCTCATCGACGGGCGGCTCGCGCTTGGCAGCTGGCAGGAAATATTTCTCTTCGAACATCGGCGACGGCCGCACGAACGTCGGCTGGCCCTGCATTTGTCATACGTTTAAAA
>CAZZVN010000027.1:40154-45566 GCA_964657625.1 uncultured Steroidobacteraceae bacterium
ACAGTCGCGCACGCCGACGACTCCCTTGCACCGGTCACTCGTGCCGTCGCGTACGGTGATCTGAACCTAGATTCGCAAGCGGGCGCCAAGGTTTTCTATGGTCGGGTGAAGAACGCCGCCCGCGACGTATGTGCGCCGTTGGCCGACCGCGATCTCGGTCGCGCTGCGCAGTACGAAAGCTGCGACGACCACGCAGTCACCACCGCAGTTGCCGACGTGAACAAAAAAAAGGTGAACGCCCTCCTTCACCCCGCCGCCAAGGTAGACGTCGTCCCTACGCTCGCGGGACTTCGCTGACTGCCTACGTCGCCGGCCGCAGCGCCGGCGACCGTTCCGGGCGGATATCGACGTCCCCTTGTTTGCAACCCGCGGGTGCGGCCGCGCTGCCCTCGGCGAAGACCACACCCTGTAAATCGCGTATTGCGCCCATGACGTCCGATAATGTCGGAACTATGGCCTGCGGCCCACTCCGTGCCCGCGTAAAAAGAATCCGAGGGAAACATGTCCAGCAAGCCGATTCGCATAGTGCTCATGGGTTACGAAGGCGTCCAAACGCTGGACCTTGCCGGCCCCATGGACGCGTTCGGCGCCGTCAACTTCGTACGGCCGCACGCGTACTCGATCTGCATGGCGAGCCTCGACGGCCGCCCCTTCTCGAGCGAGGCCGGACTTCGAATGACGCCCGACTGCGCGTTCGATGAACTCGACCGTATCGACACGCTGATCGTTCCGGGCGGCGCATCGCTGCGAAACCCCGGTTGCGGCACTCCCATCTCGGAAGCAGTGCGGCGCAGATCGTCGGAGTGCCGACGAATCGTCTCGGTATGCACGGGGCTGTACGGCGTCGCGCCGGCAGGCCTGCTCGATGGGCGTCGCGTCACGACACACTGGCGTTTCGCCGCCGACGCCGCGGCCCGCTTCCCGGCGCTCAGCCTCGAGTGCGACAAGATATTCATCAAGGACGGTCGTTTTTATACGTCAGCTGGAATCACCGCCGCCATCGATCTGTCGCTTGCGCTGATCGAGGAGGATTTCGGCCCGCAGATGGCGTTGACCGTGGCGCGCGACCTCGTGGTCTACGTCCGAAGGTCAGGCGGCCAGTTGCAGTACTCTGAACCCTTGCGCTTTCAAGCACGGGCGGACAACCGGTTCGCGGACCTCGCAGTCTGGATTGCCTCGCATCTCGACGCCGATTTGTCGGTGGAACGACTTGCCGCGAGGACTGGGCTGAGCGAGCGCCAGTTCAACCGGCGGTTCACGCAAACGTTCGGCCGTTCGCCCAGTCGGCAGATCGAGGCGTTACGGCTGGACGCAGCACGCGATTACTTGACCGCCACCGCGGCACGTGTCGAAACCATTGCCGCGACCATCGGATTCAAGAGCGACGACGCCTTCCGCAGGGCGTTCGACCGCAGGTTCGGCTTGTCGCCGTCTGAATACCGATCGCGTTTTTCCACGAACTGATTCGAACCGAGGACACAACGATGCCCAACGCACGCCGCCTGAAGCTTTCTGCGCCGCTGCTGTTGCTGCTGACCGCAGCGACATCTGGCTCGACCGATTTGCAGTACACCGACTCCGGTGCACTGCTCGTTCCGGCGTATCGCGAGTGGGTATTTATGAGCTCCGGCATCGACATGAGCTATACGGATAAAGCCGTCTCAAACGGTGCCTCGGTGTTCGACAACGTGTTCGTCGATCCGGCTTCCTGGGCGTCTTTCAAACAGACCGGCCGGTGGCCCGACAAAGCGGTCTTCGCCCTGGAAAACCGCGGAGCGCGAAGCAAGGGCTCCATCAACAGACTCGGCCACTTCCAAACCGAAAAGCTGATGGGGTTGGAGTTTCACGTCCGCGATGAAGCACGTTTCAAAGGTGGATGGGCTTTCTTCGCCTCGAACGGCGACGGTACGGCCTCGCTGGTGCCCGCCACCGCGTCCTGTTATTCCTGTCATCTGGCGCACGGCACGCTGCAAACGACGTTCACCCAGTTCTACCCCACCGCCGAGGCGATCGCCGAGAAAGTTGCAGCACACGCCCAGCCTGCAGCGCCGCCTTGAGCGAGCACAGCCTGGGTATGACAGCTGCATCACGGTGGGCTTTAAATACGGCCCGCAGCTGCCGCCTCGTGCGCTATGCGCGGGCCAACATTGATCCATTAATCTGACTAGACTAGACTAAGTAGATAAACGAGAGAAACTTCAGATGACGGTCGTCAATATTTATGATGCGAAAACACAGCTTTCCAAGCTCATCGAGGAGGCGGCTGCCGGTAATGACGTGGTAATAGCGCGCGGCGGCAAACCTGTGGCGCGTCTCACTCGGCTGGGCTCGTCCAAACGCGAGCTTAAGTTTGGCGTCCTCAAGGGCAAAATCAAGGTTTCGGCGGATTTCGATGCACCGCTGTCAGGCGAATTCTTGAGACAATTTGAGGGGCCGTGATGCGGCTGCTCCTCGATACCCACGTTTTCCTATGGGCGGTTACAGCCAACCGGCGTTTGAAGTCGAGCACGCGGGACTTTCTCTCGCGGGCTGACGCAGTCTACGTGTCCGCTGCTTCCCTTTGGGAAATCGCAATCAAATCACGATTGGGGAAGATCGAGGCCGACGCGGCCGTTCTCGTTGACGCCATCGACAGCAGCGGTTTCCACGAGCTACCGGTGAGTGCGCATCATGCCGCGGCGGTAGCCAAGCTGCCGCTGCATCACAGCGATCCGTTCGATCGCCTCTTGTTGGCTCAAGCCTTTTTGGAACCCCTGCGCTTCGTGACCGCTGATTCAGTGCTCGCAGCATATGGAGGCGCAATAGAACTGCTGTAGCGATCGAATACGCCAATTCGGCCGGGATATGACTACCAAAGCGCCCGACACCGCACGAAGTTAGAAAATGCTTAAAAATTCCCCCAACGTTCCAAACGATACGCACGAGCACACGCCCATGATGCAGCAGTACCTGCGCATCAAGGCGCAGCATCCCGACGTGCTGCTCTTCTATCGTATGGGCGATTTCTACGAGATGTTCTACGACGATGCGCGGCGCGCAGCCCAGCTGCTCGACATCGCGCTCACGCAGCGCGGCGCCTCCGCCGGCGCGCCCATTCCCATGGCGGGCGTGCCCGCCGTGACGCTCGACGCCTATCTTGCCCGTCTGGTGCGCAAGGGTGAGTCCGTCGCCATCTGCGAGCAACGCGGCCCCCCGGGCGCCGGCAAGGGACCGATGGAGCGCGAGGTGGTGCGCATCGTGACGCCCGGCACCGTAACGGACGAGGCGCTGCTCGACGAACGACGCGACACCGTGCTCGCGAGCGTGCACGAGTCGAACGGTCGCTATGGACTCGCGTGGCTGGACCTCGCGGCCGGCCGCTTCAGCGTGATGGAGCTTCCCAGCCTGGCTGCGCTCGACACGGAGGTCGAACGCCTGCGTCCCGCCGAGCTGCTCGCCGCCGACGGTGCCCACGGCCCCATGGCGCAGGCACTTGCGCATCAGGAACGGTTCTGGCGTCTGCGTGCGCCGTGGCATTTCGACGTCGAGTCGGCCACGCGTGCCCTCATCGAACAATGCCGCACGCACGACCTCGCGGGCTTCGGCTGTGCCGACAAGCCGGTCGCCATCGCCGCGGCCGGCGCGCTGCTCGCCTACGTCCGCGAGACGCAGAAGGCCGCGCTGCCGCACCTGCTCACCATCACCACCGAGGAGCGCGACGCCGCGCTCATCATGGATCCGGCCACCCGGCGCAACCTGGAACTCGACGAGAGCCTCGCCGGCAAACCGGACCTCACCCTTGCCGGCATCTTCGACCGTACCGCCACCGCCATGGGCGGCCGGCTGCTGCGACGGTGGCTGCACCGGCCGCTGCGCGATCACGGCATTCTGCGCACGCGCTATCACGCCGTCGCCACCCTCATCGAAGCCGGCCGCCACGCCGCGCTGGCCGAGTCGCTGCGCGCCATCGGCGATCTGGAGCGCATCCTGGCGCGCGTGGCCCTGCGGTCGGCGCGGCCCCGCGACCTGACGCAGCTGCGCGCGGCTCTTGCCGTACTGCCGGCGCTGCAGACGTCGCTCGGCGCATCGCTCGGCGGCAGTCCGTCGCCGCTGCTACAGATCCTTTTCGGTGAGTTGAGCGATCACCGCGCCGAACACGCGTTGCTGATGCGCGCCGTGGTCGAGGCCCCGCCGCATTTCCTGCGCGATGGTGGCGTGATTGCCGGAGGTTACGATGCGGAACTGGACGAGCTGCGGTTGCTCGGCACCAACACCGAACAGTTTCTGCTGGATCTGGAGCGGCGCGAACGCGAACGCAGCGGTCTGTCGAGCCTCAAGCTCGGCTTCAACCGTGTGCAGGGATTCTTCATCGAAGTGAACCGCAGCCAGGCCGAGAGTGTCCCCGCGGACTACGTGCGCCGTCAGACCGTGAAGTCGGCGGAACGCTTCATCACCGCGGAACTCAAGTCTTTCGAGGACAAGGTGCTGGGGGCCCGCGACCGCGCGCTCGCGCGCGAGAAGGAGTTGTACGAGGCCCTGCTCGAAGCATTGACCGCCGAACTCGCCGCCCTACAGCGCACCACCGCGGCGGTCGCACAACTCGACGTGCTCGCGTGTTTCGCCGAGCGCGCCACCGCGCTCGACTGCGCGCAGCCCGAACTCGTGGCGCATCCCATGCTGCACATCGTGCAGGGCAGGCATCCCGTGGTGGAACGCGCGAGCCGCGAGCCCTTCATCCCGAACGATCTGTGTTTCGACGACGCGCGGCGCATGCTCATCATCACCGGCCCGAACATGGGGGGTAAGAGCACCTACATGCGGCAGACCGCGCTCATCGTCATCCTCGCGCACATCGGCTGCTTCGTGCCCGCGCAGCGCGCTGTGCTCGGGCCGCTCGACCGCATCTTCACGCGCATCGGTGCCTCCGACGATCTGGCCGGCGGACGCTCGACGTTCATGCTCGAGATGACCGAGACCGCGAACATTCTCAACAACGCCAGCGACCGCAGCCTGGTGCTGATGGACGAGGTGGGTCGCGGCACCAGCACCTTCGACGGGCTGTCGCTCGCCTGGGCGTGCGCGGCGTTCATCGCGGCCAAGATCCGCGCATTTACCTTGTTCGCGACCCATTACTTCGAGCTCACCAATCTTGCGAGCGAAGCGCCGGGCGTCGTCAACGTGCACGTCGAGGCGGTGGAACACGGCGAGCGGCTGGTGTTCCTGCACAGCGTCAAGGACGGTCCGGCCAACCAGAGTTATGGACTGCAGGTGGCCGCCCTCGCCGGCATCCCCAAATCCGTCACCACCAAGGCGCGTCGCTATCTCGCCGAACTCGAGCGCGAACGCGACGCCCTGCGCAGTGCCGCCTCACCGCAGGGCGAGTTGCCGTTCTTCGGCGCGGCGCCGACGGCCTTACACCCAGACGAAGCCGCG
>CAZZVN010000027.1:45666-51403 GCA_964657625.1 uncultured Steroidobacteraceae bacterium
TCCCGCAAAAACGCCGCCGTCTGCCGCGCCACCTCGCTCGAGAACACCATGCCGCTGTGGCTCACCCGCAGCGTCACGTGCTGCGAGGCCCCCGCCAGTTGCGTTTCGCTCACCCGCACCGTGCCGTCGTTCGGCTGGTCCATCCGCCCGAGCACCCGCCCCAGCCCCACGCCGCGAGTACCCGCGATCACGCCCAGGTCGCGTGGCCCCGCCCATCGCGGGGAGCGCATCGGCACCAGCACCTCGCGCGCAGTCGCTCCGAGCATCCAAGCTCCGACCATGGGCACTCGCGCCAGGCGCCGCGCGGACACACTGCCGCGCACGGGCGAGCCCAACAACACGATCCGCCCCGGCGGCAACGCCGGCGCCGCCTCGAACAGCTCGACGACGAGGTTGCCCCCCATGCTGTGCGCCACCAGGTGCAAGGTGTCCGCGTGCGCGGCGGCCGCCACCAGGAAATCGCTGAGCGCCGCCACGTTGCGCGCCGCGCCAAGACCCACCGACCGGTAGACGAAGCTCGCTGCGCGCGCGCTCAACGCCCGCGCCAGCCGACGCCGCAGGAACAATGCCTCGTTTCCCTGCAGCCACAGACCATGCACGTAGACCACCACCGTACGGGATGCGGCAGCGGCGGTCACGGCGCAGCGCTCAGTGCCGCAGTTGCTGGATGACGGCGCGGTTGGTGCCCGACGACACGGTCTCGAGCGCCTCGCCCGCCCCCGCCCAGCGCATCTGCACGTGCTCGCGCGGGCTCAAGGTCACCGGCACCCGCTCGAGCAGCTTGAGCGCGAACGCATGCTCGAGATTGGTGGTGACGCCGGGGGAGTAGGTCTTGCCGAACGAGGGCAGGATGTTGTACACCTGCGTCCACTGCAGGTTGCGCAGGAACCCCTGGGTGATGCCCGTCTCCTCGATGAGTTCCCGCCGCGCCGCGTCCTCCGCCCGCTCACCCCATTCGAGACTGCCGGTGACGGACTGCCAGAACCCCGCCGGCCGGCTGCGTTCCATGATCAGAAATTCGCCGCCCGCCGTATAGATCACGATCAGCACCGACTCCGGGCGGCGAAACGTCGGCAACTACTCGACCTTGACCGGAACCCGCACTCGGATGTGCAGTTCCTTGAGCTGAGCCTCGCTCACCTCGGTGGGCGCGTCCATCAACGGATCCGCCGCCGTCTGCGTCTTCGGGAACGCGATCACGTCGCGGATGCTGTCCGCACCCGCCATCAGCATCGCGAGCCGGTCCAGACCGAACGCGATGCCGCCGTGCGGCGGCGCGCCGTACCTGAGTGCATCGAGCAGGAAGCCGAACTTGTCGCGCGCCTCCTCCGGCGAGATGCCGAGCAGGTCGAACACCGCCGACTGCAGCTCCTGCGAATGGATGCGTACCGACCCGCCGCCGATCTCCGAGCCGTTCAATACCAGGTCATACGCCTTGGCGAGGACCGCACCCGGACTCGCGCCGAGCGCCGCCGCATCCAGGTTAACCGGGCTGGTGAAGGGATGGTGCATCGCCTGCCAGCGCTTGGCCTCCGCATCCCATTCGAACATCGGGAAGTCCACCACCCACAAGGGTCGCCAGCCAGACGCCACCAGCTTCAGGTCCTGGCCCACCTTGACGCGCAGCGCGCCCAGGGCATCGCTCACCACCTTCGCCGAGTCCGCACCGAAGAAAATCAAATCCCCGTCGAGCGCACCCGTGCGTTCGAGGATGCCCGTCACCGCCGCATCGCTCAGGAATTTCAGGATCGGCGACTGCAGTCCGTCGCGGCCCCTGGCCGTCTCGTTGACCTTCACGTACGCGAGACCCCTCGCGCCATAGCGCGCGACGAAGGCCGTGTAATCGTCGATCTCCTTGCGCGTGAGCTTGCCGCCCTGCGGCACGCGCAGCGCCGTCACCCGGCCGTTCGGGTCCGCCGCGGGACCCGCGAACACCTTGAAGTCGCACCCCGCCACCAGATCCGCCACGTCGACCAGCTCGAGCGCCACGCGCAGATCCGGCTTGTCCGAGCCATAGCGGCGCATGGCTTCGGCGTAGGTCATGCGCGGCAGCGGCTCGGGCAGCTCGACGCCGAGCACCTCTTTGAACAAGAAGCGCACCAGCCCTTCCGTCAAAATCTGGATGTCGCCCTGATCCAGGAACGACGTCTCGATGTCGAGCTGCGTGAACTCAGGCTGCCGGTCGGCGCGCAGATCCTCGTCGCGGAAGCAGCGCACGATCTGGTAGTACCGATCGAACCCCGCGATCATCAGCAGCTGCTTGTAGATCTGCGGCGACTGCGGCAACGCGAAGAACTTGCCCGCGTGCGTGCGGCTCGGCACCAGATAGTCGCGCGACCCCTCGGGCGTCGCCTTCGAGAGCATGGGCGTTTCGATGTCGACGAAGCCTGCCTCGTCCAGATACCGGCGCATGGCACGCGTGATGCGATGGCGCAGCAACAGCCGCTCGCGCATCTCCTCGCGGCGCAGGTCGAGGTAGCGGAACTTCAGGCGCACCTCCTCGCTCACGTGCTCGTCGAGCTGGAACGGCAGCGGCTCGGAGCGGTTCAGGATCACGAGCTCCTGCGCCAGCAGCTCCACCTGACCCGACTTGAGATTCGCGTTCGCCGTGCCGGCCGGCCGCGCCCGCACCACGCCCGTCACCTGCACCACGAACTCGTTGCGGACCCGCTCGGCGAGCGCGAACATCTCGGCACCGTCCGGATCGAACACCACCTGCAGCAGGCCTTCGCGGTCGCGCAGATCGACGAAGATCACGCCGCCGTGGTCGCGCCGCCGCGCCGCCCAGCCCGCCACCGTGACCTGCTGACCGATCGCGGGCGCGCCCACGTGGCCGCAATAATGTGTACGCATCGTCCGCCCTACCGCCGCTTCGACTTGACCGCAGTCTTGGCCGGCTTCGCGGCCTTGGACCGGGCCGGCGCCGTCGACCGCACCGGCGCGGCAGGCCGCACCGCCGCCGGGCGCTTCGCCGGAGTCGGCGCGGTGGCGCCGCGTTTGGACATGGGCGGGGCCGCCGGCTTGCGGGACTCCGCGACCGGCGTTTTCGCGGCCGGCGTGTCCGCCTTGGCGGACCCGGACCCGCTGTCTTTCGAGCCCGCGTCCTTCGCGCCCGACTCCTTCGACCCCGCCTCCTTGGACCCGGCACCCTTCGCCACGGCCTCCTTGCCGCCGTCCTTCGCCGCCGCGTCCGTGCCCTTGCCGTCACCGGTCTTCTTGTCGTCCTTCGCCGCGTCCGACTCCGGCCGGTCGGCGAGGTTCTTCTTGTGGTCCTGGTCGCCCTTGAAATCCGTCTCGTACCAACCGCCGCCCTTCAAGCGGAACACGGGCGCCGACATCAACCGCTGCAGCTGCGATTTGCCGCATTCCGGGCATTTCTCCAGCGGATCGTCATTGATCTTCTGCATGGCCTCGAGCGTGTGGCCGCAGCTCTTGCACTCGTATTCGTAGAAAGGCATGTCGATCCTCTGTTGCCGGCGCCGCGTAGCCGACAAGTATAGCGAAGCGCGGCCGTGCCGCGCTCAGTGCAGCCTTTCTTTCTCGAACACCAGCCCGTCGCGCCCGAGCCGCGAGACGATGCGGTCGCCCGCGCTGAATTCGCCGCGCAGGATCTGCTGCGCCAGCGGATTCTCGATCTGCGCCTGGATGGCCCGCTTCAACGGCCGCGCACCGTACACCGTGTCGAAGCCCGCCTCGCCGATCTTGTCCCGCGCCGCGTCGTCCAAAAACAGCTGGATGTCCCGTTCCGCCAACCGCTCGCGCAGCCTGCCGAGCTGGATGTCGACGATGGAGCGGATCTGCTCGCGGCCGAGCGAGTGGAACACCACGATCTCGTCCACCCGGTTGATGAATTCCGGACGGAAGTGCTGGCTCACCACCTGCATCACCGCCGTCTTCATGCCCGCGTAGTTCGCCTCGCCGCCCAGCTCCTGGATCACCTGCGAGCCGAGGTTCGAGGTCATGATGATCACCGCGTTGCGGAAATCCACGGTGCGTCCCTGGCCATCGGTCAGACGGCCGTCGTCCAACACCTGCAGCAGCACGTTGAACACGTCCGGATGCGCCTTCTCGATCTCATCGAGCAGGATCACACAGTAGGGCCGGCGCCGCACCGCCTCGGTGAGGTAACCGCCCTCCTCGTAACCCACGTAGCCCGGCGGCGCACCGATCAGCCGTGCCACCGAATGCTTTTCCATGAACTCCGACATGTCGATGCGGATCATCGACTCCTCGGTATCGAACATGAACTCCGCCAACGCCTTGCACAGCTCGGTCTTGCCGACGCCCGTCGGCCCGAGGAACATGAACGACCCGCTCGGCCGGTTCGGGTCCGCGAGGCCCGCACGCGAGCGCCGGATGGCATCCGCCACGGCGGTCACCGCCTCCTGCTGACCGACCACCCGCCGCCCCAGCACGTCCTCCATGCGCAGCAGCTTGTCACGCTCGCCCTCGAGCATGCGCGACACCGGTATGCCGGTCCATTTGGACACGATCTCCGCGATCTCCACCTCCGTCACCGAATTACGCAGCAGCTGGTTCGGCTTGCGTTCCCCCTCCAATGCCTTCGCCAGGCGCTGCTCCAGATCCGGGATGCGCCCGTACTGGAGTTCCGACATCCGCCCGAGGTCCTGCGCCCGCCGCGCCGTGTCCACCTCCATGCGCGCGCGCTCCAGCTCCTCCTTGATGTGCGCCGCGCCCTGCACGCTCGCCTTCTCCGCCTTCCACACCTCTTCGAGGTCCGAGTACTCCTTCTCGAGCGCGTGCAACGAGTCCTGCAGCGTGGTCAGGCGCTTGCGCGACGCCTCGTCCGCCTCCTTCTTGAGCGCCTCGCGCTCGATCTTGAGCTGGATGATGCGCCGGTCGAGCTTGTCGAGCGCCTCCGGTTTCGAATCGATTTCCATGCGGATCAGCGAGCCTGCCTCGTCGATGAGGTCGATGGCCTTGTCCGGCAGCTGCCGGTCGGTGATGTAGCGGTGCGACAGCGTCGCCGCCGCGACGATGGCCGGGTCCGTGATCTCGACGCCGTGGTGCACCTCGTAGCGCTCCTTCAGGCCGCGCAGGATCGCGATGGTGTCCTCCACCGTGGGCTCGTCCACCAGCACCTTTTGGAAACGCCGCTCCAGCGCCGCGTCCTTCTCGATGTATTTGCGGTACTCGTCGAGGGTGGTCGCGCCCACACAGTGCAGCTCGCCGCGCGCGAGCGCGGGCTTCAACATGTTGCCCGCATCCATGGAACCCTCGGCCTTGCCGGCTCCCACCATGGTATGCAGCTCGTCGATGAACAGGATCACCTGCCCCTCCTGCTTGGCGAGGTCGTTGAGCACCGCCTTCAGACGCTCCTCGAACTCGCCGCGGAACTTGGCGCCCGCGATCAGCGCGCCCATGTCGAGCGAGAGGATGCGCTTGTTGCGCAGCCCCTCCGGCACTTCGCCGTTGATGATGCGCTGCGCCAGCCCTTCGACGATCGCCGTCTTGCCGACGCCCGGTTCACCGATCAACACCGGATTATTCTTGGTCCGTCGTTGCAACACCTGGATGGTGCGACGGATCTCGTCGTCCCGGCCGATGACCGGATCGAGCTTGCCCTGCGCGGCCCGTTCGGTGAGATCGATGCTGTATTTCTCGAGGGCCTGCCGGTTCTCCTCCGCCCCCGCATCCTCCACCTTGGCGCCGCCCCGCACCTCCTCGATGGCCTTGTCCAAGCCCGCCCGCACCGCGCCGCTCGCCGTCAACAGAC
>CAZZVN010000028.1:0-14502 GCA_964657625.1 uncultured Steroidobacteraceae bacterium
CACGATGACCGCCATCAGCGGTCCGCTCTTACACCACTTCCCGGGACGCGATCCGATTTCGACATGCGAAATTCATTGAGAATAAGACCGTAAATAATTGATATCGATAGCTTCGTCCGCCATTCATACGAACCATGCAACTTCGCATAATGTGTATTATGTTAAGTAAAGGAGTTATTGGTAACGGCCGCACGCCGAGTCCACTAAGCGTGTACGGACGCGGTACCTGGCGCGCCGACCTCTTCGTCGAGAGGCTGTTACGGTCGGTGAAGTACGATGAGGTCCATCCGCACTGGCTTCCTATTTCGAGGCGATCGACGCAGGCGGTGCGAACTCGCCAAACCAACGAGGCTTGGTAAGCGCGAGCAACGATCGACAATCATCTCGATTCAGGGGTTCACTGAAATAGTAGCCCTGGGCCTCCTCGCAATCGTGCGCCTTGAGAAATTCCAATTGGGGAAGCGTTTCTACGCCCTCCCCGACTACTTTTAGGTGCAACCCATGAGCCATCCGAATGACCGAGCGGACAATGGTGCTGACATCCGCGCCCTCGGGGAGGTCCTGAATGAAGGACCGGTCGAGATTGAGTGTGTTGATCGGAAACCGTTTCAGATAGCTCAGATTGGAATAACCGGTGCCGAAATCGTCCACCGCGATACGTATTCCCATGACGCTCAGCGCCTGCAAAATGATGCGAGTGGCTTCGAAGTCGCGCATAACGGCAGTTTCGGTTAGCTCGATCTCCAAATAACGGGGTTCGAGCCCTGTGGTGCGCAAGATGCCACACACACCATCGAAGAAGGAATTGCTACGAAATTCGACTGCCGAAATATTGACTGCCATGGTTTCAAAGCGAAAACCCGCATCGAGCCACTGACGTGCCCTAGCGCAGGCCTCACGCAGTACCAACTCGCCAATCGGTATGATGAGTCCGCACTCCTCAGCAATGGGTATAAATGCGTCCGGGTACAGCACGCCTCGCGTGGGATGGCGCCAGCGGATCAGCGCCTCAAATCCGGTGATGTTGCCGTTGACGAGATTAACCTTAGGTTGAAACATTAGGAAGAACTCGCCCCGCATGAGTGCGTGACGTAAGTCGCCCGTGATGATCTGGCGCTCCTCCGCGTGGACATTCATGTCGTCCTTGAAGAACTGACTGTTGTTGCGGCTCTTCTCTTTGGCGTGATACATCGCGATATCCGCATACTGAAGCAAGCTTGCAGCGTCTTTTCCGTCGTTCGGGTATACACTCACACCGATACTGGTGGTCAAGTGGAGATAATGGCAGTCCACGCTGTAGGGCTCCATTACCGTCAGTCGTATTTTCTCCGCGATCACCGCCGCATCCTCCGCGCGGGTTATTTCGGAAAGCAGCACGACAAATTCATCTCCTCCATACCGGCTCACCGTATCCGAGTGTCGAATGCAGGGGAGAATGCGTTCCGCTACGGCCTTTAAGACGCGATCACCGACCAAATGACCGAGTGAGTCATTGATGTGCTTGAAATGATCAAGATCAATAAAGAGAACTGCCATCTGTCGGCTATGCCGATGGGCGATGGCAATGCCGTGCTCTAGCCTGTCGGTCAGCAGCGCCCGATTCGGAAGGCACGTAAGTACGTCGTGTTCCGCGAGGTGAGACATCTTTTGCGTCATTGCGCGCGACTCGCTCACATCGTGAAAGACCACCACCATTCCGGCAAACTCCCCGCCTACATCATGGATGGGGGCGGCGGAATCGTCGATATGCAACTCTTGCCCATCGCGTCTGACGAGTACGCAATTTGGCGGCAATATAATCGTGCTACCGGTGCCGACTGCAGTCTCAATCTGTGTCATGAGCGGTGCCCGCGTAACTCCGTCGAGAACCTGAAAGACCTCGGCGATATGCCGCCCGACGGCCTGTGAACAGGTCCACCCCGTCAGTTTTTCGGCGATCGGATTCATGAAAGTAATGACCCATTTGTTATCCGTGCTAAGTACGGCGTCTCCAATGGAGGCCAACGTCACGCGAGCGCGCTCGTTATCATCGGACACGGAAAGTTCCCTCGCTTTTCTTGCGATGGCACTTTGCGCCGATCGCCCGAGAACGCGGCGGTTCAAATTACGGTGGAGCAAGACATCCTGTACGCCCTGGGCCAGTAATCCCGCCTGCACAACCGGGTGTTCGTCATTACCGACGACGAGTATAGGTACGTGGGGTGACGCAAGCATGAGCAACCGGAGTGAATCCAACTCGTCCTTGTTCAGTGCGCGTAAGTCCACTGCCAGCACCTGGAGCGGGTTCGATATTTTCAGTCGAAGAGTAGCTTGTGAAAGGCAATCAACGTAATCGATGGCCAGAGAATCAGAACTAGAGGACTCCGCCAGACGCCCAATGAGATCGCGATCTCGCGTGACGAAAAGCAGTTGCGTATTTACAGGGGGTTGCTTGACTGTGGATGAGGATTCGAAAAAATGCGGTATCAGTGCTTTATCCATATTGTAGTGAGCCACTCTGGGTAGTCAGAAGCCGCTCGCGGGTCCTTTTGCTCACGAACATCATTACGATGCTCTACGTGGTCACACTTCTCGGTGCGGTGGCGTACGGAGCGGGACGTCAAGGCGATCAAGTAACGTAACGTAGTTCACGGTTCTCAACTGGTGCAGTGCAAATCTTGGCGGTATTTGGGATACGCATCCCGCTATCGATCCGCCCTCTTGCTCGCCGGTACTGGCTAACGCTTCCCGCATGCAGCAGACGAACTTGTGTCTGCACCGTTAGCGCCGTCGTCCCTGAGAGCCATGCGTTCGATGTGGCCGTTCACGATGCTGGACATGCCACACCTCACTGTCCGAGAGCACGCCGCCGTCCAGGCTCTTCACGAACTGGCGAACCCTGACGTCCGCCCGGCCCCCTTCGTGGTTGATCACTTCGATGGGTTTCAAGTAAGGGTCGAACTCATGCCACTGACGCATCCAATACGCTGGAATAGCGTCCTTACCCACCGCCCGACCGCCCTCCGACGCTTTGGGCCAGCTCACCTCCTCACTCATGCACGCGAGCGCGCCGTCGACTCCGCGCCGGGTTGAACGCAGAATAGGCCCGAGCAATCAATGCTTTCGTGTTTGCCATGTGTCTTCGTCTCGAGGGACAATCGACTCTTTATAGAGATCCTGACGTTATATAAAGATAGGGCCTAATTTCTAGGCCGTCGATGCTAGCTCATCGAATCCCTTGACAAGAATGTCGAGCGCCCGGGGTTCGGAGACGCCAAGCCTGGTCAGAGCCGCATGCACCTGCCCCCGGTGATGCGTCTGATGGTTGAAGACATGGGTCAGCGCGCTCCCATGGGTACCTTTGTAGGTTTTCCCGCTGAAACTACCGAGGCCGGAAGTGAAGTTAAATGGCTCGCCCAGCCAGGCATTGGAAACACCCCGCATCCAGGCAACAATATTTCTGTCCTCTTCCTGCCGCTCGGCGTTCAGCTGCGCGAAGTTTGTTGGAGGAGGAGGCAGCCGCATATCGGGAAG
Source organism: uncultured Steroidobacteraceae bacterium (assembly GCA_964657625.1). Lineage (GTDB taxonomy): Bacteria > Pseudomonadota > Gammaproteobacteria > Steroidobacterales > Steroidobacteraceae > Bog-1198. Next base: position 3,514 of record CAZZVN010000028.1, read on the forward strand.
GGCTCCGCCTCGCAGGATGAATGTCCAAGCACGGTCGGTGCCCAACATATGGGTCAGCGTAGAGAGTATGGATCGGAAGTATATCCCGACGTCCTCAATCTGCTGTTCCGCGGTGAGTTCAGAAACGTCGGCGAATAGCTGCGTGTTCGCCCACATGTTGTACTCAGACATCGATACATAGTGACCTTGCATATCCATGGCATGCTCCTGTCTTCAGTATGTTTTTCGCCCGTGGCGAATGCTCGCTTATTTCAGCGCCAGCGTCTGCTGTACGACTCAATTCACGCGGGTACGACGAACCGGGTTGCGGACACTCCTTGCGGGTGAGCGATTACGCCATGGCACTCCGGACGACGGTAGGCGGCGTGATCTGGTCGCGTAACGCACTTTAGGCGGCAGTGACCGGCAAAATAACGGAGCGGGTGCGGCACGTCAAAGACCTTTCAGCAGCCGCAGCGAGGCGTAGATCGCCGCGTGGGTGTTCCGCGCCGAGACGGCGTCACCGACGCGATACAACACGTAGGCATGCAACTCAAGTCCGTCCAGGCGCGCGGCCTGCATGCGCTGCTACCTCGTCAAACTGATCCGATCCAGGCCGGGACGCGATCAAGGTCTGCCGTGCGCAAACGCAAAATCGAGGGCGGCGCGCACCGCGGCCACTTGCGCGGCGTTGCACTGCTCGGGCGTCGCCCTGACGCTGTCCGGATAGACTTCGGTGGTCGTTTTGAACGGGGCCGGGGTGATGCTTCCGCACAGACCGAGTTGCCGCAGCGGATACTGGATCACGCCCGGTGCGACCATCGGCGAGCCGATGATCCGGCCCTCTCGATCCGCGGACGCGATATGCGTGACGCGGGCAACCGCCGCGAGCACGGCCTGTTGGAACGCTGGTTGCGGATGTTCGCTGTCGTCGACCAGATAGAACCCGTCCGGGATGTCGCACGAGGCATGCACCGTCCCGTCACGTGCTGCGAGCGCCGGGCGGAACTCGGATTCGTCCGTATCGGTGGTTTCGTGCAGATCGACATGCACCAGGCAGCGATCCCGGAGCGGTGCGACCAGCTGCATGAGCGACGCCGATTCCTGCGCCGGGCTGTTCTCCCGAAAGGAACGATTCGGATCGATCGCATGCATGTTCCAGCGATGGATCACCTCGTAGGCCCAGGGACTGACGCAGGGGACGATCAGCAGATTGGTCCGCTCCGCATAGTCTGCCGCATGGTCCGAGGCGAACTGTAACGCCCCACGCACGCCGCTGGTTTCGTAACCATGCACGCCCCCCGTGACCAACGCACAGGGCAACTCCTCGCGCCAGCCGCGGCTCCTGAGCGCGACCAGGGGATATCTGCGGGGGTCATGATCGAGGTGACCATACTGCACCACGTCGAACGCCGCACTCAGGGTCTCGATCACGCCGAGCACGTCGGTTTCATAACTGCGCTTGACGGTCTGTCGTAAAAGCCAGGTGGCGACTTCGGTTCGTCCCCAGGGGACGCCCGGTGTGCCGATCGGATAGGGTGTAGGGATCGCAATCATAACTCTGTACCGTCGGGGCATGAACGACACCAACATTAACACCGTCAACCTATTGCGGCGCAATCCCCGCCGCGTGTACGCGGTGCTGAGTACCTGTCACACCGCGCTTGCGGTGCTGTTAATCGCCGTGTTCCTCGCCCATTTCGGCGCGGCGCGGTTTCATGCGCTCGTGCGACGCGACGACGTTCTGAAGAGCATGACTCCGCCCAGTGCGCTGCGGGTGACGGGTAGCCGCGCCCCAATGGCGTGTACGATGGAGGCCGGCTGGGGTGGAAAAGAGGGGTACCGGTGCGTCACCAGACCAGGATGTTCGTGCTGCGCTGTGCGGCGCTGTTGACGATCGGCGCCATGGCGGCCGGCAGCGCCACCGCCAACTGCAAGTTAGGTCAGATCGCCCTGCTGCCCGTGACCATGATCGACATGAAGCCGATGGTCACGGCAAAGATCAACGGCGCCGATGCGATGTTCGCCGCCGACAGCGGAGCCTTCTTCAGCATGTTGAGCCCCGCGGCGGCGGCGGAATACAAATTGCGTGTATACCCTGCGCCACAGGGGCTGATCGTCAAGGGAGTCGGCGGCTCGGCGCAGGTTTCGGCGGCCACGGTCAAGGACTTCGAGCTGGCCGGCCAGCTCATCCACAACATCGACTTTTTGGTCGGCGGCAGCGACGTGGGCGGCGTCGGGTTGCTCGGACAGAACGTATTTCGAATCGGCGATGTGGAATACGACCTCGCAAAGGGGGTGATTCGACTGCTGCGCGAGGAGGGTTGCGAGAAGACCAGCTTGGCGTACTGGGCCTCCGCTCCGGGCAACCTGCAAAGTTTTTCAGACATCGACATCCAGCTCACGACTCCCCTGCAACCGCACACCACAGGTTCCGCTTATGTGAACGGCGTCAGGATCCGCGTCATATTCGACACCGGCGCCGCCGCGTCGTTTTTGACTGCACGGGCGGCCGCCCGCGCGGGGATCAAGGTGGACTCCCCTCAAGCGACCCTCGTCGGACTCTCGCGTGGCATCGGGCGCGAGCAGGTCAAGACCTGGATCGCCCCGGTGGCCAGCTTCAAGCTGGGTGATGAGGAGATCAAGAACACCCATCTGCGCATCAGCGAGTCGGGCATCGATTTTGCGGACATGCTGCTGGGCGCTGATTTCTTTCTCGCCCACCACGTTTACGTCTCGAACCGGCAACATAAATTGTTTTTCACCTATAACGGTGGGCCGGTATTCAATTTGACCGCGTCGCACGCTGCCGTACCGAATGCCACGTCGCCGATGCCCCCACCGACGCCTACGTCCGCACAGACGGGCGCCGCTGCTCCCGAGACGGGCACTGTGCCGGAGGCGGCACCGGCTGCCGCGGACGCCCCTGCGCTCCCGCGTGCGGACGAACCGAAGGATGCCGCGGAGTTCAGCCGCCGTGGCACGGCCTTGGCCGCGCGCCGCGACTACGTGCATTCGCTCGCCGATCTCGATCGGGCGTGCGAACTTGCACCCACCGAGCCGGATTATTTCTATGAGCGTGGCCTCGCACACCTGCAGAACCGCGAACCCGGACCGGCCCTCGCGGATTTCAGTCGCGCCATCCAATTGAAGCCCGATCATGTGCCCGCGCTGGTGTCACGGGCAGAGTTGCAGCTCGAAGGCCGGCATGCGCCGTTGCTCGCGGTCGACGACCTCGACGCGGCCAATCGGGACGCGGCGAAGGAGGCGGATGCGCGTTTACGCATGTCCCGGGTCTATCTTCGGGCTAACCGTCTGCCGCAGGCGCTGGAGCAAGTGAATTTATGGACGGCTGCGCATGCAGTCGATGCTCGCATGGTGTACGCCCTGGGCGAACGATGTCAGATTCGGGCCCGACTTGGCCAGGATCTGCCCAAGGCCCTCGATGACTGTAATGAGGCCTTGAAGCGCTCCAACAAAGCCGATCCGTTCGACGATGCGGTGCTGAGCTTTCGCGGATTGGTCCGCTTGCGGCTCGGCGACTATGACAGGTCCATCACCGACTTCGATGCAGCGCTCGTGACACGCCCCAAGGACGCAGGCGCGCTCTACGGTCGTGGCGTTGCAAAGCTGAGACGCGGCAGGACGGCCGACGGCCGGGCGGACATGGCAACGGCCAAGGCACTATCCCCCACCGTCGTCGACGCCTTCCAAAAACTGGGGATCGCGGACTAGGCGAAACACCGTCGGGCGCGACGCCCGTCGGTGCTATCCCCGCTCGGGTCGCCCCTACGCTGCCCGCGAGTGCGCGGTGCCGAACAGTTTGGCGAGCTCCCGATTGAAAGCGGGGATATCCTTCGGATTGCGGCTCGTGACGAGATTTCCGTCCACCACCACTTCCCGATCGACCCAGACACCCCCCGCGTTTTGAATGTCGGTCTTGAGCGATGGCCACGACGTCAGTGTACGGCCCTCGACCGCACCGGCCTCGATGAGCGTCCACGGTCCGTGGCATATCGCTGCCACCGGCTTGCCAGCCTCGAAAAATGACTTGACAAAGGAAACAGCCTGCGGATTCATACGCAGCGAGTCCGGATTCATGACGCCGCCGGGTAGCAGCAGCGCATCGTAATCCTTGGCGTCCACCGAGTCGACGGTTTCGTCGACCTCTACAGTTTCGCCCTGCTCGGTGTGATTCCAGCCTTGAATCTTGCCGCTTTTGAGGGCGACCACGTCGGTGGCCGCGCCCGCTTCCTGCAACGAACGTCGCGGTTCCATCAGCTCCGACTGCTCGAAACCATCCGTCGCCAGTATCGCCACTCTCACTCCCGTCAATTGCTGCGCCATGATCCGTGTCCTATGTCTGGTAAATGCGGCATTCTCCGTCGTATCGATGGAACGATATGCAGGCGGCAATCGCCATCGACCCTCGGAAGATGCTGACGTGGATGGCCCCGATGTCAGTCGAGCAACGGCGTCAACTCCGGGTCGCCCTTGGCCATTGCCCGTTGATACGCCGGCCGTGCGCCGATTCGCTGTAAATAGCTGCGGATATTGGGATAGGGACCGAGGTCGACAGAATGGAACGAACGCATCGTCGTCAGCGAAAAGACGCTCATGATGTCAGCCGCGGTGAAATCTGCGCCGGCGAGAAAGTCGCTGTTCGCCAGCCGCGCGTCGATGAGCACGAGCACTCTGTCCAAGCGCTCCCGTACCGACGCCAACACTGGATGGTCCGCTTTCAAGCCGCAGCGTGCGACGATCATGGACCGGCCCATCACCGGCTGAAGGTTGCCGTTGGCAAAATGAAACCAATAAAGATAGGCCACGAAATCGGGGTGATCCGGGCCATGCTGCAGACGCCCACCACCATGGCGCGCGAGTATGAAGTCGACGATGGCGGCTGACTCGGCCAGCAGCATTCCATCCACCTCCAGGAGCGGAGCCGCGCCGAGCGGGTGCAACGCCTTCAAAGCCGGCGGCGACAGGCGCGTGACCGGGTCACGCTCGTATTTCACCAAGTCGTACGGGACATCGAGTTCCTCGCAGAGCCATACGATCCGCTCCGACTGGGAGACGCCTAGGTGATGAATTTTGAGCATGGAGTTTTCCTGGTTCGTTGAGCATGAAGTCCGACATCAAGACTGGGCTTTCATGACGCGGGAGAGACGCTGCCACAGCATAAACTGTGAACGTGAATCAACTACGTCATGCAGGAGTCGGAACATGGGTCTATTCATACCGCTTTGGATCATCGGCGGACCCTTCGCCGCGTTGCTGATCTTGTCGTTTTCGTTCCGGGGACCTAGCGCCATGGGGGGCTCTTCCGTGCGGCTGCCCCCGCGTGGTGAGAATCTTCCCCCCGATCCGTCGTCTCCGCTGTTGGACCCGATGCATGTCGATGCGCCGCGACGCCTGGTCTGACGACCCCTCGCGGCAGCGGTTACCCCCGACTGTCGCCGGAGCCCTGGCGTCGGGGGCGTTCATCGTGCCCCTGGCGTTGAGCGCGTCGAGCACGCCGACTCCCAATCATCCCCGCATACTCGCCTGGTATCTGGGTTTGCGGAAGCCTGCGTTCAAACCCCCCGACTGGGTCATCCCCGTCGCCTGGAACGCCATCGAGGCAGGCTTGGCGCTCGCTGCCTATCGGCTCGTGCGCGCCGCACCGACTGAGCATCGCAGGCGTGCGCTCGCCCTACTATCCTGGAATACCTTCATGATCGGGGGATGGGGTCGGTTGTTCTTCAAACATCGCAGCCTGGGGCTCAGCACCGTCGCCGCCGCGACGATGATCGCGACCGGCGCGGGTTTCGTTCGCGAGGCCAGACCCGTGGATAAGATGGCGGCTCGCGCCGGTGTCCCCTTTCTCGCCTGGGTGTCGATCGCGACGGTGCTGACGGCCTCTCTTTGGGGTTTGAATCGCCGCCGCTCGCGCTTTTGAGGGCACCCCACCATGGCAAAGACGCGGGCCCCGTCGGGAGCGCGAGCTTCTCTGGGTCGATATCGGGAAAAACGCGACTTCTCCCAAACCAAAGAGCCCAGCGGTCGCCTGGCCGTTGCCCCGTCCGACCGCCTGCGGTTCGTCATCCAGAAGCATGCGGCAAGTCATCTGCACTACGATCTACGACTCGAATTGGATGGCGTGTTCAAATCGTGGGCGGTGACCAAGGGTCCTTCCATCGACCCGGGCGACAAGCGGCTGGCGGTCGAGGTCGAAGATCATCCGCTCGATTACGGTGATTTCGAGGGGACGATACCGGACGGCCAATACGGCGGCGGGACGGTACAGCTATGGGATCGCGGCTATTGGATCCCCGCAGACACCAAGAGCCCGAATGACGCACTGCGCGACGGCGATTTGAAATTCACACTCTTGGGCAAGCGTCTGCAGGGCAGCTGGGTTCTGGTGCGCATCAAGAACGACCGCTTCGGCACGAAGCGGACCAACTGGCTGCTGATCAAACATCGTGACGAATTCGCAAAACCCGGCGCGGCACAGACCCTGCTCGAGCTGGACCGCTCGGTGGCCTCGGGACGCTCGATGAATCAGATCACGGCGGCAACAGGCAAAGCACCGGTGTCGTTCATGCTGGCGGCCGCGCAGGTGAAGTCCGACGCCGTGTGGCGCAGCAATCGCGACGACAAAACCCGAAGCATTCTGGCCGCACCGGCGCCCGCGCGACGCGTAAAGGACGCCTCGCCGAAGGCTCCGGCGCTGAAGTCCCTGCCGACATTCATCCCGCCGCAACTGTGCAAGTTGGTCGACAGACCGCCCGCGACGGCCGGGTGGGCGCACGAGGTGAAACTCGATGGCTATCGGACGCAATTGCGCGTGCAGGATCACACGGTTTGCGTCCGCACCCGAAGCGGTCTCGATTGGACCGAACAGTTTGCGGCGATTGCGAAAAGCGCCGCGCGACTGCCCGATTGCATCCTGGACGGTGAGGTCTGCGCGCTCGATCATGACCAGATGCCGAGCTTCGCAGCGCTGCAGCTGGCGCTGTCCGAGAACAGCTCCGAGAACCTGGTGTTCTTCGCATTCGACCTGCTGGTCGATGGGTCCAAGGACCTGCGCCGGTTGCCGCTGTCCGATCGCAAGGCACGACTCGAACGGTTGCTCGCAAAGGCGGACTTGGATGCGTCGATGCGCTACGTTGCGCACTTCGAATCGACCGCCGACACGGTGCTGCTCTCGGCCTGCAAGATGCATCTGGAGGGAATCGTCTCCAAAAAGCTGGACGCGCCTTATGTTTCGGGCAGATCCGGCGCTTGGACCAAGGCCAAGTGTCGCGCCGGGCATGAAGTAGTGCTGGGGGGCTGGAACACCGAGGGCGGAACCCTGCGCTCGTTGCTCGCAGGCGTCATGAGCGACGGACATCTGGTCTACGTGGGTCGCATCGGCACCGGTTACGGCGCTGAAGTCGCGGCCAAATTATTGCCGACCTTGAAGAAGTTGACACGTGACCGCAGCCCCTTCGCGGGTGCCAACGCGCCCGCGCAGCAGAAAAACATCCGCTGGCTCGATCCAACGCTTGTGGCGGAAATCGAATTTGCCGGCTGGACCGCCACCGGCATGATCCGCCAGGCGTCTTTCAAGGGGCTTCGACGTGACAAGCCGGCCGCCGAGGTGGTGGCGGAGTTGCCGAGTCCCGTACAGTCCGACCAGGATGTGCCCGACGAGAGGTTGGCGGCACGGGTGAAGGCTGCGTCGAAAAAGACTGCGAAGCATCAGGCTCCTGCGAAAGCGACCAGGGCGGCCACAGCTCCGCCGGGAGTGGCATCGGTCATGGGTGTGACCCTGTCGAAGCCCGACAAGGCGTTATGGCCCGACGCGAACGACGACCAACCGGTCACCAAACATGACCTCGCCCATTATTATGAAACGGTCGGGAGCTGGCTGCTCCCGCACCTCAAGGGCAGACCCTGTTCATTGGTGCGTGCGCCGGACGGTGTCACAGGAGAGCAGTTCTTTCAACGCCACGCGATGGCCGGTATCTCGAACCTGTTTACCCTGGTCAAGGTAAAAGGGGATAAGGCAGCCTACGTGCAAATCGATCGCGTCGAGGCACTCGCGGCGGTGGCGCAGATCGGGGCGCTGGAGATTCATCCCTGGAACTGCGCACCGGGCGATCCGGAAGTCGCCGGGCGGCTCGTCTTCGATCTGGACCCTGCACCGGATGTAAAATTCGCGGCGGTCATCACCGCGGCTCACGAAATTCGCGAGCGACTGCACAAGATTGGTCTGGAATCCTTCTGCAAGACGACCGGTGGCAAAGGTCTGCACGTGGTCACGCCGCTGACGGGCGGAAAAAGCGCCGTGGCGTGGCCGGCCGCCAAGAATTTCGCGCACGTCATGTGTGCGCAGATGGCGCACGATTCTCCCGCCCGATACCTAGACACCATGTCCAAGAAGGACCGGGTGGGACGTATTTTCCTCGACTACCTGCGTAACGATCGCAGCTCGACTGCGGTCGCCGTATTATCCTCCCGTGCACGCCAGGGCGCCCCGATCTCCATGCCCATCCACTGGAAAGAGGTGACGGCCTCGCTCGATCCTTTGCGTTACACGGTGCGGACGGGAGCGGCGCTGCTCGATAAATCCAAACCTTGGCGGCTGTACGACGAGGCGGCGCGATCGTTGAAAGACGCCATTCGTCAACTGACGGCCTGACGCGTGCCTCTCTGCGCCTCGCGACAAACCATCAATTGTTCGCCGTCGTCGACGTCCATACGAAAGCGGTCGGCGTGAAGGCGGGCGTGGCGCGGGCCTCCCCGGTGCGTCGGATTACTGGGTGCTGGAACTGATTTTGTCGCGGGACTTCTGAACACGCGCCAGCGCCAGGCACCCCTGGAATGTTAAGGAGTGTAAAAAACGTCGGTGTTCCACGCAGTCCAGCGTTGCGCCGATACGACGAAAGGGCGCGTACGGCTGCCTGGCGGAGTTGCAACGTGGATTTATTTTATTTTTTCGATGAGGGTTGCATATTGAGATGCGCCTGCGTCGTCTGGACCACGGCGGTGTAATCGCGGCTATCCATGCGGAGGTAGATCCTATGGCCAGATCCATCCGGCTGCCGGGGGCACTGCTCTCATTCGCGTTGTGTGCGCACGCAGGCGCGCAGTCCCCCGCCCCGTCGATCGCGCCGGACACGGCTCCGGCAAGCGGCTCTTCCCGGGTTTTCATCTACCCGAAGACGGGTCAGACCGAGGAGCAGCAGTCGCGCGATCGCTACGAGTGTTACACCTGGGCAAACTCTCAGAGCGGATTCGATCCGAGTGCGCCGGGTGGCGGGGTGCCGTCGGCCGAGAGCGCCGCGCGGCGTGAAAACTACCAGCGCGCCATGGCCGCCTGTCTGGAGGCGCGCGGCTACAGCGTGAGCTTCCCGGCGCAGACGACGTCGCCCGCCCCGCCGGTCACCCCACCGCCGACGCCTGCGCCTTACTCGAGACCCGCGTTCATCGAGCATTACGCGGCGCCTGCGCCACCGGAACTGAAGTATCACCCCTTTGCCGTGCAGATCGACGGTGGCTATGACATCACCTCCGGAGCGACGCGCGATAACCTCGACAACGGCGCCAACGTCGGTCTGGGGCTCAGCTGGTTTCCGACTTCGGCGCTGCCGATCGGGCTGCGGATCGACGGCAGCTACAACCGATTCAGAGCGCGCGAGGGTCTGCTGAACGCCGGGGGCGCGGGTTACACGTCGGGGCACGAAAACATCTACGGCGGCGATGCCGATCTGCAGCTCGATCTGGCACATCGATCGGGGCGCTCCAAGCTCTACCTCTTCGGCGGCGCGGGCCGCTACCGTGAACAGACGGATTTGCGTCAGGTGTCTTTGATCGAAGGCCCGGTCTGTCCGTTTTTTCGCTGCGGTCCCGATGGGTATTCCGTCGCCACCACGGCGCAGCGCACCACCAGTGGCTGGCACAACGCCTGGAACGCCGGCATCGGCTGGGAGACGGCCGTTGCCGATCGTGGCTCGTTTTTCATCGAAGCCCGTTTCCTGCGCATCCTGCCCAACAGCGACAAGACCCAGTTCATCCCCATCCGGCTGGGATTTCGGTTTTGAACGCGCGGGAGCATCCCCAGACGAGCTGTCCTCACTGCGGCGCGCCGTCCGCCACTGCCGCGGTCGGGGCTCCGCGCTGGAAGATCATCGGCATCGTGTTGACGCTCGCCTTTCTAGGCATGCTCGGCTCGACGCTGTGGCGTATGACCCCGCGGTCGGCATCGGGTATGGCGCTCGACCGCTCGGGCGATGACGGGCGGGCCACGCCCGCCGTCTATCAGACCACCGCCGAGCAGCTGTATCAGGACTACAACGCGAACGGCGTCGCGACCCAGACCCGGATCGGCAACGGCAACATCCGCGTCAGCGGCAAAATCGCCTCGATCGAAGAGGATGCAGCCGGCCATCCGGTCGTGAAGCTCGCGACGAACCATGAGCGCGGAGCCGACATGACGCTGACCGACGATCAGACTGCGGCTGCCGCCCAGCTCGCGCGGGGCCAGAACGTCGACATCCAATGCGGTTCGATGCGCGGCATCGACGGCGTGCCGGTCGGCAGCCGGTGCATGTTGGCGCTGGTGGCCGCCGCGTCTACCACGCCCGCCGCGGCCACCGGGTCGCCGTCGCCGGACTCCGCTGCCACGACCGCGACACCGCGCGCGCACGTACCGCGTGCAGCGGGGTCCGTGGCGGCGGTCGCGACGCCGACACCCGGCCCGGCAACCGCGCGCGCGCCAATGCTGCACTCGACGCCAGCGTCCGGGCGCAGGGTGTCGATGATCCCGCCTTCCGTGGCTGCGCCGGAGCCTGAATCCGACGCCGACGCGACCGACCCGCAACAGAGGCCCGCAGCACCGGTAAATGCGGGGTCTGCGGCAGCCCCCGCCACAGCAACGCCGGCCGCGCCGACGCCCGTCGTGCCCGCGCCCGACGCGAACTCGAACGCTGTCCCCGGGCTTGCATCGCCGACTGCAACTCCCCTGGTCGCGGACACAGG
>CAZZVN010000028.1:14602-23313 GCA_964657625.1 uncultured Steroidobacteraceae bacterium
ACGCTGTCCCCGGGCTTGCATCGCCGACTGCAACTCCCCTGGTCGCGGACACAGGAGGCCCGGCGGCTGCGGACGACCTCGCAGTCGTGAGAAAGAGCGACCCACAGGCCGCCGATCACATCGCGTCCTATTGCGCCAACTCCGTGGGCGAGAGGAACGGCGTGTCGTTCGCGGCCGGTTGCCGGCGCGACGAAAAAGACGCGTGGACGCGCTTCGTGCTCAACAACGAATTTCCCACGCTGGATGAAGATACGCGCCGTAAATGCAACGAGCCGCCGTTCCCCGACACCTACACCGCGAAGGAAACCTGTGCGCGGTACCAGCTGGGCAAAACCAGCACCTCGGCGCAGCGCTGATCCACGTCAGCGCCGTGCGCCACCAACCGCCGGTGGCTTGACGAGGCGTACCGGCGTGCCCACCGGCACCATCGCGAACAAGGCGGCGATATCCTCCGGGTACAAGCCGATGCACCCGTTGGTGGCCGCCATGCCCACCGACACGGGATGATTGGTGCCGTGAATCTCGTAGGCGCCATCACCGAAGCCGAGTCGCATCATGAAATCGCCGAGCGGATTATCGGGTCCCGGGGCGACGACCGCCGGCAACCGCTCACCGTGCGCCGCATGGTCGCGACGGACGGCTGCCGGCGGATACCAGGAAGGATGTTCCACCTTGGCGGTGATGACGGTCGTTCCGAGTGGCGTGCTCGCGCCCAGCTTGCCGATGCTCACCGGATAGGTGATGACCCGCGGCGTGTCGCCTTGGGGTAGCTTCGGAAAGTAGTACAGCCGACGTTCGGCGACATCGACCACCACCCCCTCGCGCACGCCTGGCGGCAGCGTGTGCCGGCCGGGTAACCGGATGCGCGTACCCTCGCCCGGCAGCCACACGTCGACGCCCGGGTTGGCGCGGGCAATCTCGTCGTACCCCAACCCGTAGCGCCGGGCGATGTCCGCCAGCGTGTCGGTGGAATGGGCCGTGACCACCGCGTTGTAGCCGATGACCGCGGAGCCGTCGGACGGCAGCTCCTGCAACGGACCCCAGACGCGCGGCGGCCGCAGCGGGGATTCGGCGCACAGCGCCTGCGCGCAAACCCCGAGTGCCAGCACGGCGGCCAACCCATGCGCGACCTGCGCTCCGGCGGCCACCTATTTGACTCGCGCGCTATTCATGGTGAAGGACGCTATCAGAATTTCTTGGTCACGGTGAAGCGCGCCATGATGGGCTCCAGAGGATGTTCGTGTACGTCGGCGCGGCCGTCGGGATCCGTGCCGGTCTCGGTGCGCAGTCTGTCGACGTACCAAAACTGCGCCGCCGCGGCGTGCGTATTCAGAAGATTGTAGATGCCCAACGAGGTGCTCCACCTGCCGGGCCACGCACGGCTTACATCGAGATTCACTTCCGCAAATCCCTTGCCGTTGACCTGGTCTGACGCAGTGGGCGCGTTCGCGCAAGACGTGGCGACTCCGGGAAAATCGTGAACGGCCGCGGCGTCGTTGCAGGGTCCCGAAGACAGCGGATAGTCTCCCAGATAGCGGACGTCGAGGCCCCCGCTCCAGGACCCAAGATTCGTGAGGTATAGCGCCACCGAGCCGGTCACCCGCGGCGCATCGGTGATGTAGTCGCCCGCATGGCCGGTGCCATCGTCGAAGGGGTGCGTAAATCGCGCATGATTACCCGATACGCTGCCGTACAGCTCGAGCCATGGCGTGATTTGATACGTCAGGTTGAGCTCGACGCCGTAGCGGCGGCTCGGCGGACCGGCGGTGTCGGAGCCCACGTCCGGATTGATGACGGTCTCGGACTGCTGCCACAGGTTGTATAACGCCAGGGTCATCGTGAGCTTGGGCAGAGGCGCCGCGCGAAGACCCACTTCCTGTCCCTCCTGTTTGGACAGCAGTGCCGTACGTGGCAGTCCGAGCGTCGGGTGTTCATCCTGCAGCACGCCGCGTACGTCGGCACTGTGAAATCCGCGCCCGGCGCTTGCGTACACCTCCAGCCCATCGTTCACCGTGTAGATAAGGCTGCCCTTGGGCTGCGGCAGCGCCTGGCTCACCGTTCCCGAGTTGGAGTATCCCGCGGTCTCGTGCAACGCGGCCAGGTAATCTTCGTCCGTGCCATGCTGGTAATCTTCGCGAAAGCCGAGCACGGTGCGAAACTGCGGCGTCCAATGCGTGATGGCCTGCGCATAAACCGCTCCTGCGAACAGGTACACCTGGTCTTCGTTGAAAAAAGACGGCGGATCGTTCGCCGTCGCCAGACGGATCTGGCTCATCGTCGGCGCGCGGCCCAGACGCACGCTGTCATCGCGCATCGAGACACCGATCGAGAGTTGAGTCGCGATCCCGCCCACGGCCACCGGCAGCGTGAACTGCGCCCGGCCGCCCACCACGCGACGATTCTCGTATTGCAGTTCCTGATCGCCGGTGTCCGGGTTCACCAGGTAATGGGTGAAGTCATTCCACATATGGAGTTGATTGTCGATGAGGAATGCGCCCGTCGTCAGCTGACCGGCGGCCAACGAAGCATGCTCGTCGAAGGAGAGGCTGGAGCGCCAGGCACGACCCGCATCCGTGGGATCGAGTGAACCGTAGCGATTCGCCACCGCGCCCTCCGTGATGGCCCGCACCGGGATGTCGGTGTTGTTGGTCCACACGTTGTGATAGGCCATGGCGGTGACGGAATAGCCATTCAACTCGTCCCCCGTACTGTAACGCAGCACCGTGCTCTCCTTGCGCGCGTCGTCCGGCACCACGCCAGGCCCGTCGTAGTGCTGGGCTTCCAGGGCCGCTAGAAAATGCCCCTCGCCCAGCGCCAGAGTGCCGGAGCCGAACAGCCGCTGGAAGCTGCGCGTGCCGACGCTCGCGGATACTTGATCGTCGATGACGTCCCGATAGCCCACGCGCAACGAACCCACCGCTCCGAAATCTCCGACGTCGGCGTAATACGGCCCCTTGGTGTAGCTGATCGAATCGGCCAGCTCCGGAATCATGAAATTAAGGTCGGTGTAGCCCTGACCGTGGGTATGGGTGGGCATGTTGATCGGCATGCCGTCGACGTACGTCGCAAGATCGGTGCCGTGATCGAGATTGTAGCCGCGCAACAGGAATTGATTGGCCTTGCCCTCTCCGCTGTGCAGCGTCACGATGAGTCCCGGCACGGTCTCGAGCAGCTGGCCGGGCCGGTAGGCAGGCAGCAGCTGCAACTCCTGGTTCGTGACCACTCCCTCGCTCGCGGTCGACGCGGTGCCCAAGAGTTCGAGTCGGGCGGCGGTCACGGTGATCTCGGTCAAGGGGCCGGAGGCCGCAGGCTCCGCGTGAGACGCGAACGACGCGATGCCGGCCAACAGGATGGCGGCGATCGGGATCCCGGCGCTCATGCGTGGCATCTCGCGTGTGATCATCAGTCCGTCTGGGTTCATCGAGGGCGTAAGCAGTATGAAATATTCATCTTACTGGTGAATACGCGCGTGCTGTCACTTTAGATGCACGCAACGCCAATACGGCCGCCGCTTAGGTCCGGCGACAATGTAAATTACAATTAAAATGTCAATATGAATTGACATGTCGACGTGGACTCCGAGAGACTTCCCCCGGGCTGGATCGATCGTCGCAAACACTAAAAGTACTCGTGCGGCGCTGCAATAACGGGGAGACTCATGAATAACGAGAAGCGTGCGGCGTTGGGCCACCTTAAGATTTTGGCTGGTGGCTGCGGTGCGTATCTGCTGCTCGCACCCTTCACGACCTGGTCACAGGCAGTTGCTGCGGGCGAAGGTTCGGGGCTGGAGGAGGTCGTCGTCACCGCGCAGCGCCGCCAGGAGCGTTTGCAGGACGTCCCCATCTCTGCGGTAGTGGTGCCTGGCCAGACGCTCCAGGACGAGAACCTCAATTCCCTCACCGACCTTACGCACACGATTCCGTCCGTGTACGTCGGCGCCGCCGGCCGGTCCAGCAACTATTACATCCGCGGCATCGGTTCCGGCCTCAATGCGAGTTTCGACCAGTCGGTGGGCATGTTCATCGACGACGTGTATCACGGCCGATCGCGCACCAGCGGCACCTCGTTCCTGGACCTGGACCATGTCGAAGTCCTGAAAGGTCCGCAGAGCACGTTTTTCGGCAACAACGCCATCGCCGGCGCGTTCAACATCGTCACCAAGAAGCCCGACCAGACCGCCGACGGTTGGGCACGCGTACTGTACGGACAGGAAGGCCAGTTTGCTGCGGAAGGCGCGACGGGCATTCCCATCAACGACCAATTGGCATTGCGTGCCGCATTCACCTACAACGGTGAGAACGGCTGGGAACGAAACTTGTACACCGGCAGCAAGGCGCCCGACCAACGCAACCTGGCCGGCCGGCTTTCCGCGCTGTACAAACCGAGCGAGGATTTCGACGTGCTCGCCAAGTTCGAGAAGGGCCGCAGCCTCAACTATTCAGGTCTGTTCGCCCAGATCGCCAACTGCCCGCCGCAGACCCCGTTCGTCGCAAGAGGCTATTGTGCGCAGGCACTCGCGCAGGGCCTGCCCACCGGGCTGCGCAGCAATGAGAACGACGAGCTGCCCGCACACATATTCCTCGACACCACCGATGCGGCGATCACCGCGACTTATCGCCAATCGGCCTTGACCCTCACCTCGGTGTCAGGGTTCTACGGCTATCAAAACGACTACACCCTCGACGGTTCGGTGACACCGCAGGCGCAGACCGACGTGTCGAATCCCGAGCATTACCGCCAGTTCAGCCAGGAATTTCGCATCGCCGGCCCGGGCGGCCAGCGGCTCGAGTATCTCGCCGGTCTCTATTACCAGACCGACAGTCTCTACGTGCGGGCGGACACCACGTACCCTTCGCTCGACGGTGTGGTGGAGGCCAACCCTGCGTACGCGCCGTTGCTGCCCTATCTGCCGATCGCGACGGACGTCGAGTACACCCAGCCCGAACACGTTTATTCGGCCTTTGGTTCCGTGAGTTGGAATGTCACCGAGCAGCTGAAGCTCAGCGCCGGGCTGCGCGGCAGCGTGGTCGCGAAGAGCTACACCAAGCGTGCCTTTTACGGGACGGGCACCGAAACCTACGGGTCGGTGGTGGCGTTGCCGGACAACCTGCAGGCGCTCGCGCAAACCTTGAATCTCGGCGTCGCCAACACCCTGAGCGGCTCGCGTTCCGATCACGCCCTGATGCCCTCCGCCCGCCTGCAGTACAAGTTCGATGCCGACGTCATGGCGTACGCCTCGTATGCGCGCGGCTTCAAGGCCGGCGGATTCAATCAGGCCGACACCACCGGCGTCGCCGCCAACGTCCCGTTCGCCCCGGAGAGGGTCAACGCCTACGAGATCGGTTTGAAGAGCGAGTGGCTCGAGCACACCCTCATTGCGAACGTTGCCGTCTTTCGCAGCGACTACACGGACCTGCAGATCGCCACCAGCATCGCCAACGCGGCGGGCAGCTTCATTTCTCTGGTGAGCAATGCCGCGGCCTCCAGATCGCAGGGCGTCGAGCTCGACACCCAATGGGCCGCCACGCGCAGCCTGCGCCTGTCCGCCGACATCACCTACCTCGATGCCTATTACGTCGAGAATCCGAACCAGACGCCGTCGCAGATACAAACCCTGGAAGGCTTCCAGGTACAGGACCTGTCGGGCCGGCCAACCGAGTTTTCGCCCAAGTGGAGCGGCAACCTGTCGGGCGCCTACACCCTCGAGCTGCCCGGCGATTACCGGCTGGTCGGCGAGCTGACCGGTATCTTGAGCTCTCGTTACTTCCTGGACCCGCGCGACGATGCGACCATGGAGCAAGGCGGCTACGCCCGTCTGGACGGGCGCCTCACGTTGGAGTCGCCGAACGGCCGCTGGGCCGTCGATGCCATCGGCAAGAATCTGACCAGCACGACCATCATCGCGTATACCCTGAACCTCCCCGTGTCGCTCGGCAGCACCCTGGTCCAGAAACAGGCGCCGTCAAACTGGGCGCTGCAAGCGCGCTACAAGTGGTGAGCGACGGCGCGAAGTACTTGCCGCTGACGCAGCACGAGACACAGGACACACGCCGCCGCGCCGATGCCGGCCAACGTCTCGAAGGCGCCGGCATCACTGCCGGTCAGTTGTTTGAACAAGCCGATGAGCGCCGCGCCGAACAGGCCGCCGCTCGCGCCCACGGCACTGACGATGGCCACGGCCGTCGCACCCGTGCGGCCTCCGCCGATGCGGGGTGGCAGGCACCAGAACGAGGGTAAGAATATGCCGGCCCCGAAGGGTATGAGCGCAAGCCCGCAGACTTTGAGCACGGGCTGCGGCGCGATGGCCGCCACCAGACAGCCCACCAGCATGAAGACAAGGCCCAACGCAGCGAACCCGTAGCGTTCGTCACGCGCGTCCGAGAGCGTGCCGGCGAGCCGGTAGAACGCGATGGACACCACCGCGATGGCCGACATGATGAAGCCCGTCACGGTATCCCGGGTGCCGAGCGCCTCGCGGATCAACAGGGGTGCCCACGTGATGTAGGCCGTCGCCATCATGAAATTCGCGAAGTACGGCAGTGCCAGCAGCCAGGTCAAGGGATTGACGAAGGCGGCCCACACCGGCGAATCCGCCGCCGGCGGCAGCGCTTGCTCCTCGCGGTACAACGTGTCGACCAGCCATCGGCGTTGGTGTTGCGTCAACCACGCCGCGTCCATCGGCCGCTCCGTCAGATAAAACATCGCGACCACACCGAGCAGAACCGCGGGCAGCCCCTCCACGAGGAACAACCATTGCCATCCCGCCAGATGCGCCGTACCGTCCAGCTTCAGAAGGCTGCCGCCGAGCGCACCGCCAAGCGCCTGCGCCAGAGGAACTGCGATCGCGATGGCGGCAATGGAGCGCGCGCGATAAGCGTGGGGAAACCAACGGCTCAGATAGAGCATGACGCCCGGGTAGAACCCGGCTTCCGCCACGCCGAGCAGAAACCGGACGGCGTAGAACTGCAGGGGCGTTCTGACGAACAGCATGCCCGCCGCCAGCAGCCCCCAGGTCACCATGATGCGTGCCAGCCAGGGGCGTGCACCCACTCGCACGAGCACGAGATTGCTGGGCACTTCGAAGAGTGCGTAGCTGACGAAGAAAATGCCGGCGCCGAAACCGAACACGGCGGGACCGAAACGCAGCCGCTCGTTCATCTGCAATGCGGCGAGGCTCACGTTGGTGCGATCGAGGAAGTTGACCACGTACATGGCGAACAGGAACGGCACCAGCCGCCGGCTCACGCTGCGCATGGTGCCGGACTCCAAGACCGCCACGGCGGACGCGTCGCGAATGTTCAGCCCTCCACGATGGCTTTAGCCTGATTCCTCGAACAACTCGATGACCAACATCCCGATGTCAGCTCATCGTCCACGACCAGAACCACCTCGCCGGTGCCGACGCCCAGAGGCTTGGTCGTGTAGAACGGGTCGAAAAGCGCGTGCAGTGATCTCGGGTGTCATGCCGGTGCCCGTATCGGTGACGCACAGCGAGACATACTGGCCGGCGCAGAGGTCACGGCCCGCCGCCGCCCGGCCGGCGGCGCCCTGGGCCGCGCTGACGTAGCGGGCGATATCGTTGAAACTGACCCACGGCTTCCCTCTTCTGAGATTGACGCAGCGCCGCCTGGACGAGTTCCCGCCCCTCGATCGCTGAGCAGCATGAGGGGGCTGGCGTCGAACAATTTCGCCCCCGTCCGGATTATACTGGCGCCGTGATCCTGAGTCGTCGGATGGTGTTGATCGGTGCGGGCGCGGCCTTGCCAGCCTGCCTCGGTGGGCGGCTTGCGGGCGAGCAGCCAGCGCCTCGGGTGGAGACGCTGACCCTCGCTCACCCGGATGGTCGACAGAGCGAGTACCGGATCGTGGTTCCCGCCCGCGGCTCGGCCTGGCCGGTGGTGCTGTTCTCCCACGGCGCCAACTCCTCCAACGCGGATTACGACGGCTTCTGGCTGCCGTGGGCGGCGCGTGGTCATCTCGTGATTGGCGCGAACCACATCGACACCGGTCCCCCCGCCACCCAGCGCAAGGTCGGTCATGGGGAGTTGTGGCGTAGCCGGGTGGCGGATGCCCTGCTGCCCGTGCGCCATCGGACGCCCTTCGATGCCTTGGCGGCGCGTCGGGGCGCGCGGCTCGAGTGGCAGCGCATGTGCGCCGCCGGACATTCCTTCGGCGCGGTGGTGGCGCAGGCGTTGGCCGGTGCCACCCTCGCCGAGTCGCCGGGCGATTTGAGTGCGCTGCGCGACGGCACCGCACATGTCGCCGCCTGTATCACGCTGTCGCCGCCGGGAACACTCGCCGGTTTCGTCCCCGCCGACGCCTGGGAGAGCGTGCGCGTGCCGAGCCTGTTGCAGACCGGCGATCGTGACGTGTTGCCGGGCTTCGTCGACGACTGGCACCTGCGCACGGTGGGGTTTGCCGGCCGGCCGGATCGCTGGATTCTCGTCGGTCACGGGGTCGATCATTATTTCGGCGGTTTGATCTGTCGTCGACGACCGGACGCCGAAGCCGAGCTTCCCGCCTTGCAGCAGAGCGCCGCCCTGACCGGAGACTTTCTCGAGGCGTACCTACGCGGGCGGGCAGGTGCGCTGCGCGCCCTGCGGCGGCGGGCTGGGCTCGGCGACGACGGCTTGATGAGCGTGCGGCCGGCGTGACCGGCGAGCAACCGTCTCATCCGGCGCCCGGGCCGACCAGCAGCTTCGTGGCGAGGC
>CAZZVN010000028.1:23413-50433 GCA_964657625.1 uncultured Steroidobacteraceae bacterium
GGCTGGGATGCTCATGCTCTCGAGTCTAGTGCGCCCGCGCCGCCCCCCGCCGGGAAGCGGTCAGGCGGTGACTGCTTCCCGGTCAGCATCAGCCTTGTGCGACCCATCGCACAGCGGCGCATTCTTGGTCTGCTTGCAGGTGCAGAAATAGACCGTCTTCGCTTCCGGCGCCTGCCATTTGAGCGGCGCCATGCTCGTGCCTTCCCGGCCGTGTGCACCGTCGCAAAACGGTTGCTTGGTCGAGCGGCCGCATGTGCACCAGAAATACGTCTTGCCGGCTTCGACGTCGACGGGCACGGGTTTCATTGCCGCGCCCGGAGTTTCACTACTCATATCGTTGACCTTTTTGTGTTTTCGCAGCCAGGTGTGATGAGCTACCGCACCTTTGCATGCCGGATTTTACTGAGCGTTGACGGGATGTATAGTCCGGTCGAACCAATGACGGACATAGGCTGGGCGGCGATAGATTCGTTCTATGCGGGTCATAGTGCGGCGGCATCTAGACACGGACCGTATTTCCACTACCCTCACGCGATGAACTCACAACGACAGCCCTCCATATTTCTGCCGCATGGCGGCGGTCCTTGTTTCTTCATGGACCCGCCCGCCGACAACCCCACGGTCTGGGAACCGATGCGTCATTACCTGACCGCATTACCGAGTTTCATGGCGCAAAAGCCGGCGGCGCTGGTGGTCATCTCCGGACACTGGGAAATGCCGCGCCCGACGGTGCTCGCTGCACCCCGCCCGGCTCTGCTGTTCGATTACCATGGATTTCCACCGTCGACCTATCGCCTGACGTTCGCCGCACCCGGCGCGCCGGCCGTTGCGGCACGCGTGCGCCAGTTGTTGGCGGGGGTGGGCATCGAGAGCGATGAAGACCTGGAGCGCGGGTACGACCATGGTGTGTTCGTCCCCTTGAAGGTGGCTTTCCCGAACGCCGACATCCCGATCGTTCAGCTGTCGCTGCAGTCCGGCTTGGATCCCCTTCGTCACATCGAAATAGGCCGCGCGCTCGCACCGCTGCGTGACGAGAACATCGCCATCATCGGCAGCGGGCTGAGTTACCACAATCTCAGGGCATTGCGGGATTCGTCGAATAATCAAGCCATGAGTGTCGCTGCGGCCGAATTCGATCGCTGGCTGGCCCATATCCTGTGTGAAGCACCGATCGCGGAGCGCGAGGCCGCCCTCGCGCGGTGGAGCGCTGCGCCGCACGCGCGGCTCTGTCATCCCCGCGAGGAGCATCTACTGCCGTTGATGGTCGCCGCCGGCGACCCCGGTCGCCACGTATTCAGCGACAAGATCTGGGGCAAGGCCGTATCGGCGTTTCATTTCGGCTGAGGGTTTGCGGCGACCTTGTCGAGCGCGGCCCGATAGCGCTCCGCCAGCCATCGATTCATTTGCGGTATCGTGCTCTCGAGCCATGACAGCGTACCGGCTGGGGTGAAGCGCGATCGGTGGCCCCGCTGCAGGGCCTCCTGAGTGATGATGTCTTCCTCGAGAATGGCGCGCAGCGCGGCAGTCTGCGCTTCCACCGTCGCGGCGAAGCCCTCCACGGCGGCGGCGGCGGCGGGATACAGCGTGAACGTCTGCAGCGTCATCGTCCCTGCGTCGTGTGGCAGCGCCAGCGTCACCAGCACGGAGCCCGGCTCGAACACCAAAAACAGGAACGGCAGCACCGCGACGAACAGCAGGCGTGAATTTTGCTGTTCGGAAAGTCCTGCAATCGTCGGCAACGCAACCTGGTTTGCGCTGGCGTAGAGCTCGTTGCTGTGCGCAAAACCGGTGGTGGTGACGATGGCACCGTCCTCGGGCGTGCAGTCGTAGAACACCGATAGCCGGGCGGGTGCCGGATTGTGCGAAGTCTGGTGCACCGTATCCGTATGGTACGGTTCCAGCGCATTTTCCTGATACAGCTTCCAGTTCGAGCAAATCTCGAAGCGCATGCTGGCGGTCGGTCGAAGATCCGCGAGACCGAAGCCCTCGATCATGGCCGACATGGTGCGCAGACGGGGGGCAAGCGGTGCTGCGCTCGGGTCGAAGTTGATGAATATCAGGCCGTCGTACACCTCGTGCGCGACTCTCGGCAGCCGGATACGGTCGCGCAACTCTGCAAGGGGGGCGGTCTTGCTCATTCCCGGTGCGCCGTTCAAGGTGCCGTCCAGTCGGTAACTCCAGGAGTGGTAGGGGCAGATCAGGAGCCTGGCGTGTTGGCACGTACCCGGGCTCGCCGGCGCCGCCAGGCCGCTCTGCAGCGGGTGACCGCGATGCTGACAAATGGCCGACAGCACGTTGATGGCCGCGGTATCGTCGCGGGTGATGAGCAGCGGCTCGCCGAGCACGGTGATGGTGAGCACGTCACCCGGCGCCGGCACTTGATTGACGTGGCCCACGCACAGCCATTCACGCTCGAACACGGCCCAGCGTTCGAAGCGCCAGAAGTCCGTACCCGTGTAGGCCTCCGCCGGAAACAATTCCGCGGTGGCAAAGGGGTCGCCGACGCGCTGCGCTCCCTCGAGCACGCGCTGCGCCGCCGCGATGGCCAGTGGATCCGGCGGGCAACCCGCCGACACGCTCACCGGGCGTACCTCACGGCGCCCTGCGGGTCCGCGGCAGCGGACTCGGCGGCGACCGGATCGGCCTCGCGCAGGGCGGCACGATAGCGTTCCAGCAGCCACCCGTTCATCTGCGGAATCGTCGTCTCGAGCCAGGACAAGGTGCCCGCTGGGGTGAATCGCGACCGATGGCCGTGCTGCAGGGCCTCTTGGGTGACGATGTCTTCGCCGCGAATGACCTGCAAGGCCGCCAGTTGTTTCTCCACTCGCAGCGCGAAACCCGCCACTTCGGTCGTTGCGCGCGGATGCAGGTAAAACGTTTCGAGCGTCATGGACTGGGCGTCGAGGGGCAGGACCAGCGTCACCACGACCGAGCTCGGCTCGAACACCAGGAACAGCGACGGCAGCACGGCGACGAACAGGAGTCTGCCGTTTTGTTCGGCGGACAGACCGGGGATGGGCGGTAACGCGGCCTCGTCGTCGGCGCTGAACAATTCATTGGCGTCGATGAAACCGGTAGTGGTCATGATGGCCCCCTCCCCTGCCGCTCGTTCATAGAAGCAAGAAAGACGCGACGGCGCCGAGTGGTGCGAAGCGCGATGCACCGTGTCGGTGTGGTACGGCTCCAGGGCGTTTTCCTGGTACAGCTTCCAGTTGGAACCGATGCGCCTGCTGGTCGTCGCGGTGGGGATGAGTTCCGCGAGCCCGAATCCCTCGATCATCTCTGCCATCCGCGAAAGCGTGGGCTCGAGGGGCGCTGCCTCGGCGTCGAAATTGATGAAGATCAGCCCGTGGAAGACGCAGTGACGAAGGCGCGGCAGCCGGATGCGCCGGCGTAATTCCGCGAGCGGTGCCGTGCGGTCCATCCCCGGTGCGCCGTACAGCGCACCATCGAGTTGGTAACTCCACGAATGATAGGGACAGATCAAAAGCTTGGCGCGGGTGCATACCCCGGTTGCAGGCGGTGCCCCCAGCCCGTCGAGCAGGGGATGGCCGCGATGCTGGCAGATTGCCGAGAGCACGTGGATCGCACCGGTCTTGTCGCGCGTGATGAGCAGCGGTTCATCGAGCACGGTGATGCGAAACACATCCCCCGCCGCCGGCACCTGGTTGACGTGGCCCACGCACAGCCACTCACGCTCGAACAGCGCCCAGCGTTCGAAACGCCAGAAGTCAGCGCCGGTGTACGCTTCGGCGGGAAACATTTCCGCGGTTGCGAACGGCTCGGCCACGTGCTTCGCGCCCGCGACCACACGCTCCGCCGCCGCGAGGGCAAGATCATCGGGCCGATGGTTGACTGCGGTAGGCATGGTCGTCTTCGAGCGCTCTCATATTGCAAAGATGGAAGCGACTAGATAAAGAAAATCATAGCTCCTGTATAGCCGCGATCGCGCTATGGCAGGCATAGAACAAACCTATAGTGACACGCTGCCAGATTCTTGCGCCACGTGCTCGAGGACCGTGTCGACCAGCAACTGGGCCGCCCGATCCTGTAGATCCGCCCGCCACATCAAAAAGATGTCGAGTTCGGGCACGAGCGCCGACGGCAACACCATGGACAACTCCGGCCACATGGAATTCACCATGGGTTCGGGAAGATTGCCGATACCGATGCCGAGTCCGATCAGCCAGCCCGCCTCGAACATGTTGTCGGCATTGCCGCCGATCCGCTGACCGAGGCCGTAGCGAGTGCGAAAGTTTCTCAGCACCACCGGCTCACCGCTGCTGAACACGACGAACGGGTGGTCCGCCAGCTCGCGTGGATCTTCGACGGTCCGGCCGAAGAGTTCATGGGTGCGGCCGCAATACACGGGCTGGCGTTCGCGCAGCAGCAATGCATGGCGCAGGCCGGAGTGCGGCTGTTCATCGAAACCGACCGCCACCGAGGACTCCCCGCTCATGAGCGACTCGACGATGCGCTCGCTGTGGGCGGTCTCGAGCACCAGTTCGACGTCGGGATAGCGGGCCTTGAAAGCGATCAAACCCGCGTCGAGTGCCGGCGAGAAAACATGCGAGATGGTCCTCACCAGCACCGAGCCACCCAGACCGTCGGCGACCGAACGCAACCCGGCGGGCGCCGCCACCAATCGCGCGACGATGTCCAGACAGTCCTTCAACAATACGTCGCCGGCCGGGGTCAACTGTACTCCCTTGCGCGTGCGCAGGAACAATTGCAGCCCGAGCTGTGCCTCGAGCCTGCGCAGCGCCGCACTCACGCTCGGCTGACTCAGCTGCAGACTTTCCGCCGCCGCGCCGATGCTGCCGCACTCGGCAATCTGTACGAAGTATTTGAGCAGGTTCCAATCGAGCACGCGAGCGAAGCGATCGAGCTTGGTCAATCGCGGATGCTCACGGCATAGCCGGCAGCTATGTACGTCATAAAAAAGTAACCTCTATACAATGCGGTGGTCGTGCGTTAAATAACAGCACGCAGTGTGCCGGTAACGCAACAGCAAGCGTCGTTCGATTGACGCACCGAAGGTTCCCATGTCAGACAGTCTCGACGTTTCCAGCCGCAACCGTATCACAGCTGCCGCGATCGATGCCGCGCGGGAGGCACTCGCCCGGCCCACGCAATTGGCGGAAGGATTGCCTGGGATGTTCTACGGCGCGGAGTTCTACGACATCGAACGCCGTACGCTGTTCACCCGCACCTGGTGCGCGGTGACGGTGGGCTCGGCGATACCGAACGTGGGTGACCTGCTGCCCATCGAACTCGCCGGCTGGCCGATCCTGTTGTTGCGGGGCCGCGACGGGCAGGTCCTGGCCTTTCACAACATCTGCCGGCATCGTGCCATGCGGTTGGTGAGCGAACCCTGCAGCGCGGCCAGCCGCATCCGCTGCCCCTGGCACGGCTGGACTTATGACTTGAGCGGCAAGTTGCTCGGCACGCCGGAAGTGGGCGGAGCGGGCGTGCATTCGTCGGAAGGTTTGCAGCGGGCCACGCTCGGCCTCAAACCCATTGCGGTGGGACGGTGGCTCGACTACGTGTTCGTGAATCTCGATGGACGGGCGAAGCCGTTCGACGAGCACATCCGACCGCTCGCGGAACTGTTGAGCGATTTCGATTTCTCGCAGATTCGTCACAGCGACCAGATCGACGAGGTGTACCGCGGCAACTGGAAGCTCGCCACCGAAAGCGGCATCGAAGACTACCATCTGCCGTTCGGGCATCCCCAGCTCGATGCTCACTTGTCGAGGAACACCACGCCGTACGCGGCGGCGGGCGTGTTCGCCGGCGGCGCGGTGTCGATGGGCAGTCCGCCGGCCGTCGCCGCTTCAGGGACGCCACCCGGTGCTTCATCCGCGGCGGACCCACCGCTGCCCAAGCTGCGCTCGCGCAGCGGCAAGACTTCGCTGGACAGCTTCGTGTTCAACGTGTTTCCCACCGGCACCGTGCTCATCACGGACGACCACGTGATGTTGGGAATGTTGCTGCCGGATGGGCCGGCCAGCACCCGGGTGGAACTACACACGTACTACGACGGCGACGCCGCCCAGGGGATCGCTCACCGGACGGCCCGCGCGCAGTCCCTGGCGCGCTGGCGCGAGGTGCTGCCGCAGGATTTTCAATTCATCGAAGGCACGCAGGCCACGATCGACGCCCGCGATGCGGCGGGAATCAGGACGCGATTCTCACCTTATTGGGAGGAGCCGGTGCAACGCTTTCAACAGATGGTGCTCGATGCGGTGATTTGACTCGGTGCCTTGGAAGAAAAGAATTGGACGGATGGGGGACGTTGGCGTTCGAACCAGGAATTCAAATGCCGTATTGGTCGGTCAGGACTGCCGCGCTTTCTTTGCTGTCGATTTCTGCCTGTGTATCGCTCTCGCCGCCCCCGGAGGCACGTGCCGAACCGGCCGCCGGTGACGACGCATCGTTGCAAACCATCACCGTCACGGCGCAAAAACGCGCGGAGCGGCTGCAGGACGTGCCGATCACGGTGAGTGCGTTCGACGCTCAAACGTTGCAGAGCGCCGGCGTCGATTCGGTAAACGACCTGGGTACGGTGGTACCGGGGCTGGTGTACGCCGACGTGGTCGGCTACGGACTGCCCTACCTGCGCGGCGTCGGCACCACCGCCACCGGACCGGGTTTCGAAAACCCGGTGGCGACCTACGTGGACGGTGTGTACTACGCTTCCCAGGGCGCTGCCGCACTGGCCTTCAACAACATCGCCTCGGTGGAAGTGGACAAAGGACCGCAGGGCACCTTGTTCGGCCGCAATGCCACGGGCGGCGCCATCCAGATCAACACCCTGGACCCGTCGCGGGACTTTGGCGGAAAGGTGGAGATCGGCTACGGCAATTACGACACCGTGACCACCCGCGCCTACGTCACCGGCGCGCTTGCCTCGAACCTGGCGGCCGATCTTGCCTTCACCTATTCGGACCAGGGCAGGGGGTACGGCAAGAATCTGGCGAACGGCGCCGATGTGGATAAAACGGACGATTTCGCCCTGCGGTCGAAGTGGCTCTTCACCCCGAGCGATGCCACGCGTATGACGTTGATCCTGGATTACTCACGGCTGCGGTTCATACCCACGCTCGCGCCTGCGCCGGGGACCACGCCGCAGTTCGATCCGCCGGTTTCCTCGAATCCCCGTGACGTCTATGGCAGCCCGCAACCTTTCGGGCGCACCACCCAGATGGGAGTTTCGTTGACCATCGCCCACGAGCTGGACTTCGGCACGTTCACGAGCATCACGGCCTTTCGCAACACGCTCTATGAATCGGTGTTCGACAGCACGCTGACCGCAGTGCCGGAAACGCTGTTCTATCTGGAAGGCGAGGAGCCGCACCGACAGGCGTCCCAGGAATTTCAGCTGGCCTCGCACGCCGGCGGCCGGATCGATTGGGTGTCGGGCGCCTATTTGTACTGGGAGCGCGCAGGGTATCTCGATCCGACGGTGATCGGCGGCAGCTCCTTCGACGGCCAGGGCCTGCCCCAGGGCATCCTGCAGGCACCCGACGACAAGACCTACTCCGCGGCACTCTACGGCCAGGGCACTTACCACTTCACCCCGGCCACCGCGCTCACCGTGGGCCTGCGCTTCACCGACGAATACAAGAACGATGAGTTCGTGGAGACCCTTCCCGATTACGACGACATCACGGCGATCGGCGGGGATCGCAATTACACCAACCTGTCCTGGCGTGTCGCGTTGCAACATTCATTCGACGACGATCTGATGGGCTACCTCTCCTACAATCGCGGTTACAAGAGCGGCGGCTTCAACACTGGCGTGCCGTTCCAGCCGGAACGGCTCGACGCCTACGAAGTGGGCGAGAAGTCCGAACTCTTCAACCACCGCGTGAGGTTGAACACATCCGTCTTCTATTACCTCTACGACAATATCCAGACCGTGACTTATCCGAACGGCTCGCTCGATATCACCAACGGCGGACGGGCACGCCTGTACGGGCTCGATTTCGACGCGGGCGTGGCCGTGACCACGGGCCTCACGCTGAATCTCGGCTTCGAGGTGCTGCAGGCCAAGTACTCCTCGTTCCCGGACGCTTCGATCTCGGTGCCGGTACCGGTCATTCCCTATGGCCAGCCCGGCTACGGCGGCGCCACCAGCGGCGGCACCGCCTACACCTCGCAGCCCGGCGGTGCCGATGGCTATCAACTGCCGAAGGCGCCGAAATTCACGGGCACCCTTGCCGTCGACTACTCCACCCTGATAGCGTCTGCCAAGATCGTGTCCAATTTGACCTACAGCTACGACAGCGGCTGGTATGCCGAGTCGGACAATCGCCTGCGGCAGCCGGCCTATGGGCTGCTCAACGCTTCCGTAAGCATCGGTAGCGCCGATGACACGCTGGTCTTCAAGCTCTGGGGCAAGAATTTGACCGACAAGCTCTATGCCGCATTTCTCGCCTCGGAGACGAATGGCGATGAGGTCCAATGGGCCCCGCCACGCACGTACGGTTTCACCATGACGCGGAAATTCTGACCTTGGGTGCCACCACGGCCGACCTCCCCGCTTCCAAGGCGCCGGCCCGCATGGATCGCGCCGCCAACATCGTCATCGCCAGCACGGTCGGCACCGCGCTCAGCGTGACGCCGGCGGTCACGGCGGTGTTCGGTGTGTTCCTGGTGTCGATCGCCGCCGAGTTCCACTGGCCGCGTGCCGAGGTCAGCGGCGCGTTGGCCGCCGTGTCGATCGCCACCATGCTGGCGTCGCCGCTGGCCGGGTGGATCGGCGACAGAATCGGCTCACGACGCACGCTGCTCTGCGGCAGCCTGCTGCTGGGGCTCACGGTGCTGTCGTTGTCGCTGGCCCGCCCCAATCCGGTGCTGTTCTACCTGCAGTTCATTCTGATCGGTGTGGCGGGCGCCCTGCCGAGCTCGATGATCTACGCGAAGCTGATCGCCGAGTGGTTCGAGACGCGCCGCGGCCTGTGGATCGGCATCGCCGGCGGCGTCGGCAACGGCCTCGGCTCCACGCTGCTGCCGCTGCTCGCGGGCGTGTTGCTGCCCCTCGTGGGATGGCGCAACGCCTTCGCCGTCATCGCACTGCTGATCTTGTTGGTGAGCCTGCCGGTGCAGTTCCTGTTGATCCGGGATGCGCCGGCGCTGCGCGGTCGTCAGGAGACCCGCGTGGCGGGTGATTCGTTCGAGGGCGTCGATCTGTCGGATGCGTTGCGCGGC
Organism: uncultured Steroidobacteraceae bacterium; assembly: GCA_964657625.1. Lineage (GTDB taxonomy): Bacteria > Pseudomonadota > Gammaproteobacteria > Steroidobacterales > Steroidobacteraceae > Bog-1198. The sequence goes on from CAZZVN010000028.1 coordinate 32,630, forward strand.
CGCAGTTTCTGGCTGCTGGTCACGTCGCTCGCGGTCGGCGGCGGCACTCTGATCGGCTTGTTTTCGATGATCGTGCCCATCGTCACCGAGCGCGGCTTTTCCATCGAAACGGCGACGGGAGTGATCGCGCTGTTCTCCCTGGTGTGCACGCTCTGGGAGCCGAGCGTCGGCTATCTCCTCGACCGCTCCACCCGGCCGCGGGTTCTTTCCGTGTTCTATTGGATTGCCGCCGCCGGACTCGTGGTTCTCCTCGATGCACCGAGCATGCCGCTGCTGCTGCTGAGCGCCGTGATGCTGGCGCTCGGTCTCGGCGCGGAATGCAGCGCGTTGTCCTTTCTGTTGTCGCGCTATCTCGGCCGCCGCGCGCTGGGCGCCATCTCCGGGATCGCCTTCGCCGTGCTGCTGGGGGCCACCGCCCTGACCATGGTACTGCTGAACGTCGCCTATGATGCCGGCATCGGCTATCGCACCCCGGTGCTGTGGATGATTCCGCTCTTCGTCTGGAACGGCGCCGCCTTGCTGTTCCTCGGACCCTATCCCTTCCATTCCGCCACCGCGGCAGCCGACGGGGCCTGACGCGGGACGCACTCAACCCGTGGCCGTGGCTTCCAGGTAGCCCCGCCAGCCGCGGTGCGCCGTGATGTCGAGGGCCCCGTTCACCGCGATGCCTTCGCACAGGAAACCCGACACCCGACTACCGTCCTCGAGTTCGACCTTGCCGATGGCGAGCGGCGCGGGAATGGCGGCGACGAACGAGCCGAGATGTTCGGTGGGCAGAGCCCACACCTCCAGTTCGATGGCGGCCCCCTGTTCGGCAACCTGGATCAGCCCGGGTCGGTACGGCGGCCCACCCGGCAACGCAAACAGGCGGTAACGTGTGGCGCTCAGCGTCCGCCGCAACAGAGACCCGCCACGGTCGCGCAATTGATGATTGAGCGCGAGACCCTCCATGTGCGCACCGCAGACCGCGATCGCAGTCTGGCCGGCGGGGAGCCCCGGAGGTGCACTCGGCACCGGCACCGGACACGTCGAGGCCCCCAAGGTCCGGGCAAGCACGGGGTGATACTGCCGCGCGAGCGCCAGCAGTGCCTGATCACTGCCATGCGGACCGACCAGCGTGATACCGAACGGCAACCCGTCGCGGCGCAAGCCGGCCGGGACGGCGATACCCGCGAGTTCGAGCAAATTCATGGCGTTCGTGTAGTACCCGAGATTGGCGTTGAGGGTGACCGGGTCGGCGGCCACCGCATCGATGCGGTAAATCGTGCCCGCCGTCGGCGTGACGATGAAGTCGACGGTCGACCAAAGTGCGTCGCAGGCACGCCGGAGCGCCTCGAGCTGGTACTGGGCGCGAAACAGATCCACGGCCGAATGCTCGCGACCCTGCGAGATGATGGCCCTTGTCACCGGGTTGACCGCGTCCGGATGCGCCTCGATGAATTCTCCCACCGCGGCAAAACGTTCCGCCACCCAGGGGCCCTGATACAACAACCTGGCCGCCTCGAGAAATGGGCTGAAGTCCATCTCGACCCGCGCGGCGCCCTGCGCCTCGAGCGCGCGGGTGGCTTCGCCGAACAAACGCTCGTAGTCCCGATCGCCGAAGAACTGCAGCTGCCCGCTGCGGGGTACGCCGAAGCGCCGCCCGGTGACCGCGCGATTGCCGACGGCGCGGGAGAACGGATCCGCGACATCGAGCCCCTCTGCGGCTTGCAGCACGCTCTGCGCATCGTCGGCGGTCAACGCGAATACCGAGACGCAGTCGAGCGAGCGGCATGCCGGCACCACGCCGCGCGTGCTGATCCGACCTGCGCTCGGTTTGAGCCCGATGATGTTGTTGAACGCGGCCGGCACGCGTCCCGAACCGGCGGTGTCGGTACCGAGCGAAAAACTGGCGAGGCCGCGTGCCACGGCCACCGCGGATCCTGCGCTCGAGCCGCCGGACACGTAGGCCGCGTCGACGCTGTTGCGGCACGCCCCATACGGCGAGCGCGTGCCCACCAGCCCCGTCGCAAACTGATCGAGGTTGGTCTTGCCGAGCGGAATCGCACCGGCATCGAGCAACCGCTGCACCGCGGTGGCAGAGCGTTGCGGAACATAGGTGAACTGCGGACAGCCGGCCGTCGTCGGCACACCGGCCAGATCGATGTTGTCCTTGATCACGAACGGAATGCCATAGAGAGGCAGCTCGTCGAGTGCGCGTTGCGCCAGGACATCCAGATACACCTGGACCTGTCCGCGCGTGAGGCGGGTCACCCAGATGCAGTGCTGCGCGTCGGCCGCCGCCTGCTCGAGCAGCCGGTCCATCACCTGCGCGGGTGTCGTCGTGCCGGCGCGATAAGCCTGTCGCAGGCGCGGAATGCTCAATGCATCGAGGGTCAACATGCCGTTCGTGATTTCCTTCGTGTTCCTCGTCGCCGAGAGCTGTGCTCGGCAAACGAATTTGCTACATTAGTAATCAATGTGCGTCTAGGGTTCCGGCTCGCTCTGCGAGCGTCTGGTCCGAGAGAGGCAGTCCTCTTCCACGAGGATACACGGCGGGATAAAAGCCCGGGAGATCAAACGAGGAGGTCGTGCGCCCCTCGGGATGGTCGCCGTGCAGGGCATCCCGAGCCACACCACGATCTCTCCGACGGTACGGCCTCGAGGAGATGGTTCATGGCGAACGGCACCGGTTCTTACGAAACTTCCATTGACGGCGGAAAACACTGGTCCTTGACCATGCGCCGCGGCATGCAGCTTCGGCTGGTCGACGAGGCGGGCGGCGCCAACGTCGGCATGCTCTTCTACAATCCTGCAAACCTGCTCGAGCGCTACAACGCCCCGGATACGTTGAAGTGCCAACGTACCTTCAAATTGACCCAGGGTCATTGTCTGTACTCCGACATGGGCCGTATTTTTTGCTCCATCGTCGAAGACTCCGCCGGATGGCACGACACGGTGTGCGGCAACATCAGCAAACGCCGGGTGACCGAACGTTGGGGCGCGAAACCGTACCAGGAACATCGCAACGACTGGCACCAGAATGGGTTCGACTCCTTCCTCGTCGAGGGTGGCAAGTACGGGCTGAACCGCCGTGATCTGGCGGCGAACGTCAATTGGTTCAGCAAGGTCTTCACCGCGGACGACGGTGCCTTGATCTTCGACGACACGCCGGTCCCGGCAGGGCGCCACGTCGTGCTGCGCTTCGAGATGGACACGCTGGTGTTGCTGCACACCTGCCCCCATCCATTGAACCCGGCCGCGCAGTATCCCCGACGGGCCGTCCGGTTGCGGGTGAGCCCGGCCGCACCGGTGACGGCCGACGACCTGTGCCTGAATGCCAGCCCTGAAAACGGCCGCGGTTTCGACAACAACCATCTCTATCACCTCGGCGCATGCACCGACGTCCGGCGCGAGGGGCACGGCTCATGATCACTGCGAGCCCGCGCGCGGCCGCCTCGGCCTGTCATCGTCACGTCGTACCCGCCGGCGAGTACTGGATCCACAAGGTGTCCCGGGGCCAGTACCTGCGCATCGTGGACGTGGAGGGAAACCAGGCCGCCGACACCCTGTTCTTCGATGCCGACGACGTGTTCGACCGCTACAGCGCCGTCGATACGATACGCGAGCAGCGCAACGTCTACCTCACCACCGGCTCGAAGCTGTTGTCGATGGGCGGCAACGTCCTCGCCGAAATCGTCGCCGATACCGTGGGCCGTCACGATACCTTGGGCGGTGCGTGTGCGACGGAGTCCAACACCGTGCGCTACGCGTTGGAGAAACGGACCATGCACGCCTGCCGCGACAGCTATCTGTTGGCGCTGGCCGAACATGACGTGCTCGGTCTCACCAAGCGCGATCTGAGCCACAACATCAACTTCTTCATGAACGTCCCCGTCACCCCGGCGGGGACTTTGAGCTTCGCCGACGGCATGAGCGGACCCGGGCAGTACGTCGAAATGCGTGCCGAACGCGACATCATCGTGCTGATCTCGAACTGCCCGCAGTTGAACAATCCGTGCAATGCCTACAACCCGACGGCGCTCGAGATGCTGCTGTGGGACGCCGATGTTTCGTAAAGTCCTGATCGCCAATCGCGGCGAAATCGCCTGCCGGATCGTCCGTACGCTGCGGCGTCTCGGCGTCGGCGTCGTCACGGTCTATTCCGAGCCCGACCGTCACGCGCGCCACGTCCTGCAGGCCGACGAGGCCGTCTGCCTGGGCCCGGGTCCGGCGAGCGAGAGTTATCTGTGTGTCGACAAAGTGCTCGCGGCGGCGACGCGTTGCGGCGCCGAGGCGATCCACCCGGGCTATGGATTCTTGAGCGAGAATGCGGATTTTGCCGAAGCGTGTGCCGCCGCGGGCATCACGTTCATCGGTCCGACCCCGTCTCAACTGCGCGACTTCGGGCTCAAACATTCGGCGCGGCAGCTCGCCACGAGTCTCGGTATCGCCCTCGCGCCCGGCAGCGAACTACTGCCGGATTTGGACACGGCACGGCGCGAGGCGCAGCGCATCGGTTATCCGCTCATGCTCAAGAGCACGGCCGGCGGCGGCGGCATCGGCATGCAGCGCATCCGCAGCGCCGAGGAGTTCGACGACGCTTTCACCGCGGTCGAACGGTTGGCCGCGCGGAGTTTCAGCCGCGGTGGCGTCTTCCTGGAGCGCTACGTCGAGCACGCGCGGCATATCGAGGTGCAGATATTCGGTGACGGCCACGGCAAGGTGGTGGCGCTCGGGGAGCGCGACTGCTCCACGCAGAGACGTAATCAGAAGATCATCGAGGAGACGCCCGCGCCGAACCTGCCGGACGCGATCAGGGGGCGGCTGCACGCGGCGGCGATCCGGCTGGCCGCCGCCGTGAATTACCGTTCCGCCGGCACGGTCGAGTTCATCTACGACGTCGAGCGGGAGGATTTTTATTTCCTCGAGGTCAATACGCGGCTGCAGGTCGAGCACGGCGTCACCGAGGAGGTGTTCGGCATCGATCTCGTCGAGTGGATGATCCGCCTGGCCGCGGGTGAGCCTGTTGGCATGGCTGGGCCTGCCGGCGGGGGCGAGCCTGCTCGCGTGGGCGCCCCTTCGCCGCGCGGTACCTCCATCGAGGTGCGGCTGTATGCAGAGGATCCCGCTCGAAATTTTCGGCCGTCGGCGGGGGTGATCACTCATGTCCGTTTTCCCGCCGACGTGCGGGTGGACACGTGGATCGAGAGCGGCAGCGAGGTCAGTCCCTTCTATGACCCCTTGCTCGCCAAGATCATCACGGTGGGCGCCGATCGTGCCGAGGCGCTCACCCGGATGCAGGCCGCGCTGCGCGACACCGTCGTCGCCGGCATCGAGACCAACCTGGCCTACTTGAGATCGTTGACGCACGCGTCGCGCTTCGCCTCGGGCGGCATGACGACGGGCGGCCTGGAGGACTTCGACTACTCCCCGCGTTCGATCGAGGTCGTCGCCCCGGGCACGCAGACCACGGTGCAGGATCTGCCCGGCCGGCTCGGGTACTGGAACGTCGGGGTGCCGCCGTCCGGTCCCATGGACGACCTGTCGTTTCGCCTGGCGAACGAGGCGGTCGGCAATGCGCGCGACGCGGCGGCGCTCGAGATCACCGTGGGGGGCCCGACGCTGCTGTTCAATCACGACGCCGTGATCTGTTTAGGCGGTGCGCCGATGGCCGCCACGCTCGGCGGGTGCGAAGTACCGTTCTGGACGCCGCTCGCGGTCGAACGAGGCGACGTGCTGCGCATGGGCGCGGTGCTCGACGCCGGCAGCCGGGCGTATCTTGCGATCCGCGGCGGCATCGACGTGCCGCCCTATCTCGGCAGCCGCTCGACCTTCACGCTCGGCCGGTTCGGCGGCCACGGCGGGCGGGCCTTGAAAACGGGCGACGTGTTGCATGTCGCGAGCGACCCTGCCGATGGCAGCCGGTTCGACGGGAGCGGGGCCGATGGCAGTCGCGCCCATCCTTCGTCGGCCGCGATCCCGGTGGAACGCCGCCCGCGCATCACCCGCGATTGGGAGCTCGGCGTCTTCGACGGCCCGCACGGCGCACCCGATTTTTTCACCGTTGAGGACATCGAGGCATTCTTCGGGGCGACCTGGCGGGTGCATTACAACTCGAGCCGCACCGGCGTGCGGCTCATCGGACCGCAGCCACGCTGGGCGCGCAGCGACGGCGGCGAGGCCGGACTGCATCCTTCCAACATCCACGACACGGCCTATGCCATCGGCGCCGTGGATTTCACCGGCGACATGCCCGTGATCCTCGGGCCCGACGGCCCGTCGTTGGGCGGCTTCGTGTGTCCCGTGACGCTGGCGCAGTCCGAGTTGTGGAAACTCGGGCAGTTGCGCGCCGACGACGAGGTTCGATTCGTGCGCATGGCGGCCGCGGGCGACGTCAGCACGTCGGCGACCGGGCGCGGCGCGCCCGTGCATCCTGTGAAGGCGCCCGCCTCCCGTCCAGGGCGGGTCCTGTCGAGCAGTCCCATCGCCGCGCAATTGGCGGCGGACGGCACGCGCCCGGCAGTCGTGTACCGCCGTGCCGGCGACGCCTACCTGCTGATCGAGTACGGGCCCTTGGTGCTCGACCTCGAACTCCGGGTACGGGCACATGCCTTGATGACGTGGGTGGAGCAGCGGCGCATCCCAGGCATCATCGAACTCACCCCCGGGATCCGCTCCTTGCAGGTGCATTTCGATCCCGGCACCGTCTCGCTCGCCCGCCTCATCGACCTGTTGGTGGAAGGCGAGACGCAGCTCGGCCCGATCGAGGACCTGCGGATCGAGTCGCGCATCGTGCACCTGCCCCTGTCCTGGGACGACGCCGCGACCCAGCTCGCCATCGCCAAGTACATGCAGTCGGTGCGCGCGGATGCGCCCTGGTGCCCCAGCAACATCGAATTCATTCGCCGTATCAATGGTTTGGACTCGATAGATGAAGTAAAAAGGATCGTCTTCGAGGCTAGCTATCTGGTGCTCGGCTTGGGCGATGTGTATCTCGGCGCGCCGGTGGCGACGCCGCTCGACCCGCGTCATCGTCTGGTGACCACCAAGTACAACCCGGCCCGCACCTGGACGCCCGAGAACGCCGTGGGGATCGGCGGCGCGTATCTGTGCGTGTACGGCATGGAGGGACCCGGCGGCTATCAATTCGTCGGGCGCACCTGCCAGATGTGGAACACCTATCGGACCACGCGTGAATTCGTGACCGGCAAACCCTGGCTGCTGCGCTTCTTCGACCAGGTGCGCTTCTTCCCGGTCAGCGCCGCGGAACTGACCGAGTTCCGCCGCGACTTCCTGCACGGCGGTGTGCAGCTCGACGTGCAGCCCGGAGTGTTCGATCTCGCCGAGTATCGGCGTTTCCTCGCCGCGAACCAGCCCGACATCGCCGCCCACAAGGCCCGGCAGCAGACCGCGTTCGAGGCCGAGCGCGCGCGCTGGGCGGCGAGCGGGCAGATCGGCTACGCCGCCGTGCTGCCCGCCGCCGAAGAAGACGCGCCGTTCGACGCCGTCGAGCCCGGCCAGGTTGCCGTCTTCAGCCCCGTGTCCGGGAGCGTCTGGAAGGCGCTCTGCGCCCCCGGCAGCCGGGTCCGCGCGGGCGACCCCCTGGTCGTCGTCGAGTCCATGAAGATGGAGCTGCCGGTGCTCGCGCCGGTGGACGGCACCGTCGTGCAGCTGCGCTGCACAGAGGGCCGGGCGGTGAGCGATGGACAGGTGCTGGTGGTGCTCTCGGCTGACGGGTCAACCCTCGTTTCACTTTAGAAACCCTTGTTTCACCCGGAGGAGGGTCTCTCGGAACGTGCTATCTTTGTCCACATGAGCATTTTTTATTGCTCAAAGGAGAGGCGCAATGGATGAAGGTGAAACGAAACAAACAGTACGCCCGAGCAAAAAAGCTCGGGTCCGAGGCGATCTTGGACGGGCACGCCCCCATGCCGATATATCTTGGACGCGAGCTTCCCATGCACTCCGCCTTTTCGAACTGGATGTGATGGCCCGGGTCGAAATGGTGAAGAACGGCATCCCCGCGTTATATGTCGAGACTTTGTCCGCGTCGATGGGACTTGCGAAAGAAAAGCTGTATCAAACCATGGGGTTGGCCCGACCCACCGTGGACCGCAAAATCCGTCGGCGCTCGCTGCTCAATAAAGGAGAAAGCGAAACGGTCATCGGCCTCGCTCGTTTGGTAGGCCAGGTTCAAAGCTTGGTCAATGAATCCGGCGATGCGCAGGGGTTTGACGCGGCCAAATGGACTGCGGTATGGCTCGCTCAGCCCCTGCAATCGCTTGGTGGAAAGCGCCCTGCCGAATTGATGGATACCGCCGATGGCCGCACTCTGGTGTCCAAGCTGCTGGCTCAGCAGCAATCGGGCGCCTACGCCTGAGATGGGGCGGGTTGTTTGGAGAATCGCAGCCGATACTCCCGAATACGGCGCCGATGACCTCTCCGGAAGAGGGGCCGCCGTCACAGGAGGTCGGTGGAACCGGGACGGTACGCCGATGCTGTACACCTCCGGAAGCATCGCATTGGCATGCCTCGAGACCATAATGCACCTCGGAGGCATGTTCAGCCTCCCGCTAAATCGATATCTCGTCGGCATGGAAGTGCCCGAGGATTTATTCGCTGCGCGAGAAAAGATCGCTCCAGGTGATCACATCGGTTGGGACGCCGAACCCGCGGGACTAATATCTCTGGACGTCGGCACTCGTTGGATAGAGTCTGATCGAACACTGATTCTTGAAGTGCCTTCGGTGGTAGTACCGGAAGAAATGAATTACTTGATCAATCCAAAACACAAAGATGCCGTTTTGCTAAAAGCGACGAAGGTCCGTCGTTGGACTTATGACAGCCGTCTGCGTGGTCGTTCTACCTGACGTAGACCAAATAGGAGCAGTGTTTCCTGAAGCTAATATGTAGGCATAATGCAGGCGATTACTTCGAATGAGGCTTTATGGTCGGCCACATAGGTATAGTTGCCTGCTCGGCTGAAGGCGCCAGTCTTTGCTTTCGGACCATATGCATCGAAGGTCCGGAATTTCTCGGCCCGCACGCGCATCCTGAGATTTCGATGCATACGCACTCGCTTGCAGAGTACGTGAAATGCCTTGATCGAAACGATTGGCAAGGCGTCGGTGAGTTAATGCTCACCTCGGCTAACAAGCTCGCACAAATCGGCGTGGATTTCTTAATCTGCCCGGACAATACCATCCACCAGGCGCTCCCCTATGTGCAATCAATATCACCAGTACCCTGGTTGCACATTGCCGAGGTGGTCGCCGCACGTGCCGTCGAGCTAGGTTTCGGCCAGCTTGGCCTGACCGGAACGCGTTGGCTCGTCGATAGTGACGTTTATCCGCAAAAGCTTGGAGCTCGAGGCCTCACGTATGTACGTCCCAGCTCCGTCGAACGCGACGAACTCAACCGCATCATCATGGATGAGCTTGTTTACGGTATCTTCAAGCCCGAGGCAGTCGAGTTTCATCAGAGGGTCATCGGACGAATGAAGGACCAGGGCTGCGACGCTGTCGTGCTCGGCTGCACGGAGATTCCCTTGATCATGGACGACACGAATTCTCCGTTGCCGACTCTCGACTCCACCCGCTTGCTGGCGAGAGCCGCGCTGCACCGAGCGATGCAACACGAAGATTCGCCAGCCTAGCGCGCAAACCGTTCAGGATGGGTGGCGGCACCACCCCGGCCAGTGTCTTGTACGACGTCATTAAAAAGCACGCTAACGAAATGAAATACACGGTTGCGATGGAAGATCCGGTTGCGCGACCAATGTTCAAACAGTGGGTTTCAGGAAGCGATTCAAGGCAGTGCGTTTTGGCCGTGGTGTCTTTTTCCTGTCGAGTCCAGGCCGTCACCATCAACGCAAAATACGAAAGCAGTATCGATAGTTTCGCGTTTGGATACAAATGCCGGCTACGTTTCTCGTCAGATGCATCCTCAACATGCCGAAGGGGACGGTTAAGTAGTCGCGGTGTCTCACTCCGCGCCCCTACTCTTCCGCCTCGAAGACAACCCCGTCGGATCGCGAATCGAACCCGCGCACGCTGGATCGCTGATAGCTCCAACAACGCTCGCTCTGGCAGCTCTGAGGTCTCGCAAGACGGCATAAGTGTCCCTTTTGAAGTACACTTCAAATGTATCGTCCGGGCGCCGCTGGTAAAGAGCCATGTGTGGGGTCTTTTAGAGACTAGGGTTCAATTGGCACAGTCAGCCGCGCTTTATTGCCGGGTATCGACCGCTGCTCAGTCGTGCGCACGTCAGGAACAAGACCTCAAGGCCTTCGCCAAGAAGGTGGGCTACAAGATCCCGGGTGACTGGAAGGTAACTGCCTCCGGCGCCAAAGATGACCGTAAACATCGTAAAGAAATCCTCGACCTCGCTCAGGCTTTCAAGATTGATGTGATCCTCGTAACAGAGCTCACCCGCGGGGGTCGCTCGATGCTCGATTTGCTCCACACGCTCCAGGATCTGCAGGCCTGGAACGTTTCCCTCACCGCCCAGACAGGTCTGCAACTCGGCCGACGGCCTGGTCAGCGAATCAAGGCGGATCGCCACGCCTCAACAGTTCTGCAGCCAGTCGGCGCCGGGCAGTCTTGTCGGGAACTCAGCCACCGACTCGGACTCAGCAAGAACACCGTTCTCGACATCGTGAAACGAGCCCGCGCCGCATAGCGCCCACATATGAACGGAGTGACGAGACGGTGGCTGGCAAGAGCGCCTGTGTTGCTGACAGCGTATCTTGTGTGGGTGAATCGTGGTCGGCGGCGAGGGCAAAGAGGGCTGGCAGCTGCACTTACCCTTTCCATTGCTTGGATGACGGCAGCGTCAGAATACTTGCACACTCATCGGGCGGCTGCGATATCCAACCTCGCATGGTTCCACAGACATGATCTGTTCTGGGCCGCGATCTTTGCAGTTGTGACCGCAGTGCTGGTCTCACGACATCGCGCGCTAAATCAAATTGTTGCGTCCCGTTCCTGGGCGGCCGCGTTACCGGTTGAGCGATCGACCGTTAAATGGCAGGCGATCGTCGTCGACTCGGTACCAGCCCTTGTCTTGGTATGCGTCTTGGCTGCCATGTTCGGTGGCTTGAGCTTGATCGCTCTTTTCGACGCCGGCATACCAGCACCAACGATCACATGGGCTGCCACAACGGGGGGAGTATTGCTGGGCGCTGGACTCAGCTATTTTCTGCCATCGGCTAGGCAGGAGGAAATATACGAAAGCTCTCGATATGTGCCACATCGTCGCCGAGCTGAGACGCCTATTCCGACCGGATCGCTTTCAGCGCTCGGATCTTGGCCAGTGCGCCAAATGTTTGGGAGCGCTCGACCGAAGACAATCGCACGTGCGCTGATCCCGGTCCTACTTTCCGTATCAATGGGATCCACGGCGACCGACGCTATGCTCGCGATTGGGTTGCTGGCGGTCATCGGCGCGCTTGTACTTCTGGTAGCAGCTACTGTATCTGTGAGTGCTAAGGCATCCCGTTGGCTCAGGCCCTTACCGATTGGATCGGGGCTCTTGGCCCGAAGGACATTGATCCCTGCTCTCGCGTTCGTGTTTTGCGCGACGGCGATCGAGTCTTGGCTGATGTGGGTGCTCGGGTCCCCAATCCCTCGATGTATTGCAACCGGCGTGCTCACGCTCCTTTCTAGTATGATCTTCGCCGTTGCAGGAAGCCTTTTCGCCGTATACGCCACCAATAAAGGCACCAGTGATCGGTTGTAATCTGGAGATGCGTGGTCTCAGCGCGGCGTACGGTCGTCACGTCGTTCTCAAAGACGTGTCTCTACGCCTGCCCCCCGGGGAATGGTTCGCTTTGATGGGTCCGAATGGCTGCGGGAAAAGTACTTTATTGGACTGCATCGTCGGGAAGCTGGCCCCTACCGTGGGCGATATTCGAATTGCCGGAAACTCGATGTTGACGGACGCCGCCAATGCCAAACGCCAGTTGGGCTACGCTTGCGCGCCAGAGAACTTACCTCCGCTGCTCACCGCGCGACAATGCTTCGAGGTGCATGCCGGTGCGAAGCGCCTGCCGATCATCGATGCTGACGTTATGACGCTCGCCGAGGAACTTAATTTCCTTCCCTATTTGGAGTCCTTCGTTGACACGCTATCGCTTGGAACAAGACAAAAACTTGCGGTTCTTTTGTGCCTGGTTGGAGACCCGAAACTGATTATTCTCGACGAGGCATTCAACGGCCTAGATCCTGCCAGCTCGTTGGTTCTCAAGCGCCACTTGCGTTGGCGGCTTAAAGAACGAGGAGCAACGCTAGTGCTTGCGACACACGCTCTCGATATTGTTGAACATTATGCGGACCACGCCGGCTTGTTGCTCGAGGGGGTGCTTAAACGGGAGTGGACAAAGTCCGAGATTGAAGAACTGCGGACGAACGGTCGAGGATTGGACGCCGCAATTGCCGATCAAACCGGGGCCCATAATCCCGTCAAATAGCGCTGGAGAAACCTCGCCATTTATCGATGCAACTCACGCTACTTCGCGAAGTGGTCGACGACTTGTCGGTCGTCGACCTCCCCTACCACATCGTTCATCAACTCCGTTACGCGATCCTGAGCGTGACGACCGATGAATCGATGAATTCCCCCAACGCCAACATATTTTCGCGCGCGGGCCTTATGCCGCCGCCACCTTCGCCCCAGCACCTGCGCCCGCCCCTGCCCGCAGTCCCGTCGACTCTGAGTTCGTCACCGCCGCCGCTCGCTCGAGCGCCGCGGCGAAGTCCGCCACCAAATCCGCAGCATCTTCGATCCCGACGGACACCCGCAACAACCCGGGTCCGATTCCCGCGCGCAACCGTGCCGTCTCGTCCATCCCGGCGTGGGTCATGGTGGTCGGGTGGGCGATCAGGCTCTCCACCCCGCCCAGCGACTCGGCGAGCGTGAAACATTCGAGTCCTTCGAGGAACGCGCGCACCGCCGGCTCGCCGCCTTCGAGTTCGAAGCTCAGCATGGCGCCGAACCCGCGCTGCTGACGGCCCGCGAGTTCGTGTCCCGGATGATCGGGCAGGCCCGGGTAGTACACCTGGCGCACGGCGGCATGACGGTTCAGCACGTCGACCACCGCCACGGTGTTCTCGCCGTGGCTGCGCATGCGCGCGTGCAGGGTGCGTACCCCGCGCAGGGTCATGAAGCTGTCGAAGGGCGCACCCGTCACGCCGATGGCGTTGGCCCACCAGGCTAGCGACTGCGTCAGTTCCGCGGTGGCGGCGATGACGGCGCCGCCGACCACGTCGCTGTGGCCGTTCAGGTACTTGGTGGTGGAGTGCATGACCACGTCGGCGCCGAGCGCGAGCGGCTGCTGCCACACCGGCGAGAGGAAGGTGTTGTCCACCACCACCAGGGCACCCACGGCATGGGCCGCGTCCGCGATGGCACGGATGTCGACGATGCGCAGCAGCGGATTACTGGGGGTCTCGATCCACACCAGCTGAGGTTTCGCGGCCAGCGATTTCGCGAGCGCGGCGGCGTCGCCCTGGTCGATGAAGTCCGCGATCAGCACGCCCTTCTTCTCGTACGCCGCCAGCATTCGGTACGTGCCGCCATAGCAGTCGAACGGCGCCACCACGCGCGCGCCGGCCGGGAGCGTGGCGAGTATCAGGGTGATGGCCGCAAGCCCCGTGCAGGTGACCACGGCCCCCGCGCCACCCTCGAGGTCGGCGAGTGCGCCGGCGAGCTGGTCGCGGGTGGGATTCCCGGAGCGCGTGTAGTCGTACTTGCGCGGTTTGCGGTAGCCCTCGAACGCAAAGTTGGTGGACAGATAGATGGGCGGCACGACGGAACCGTGCTGCAGATCGGACTCGAGACCGGCGCGCACGGAGCGCGTGGCGATGCTCTTCTTGATGGTGGAATCATGGCTCATGGAATGTGCTCCGCAAGGGCGTGTTGGAGAATGGGATTGAGCATGGCGCTTTCCTTGAGGAACGCGTCGTGCCCGAAGATGGAATGAATTTCGATGAGCTCGTGCGGCCCGCCCAGACGCAGCGCGAGGGCCTGCATGTCCGCGAACGGCACCAGTTGATCCTCATGTACCGCGATCAGCGTCGCAGGCGTGCGCACCGTCCCGGCGTCGACGTCGTGCAGATCGATGGACTCGCTCAACGCCAGGAACGACTCGGCGCGATATTTCTGTACGTAGTCGTCGCCACGGGCGAACAGGTACCCTTCGATGGGAAAGCGAAAACGGGCGCCGTCGCGTTGCGGCGGCCCGGTGAAGCGCAACGTGAACTCGGTCGCACTGCGGTAGGTGGCCATGGCGAGCGCACGCGCGAGTTTGAGCCCCGCCGCGCCGTCCCCCCGCGAGATGGCTTCGCGCACGATCTGCCGCTGCACGCTGCGCCAGGCCGTCGACAGGATTTGCGGCCGGTCGGCGGCGCTCACGATCACGATGCGACCGACCTGCCCCGGATGGCGCGCCGCGAAGACGAGGGCGACCATCCCGCCATACGACGCGCCGACGATGGCGTGCAGGGGGTCGATGCCGAGGTGTGCGAGCACCCGTTGCAGCACCGCGGCCTGATCGACGGAACTCACGGGTGGAAAGACCACCCCTTCGACCGGTGCGCTGCTGCCACCCCAGCCGCCGAGATAATCCATGCCGAGCACCCGGTAGCGGGTGGTGTCGACGCCGAGCTGCGGCCCCACCATGTCGGCCCACCAGCCCCCCTCGCCGGTGAGGCGGCGATGCGCGGAGATCCCACCGAGCACCGCCACCACGGGAGCGTCGGCCGGTCCCACCAATCGAAATGCGACGCGCGCATCGTCGAGCGAGTCGCCGTGATGCAGCGGCCACGCCGCGCCCAACGACACGACACCGTCCACGACCTCGGCGGCCGTCGTCGACGACTCTTCGTAAGCAAGGAAGGGTTGCTGGATGGATTCTCGCGCCAAACTCTACTCCTCAGGTTGAAACGACTCCTGAAGAGCGCGGCGCTCGTCGGCGGGCACGGCTATGCGTCGACCAACCGTCCCATCTATCGAGTCCGCCCCCGGGGGCGTGGGTCTCGCAGGAGTTGGCACCGTTCCGCCATCCGAAGATGTTGGTGGTTGCCCCGGCTTCTAAGGGCCTTTCCCTCAGCCGGTCTAGATAGGACGCAGAATATTAAGCAGGCGGCCCGGCGCCGTCAACTATTGCAGAGCGAGCGCGGTTGCACAAATTGCACCAATGTATTAGTGTACTAGTGCGTTAATACTACGGCCCGCATGAAAACCAACCGTCCCGTCACCGTCCGCCAGGAACAACAGCACGAACGTGCCCTGTGCACCGCCATTCTCGCGCTGCGCAGCCTCGAGGAGTGCCGTAATTTCTTCCGGGATCTGTGCACGCCCGCCGAGCTGCAGGCCATGGCCGACCGTTGGGCCGTCGTCGAACTGCTGGAGCGCGGTCTACCCTACCGCGAGATCCACCGGCAGACCGGCGTGAGCGTCACCACCATCGGGCGGGTGGCGCGCTATCTCACGGCGGGCAGCGGCGGCTACCGTGCGGTCACGGAGCGATTGAAGGTCGACGCATGAACCCCTCCCTGCAACTCGCTGCTACGGTGTGCACCCCATGCGTCTGAAAATCGCCGTCCAAAAGAGTGGCCGACTCACCGACAGTTCGCTCGATCTGTTGTCGCGCTGCGGCCTGAAGTTCAGCCGCGGCAAGGATCAGCTCATGTGTTACGGCGACAACATGCCGCTCGACGTGCTGTTCGTGCGTGACGACGACATTCCCGATCTCGTGCAGGAGGACGTCTGCGACTTAGGCTTGGTGGGCCTCAACGTCGTCGAAGAAAAGCGTCTGGCCTTCCAGGCGCGCGGCGTCGACCCCTTGTTCGAAATCGTACAGCGGCTCGACTTCGGCCGCTGCAAGCTGTGCATCGCGGTGCCCGACGGGTTCGCCTATCACGATGCAGACTCGCTGGCCGGTAAACGCATCGCCACCACCTACCCCAACATCTTGAAGCGCTTTTTGCAGGAGCGCGCCATCACCGCGGAAATCGTCGTGCTGTCGGGCTCGGTCGAAATCGCGCCACGGCTCGGCCGTTCGGACGTCATCTGCGATCTGGTCTCGACGGGCTCGACACTCTCCGCCAACCACCTGCGTCAGGTGGACACCGTCCTCGAGAGCCAGGCGGTGTTGATCCGTACACCGGTGCCCATTCCGGCCGAGAAGCAGGACTGGACGCGGCGCCTGTTGATGCGCATCGATGGCGTGGAACAGGTCAAGGGCAGCAAGTACATCATGCTGCACGCCCCGCGCTCGGCGCTTGCCGCCATCACCAAGCTGCTGCCCGGCAGCGAAGCGCCCACCGTGATACCGCTCGAAGGACTGGGCGACCGGGTTGCGGTGCATGCCGTGTGCCGCGAGAACGTGTTCTGGGAGCTGCTCGAAGACTTGAAGGGCGTGGGGGCGAGCTCCGTGCTGGTGCTCCCGGTCGAAAAGATGCTGGCCTGAGCGCGTCCATGCGAATCCTCATCTGGCAATCGCTGTCCCCGTCCGAGCGCATCGCTGCGCTGCAACGCCCCGCCCAGCGCGATGCGACCCAGGTGGCTGCCGCCGCCCGCGACATCATCGATGCGGTGCGCAGCCGTGGCGACGAGGCGCTCATGGAACTCACCGAACGTTACGACGGTGTGCGGCCGACCGAACTCGCCGTCTCGGCCGCCGAGTTCGCCGCGGCGGAGCGCGCGCTCACCGCCGTGCAGCACGCAGCCATCGACACCGCGATCGGCACGGTGCGCACGTTTCACGCGGCCCAGGGCGCGGCCCCGTTACGCGTAGAGACCGCGCCCGGCGTCGTCTGCGAGCGGTTGAGCGTGCCCGTGCGGGCGGTGGGCTTGTATGTCCCGGCGGGGTCCGCCCCGCTGCCCTCGACCGCCATCATGCTGGCCGTGCCGGCCGCGATCGCCCGCTGTCCCGTGCGCGTGCTGTGCACGGCGCCGACTGCCGCCGGCGGCGCGGATCCCGCCGTGCTCGTGGCCGCCCGCAAGGCCGGGGTCGAGCAGGTGTTCAAGGTGGGCGGCGCACAGGCCATCGCCGCCATGGCCTACGGTACCGCCACCATTCCGAAATGTGACAAGTTGTTCGGCCCCGGCAACGCCTGGGTCACTGCGGCCAAACTGCTGGTCGCCAACGATGCCGGCGGCGCGGCCGCGGATCTGCCTGCCGGGGTCACCGAGGTGATGGTGATCGCCGACGACGAGGCCCGTGCCGATTTCGTCGCCGCCGATCTCCTCGCGCAGGCGGAGCACAGTCCCGAGGCACAGGCGCTGCTCGTCACTCCCTGCCGACCGTTGGCCGAGCAGGTCCTGCGCGAAGTTAACCGGCAGGCCGCAGCGTTGTCGCGTGCCGCCATTCTGGACCAGTCGATCGCCAACATCCGACTGCTCGTCGTCGACTCGCTCGCGACCGCCTTCGAGGTCGCCAACGACTACGCGCCGGAGCACCTGTTGCTCGAAGTGCGCGAACCACGCACCTGGCTGCCGCGCGTGAGCGCCGCGGGTTCGGTGTTCCTCGGCAGCTGGTCGCCCGAATCCATGGGTGATTATTGCAGCGGCGCCAACCACACGCTGCCAACCTACGGCTATGCGAAGGCGTACAGCGGGTTGAGTCTCGAAGATTTCCAAAAGCGCATCACCGTGCAGGAACTGACTCCCGCCGGCCTGCGCGGCCTCGGTTCGACGGCAGAGGTGCTGGCGGGCCTCGAAGGGCTCGACGCGCACGCCGCGGCGGTGACCATCCGCCTCGATGCGCTGCGCGCACAGAGCCCGGCCGGCGCACCCCCCCCGGCCGGCACGGAAACCCC
>CAZZVN010000028.1:50443-51181 GCA_964657625.1 uncultured Steroidobacteraceae bacterium
CCCGCTGGTGCCCAGGTCCCCGCTGGTGCCCAGGCGTCCGCGAACGGCGCACGCGACGCCGAACCGCTGCACCGCCTGGCGCGTCCTGAAATCCTGAACCTCTCGCCCTACTCGCACGCCGCATGGCTCCCGACGCTCACGCGCCTGCACGCGAACGAGGCACCCTGGCGACCGGCCGGCGACACCACGCACGCAGGACTCAACCGCTATCCCGAGCCGCAACCCGCAGCGTTGATCGAGCGACTGTCGGTGTTGTACGGCGTGCCCGCGCAGAACGTGCTCGCGGCGCACGGCAGCGACGAGGCCATCGATCTGCTGTCGCGCGTCTATCTGCGCTCCGGCACCGATGCCATCCTGCAGTGCTCGCCGAGCTTCGGCATGTACCAGGTGGCGGCCCGCATCCAAGGCGCCAGCGTCATCGACGTGCCGCTCGACCGCGAACGGGGCTGGAGCTTGGACCCCGAACGCCTGCTCGCGGCCTGGCGTCCCGGCGTGAAGCTCGTCTATCTGTGCACCCCCAACAATCCCACGGGCAATGCTCTGGACACCGCAGCGCTCGAGTGGCTGTGCACGCAGCTCGACGGCCGGGCCATCGTGGTCATCGACGAGGCGTACGTCGAGTGGTCGAACGGCCCGAGTCTCGCCGCCTGGCTCACGCGTTTCCCCTGCCTCGCCATCTTGCGCACGCTCTCGAAAGCTCATGCCCTCGCCGGCGCGCGTCTGGGTGCCCTGCTTGCA
>CAZZVN010000029.1:0-46437 GCA_964657625.1 uncultured Steroidobacteraceae bacterium
GGGTGGCGTCCGGTGCCGGCTGGATCGGCTTACAGCGCAACCATGATCACCTCGTAACCGGAGTCGCTGCCATCCCGCTTCTACCCGCCTGGGTGGCGCTTCCATTGCTGCTGGGGCGTGCCTTCGCGGCATGGCGGCGGGAGAGCGTCGGCTTCGACGCCGGGGGAGCGGCCTGCGCAGCCGGTACGATCAACAGCCCAAGACCGAGGAGCGCCGCGGCGACGAGGGCGAGCACGGGCCGGATCAGCGGGGATACGGGCGCGGTGTCTTCGACGCCGCCAGCTCCAGAACCGTACTATCGGTCAAGGCCTCCCGGGCGAAGGATTTGCCCGCCACCAACCGCACCATGCTGCCCGTCGCCACCTCGTCGGTCGCGCCGTCCGTCGTCACCTTCAGCCGCCCGTCGAGAACATAGAGTAGTTTTTCCGCTGCGTTGACGTGAGTGGGCAGCCGCTCACCGCGCGGAAAATGCTGTTCGAACACGGTGTAGGCCGGAAAATAAAACAACTTCGA
This sequence comes from uncultured Steroidobacteraceae bacterium, assembly GCA_964657625.1. Lineage (GTDB taxonomy): Bacteria > Pseudomonadota > Gammaproteobacteria > Steroidobacterales > Steroidobacteraceae > Bog-1198. Next base: position 514 of record CAZZVN010000029.1, read on the forward strand.
CCGGTACTTGCCGCCCGGCCGGTCCGTGGCGCCGACGACCTCGAGGCGTTTGCCGCCCTCGACCCATTCGGTGATGTCGTGCAACATCATGTCGCGTCCCGACATCGCGATGAGGTCGCGCCCCGATTTGTCCTGCGCATCGAACGCAAATTCGAGCCGCGTACCGGCCACCAGCGTCTCGCTGTGATGGTCGACGCCGGCAGGATGAATGGTCACGTCTCCGGGCCGCGTGTAGAACGATGCCTGGCCGACGAATTCCACCTGTTGCGCGTCGATGCTGTAGAAGATGATGTCGTCCAGATTCGGGTGCCAGGGAGTGCGCGTACCCTTGGTAAAATAGATCTTGCGCAGCTGGCCGGTCGGAAAGTTGTAGAGCTGCAGCTCGATCTTGGCCGCATCGCGCGGGATCTTGGCGTCAGGCTGGTCGCCGAAGGCGTTCTTGGACGCGCCGTTCTCCTCCCATTCCCACACCGTGAGCGGCTTGACGTCGCGTTCGTGAAGGATGAGCTTGCCCGAGTCCTGCTGAGCGTCGTGGAATTCCTGGCTGAATGCTGCATCTATGGACATGGGGGCGGCCGCACCGGTGAGACAGACGATGATGGAAATCCGTAGAAGCTTTCGCCATGGGATCATTTTCACTCCTCGCACAGGAAAGCCCGACATGCGGTTGTAGCATACAAATACAATTCGGGAAACCGGGCGACGCCGGCACGGCAGTCGGTTGGCTCAGAAATCCCAGTCGCGCAGCAACCGGCCGCCGCCGTCGCGCCGGCCGTCGACGCCGAGATGGCGCAGGCTCGCCCAGAATCCGGCCTGCACGGAACTCAGCGCAGGCTTGCCGCGCCGCCGTTCGAAAGGTTCGAGGGCGTCCACCGACACGACCCCCGTGCAGGGCAGGTACAGCCCCTCGGCCGCCTCGACGTCGACGCCCAGGCTGAACTCGAACATCTCGTCGGCAGTCACCGCCGGTGCGTCGCGCCAGGCTTCCGGCGAGCGGTCGAGCGCCATTCCGCGAATGGCGGCCACGCTCACCTGCCGCGATTCGAGGTACTGGGTGATGATGAGGTTGTTGACCTCTCCGTAAGGCGTGGCGACGGCCAGGGAGCGCAACTGCAGCGCCGCCAGGGCCTGGCTGACGGCCGCCGCCGCGGTGATGACGGGCAGCTGGGCGATTTCCTGCAGCCGTGTCTGCCAATGCTCCGTTGCGCACAGCATCGACGCCGTGGTGCAGCCCACCAGCACCAGCCGGGCACCCCATGCACCGAGTTCGTGCAGCGGCGCTTCAAATTCTCGCAGCATGTCGCCGCAGAAGGCATCGCCGGCGCGAGGATAGCCGAATCGGGCGAAGCGAAAGTCCACCGCCCGCGGCCGCAGCCGTACGAATTCGCGTTCGTGCACCACGTTGCCCGCGGGGACCAGGACGCCGATGCGAATTTCCGGAAGCGTGGCCATAAAATCCCCGGCGCAGCGGACATTCCTGCTCTGATAAGCTTGCATGTAGCATGCAGCTGCCCGCCGTCCTGGTCAATTCGTCCGTTCCCTGCGACCGAGCATGGCCGCGCCCGGCGTAGGGCGGTCTGAGCCGCAGAGGTCGCGACCCGCGCTGGCGTTCGCGGTGGCCGTTCTCGTCGCGGCGTACGCCGTGTCGTTCCTCGACCGCCAGGTAATCAGTCTGCTGGTCGAACCGTTGAAGCGGGATCTTGCGATCAGCAACACCCAGGTGGGAATACTGCAGGGGCCGGCATTCGGTGTGTTCTACGCCGTCCTCGGCCTGCCGCTCGGCTGGCTCGCGGACCGCGTGCATCGTATCCGCTTGATCGGCGCCGCGATCCTGCTCTGGAGCACCATGACCATGGCCTGCGGATTCGCCACCAGCTTCGGTGCGCTCCTGGCGGCGCGCTTCGGTGTCGGCGTGGGCGAGGCGGCGCTGGTGCCGGCTGCGGTGTCGTTGATCGCCGATTGGTTCGCGCCGGGACGCCGCGCGCTGCCGCTCAGCGTCTTCACCGCGGGCGTCTCCCTGGGTGCGGGACTCGCGCTGGTGCTGGGCGGTGTCTTCATCACCTACGCGCTGCATGGCGCGGCGGGATTTCCCCTCATCGGCAGCGGGTTGGCGGCGCGGCATCCGTGGCAGATCGTGTTCATCCTCGCCGGGATGGTGGGCGTGCCGGTGGCGGGTGCAGTATTCACGCTGCGCGAACCCGCCCACGCCGCGCGCCGCGGCGTGGGCGGGCAGCTGGAGCTTTCCGTCCTGTCGGGCTATCTGCGGCAAAAGCGCGCCTTCTTCCTGCCCATGCTGCTGGCGACCAGCAGTCTGTATATCCTGTCGAACGCGGTCTTCGCCTGGGCCCCGTCGTTGTTCATGCGGCGCTTCGGCTGGAGCGCACCGGAGGTCGGACGGTTCGTCGGCACCGCCGTCATGGCCTGTGCCGTTCTCGGCAATGTCCTGAGCGGCGTGGTGACCGGCGCCCTGGAGCGGCGCGGCGTCAGGGATGCTGCGCTTCGCGTCATGGCGACCGGCGCCTGGTTGATGCTGGCGGCGGCACTGTCGCTGCCGTGGCTGCCGACGGCCGGAACCGCGATGGCGGGGACCATGGTGCTGTATTTTTCGATTGCGCTGACCTTCGGCATCGCAACCACCGCCCTGGTGTCGGTGACAGTGCCGACGCTGCGGGGTCAGGTGGTGGCGCTGTACCTGCTGCTCGGCAATCTGGTGGGCCTCGGGCTCGGGCCGTTGATCGTCGGTGCGCTGATGGACCACGGCGGGGCGACCTTGCGCCAGATCGGACCGGCCCTTGCGCTGGTGTGCAGCGCGGTGGCGCTGCCGTCGGCGTGGCTGTTCGAGCGGGCCCGCCGGTCCTTCCTGCAGGCCGTCGACGCACCGGTGCCGGACGAGCATGGCGCGCAACGCGCAGGCGCACCAGGTTTGACTGAGATGGTAAAATAGATGCATGATACAACTGGATGAGATTCCGGCCGGATACAACACTTCAGAGAGCGACGGTCCATGAGCTTACAAGCACGACATGCGATTCTTCCGCTGCAGACGCACGACGAATTCGCGCGCGAAAACTTTGCCTCCTCGATGCGCAAATTCTTCACCGAGGAAGTCTTTCCCGGCAACCGTAAGCTGTACCACGAGCGACTGCTGCCGGAGTTCGAGCGCACCCACGGGCGGGCACCCGAGTCGCGCCGCGAGGTGAAGGAATTGATGCACGGCACGTTCTACTACCGTGCCGGCACGCTGCTCGGCCGCGCCGCGCAGGAACTGCTGTGGGATGTGGTCGGCGAGAGCGTCGAGCGCCAGCTCGACACCCTGGAGGCCCAGGTGCCGCGCGGACCGACGCTCGGTTCCCTGCAGGTTGATCCTGCGCTCGCCATGCCCGCCTATGTGCAGGCAGTCGACATCCACGTCATGCCGGGCAATTTTCACACCGAACTCGGTGCCGGGGACGTATATGCCGGTGCGCTGTACGACCGGGGGGTCCATGTGTTCGCCTACGGCGGACTCGGCGAGTGGAATCAGTCGCTGGGCGAGACCTTCGTGGCGTTCGTCCGCGAGCGGTTCCCGGCGCTGCGGCCGAGGCGCATTCTCGACATGGGTTGCGGCACGGGCTTCAGCACGCTGCCTTTCAAGGATGCCTTTCCGGAAGCCGAGGTGTACGGAATCGACATCGGCGCGCCGATGGTGCGCTATGCCCACGCCAGGGCGGAATCGATGGGCAGGGCGATTCATTTTTCTCAGCAGGATGCCGCACATACCACGTTCCCCGACGGCCATTTCGATCTGGTGTTTTCGGCGCTGCTGCATCACGAACTGCCCGCCAAGGTGATCCAGAACACGATAGCCGAGGCGCATCGGCTGCTCGCGCCGCAGGGCGTCATGTTCCACGACGGCTCGCGCCGGCCGCCGGACCAGGACCCGCTCCAGGCATTTCTGTCCAGCTGGTTCATCAACAACATCAACGAGCCGTTTTCCAACGCGACGAACACGCTGGACTTCGAGGCGGCGTGCCGTGCCGCAGGCTTCGGCGCGGAGGATCTGTTCTACGGTGAACGGGCCTCGGTGTACCTGAAGGGCCAGCTGCCGCCGGTGCGGTTTCGCGGCGCCATCAAGCGCTGACGGTCGCTTCGTCCGTGCCCACCAAGAACGCCACCGGCAAGCGTATGCCGCGCAAGCGCATCGCCAACGGGCCGGCGCGACCGCGCTATCTCGAGAGCCGCGATCTGGATCGCATGATGATCATGTTCGTGACCCTCATGGGCGAGATCTCCTCGCTTCGCGACCGTCTCGACACACATGAACTGCTGGCCGACGCCGGACGCATGGCGCGCACCGACGAGGTGGAGACGGCGCAAGTTCCCGAGTCCCGGCTGACGCGGCGCGAAGAGGTGCGGATGGCCATGGTCCGCCGTGTGTTCCGCGTGCTCATGGAAGAGCTGGAACCGGAGGCTCGAACAGAGTCCGGCGCGGAGCCGCAGAGCGACGATGCGGGGCCACAGAATACGGAGTAGGGGTTGCGCGTGCCGGGGCCGCGTGCGCCGGCGGGGACGTCGGGACCTTGCGAAGAATCGGTCTTATTCATTTTTTAGGGGGAGTTCTAGATGTTTCACCTTGCCTGGTTCACCAATCCGCGTGCGCATGGCTGGACGGCGAACGGCTCGGACCGGTGGGCCGGCAACGACGTGCTGCCGCGCATGTGGGAAACCGGCGATTTCTTGGTCGACATGTCGCGCTCTCTGGAGCGGGCCTGCTTCGATTTCATCATGATCGAAGACCACGTCGTGTTCAGCAACGACAAGCAAAACCTCGAGCCGCGGCTCGACCCCCTGCCGGTGATCACCCTGCTGGCGGCCAACACCCGCCACCTCGGCGTGGTCGGCACCTTCTCGACGTCGTTTTATCCGCCGTTCCTGCTTGCGCGCCAGATCCTGTCCGTGGATCACATTTCGCGCGGCCGCGCCGGCTGGAACGTCGTCACCTCGAGTGAGGACTGGGCGGCCCAGGCGTTCGGCCGCGACAAGCAGCCGCCCCACGACGAGCGCTACCAGCGTGCCGACGAGATGGTCGAACTGGTCAAGCAGTTGTGGGATGCCTGGCAGCCCGATGCCTACGAATTGAACGAGCAGACCGGCCGCTACGTCAATCCGGACAAGATGCGCGAGTTCGAATTCAACGGTCAATGGCACAAGTCCCGCGGTCCGCTCAATGTGTCGCGTTCTCCCCAGAACCGGCCACGTCTCTGTCAGGCCGGATCTTCGGGCACGGGCCGCGCCTTCGCCTCAAAGCACGCTGACATCGTGCTGTGTTCCACCTTCGGGCAGAACAGCGTGAAGGCGTTGAAGGAGTATCGCGATGATGTCCGGGCCCGGGCCGCGGCGCAGGGGCGCGACCCCGACAAGCTCAAAGTCATGTTCCTGATAAGTCCGGTGGTGGGCGACTCGGAACAAGCCGCGCAGGACCGCTACCAGGAGATCGTCGGCATGACGCCCGAGATCCTGAAGCAGCGGCTGGGGCGTCTCACGCTGCACACCAACCATGACTGGTTCCAGTACGATCTCGACAAGCCGCTGCCGCCCATCGACGTGGAGAAATTCACCGAGGGTTTCCGCGGCCTGACCGAGTCGATCATCAAGATCGCCAAGACCAAGAGCACGCTGCGCGAGGCGCTGGCCGAGCAGGAGACCACCAGTTTGAAGCTGATCGGCACGCCCGTACAGGTTGCCGACCAGATGGAAGCGGCCATCGAAGAGATAGGCGGCGACGGTTTTCTCATGCATGCGCGTCCTTTGACGCGCCGCTATCTGGCGGAGATACTCGACGGGCTGGTGCCCATCCTGCAGAAACGCGGCCTGGTGCGCAGCGCCTATCGACATGCCACACTGGAACAGAACCTCCTGGAATTCTGAGAGCGCAGGACACACGCCTTGACGCCGGGCTATTTTTCCAAGTATCCGAACGTCGCGCTGCAGCGTGATGAGGCCGGCGTGCTGGAGGTGCGGCTGCATACCCAGGGCGGTGAATTCAAGTTTTCGGCCGCCGCCCGCGGCCAGCTGCTCGATGCCTGTCTCGAGATCGGCCGCGACCGGGACAACCGCGTGATCATCTTCACGGGTACGGGCGACGCCTGGTGCGCGGAGTTCGATACCGACCCGGCCTCCAAGTTCGACCCCGCGCTGAATCTCGCGGCACGTTGGGATAGGCAGCTGTGGGAGGGTCGCAAGCTGCTGCAGAACCTGCTCGACATCGACGCACCCTGCATCGCAGCGGTCAACGGGCCGGCGCTGATCCACAGCGAGTACCTGCTCACCTGCGACATCGTACTGGCCGCCGAGAGCGCCGCTTTCCAGGATCTGCCGCATCTGAACAACGGTGTGCCGCCGACGGACGGGGTGCACATTCTGTGGCCGCACGTGCTCGGGCCGCGCGCGCGCTACTTCCTGCTCACGCAACAGAAGCTCTCCGCCGCGGAGGCGCTGGCCCTGGGCGTCTGCCAGGAGGTGCTGCCGCGCGAGCGCCTGCTGGAACGCGCGTACGAGATCGCGCATAAGCTCGCGCGTCAGCCAGCCCATACGCTGCGCTACGCACGCATCGGCCTCACGCAGCATCTGAAGAAGCGGGTGGCCGACGAACTGACGCTCGGCCTGGCGGTCGAAAGCCTGGCCGCCGTGTCGAAGGCACTGGATGGAGGCTGACCGGGGCTGGACTGGCGACGCCGCGCCGGGCGGCGGCGCGTCCTTTTTCGGGCACCCGCGCGGGCTGGTCTATCTCGCCTTCACCGAAGCATGGGAGCGGTTTTCCTTCTCCGGGATGCAGGCCCTGCTCGTACTGTACATGGTCGATCAGCTGCTGCAGCCCGGTCACATCGAACATGTCGCCGGCTTCGAGGGGTTTCGCCACCTCTTGGAGAGCATCTACGGTCCGCTGTCACCGCAGCCGTTGTCCTCGGTGATCTTCGGTCTCTACACCAGCCTGGTGTTCTTAAGTCCGGTATTCGGCGGCATTCTGGGTGATCGGGTGTTCGGCCAGCACCGCATGGTGACCGCGGGTGCGGTACTCATGGCGGCCGGACAGTTTTTCATGATGCTCGAAGTCTCCTTTCTGCCGGCCCTGCTGTTGTTGATCGTCGGCTGCGGTTGCCTGAAGGGAAATATTTCCACGCAGGTCGGCAGTCTGTACGCCGACGGCGACCGGCGCCGCACCGACGCCTTCCAGCTCTTTTCCATCGGCATCAATGCCGGTGTCATCCTGGCCCCGCTCATATGCGGCACACTCGGCGAACTCTACGGGTGGCGCTATGGCTTTGCCGCCGCCGGTGTCGGCATGCTGATCGGGCTGGCGGTGTACTCCGCCGGCCGCCGCGAGCTGCCGCAGGACCGGCGTGTGGCCCGCAGCGTCGAGCGCCCCGCCGCCGCTTCGCTGCAGCCACGGCTGCTGGTATTTTTGATCGTCGTGTTCACGCTCACGGTGTGTTTCCTGGTCACGGCGGGGCAGTTGGGCAATGTCTACAGTCTCTGGTTGAAGAGCGGGGTGGATCGCCGGGCGTTCGGCGTTTTCGTCCCGGTGACCTGGTTCCAGGCGGCGACGCCGATCATGTCGGCGCTCGCTACCCCGCTGTTCGTCGCACTGTGGCGTCGGCAGGCGCAGCGCGGCACCGAACCGTCGCTGCTGACCAAGATGGGGGTGGGCCTGGCGCTCGCCGCCGTCGCGCTCGCCTGGCTCGCCGTGCTCACGCTCGGCGGCCAGCGGTTCGGCGCCGTGAGCTGGTTGTGGCTGCTGCCGGTGCACGTGCTGATCGGCATCGCCTATCTGTTCGTATATCCGGTCGGCTTGGCGCTCTTCTCCCGTACCGCGCCGCGCGGCATGCGCGCCATGTTCATCGGCATCTTCTTCTTGACGTCCTTCGTCGCCGGCAATCTGGTCGGACTGCTCGGCCGCGAGTACCAACCTCGCGCCGCGGCCTCGTTCTGGCTGTTGCATGCCGGCATCGGCGCCGCCGGCGCCGTGCTCGTGGTGTTGTTCGGCCGGCCGCTGAGCCGCGTGCTGTCGGCCGCCCCGCTGCATTGAACAGGCACCGACCGCTCCGGACGTAGTTCACCCCGCAGCGCGAGTTGACGCGGCGGTCCGGTTGATTGCACTCTACACTCATGACAACGCACTACCGGTCGAGACAGGGGGCGGAGGGATTGCGGCGGTGGGCCGCGTTGGTGGTGCTCGCGGCGACCGCTCCAGCCATGCCGACTTCGAGTGCCGCCGAGCGTGCCGCCACGCCGCCGTGTACGGACGGCGGCGGCCGGTGCCTGGAGAAGGTCGGCCGGATGTACATCGATGCCCTGGTGTCGCACGACGGTGCCGCATTGCCGTTGGCCCCGGACGTTCGGCGCACCGAGAACGCCCTCACCAATGCCCGCGGGGCGGCGGAAGTGCGCGAGAGCTTCGCGCGCACCACCATGGTCAAAGAGGCGCGTGACGTGCACTTCTGGACGGACGAAAAAACCGGCGAAATCGTCTTTTTTTTCTGCATCGACATCGATCTCGACAAGGATCTGGCCGGCGGCACCACCAAGGCCGGCGACCGGGAATACAAGGTGGCGGTGACGGTGCCGCAGGGCACTTACACGGTGCACGAGGCGGAGCGGTTCAAGATCGTTCGCGGCTTCATCAGCGAAATCGAAATCATCGCCTACGTCGAGAATGGCAAGGGGGCGGGCCCCGGCTGGCCCGTGGAACGCGTCGCCGAGGTGCCGAAGCCGTGACGGGACGGCAGCGCCGACCGTCGCGATGTTGACGAAGACGCAGGAGTTCGCGCGCGGTTACAAGGTGCTGCTGGCCGCCATTCTGGGATCCGGAACCGGTGTGGCGGTCCTGGTCGCCTACGGCCTGGGCGCTTTCGTCACCACCTGGCAACATGATTTCGGCTGGACTAGAACGCAGATCATGGTGGCGCCGTTGATCTACGCGGTGGGCGTGCTGCTGGCGGGCGCCGGTGCCGGTGCATTGGTGGACCGCTGGGGTGCGCGACGGGTGGCCTTGTCCTCGCAATGTCTTCTGGCGGCGGGTCTCGCGGCCATGTCGCGGCTCGGGCCGCGGCTGTGGATATTCTATGCGGCCTACTTGTTTCTGCCCATGTTGGCTGCCGGCACGCTGCCGGCAACGTGGACTCGCGCGGTCATCGCGTGGTTTTCCGCCAGCCGTGGTCTGGCGCTCGGACTTTCGTTGGTGGCGACCGGAATGATCGGCGCAGCCCTGCCTGGCTACCTGACCTGGTTGATCGAGTCTGCCGGTTGGCGCACCGCCCATCTCGGCCTGGCGGCGATTCCGCTGGTGATCGGCCTTCCTGCCGCCATCGCGTTCTTTCGCGAGCCGACCCCGCCCGCGGCCGCGTCTGTCGTGCATGCGGTGAAGACTGATGCTGCGACCCAGAGCGTCGGTGCGGCAGAGGCCGCCCGCCGCGATTACCGGTTGAGCGAGGCTCTGCGCACGCTCAGTTTCTGGCAGCTCTCCCTCTCCTTCGTCGTTGCTGCGATCTGCGTGAGCGCGGTGCTGACTCATGCCATTCCGTTGCTGCGAGATCGCGGCGTCGCCGCCCCCGTGGCGGCGGCGCTGGCGGGCCTGTTCGGTCTGGCCGTGACCGGCGGACGCCTGCTGACCGGTTATCTGCTGGACAGCCACAGCGGTCCGTTGTTGGCATTCGCCGTTTTCGCCGCCGGCGCGGCGGCCTGCGTACTGCTGGTCAGCTGCGGCGACAATCGTCTGCTCTGCGGTTTGAGCATCGTGTTGGTCGGGGTGGCGGCGGGCGGCGAAGCAGACATCGGCGCATACCTGACCAACCGCTATTTCGGGCGCAGCCATTACGGTGCCATCTACGGGTTGTTCTATGCGCTCTACTGCCTGGGCGGTGGCTTCGGTCCGTTGCTGGCTGGATTGATGCACGATCACACGGAGAGCTACCGCAGCGCGCTGCTGGCCGGTGCCGCTGGATTCGCGGCTGCGGCGCTTCTGGCCGTCACGCTCAGAGCGCCGGGCACGCAGCGTCGTGCAGACGCATTGACCGCTTGAGCGTACCGGCGTGCCGCCGACCGGCAACTGGCGTGGCGCGGCCCGCTATGAAAAACTGTGTCCATGAACACCAAGAAACGATCCAAAACGTCCTCCGGAGCGAGGCTGCCGCAGCGGACCGGGCGCTCGGCGGCGAAAGCCACGCCGAAGCCGGCGGCGTCGCCAGAGAAGCCGCGCCCGCAATCGGTGTTGACCCCCGCCCATGGCATCGTCGATCCGATGTCCGCCTTCTTGCGTTGGGCGCGCGTCAATCTGCATGGGCGGATCGTCAGCGACATCGGCATCGAGGTGGACCGGTCGGCGGTGGTGATCCTCGATACCTTGCATCACGAAGGTCCGATGCGCATGTCCGACCTGGCACAGAAGATCGGGCTGGACCGATCCACCGTGAGCCGTCAGGTCGCCTCCGTGGTGGCCGCCGGGCTGGTGGGCAAGGCTCACGATGCCGGCGACGCCCGTGCCAGCATGTTGTCGCTCAGTCTGCGCGGCCAGACGGTACGGCAGAAGGTCGCCCGCAGCTGGCAACGGATCGCGATGGATTTGATCGCCGACTGGAGTTTCGAGGAACAGGTGGAGTTCGGCAGGCTCTTGAGTAAGTTGGCGCATCGGCTGCGCGAGGAGGGCGATCTTTGAACGGACATCCGCAGCGCCGTTTGATCGGCCCGCTCCCGCGTAAACGATCGGAGAGATAAATTGCGATATCGAGAACTCGGCAAATCCGGTGTGCGTGTCTCGCTGGTCAGTCTGGGCTGCAACAACTTCGGTGCGTCGCCGGTGGTGGCCCCCACCGGGACGGTGTACGGCTTCATGGATCTCACGCAGACCCGGGCGGTCGTCGCTGCCGCGATCGATGCCGGCATCAACCTGTTCGATACGGCCGATGTCTATGGCCGCGGCGGCTCGGAGCGATTGCTCGGGGAAATCTTCAAGGGCCGCCGTCGCGAAGTGATCATCGCTACCAAGTGGGGCTCGGGACTGGAGGATCGCCCGGAAATCCGCTGGGGCACCCGGGAATACATCCGCCAGGCGCTGGAAGCGAGCCTGACGCGATTGCAGACGGACTACATCGATCTATATCAGATGCACTGGCCCGATCCGCGCACCGATATCGAAGAGACGCTCGGTGCACTCGATGAGCTGGTGCGCGAAGGAAAGATCCGCTGCGCCGGCATGTCGCATTTCAGCGCATCGCAGATCGAGGAGGCGAGACACATCGCGCGCGAAAGATCGTTTTCAGGATTCGTCGCCGCCCAGGATCACTACAGCCTGCTGAAGCGCGGCGCGGAAACCGCCCTGATGCCGGCTTGCGAAGCCTGCGACATGTCGCTGCTGCCGTATTTTCCGCTCGAGAACGGCTTGCTCACGGGCAAGTACCGGCGCGGCCTGACGGCGGCCGGCGTGCGCATGGCGGGCCGCGCGATCGGCGCGGCGACATTCGACGTGCTCGAGGCGCTGGAGGCGTTTGCGCACGAGCGCGGTCATACGCTGCTGGAACTCGCGATCGCGGCCCCCGCGGCGAAAACCGTGGTGGCGTCCGTGGTGACCGGCGCAACCCGTCCCGACCAGATCCGCGCCAACGCGGCGGCGGCCGACTGGCTGCCCGGCAGCGAGGATCTCGCCGACCTCGGACGGCTGCTGGCCCGCCATCCCGTGACCGACCTGGTGGCCTAGCAGCCTCAGTTCAGGTAGGCGCGCAGAACCCCCGCAAGCTCGCGCGCGTGCGTGGTGAACGCGCCCTCCTTGAAATCGGGAAAGTCCTGGAGTTGCGCGTGTTGGAAAAACCGGGCGCTGTCCTTGGTGGGCCCGCCGATGCCGTCGTTCATGGCCAGCAACAACACCGGCTGGGGTATCAGCGGCAGTCTCGCGGTCACCGTGGCGGCATAGGCGAAGGCGGCCTCGTGGCCATATTCGCGGCGCGTCAGCGGCAGCAGACTGCTGGCGAGGACCCTGCCCCACACCGCATCGTCCAGATTTTGCTCGGTGTAATATTTTTCCAGGACGGGGATGAGCTGGCAGAGCTGATCGTAGAATTGCGCCGAATTGGTCGGATGCGACAGGCCGGCGACCGCCTTCAGCCGGCGCTCCTCGGGCACCACGTAGACGCCGGCCAGCACGAGGCGCTTGACCATGGCCGGCTCGCGGATCGCGAGTTCCCCAGCGATGAACGCGCCGGTGTGGTTGCCCAGGACGTCGATCGGATGGAGGGCGTCGTACCCCAGACGGTGCAGGGCCTCGTCGATCGCCGCAGCATAGTCGGCGATGGTGGGAACCTCCGCGGGACCATCTGAGAAGCCCTGCCCGGGCGTGTCGACGGCGATGGTGACCCGGTCCGAACCCATCTCGGCGGCGATCGCCGCGAGTTCCATGGAGGAGAGCGGCGACTGGTGGAACATGATGAGCGGGCGCTTGCGCGCCGCCGCGGGCAGCGGCGGCGTGGCCATCTGGTAGTGCAGCTGTCCGTAGCGCATGTCGACGTAGCCGCGGCGCAGTATGGCGGGGTGGGCCGACGGCGGGTTGGCGGCCGGTGCCGCGACGGTTTGACCGGAACGGCCGCACAGCAGCAGTCCGAGCGCGAGTGCGCAACGGCTTGCGTGAACGAACACGCTGCGGGCGAGGCGAGGGCGGCGCAGCACGGTCATTCCAGATCGCGGGCGACGCGAATGCCGGCGGCGATGCCCCGATAGTCGCTGGCGGACATGCCCCGGGTGGCGGCGCGGGCCAACCACGGTTCGCTGTGCAGACCGCCGCCGCGCGGAATCCGCTGTTTGCAATCCGGATCTTCCCAGGAGGAACCGTCGGCCGGTGCACCGTCGTAGGTGGGATGATAGCAATCGGCCACCCATTCCCAGACGTTGCCCAGCATGTCGTAGAGTCCAAAGGCATTCGGGGCGTAGCTCGCAACCGGCTGCGTGAACGAGCGGGCGTCGGTGCAGATCAGTTTGTCGTCCCAACTCTTCGGCCAGCCGAGTTTCTCCAGCGTGCCGCGGCTCATGATGTTGGCGTGCTCGCAGATCGACGTGCTGTCGTCCCCCCAGTAGCGGGCGGTGTCGGTGCCGGCGCGCGCGCCGTACTCCCACTCGGCCTCGCTGGGCAGGCGGTAATGCCGGCCGGTTTTCTTCGCGAGCCAGGCGGCGAAGGCAGTCGCATCTCGCCAGTTCGTGCAGCCGGCGGGATGCGCGTCGGTTTGGGCGAAGCCGGGAGAGTGCCAGGAGTACTGCGGCTGCATCGGCCAGGTGTCGGTCTTCGGATCGTAGGTTGCGCACCCCACCTCGGGCAGGTGGGTCTCGCGGGCGAATTCTGCGAACAATTTCACCGTGATCTCCGTCGTGCTCATGGCGAACCGCTTGGCGAAAGTCACGGGGTGGCGCGGCCCCTCCCGGTCCGCGAATATCTTCAATACATTCTCGCGCCGACGCTCTTCGGGGTCGGAACCGATCAGGGCATGTCCGGCGGGTATAACCACCATTTCCGGACACTCCGGGCAGTCGCGGAAACGCTCCCCCGGTGTCGCAGTCCTTGCCGGGTCAGCGGCATACGCCGCCGGCGCCAGCGTCAGAACCGTAACAGCGACCAACAGTAACAGCGTGGTCCGCATCACATCTCCTGGGTTGTCGGTTCAAAAAAAACAGCCAATGATTTGGCTTGACTGCACCGGCCGATTTAATTGTATATTGCAACTGTAAATCAAGCCATTGCAAGTCCCGTGCGTCCGGGACCACAGGGAAATCTTTCATGCTTCGATATTCATGGGTTGTGCTCCTCGGATCGTTGTTCCTGGCCGCTGTCGCGGCGCCGGCACAGGCACAGGCACAGGGTTCAGACACCGATTACTCGTCCGCCTGTGCCGGCCTGACGGGTGCCGATTTCGGGGGCGTGCTCGATGCACCGACACAGGTCATGGGCGCGCATCTCGTGCCCGCGGCCGGCCGTGGTCCCGCCTACTGCAAGGTGGACGCCTACATCACGCCCTCCGTGGGCATCGAGATGCACCTGCCCACACACGGCTGGAATGGGAAGTTCGTGGAATACGGCTGCGGTGGATTTTGCGGCAGCTTGAACAATGCCGTGATCTGCGACAACGTGAACGCCCGCGGCTATGCCTGCATCGTCAGCGACATGGGACACAAGTCCACGGCCAAGGACGGGAAGTGGGCGTTCAACAATCTGCAGGGCAAGATCGATTTCGGTTACCGCGCCACCCACGTGACGGCGCTCGCGGGGCGGGCCATCGCGACCCGCTTCTACAGCCGGGCGCCGCAGCGCTCCTACTTTGTCGGCTGCTCGACCGGCGGCCGTCAGGCCTTGGTCTCGGCACAGCGGTTTCCGAACGATTTCGACGGCATCGTCGGCGGCGCGCCCCCGATCAGCGAGACCGGCGACGGCCTGGCCCTGGCGTGGACCGTGCAGACCCTGAATCCGCACGGCAAGCCATTGTTCACCCGCCAGGAACTGCTGGCGGTCAACAAAGCGGTGGTTGCCGCCTGCGACCTGAACGACGGTGTCAGGGATGGCTTGATCGGCGATCCGCGTAATTGTCACTTCAACCCTGCATCGCTGCAATGCTCGGCGACGCACGCCGACTCCTGCCTGTCGGCCGAGCAGGTCGACGCCATCAGCAAGGTGTATTCCGGGCCGCTCGACTCGAAGGGCCACAATCTGTACACCGGCGGCCTCGAACCCGGCTCGGAGTATTCCTGGCCCGATTTCCTGGCCGGCACCGACGGCTCGCCCTCGACCTACGATGCCTGGATGCACGAGCTGCTGCGCTACATGTCGTTCATGCCCGATCCGGGTCCGACCTGGCAGTTGTCCCAGTTCGATTGGGACCGTGATTCGAAACGTCTCGGCATGACCGAGACCCTGTATGGCGCCACCAATCCCGACCTGCGGCCGTTCAAGGCCACGGGCGCGAAATTCATCCTGTATCAGGGATGGCTCGATCGGATGGTGGTACCGAGCCAGGCCGTCGACTACTACGAGGCGGTCGAGCGGGAGATGGGCGGCGAGAAGGCGACGCAGAGCTTCTTTCGGCTGTTCATGGTGCCGGACATGGATCATTGCATTGCCGGCCCCGGTGCGGACACGATCGACTATCTCTCGGCATTGGAGGCCTGGGTGGAACGCGGCGAGGCGCCCGACAAATTGCTCGCTGTGCATGCCAAACCCGACCCCGCCACGCCGGCCTGGCTGCAGCCGCTGCCGATCGCGCCGGATCAGGTGCTGTTTTCCAGGCCGGTATTTCCGTACCCGCTCAAAACCGTCTACAAGAAGGGCAATCCGGCGGATGCCGCCAGCTACGTGTCGGCGCGCTGACGCCCGGGCGCCCGACGAGAGCCTCGGGCGCGTCTTCCGCTTCAGCGCTTGTCGATCCGCCGGTACTCGATCAATTCGAGCGCATTGCCATCGGGATCTTCGATGCGCGCGGAGCTGTAGGCCACCGAACGGCCGTCGACCCGCTGCAGGGGTGCGGTGATCTTGCCGCCGAGCGGCACCACCCGGTCGACGATCTCCCGCAGGTTCGTCACCACCAGATTGATGCTGCTCGAGCCGTTGCCCCGGGGGTCGGTCACGCCGTCGCGGTAGGTGAGGCTGATGGCTGTGCCGGTGGGGACATCGTCGTACCCCACGATCACCTCGTAGTTGTGCAGGTCGGGCTGCCCGCGGCCGCGCTCGTGCATGTGCAGTGCCTCTGAGTAGAAACGCAGGGCCCGCTCCATGTCTGCGACCCGCAGGGTCACGAAGTTGAAATGCGTCACGGCCACCCGCGGTAGGGTGTCGATGGGCAGCACCGGCGGCTCGGCGGCGGCTCCCATCAGAACACAGCCTATCCCTCCGACCGCAGCCGACACCGCCAGGGTTTTGAATCGCATGAGTTCTCCATCAGTCGAGGTCGCGCACGACGCGCAGGCCGAGCACGGTGTTCTTCATCGTCGTCAGATCTTTGTGGCGCGCCGCCGTGCGCAGGTACTTGGGCGAGTTCACCCAGGACCCGCCGCGGTCCATGTGGCTGCTGCAGTCGCCCTCGCGCGCGCGGCCGTCGCCCGGTGCGCCGGCCAGGGTCTCGTTGTAGCAGTCCGCTGTCCACTCCCACACGTTGCCGTTGACGTCGTACAAGCCGAATGCGTTCGGCACGAAGCTGCCGACGGGAGCCGTGTAGGCGTGGCCGTCGCGGCACAGGAAGTACGTCTCGGGATCGGGGTTGCCGATTCCGAGCAGGTCCGCGAGGGTGAGGTCCGCGACGTTGGCGTGGCCGCAGGCACTGTCGCGATCATCGCCCCAGAACCGGGCGGTCTGAGTGCCGCCGCGGGCGGCATATTCCCACTCCGTCTCCGACGCGAGGCGGTAACGATGCCCGGTGAGCGTGGAGAGCCACGCCGCATAGGCATGGGCGTCGTTCCAGCTGACGCATACTGCGGGATTGCGTCCTGATTGCGCGAAGCCCGGGTCGCTGCGCGAGCGCTGCGCGTCGAAGATCCATTTGTCGGTCCTGACGTCGAGGATCATGCAGCCGGCAGGCTCGACGCGCCCGGTGGCAGCGACGAAGGCCGCGTACTCGTCATTGGTGACTTCGTAACGGCCGACCGCCAAGGGCCGGGAGAGGGTGACGCGATGCGCCGGCAGCTCGTGGGCCGCGAGTTCGGCGGGCACGTGTTCGCGGGCCGTCTCGTCCGCATTTCCGCCGGCCATGGCACTGCCGGCGGGTACGACCACCAGCTGCGGACAGCGCGGGCAGTCCTTGAGCAACGTGACCCGCGGGCTTCGCGTGGCGCCGACGCAGGCGGCCAGCAGCACCCATGCGCAGACCGCGATGCCGAAGCGCAGGCGATGCGACCCCGGACTCGAGTCCGTGATGCCGGGTGCCCCGCGTCTTTCCCGGTTCAATGCGCCGGCCCTGCCGCGGGCTTCGGTTTGTACTGCAGGTCGACGGCGACGTACCCACAGGGCCCAAAAGCGCCGGCGTGGCCGGGTCCGGTGACGTCCTCGAACAACACCAGCGAGCCGGCTTGCAGCGGCCGGCGAGTGCCGTCGGACAGTTCGATCACGCTCGACCCCGACAGCAGCAGGAAGATCTCGCGATAAGGCGAGGGATGCATGGGGATGTGAAAGTCGGGCGGCCCGCTCACGATGACGACGTTCGAGGGATCACCGAAGGGAAACTGCCGCAGCAGCGCACCCAGGTAGGTCGAGGTCCGTCCGGGCTGTTGCTGCATGTCGGCATGCGACAGACCGTCGGCGCCGGTGTAGACATGCAGCACGTCGAGCACGGCCGTGTCGCGGGAAATCGGCAGCGGGGCCGCGCATCGGGTGCGGTTTCCCGCCAGCCCGGTGGCGCAGGCGGACAGACCCAGCAGCGCCGCCAGGACGGCGGCCCTCTGCCACCGCATGGTCAACGCGTCGCGGCGGACTTGACCGCGCCGACGAAGCTGATGGGTGGCAGATGACCCTTCAAATACACCGCTTCGCGCGTGCCGCTGAACCGTGATTGCGGATCGAAGCCGGCCGCCGCGAATGCCTTCTTGAAATCGAAGCGGCGAAAGCCGCGCGAGAAGGGTTCGTTCGCATTGCGCGCAAACCACGTATTCATGACCTCGTCGAGCGGAGCCAGGGGCGGCGGATCGAAATAGCCGTCGTGCAGCATGATGCCGCCGGGTTTGAGCACGCGATGAATCTCCCCGAGCATGGAGCGCAGTACCGGCAAAGGACATTCGTGCGTCACGATGATGGAGTACACCAGGTCGAAATGAGCGTCGGGAAAATCCATGCTGCAGGCATTCTGCTGCGAGAAGTGAATCGGCGCGTGCAAGGATTCGGCGCGGGCATGGGCATAGCGCAGCAGGGCGGCCCCCAGATCGATGGCGTGGGTTTCCGCACGCGGAAACGCCTGCGCCACGGGAACCGTGGCCATGCCGGTGCCACAACCGATCTCCAGAATGCGCCGCGGCTTAGATTTGGGAAACCGCTCTTTCACGAATTCGGCGATGGCGTGGCCGTAGTTGTCATTGAGGCCACCGAGGCCCCCGAAGCTGAACACGTACACGCCGCGGTCGTAGAGCGCCCCCGCGTAGACGTCGTCGCTGGAACGGTCTGTATGAAAATTCCCCGGCATCACGTGAATGTCCACCGCCTGCATGTAGCGCGGAATGGGCAGATCCGGATCGAGGCGCAGGCTGCCTTTCCTGCCGCGTGCGCCGTTCCGCGGCGCGCCGTCCGGCCGGCGCCTGCCGGCGGGATTGCCGTGCGCTGCCCGGGCTTTGGCATTCAAGGTGTCCAACTGACGCTCGACGCTCTCGCCGACGGTGTCCCAGACCATCTCTTGGGCGGTGCGCCCCAGCAGTTCAGTGCCGCGGAAATAAAAGCTTTCGCGCAGCAGGGCGAATACCTCGTCTGCGGACCCGGGCTCGCGGCCGTGACGCTGACGGAACAGCGGCAGCAGACGCCTGTCGTAGAGCTCGCGGCATCCGGGCCACAGCTCGGTGGTGAATAATTTGCGCAGTGACGCACAAAACTCCTGTCTGGCGAATTCGTCGTGGCTGGCCACCGGCAAGACCGAATGCTGGGACTGAAACATGGGCGTCTCCGATCGAGCGAACGCGGGTTAGGACGGAACGTCGAGACCGGCGGCGCGCACCGCATGAGTGACGATGGCGTCGTCGATTTCGGGTGCGCCGCCCGCGACCGCCGCGGCGCCGATGACGTGTCCCTGCGCGTTGACCACCTGGACCCCGCCGCCGATGGGCACGAAACGCCCGCCGGTGGCCGCATTGATGGCGGTCGTCGTGGCGGGCACGCCGCCGAAAATTTGCGCGAGTTTCAGCGAAGACGAGTTCAAACCGAGGGCGGTCTGCGCCTTGCCCCGGGCGATGTCGACGCCGAAAGAACCTGCCGCATCCGCGCGCATGGCGACGCGGATGTCACCGCCCAAATCCGTGACGACGATGGCTGCCTTCTGGACGCCGCGCTTGCCGGCCTCCGCCAGTGCCGCGTCCGCGATGGCTCGCGCGGCTTCGAGAGAAAGGAAATGCATGGGTCACTCCTTAAGGTGGACGGATGAGGGATCGACTCACGTGGCGGAAACCTCCGCGGCCAATATCTTGGCGGCCGCCAGATGCTGCTCCTCGCGCGCGCTCTCCAGATCCTCGAGCAGGATACGGAACACGCGCGCCAGCATTTCCTGCCGTTCCCGTTCGCGGGCCGCGCGGCGCTTCTCGCCCAGCCGGTAGCTCTCGACACCGCGCGCCGTCGGGAAACGGCGTCTTTCGCCCAAGGCCTCATGGGAATCCAAACGATCGCGCAATGCCGACACCTCGGCCGCCAGCGCGGTGACGATCGCCATCAAGCGATCATTCTCCTCGCTCAAGAGATACCGTGGCCGCGGTGGACCGACGGCAACCCGTCGGCGCGGCGTGCGCACCGGGGAGGCGGCCGCAGTCTCGGGCTTGGACGAGCGCCCCTTCACGGAGTCGGCGATTCACGCGAATGGATCACGGCAGGAGTATGCCGAAATTTGCGTTCACCATGGGCCGCTATCCGCAAAGGTCGGAAAATCTGCATATTGATGACTCTGGATCGATTCGTGCACCGGCAAAGTGCATTGTCGTGCTGCGGGGGAGGGGTGTCCCGGGAATCGAGCCTCGAAGGAAAAGCATGTCAGCCGTGGCGGGCGATACATTTGATCTGTGCCAGCGCATCGGTGAGTGGGCCTGCACCTTCGAGCCGTCACCCGCGCGGCTGCGGCGTATCAAGGCGTCGCTGCGTGACTTCATCGGGTGCGTCGTGGCGGGCGCACGCCGCGGCGAATTGCGTTGGGCGTTGCGCCTGGCACAAGGCGGCAGCGTGCCGGTGTGGGGGCTGAACGATTCATTTGACCCCGCGGGTGCCGCGCTGGTGACCGGCACCGCGGGCGCGTTGCTGCAATTGCAGGACGTCTACCGGCCCGGCGGCTCGCATCCGTCCTCGCCGGTCATTCCCGCGGCGTGGTCGGCGCTGCAGGTGGCCACCGGCGTTCCCGCGGACCAGTTTCTGCGCGCAGTCGCCGCCGGTTACGAAGTCGCCAATCGCCTCGCCGATGCCTGCGTACCCGGGCAGCTGCTGGCCGGCAGTTCTGCCACGGGGACCGCAGGCTGTATCGGTGCGGCGGTCGCCGCCGCCGTCATCCGCGGCATGCATCGCGACGGCATTGCACGTGCCGTCGCGAATGCTGCCTTCATGCTGCCCGCCACGCCTTTCGCCGCGATGCGCTCGCACGGTGCGCTCGCCCCACTGCACGGCGGTCTCGCCGCACGTACCGGCTTCGAGGCCGCGAGCCTCGCGCTCGAAGCGTACGCGGGCCGCCGGGTGCTGGAGGGCGATTCCTGGGGTCCGGGGTTGATCGCGCTACTCGGCGGCAGGGCCGCATCGCTGGAACCGGAGCGCTGGCGTGGCGAGACCCTCGATGCGGTGGGTTGGAAGTTCTTTCCAGCCTGTTTTGCCTCGCATACCGCGCTCGAGGCTTTGTTGAGTCTCGGACCCATCGATGCAGCGACGGTGGAGCGGGTGGTGGTGCACCGACCCAGCGGATTGCTCGACGCCACCGTCGCGGCAGGCCCGCGGGAGGGTGATCTGTACGACCGGCTGATGAGCCTGCGCTGGGTGCTGGCTCGCGCCCTGGAACTTGGCCACTACGAGTATCCAGAGGCCGTGGCGGACCAACCGTCGACGTTCGAACTGGCGAAGAAGATCGAACTGCTCCACGATCCGGCGCTCGATGCGCTGCTGCCGGGAACGGCGTCCGTCAACCTGGAAATACACGGCGCGCCAGGCGTACGCCGTATCGAGTACCGCAGGCCGTCCGCGTCGGACCCGCCACGCGGCACGGGCGAGGGCGACGTGCCGCGCGGCTGGACGGCGACGCTGGATGAAACGGCACTGCGCCGGAAATTCGACCGACTTGTCGGTCCGGCGCCCGTGGGGCTCGAGGCCTGCGCTGAACTCGGGGTGCTGTAAACGGCCGCCTTCAAATCACGGGGTGGCGGTCGCGGTCAAGGTGGCGCAGATCACGAAGGGTTTGCGCGCCCGCTGTAACATCAGCGCTGCCAGCGGGCCGGCGAGACAGATGACGATCGCCACGGAGTCGCCGACGCGCACATCATCATGAAAGCCATAGTCGGTGAGCAGGGCGGCGAGGGTCGGGCCGGCCCCGACGGCCAGCAAATTGAGCGTGAACAGATAGGCGGCCGATGCCTGCGCGCGCATGTGATTCGGCGTCAGGACTTGAATGCCCGCCGCCGCCGCACCGAACGCCATGCTGGCGCCGAACAACATGATGGCGAACAACCACAGAAACGGAACGAGGCCCCCCATCAAAAAAGCAGCCGCTCCCGCCGGAGCGGCCACGGTCACGCTGGCGAGGCCCACCAGCAACGTCGCATCCAGCCGGCCGCGTCGGCGTAGGTGATCGGCAAGCACTCCGCCGAGCACCACCCCGGAGATGCCTGCCAACAACATGACGACCCCCAGGAAATAGCCGGCACGCGGCGTCGCGATGCCGAGGCGCCGTATCAGGAAGGCGGGTGCCCAAGCGACCGCCACGTTGTAAACGACGGAAATCAGCGTGAAGCCCACGATGTGTCCGCGATAGGCGCGGGCATGCGTGCGCATGAACGCCGCGGTATCGCGGATGCGCGCCTTCTGGACGCCGGCCACCGCTCGTTTCGCGCGCCGCAACGGCTCGCCCAGGGTCAACATCAAGGCACCGACCAACAGCCCCGGCAGGCCGACGACGAAAAAGGTCAACTGCCAGGGATGGAGTATCCCCACCCAGGGCAGGTTCATCGGTGGCAAACGGGCGGCCATGCCGAGCACCGCTCCACCGATGATGAGGGCAAGACCCGCGCCCAGGTACAACGCGCTGGTATACACGCTCATCGCCAAGGACAGGCGTTTTTCCGGAAACAGGTCGGCCATCATCGAGTACGCGGCCGGCGACAGACCGGCCTCCCCGATGCCCACGCCGATCCGGGCCAGAAACAACGACCGGAAGTTCCTGGCGACACCGCAGGCGCAGCAGGTGATGCTCCATGCGACGGCACTCAGGGCGATGATGTTGCGCCGGTTGCCGACGTCCGCAAAGCGGGCGATCGGAACGCCCATGATGGTATAAAAGATGGCGAAGGCGAAGCCGTGCAACAGACTGACCTGCGTGTCGGAGATATGCAGATCCGCGCGGATCGGGCCAACCAGCAGGGTCAGGATGGTGCGGTCCACGAAGGCGAGCGCATAGGCGACGAACAGTACCGCCACTGCGTACCATGCCCGCCAAGGACTCGGCCACGTGGCTTCACTGACGGGGGAGGCTGCACTGGCTCGCATCATGTGGGTAGGGGCAGCCTCAGTACCAGTCGGGCGGTCTGCCTTCCATCGAGGCGGCATAGCCTTCGCGTCCGTACGGCAGCTTACCCATGTAGTCGACGAAGGTTCGAATTTCGAACTCGACCGCTTGCGCGCCATCCAAGGTGCGCGCCGCGTGCATTGCGCGCTTGATGGCGGCGCTGCACTCGCGCGGGCGATGGCGCAATTCGCTCAGCATCTCCTCGACCGCGTCCGGCAGGTCGGCGAGCGGCACAGAGCGCAACGCGAGCCCGTACGCTACCGCCTCTTCGCCCGACAGCCACGGAGCGAGCAAGATCAGTGCTTTCGCTCGTTGCTCGCCGACGCGCCGCGGCAACCGCTGCGAGCAGCCGCCGCCGGGCAGCACACCCAGATTGGTGTGCCGGTCGCCGATCTTGGCCTCGTTGGCAATCACCATGAAGTCGCACGCAATGGCGAGTTCGAAACCGCCCGCCCGCGCATATCCGTTCACTGCCGCGATGACGGGAACGGGCAGGGCTTCGAGGTCGAGCAGCACCGCCTGCAGCCGGCGAATCATCTTTTCAAAGTAATCGATATCGGCAAAAGCGCGCTCGAGCAGCGTAAAGTCGAGGCCGACACAGAACGCGCGGCCCGACCCCGTAATCGTGAGCGCGCGCACATCGGCGTCGTCCAGGACCCTCGCGATGACCATTTCCAGATCCTCGATGCGTGCTTCGCTGATGCTGTTCAGGGTGTCGGGCGTCGAGAATTGCACGTAGGCGACCCGGTCGCGAATTTCGAAATTCAAAGTCTTAAACATGGGACGCCTCGATATAGCTTTCTCTTAGAATTCGTTTGAGCACCTTGCCGTTGGCATTGCGCGGGAGTTCCTCGACCGTCACGATATCGCGCGGTACCTTGTAGTCGGCCAGCGCGGCGCGGCAGAAGGCTTGGATCTCCTCGCTGCTGGCGTGCGCGCCGGGTTTGAACACCAGGCAGGCCCGCAACCGCTCTCCCCAGCGAGGATCGGGCATCCCAATCACCGCGCAATCGGAAACAGCTGGATGATTCAGCAGCACTTCCTCGATTTCGCGGGGGTATACATTGAATCCGCCCGAAATCACCATGTCCTTCTTACGATCGACGATGTAGTAACAACCATCGGCATCCTGGCGCGCCAGATCGCCCGCCGATATCCAACCGCCTCGCATGCACGCGGCCGTCTCCTCCGGCCGCTCCCAGTAGCCGTTGAACAAATAGGGCGAGGAGACGAACAGCTCGCCCACCGTTCCCGGCGGGACGTCGTCCCCTGAATCATCGAGCAGACGCACGTCGCAGAGCGGGAAGCCGACGCCTACGCTGCCGGGCTTGGTCAGCTGATCGGCGGGACGCAGGTTGGTCACGATGGCGGCCTCGGTGAAGCCGTAGGTTTCGTGCAGGATGCCGGCACCCCAATAATCGACAGCCTTGCGCTTCAATACGAAGGGCAGGGCGGCCGCGTTGCAGATGATGGCCTTGAGGGCGCCGGCGGCACCGCGCCAGCGCTCCAACTCCGCGGGGTCGCTCTCGAGCATGGCATGCAGGTGGCTGGGGACCACGAAGGTACCCGTGAAGCCGCCGGTGGCCAGCTTCTCCAGCACCACGCGTGGATCGAATTTCGGCAAGATTTCGAGGAAGCCGCCGAAGAACAGCGCGCCCATGCTGAAGCCGAAGCCACCGCCCGAGGACAGCGGCGCTATCGCCAGATGACGATCGTCGCGGTCATAGCAGCCATACTCCATCGCCTTCGCATAGAACAACAAGGTGCGTGCGCGATGCGGCAGCAACACCCCCTTCGGTTTGCCCGTGGTCCCCGAGGTGTAGACCAGCACGAACGAATCGAACTCGGAGATTTCCGGCAGCACGGTCGCGGGATCCGACGAAGCGCACCAGGCGTCGTAATCAGCGTCGATCGCAATTTGCAGCTCGACGTAAGAATGGTGGGAGGCAGCGGCCAGCCCGGTCTGGGACGGGTGTACCAACAGGCAGCGTGCCCGACTGTCGCGCAGCACCTCGGAAATTTCCGTGGCGTGTGCACGCGGGTTGAGGGTCACGGCGATGAGTCCCGCATCGGCGATGCCACACACGAGCTCCGGGTATTCGAGACAGTTCGGCGCGAGTATCGCGACCCGATCGCCGCGTGTCATCCCCGACTCGATCAGCTTGCGCGCCAGCGCAACGATGCGAGAGGCGAGCTGCGCGTAGGTCAGTTCTCGACGTCCCTCGCGCAACGCGATTTTCAAGGGCGTGCGCCGCGCGGCCACCTGAATGCCGCTGGAAAGGGTGAGGGCGCGATAGTTGTCCGGGAGTCGCTTCATCGCAGTTTGAAAATGCGCAGCGCGTTGTCCCTCAGCATCTTCGCCTTGGACGTGGGGCGCATGCCCAGTTCATCGATCTCTCGCACCGCGCGTTCGGGATCGATGACCGGCCAGTCGGTGCCGAACAGGACTTTATGACTGCCGAAGGTATTCGCGTAATGGACGTACTGTGCGGGCCAGTGTTTGGGGGCATAGGCGTCACCCGCGACATACACGTTCTCGTGCTTCCAGCACATCGACAGCATTTCGTCGGTCCATGGCACGCCGATATGAATACCGATCAAGGTCAGTTCCGGAAAATCGATGGCGACCTGATCGAGGCAAATGGGCCGTCCCACGCTGGGCAGACGCCGCTCGCGTGAATAGACCAGATTGTGGCCCACCTGCATCATGATCGGGATGTCGAGCTCGCAACACTTGGCATAGTAGGGATAATATTTCGCATGATCGGGCGCCAGGCCGAACCAGTGCGGGTACAAATGGGCGCCCACGAATTTTAGGTTCTTGACTGCATGTTCCAGGTCTTTCAATCCCTGCATGCCGCGATAGGGATCGACGCCTGCGAGGCCTGAGAATCGAGCGGGATACTGTCGGCAAACGTCCGCCACGCGTTCGTAGGGTAATTCCCAGGAACCCCGCACCGCCAGGTCGCCGGCTCGCACGGCAACCAGCAGCGAGCGCTCGATGCCCGCGCGATCCATCCTGGCCAGGTAGTCGGTGACCGGCACGCCGCCGCGGATGGCGGGATCCATGCGGACCTGTTCTTTGAACGTCTCATCGAGACCCGTCTGGCCGAGCCGAACCGACTCGGGGTCGAAAAGATTGCAAACGATGTCGATCGATCCAGTCATGATGGTCGCAAGCTTACCCGAGGACGGCGCGTCATCGGCAAGCACCGGGCCGTGTCGTCATGGATATGACACCCCCATGGCCGCGAAGATCTCCGGCGTCGGTGGGCAATCCTCGACCAGTGCGGCGAATTTACCGCGCAATCGCGCCTCATCGAGCGTCACACTCCAGCCGCGCGGTCCCGGGCTCAGCGGATCACCGTTCGCGGGTCGCCGATAGTCGATGCGGCGTACGCCGGTGCGGGTATGTACTGCGATGCTGACGCACAGGGTGTCGGGCAGCGATGCGTCCAGCAGCGGATCGTGCTCGATCTCGATTTTGGCGGCCAACGCCGTGGTCGTGGCAGCGGCAGCGACGGCCTCCGGATACGCGTACTCATGCGCTTCCAGCGCACGCGCCAAGACCCAGCGGATGCTCATCAGCCGATCGTAGAGATCTCCTGCACCGGGTCCGGATTCGACCACCATGTCGAGCAGGCGACTCGATTGCTTGACCACGACGCGCTTAATTTCTGCAGGATCGATACGGTCCATGCGCAGCACCGCCTCCAGCGCCACGTGCGACCCGAAGCAGGCCGGAATGAATTTCCAACCCACGGCATCGATGGTCTCGCCGTTCCACGCGTCCGGATCGATGTGGCCGGCGTCGCCGCCGAGCAGAGAGATCAACCCCGGACCATGCTCATCGCCTTCCAGCACGTGCGAGCCGGCATGCGCGTCGCGTGCCAGCAGCGCCGCCTCGTAGCCGGCGCGTGCCGCCAACCCTGTGTGCAGCGGTACCAGCGAACCGTGTGCACGCATGGCCGCAATGGGTGCCACCGAGAGGAGCAGCGCGGCATTGCAGACCGCTCGGCCGACGCCGGCCGCATCCAGGCCGTCGATGAGCGCAGCGGCAACCGCGGCGCCGAACGCACCGGACGTTGCCGTGGGCGTACTGCCTGCAAGAATTTGGCCGGGCATGCAGGCGTCGGCCACGCGATTCGCGACCTCGTAACCCACGGCAACGGCTTGCTCGAACGACGTCGTCGAGTCCGCGGCGCGAGTATGCAGAGCGGACCACGCCGCAGCAATCACGGGCGAGGACGGGTGGGAACCGCCGGGCCCATAGAAATCGTGCAGCTGCAACAACGATCCCGCCGTGCCGGTCACCAGCGCTGCGCCGGCGGCGTCGAACGAATCCTCGAGACCCCAAACCGCTACAGGGCCGCGATGCGCCAGCCGCAGGGCGGGGCGCAGCTCCAGCTGCCGAGTGCCTGCGATCACGCAACCGACGAAGTCCCGAATGCAGGCCCGGATGCGCGCTAGCCGCGCCGGCGACGGTGCTGTGTGCCGGCTCCATACGCCGATGCGTTGTGCCAGATCCCCTCGGAACGCTGCGACGGTGGGCGTTGGCATGCTGCTCTTTTACTGATTTAAACGGACGCGGGCAAGCCTTTGGTTTGCGCAACGAACCGCAAGTCACATAGGCTGCACGACGACCGCAGTGCCATAACAGAGCACCTCGGCGGCACCCACCATGGGGCCGGTGTCGTAGCGGATACCGACGACGGCATTCGCGCCCAGCTTCCGCGCGTGCGAAAGCATCAATTGAAACGATTCCTCGCGCGCGGACTCACAGAGATCGGAAAAAATGCCGGCTCGCCCGCCGAAAAGCGTTCTCAGTCCCCCGATGATGCTCAAAGGGAAAGACCTGGTTCGGACGGTGATCCCGCGGACGACGCCGAGGGACTTCGTAATGTGAAACCCATTGATTTCGAAAGTCGTGGCGGTCTGCATGAGCCGAGTGTAATGCATCTGAGGATCGAAGCTGATCTACTCGAGCGTCCAGTCTCTTTCGAATGAAGGTGTCACCGACGATGCTACGCCCCAAGACGTTTCTGCTCGCTTCGCTGATCATGAGTCAGACCGCGCCGTTGCTTGCCGCCGATTACGACCTGCCTGCCACGCCGGATACCGTGGCGTGGGGGTATTACTCCGGCCTCTCCAAGGCGGTGCTCACCGTCCACTCGGGTGACACGGTGCGCGTCCAGAGTCTGTCCACCTGCGGTCCGCCGGCCAAGCTCATAGAGAATGGCGTGAGGCCGGAGGATATTCCTCCCTACACCCAGCGCATTTACGACGAGGTGAAAGATCGGGGACCCGGTGGGCATATCCTGACCGGGCCCGTGGCAATCGCGGAGGCAGAGCCCGGCGACGTGCTCGAGATACAGATCCTCGAGATCGACATCGACGCGAACTTCGCCTGCAACGCGTTTGGCCTGGGGCGCGGATTTCTGCCGATGGAATATCCGTACGGCCGTACCAAGATCATCCCGCTCGACCGCCGCAAAATGCTGGGGGAGTTTGCCCCGGGCATCCAGATTCCGCTACGCCCCTTCTTCGGCAGCATGGGAGTGGCTCCGGCCGGCGGGAAGATCGACAGCGCGCCGCCGTTCGCGCATGCCGGCAATCTGGACAACAAGGAACTGGTCGCGGGAACGACGTTGTTCATACCCGTCGCGGTTCACGGAGCGCTGTTTCAAGCCGGTGACGGGCACGCCGGTCAGGGCAACGGCGAGGTGGACATCACCGCGCTCGAGACCTACCTCAGCGGGAGGTTCCGCTTCGTGGTGCACAAGGACCGGCATCTTCTCTGGCCGCGCGCCGAGACGCCGGATTACTACATATCGATGGGCTTCAGCAAGGATCTCAAAGAGGCCACGGAGCACGCGCTACGCGACATGCTCGACTTTCTTCAGACCGAGAAACACCTCAGCCGCGATGACGCGTACATGCTCGCGAGCGTGGCGGTCGACATGGACATCACCCAGCTCGTCGACGGCAACGTGGGCGTTCATGCGATGTGCCCAAAAAAGCTGTTCGTCAAGACCAGCCGCTGACCGGGCGCGATCGTGCTGGGCGAGTGGCGGTCAGGGCGCGTGGACCACTATTTGTGAATCGAGCTTGTAGACGATGCCTTGTTTCATCACGAAACCAACCTTGCGCATGACGCTGATGTCGTCGAGCGGATTGCCCGGAACGGCGACCACGTCCGCGAGCTTGCCGGGTGTGATCGAACCCAGGTCCTGATCATGCTTGAGCAGCTGCGCGGCGTTCATGGTCGCGGCCTGCAGGGCATACAGGGGCGGAATGCCGGCCTGGACCATGAGTTCGAACTCGTGAGCGTTGTCGCCATGGGGATACACCCCGGCATCGGTGCCGAAGGCGATCTTGACGTGCGCCTTGTACGCTCGGCCGGCGGTGGCGAGTATCAGAGGTCCGATTGCAGCCGCCTTGGCGGCGACCTGTAGCGGGTAAAAGCCCGGTATTTTTGCCTGATGCGCGACGTAATCGCCGGCAATGATGGTCGGCACGTACCAGGTGCCACGCTCCATCATGAGCTTCATGTCCGCCTCGTCCATATAGGTGCCATGTTCGATCGAGTCGACACCGCCGAGGACGGCGCGGCGGATCGCTTCGGCGCCGTGCGCGTGGGCAGCGACGGTAAATCCGTAATCGTGCGCCGTCGTCACGACTGCCCGAATCTCGTCCAACGTCAGCTGTGAATTATCGCCGCTGGCGCTTTCGTCGAGAACCCCGCCCGAGGGCATGATTTTGATCACGTCATCCCCTTGTTTATAGTGCTGCCGCACCGCCTTCGCGGCATCGTCCGCGCCGTTGATGATCCCGTGCGAGGGGCCCGGGTCGCCGGCCAGGTCGGCACGGTAGCCATCGGTGGGATCTGCGTGGCCACCGGTGGATCCTATCGGTTCGCCCGCGGTGAAGATGCGCGGACCCGGGATGAGGCCCGCGTTGATGGCGTTGCGCAGGGCGGTGGATTCATTGGCCGTGTCTCCGAGGTTGCGTACCGTCGTGAATCCCGCCAGCAGGGTGCGATGCGCGTAAACGGTCGATCGCACTGCATAGTCCGCAACGTTCCAGTGGAAAACGTCGATATAGTGCGTTTTGTCGAACTCGAAGGTGAGGTGGGTGTGGGCATCGATGAGCCCGGGCAGGCACGTCTGGGAGGGAAGGTCGATCCCGCGGGCGCCGGCAGGTGTTTGGGCGCCCGGCAGCACATCCCGGATCCGGCCGGACTCGATCACGATGGTCGTGTCTGCGAGCAGACGCCCCTTCACGACGTCGAGCAGATGAGCACAGTGCAGCGCCACCACGGCGGGCGCGGTCGTCGGATCGGTCGTGATTGCGGGGGCCGCGTCGGCCATGCCGCCCGCGCCGGCCATGCCGGCCGCGATGGCCGACGCTGTGATCAAAGAGCGGACGATTGGACTTGGCATCCTCAAGACTCCTACGGTTCTTTAGTGTTTCTTCATGAAAGCTGCGACGTGGTCGTTCAGGAATTTCGCGTCCGCGGGGGTGACCCCCGCGCCGGCAGGATGCCCCCACAGCGACGGAATCGGTGCCAGCGTACAACGCCGTATGAACTGAGCCTCGTAACGCGCGTCGGAAATCGGGAAGTAGAGGTCGGTCAGCGAGGGCATGTACAGAACGGGGACCTTGATGGACCTGAGCGCGGCTTCGACATCACCGTTGAAGGGTGGCGTTTCGCCCACGTCGTGTTTCTCCCAGCTGCGCATCTGGAGGATCAGATCGTTGGCGTCGGCGCCGGGAATGAAATGATGACGGAAGTGATCGACCACCTCCTCGTAGGAGGCGCCGAAGCTCGGATCGGTGCGCCATAGTTCGCGACGCCACCATTCCTGCGAGAACAGCCACCCCGCCCACACCATGGAAAACGCCTCGATGCCGCGTGCCGGTTGCTCGGTGTAGTCGCCACCCTGAAAGGATGGATCGGCGGTGAGCGCCGAGATCTCGCCCTCCAGACGCACCTTGCCGTGGCCGTAAGTCTTGGCGGTTCCCGACGTTGCCACGATCTCATCCATGAAATCGGGGAAGCTCACCGCCCACTGGAATGCCTGCTGGGCCCCCATCGAGAAACCGATGACCGCCCGCAGGTGCTTGACGTGCAGCTGCCCGACCAGCATGGCATGCACGATGGCGACGTTGTCGCGGATGCTGGTGATGGGGAACTTCGACCCGTGGAAGGGCTGCGGGGTGTTGCTCGGTGACGAGGAACGGCCGTTGCCGAACAACTCGCTCGTCACAAGAAGGTACTTCCCGGGGTCGAGCGCCTTGCCCGGTCCGATCAGCCAGCCGTAACCCTGCATGTCCGCCATATAGTGCGAAGGCAGCAGAATGACGTTGTCCCCTGCGGCGTTCAATTCCCCGTAGGTGCCGTAGACGACGCGCGCCTCCGGAAGCACGATGCCGCTTTCGGTTTTGAAGTTCTCGACGACGAACTCGCGCCTGACCGGTGGCGGCTCCGGCATGGCGGCCGTGGGCTGCGCATGGGTGGGGAGTGCCACCGCGAGCAGCGTCGCCAGCCATCCCGGCAGGGTCACGCCCGAGCGTCTCATTCGCACGCGCATTCAGACCTCGAGATGGGGAGCAACCCGTGCATTCGCGGCACGCTCATAGGCTCGTGCCACCTGCAACAACAGCCCGTCTTGATGTCGTTTCGTCACCAGGGTGATCCCCACCGGAAGTCCACTCACCAGCCCGGCGGGCACGGTGATGCTGGGATATCCGGCAATCGCCGCGGCGTTGGCAATCGGCGACCAGCCGCCGCCACGTCGGTCGCCCCACACGGGATCGATGAGCTCGGCGGGACCGTTGCTGGGGGCCAGCAAGAGCTCGACGCCGTCGAGCAGCGTAGCGAGCCCTGCCGTGTCTGCTGCGCGGTCGAGACCGGCGCGGCCTTTGACGTATTTATCGTCGCTCAAGGGCGCGCGTTCCTGGGCCATCTCGAAGATTTCCTGCCCGAAGACCATCAGCTCCTGTTCCTTGTGAGATTGGTTGAACGCGATGAGCCCGGCGAGATTGCGCGATGCTACCTGCGATGCATCGAGACCGGCGAGGTAGTCGTTGACGGCGGCTTTGAATTCGTACAGCAGGGCCTCGAGGGCGAACGCTTCGACGTCGCCGAAAGCCCCGGGATTCATGAGTTCGCGCAGTATTGCGCCTTCTTTTTGCAGGACCGCACGTGCGTCGTCGAACAGCTTTTGGGTGCCGGGGTGGGCGCCCTCCGGCAGGGGCATCACTCCGATCCGCACTCCCGGCAAACGAAACTCCTCGAGCGACGTGCCGCGCCCGCCGTAGCCAAGCGCTCGCTCGACGATGACATTGGCGATGAGCGCGGCGTCCGCGACCGTGCGGCACATCGGCCCGGCGGTGTCCTGACGCGGTGACACGGGGATGACGCCTCTGCCGCTGACGAGGCCCACCGTGGGCTTGAAGCCGACCAGACCGTTCATGGAGGCGGGGGACAGAATCGAGCCGTTGGTTTCAGTGCCGATGGCGCCGGCACAAAAACTTGCCGCCGCCGCCGCACCCGAACCGGCACTGGATCCCGAGGGATTGCGGTCGCGGGCATAGGCATTTCGCACCTGACCACCGAGACCGCTCCAGCCGCTGCTCGAGTGCGTCGAGCGGAAATTCGCCCACTCGCTGAGATTGGTTTTGCCCAGGATGACGGCGCCGTGTGCGCGCAGTCGCGCCACCAGCGGTGCATCCGGTCGCATCGAGCGCGCCAGCGCATAGGAGCCCGCGGTGGTGGGCAGCGGATCGTTGGTTTCGATATTGTCTTTGACGAGCAGGGGAATTCCGTGCAGGGTGCCGCGCAGCCTGCCGGCCTGGCGTTGTCGATCGAGTGCCCGAGCATCGGCGAGCGCGTTCGGATTCGAGGACAGCACGGAGCGGTATCCCGTCGCGCCCTGGTCGTAGCGGGCGATGCGGTCGAGGTACGCCGCGGTCAAGGCTTCCGCGCTGGTCTCGCCCGATGCCATGGCGGCCTGCAGCGAGGCGATCGACTGTTCGGTCGGATCAAAGGCGCGTTGCCGCGCGAAGGCGACCTCGCCTGCGGCCGTGGTCAGCGACAGCGCGCCCACGCCGGTGATGAAATCTCGACGCTGCATGAAGTCTCCCTGCAAAGGTGTCCGTCCCGCCTCACCGTCAACGGCCGGCGGGGCTCCGATACCGCTCGAACCATTCGACGATCGCAGTGCTCTGTGCCGCGAGTTGTGAAGGCCGGATCTGCACGTGCGCCGCTCCCGGTATCTCGTACAACTCGGTCGGCACGTGCCGCAACTGCAGAGCCTGGTAGTACTGCTCCGCTTCGGCCACGGTCGTGCGCAGATCGTTCAAACCCACGAGCACCATGGTAGGTGTCGTGACGTTTCCCACCAGAGCGAGCGGTGAGTGCTTCCAGTACGTCTCCGGGTTCTCCCATGGCATCTGTTTGAACCAGTATCGTGCGCCGAACACAGACATGTCACTGGTCAGCAACCAGCTGGTCCAGTTGATGACCGGTCGCTGTGTCACCGCCGCCCGGAAACGATGCGTGCTGCCCACGATCCATGAAGTCAGCACGCCGCCGCCGGAAGAGCCGGTCACGAACAAGTTGTCGACGTCCACGCCACCCTTGTCGATGGCGGCGTCTACCATGCCCATCAAATCCTCGTAGTCATGGCTGGGATAATCGGCGTAGATCAGGTTCGCGAACTCTTCTCCATACGAGGTCGAGCCACGTGGATTGCCGTACACGACGATGTAGCCTGCCGCTGCATAGAACTGATGGTCCGCCGAAAAGGTCGGGCCGTAGCTCGCGTAGGGGCCGCCGTGGATTTCCAGGATCAGCGGATATTTTTTTGCAGGGTCGAAATGGGGGGGCAGCAACTCCCAGGCGTCGAGCTGACGCCCGTCCGTCGCGGCCTTTACCGGGAGCGCCGACAGCGTGCCGATGTTCACTTCCGTCAGGAGCTGTGAATTCAGGTCGGTGAGCCGCTTCGTCTTGCCGCCCTGGGCCACGTACACCTCGGGAAGATGATCGGTCCCGCCGCCGCTGTAGGCGACCGCGCCCTTGGCCGAGACGGTAAACTGGCCCCCCGAGTAGGGTAACTGCGTGGTCCCGCCGACGGAGGCTAGCGACGACGCGACCGGTTCTACACCGCCATTCAAGCCGAGCCGCGCCACCTTGGTGATGCCCCGGTCGACGTATCCCACATACAACGCATGGCCACCCGCATCCCATTGACAGTCGGCCAAGGAGCGATCCAACGACGCTCCGACGACATGCTGATTCGTGCCATCTGAGTTCATCACGTGCAGCTGGACGTTTTGATTGCCGACGTGTCTGTCCTCGTAACCGAGAAACGCCACCAACTTGCCGTCGGGGGAGACCACCGGCGCATGATAGGGACCGACCGCGTGCGTCAGCTGCCGTAAACTCGAGTCCGCGAGGGAGACACTGTAGATGCTCAGGGTCATGGCCGTATGGCGCGACCAATCCTGAGGCTCGCGGCGCCAGTCGTCGGTGTGATTTCCGGCGAAGAAGATCGCCTTGCCGTCGGGCGACCAGGAGAGCGGGCCCGCATCGCTGAACGGGCCGGTCGTGAGCTGCCGTGGAGCGCCACCCGCTTCCGCGGACATCACGTAGACATGCTGGAAACCGTGTTGCGTCAAGCCCTGTCCATCGGCGCGAAAATTCATCGAATCGATGACCACCGCCCCGGCGCCCCACTGCGCGCCGGGCGGCTTGACCGGCGGCCTGCCGATCGTCGGCCCGGCCACCGGCTCGAGCATCACGAAGGCGATTTGTCGGCCGTCCGGCGACCACGTGATGTCGCTCGGCATCTCGGTGAGGTCGGTGATGAGTGCCGTCTCACCCTGCTTCCATCTGATGGCGATTTGCGTTCTACCCTGCGCGGTGGTCGACAGGTACGCGACCCGGGAGCCGTCCGGGGACCAGCGCGCGGAGGAATGATCGCCGGGGCCGCTCGCCAGAGGCGTTTGCAAGCCGGTCACGGTGTCGATGAGCCAGAGCGAGCGAACCTGTTGATCGGTCATGATGTCGTTGGCCACACGCGTGTAGGCGATCTGTGCGCCGTCCCTGCGAATCTGCGGATCCGCAGCCCACTGCATGCGGAACAGGTCGCCCGGCTCCAGGTTTCGTGTTCCCGCATGCGCAAACGTTGCAGCCAATGTTGCGGACAGAGCAATAGTCGAGAGAAGTCGCATGATCACCTCATGGGGCATGTGTCGCCGGCAGGCCGGTGGCCGGCGCACTGACGATGTCCTACTTGTAACGATAGTCCACCTGCACGCCGCCGGTGCGCGGTTGCTGACTGATGCTGGTGTAGGCGGTGGTGTTGGCCAGCGGGACACCTCGGTTGTTGCCGACGTTGTCGCAGTAGAGCATCACCCGCCAATGAGCCGGAGCCACGAATGTGAAGCTGGTGCGGGCGGTGGTGATGCTGTTGCTCTCCACCACCACGGGCGGCAGTCCCGATCCGCTGGAAGCCGAGGTGGTGGTTTGCAGCGACGTATACCGTGCGGTGGCCGCCGCCTGACCGGACCAGCCGCCCGATCCGAACGGGATGTCGTACTGTGCGCTGAGGCCGGCCGTGAAGGCGGGCGAGTCGTCGATCCGTGATCCGCTCGGGAACAACAACTGTCCGGCGGAGTAGACGGCGGAATCTTCCTTCAGCCCATTCCAGCTGAAATTGACGCCGAGCGTCAGGTTCTGCACCGGCCGGCCGGTGACCGCGAAATCCACGCCCACGCCGCTCGCCGACTGGCCGTTGACGTTTGCGACCACGTAAGCCGTGCTGCCGGGGACCGGAATCCCGAGCGTCTGCTGGACGTCTTTCCACTTCATGTAATAGAGCGCCAGGTCGAAGTTCAGACGGTCGTCGAACATGCCGCCCTTGCCCCCGATCTCATAGTTGCTGAGCTTGTCGGGCTTCACCGGCACGAAGGACGGCGCCGCGAGTTGCACGAGTTCGCTCTGCGGGAAGCCGCTGCGAAAGCCCTGCGAGTACGAGGCATACATCGTGTAGTCGGTGCTCGGAAACCAGGTCAGCACCACCCGCGGCGTCACGGCGTGAAAAGTGGACGGCGTATTCAGCAGCGGCGTGCCCGCCGGTTCTCCGTACAGGATCAACTGCTGCAGGCCGACGTCGTCGTGAAAGTAACGGGCGCCCACCGTGAGCTCGAACTTGTTATCGAGCAAGCGGCGTCCGACTTCGCCGTAAATCGCCGCCGAGCGGGACGTGTCGGCTTCGGAGACGGGCGCCGGCAGCAGATCGCCCAGCGTCTGGAAGGTGGTGTCGCGGGCGTCGCGGTAGAACGCGCCGGCCGACCAACGCCATGGGCCGTCGAGTTTGGAGGTCAGGTTGAGTTCTTCGCTGGCCACCCGCGACACGTAACGGGTGGTGAGGGGCGGCGTGGGCACGCCCGGGGCCACGTCCAACGAGCCGTCGTTGAGGAACGTGAAATAGCTGGTTGCGCTCGAGACGGTGAACCACGGTACCCGATAATCCACCTTCACGTCGTAGGCGTTGAAGCG
This sequence comes from uncultured Steroidobacteraceae bacterium, assembly GCA_964657625.1. Lineage (GTDB taxonomy): Bacteria > Pseudomonadota > Gammaproteobacteria > Steroidobacterales > Steroidobacteraceae > Bog-1198. The sequence continues at coordinate 36,508 of CAZZVN010000029.1, forward strand.
CGAAGCGATCGGCTGGTTCTGGGTCGAGGCCGAATAGTCGTTGGTTCCCTCGGGTGGTGCGACGTAGTTGGCCTCTTCGTGCGTCGCCCCGAGTTTGATGTTCAGGTCCTCGGTCGGTTGGGCATTGACCTTGAGCCGTATGTCCTTGCGATCGGTGTCGTTGGTGTTGTTGTTGATCGCGCTGTCGATCCAGCCGCTGTCGTGCTCCTGACCGACGACCAGACGCGCCGCGAGCTTGCCCTCGACGATCGGCATGTTGACCGCGGCGTCCTCGCGCCAGTTGCCGCCGCCGCTGTCCGTGGAGGACACCCCCGCGCGCGCCTTGAAATCGAACTCGTTGAGGTCGGCATCGTTGGTCAGCACCCGTACCACGCCGTTCAGAGCGCTCGCGCCGTAGAGCGTGCCCTGAGGTCCGCGCAAGACCTCGATACGGTTGAGGTCGTAGGAGTTCGCGTCGGGCTGCACCGCGGACCTTACCAGCGCAAAAGGCACCGAATCGAGGTAGTAGCCAATCGGACTCGGACCTGCGAACAAGGAGCCCGCGGCGGTGACGCCACGGATGGTAAGGCGAGTCTCGCCGCCTTGTCCGGTCACATTGACGGCGACGCCCGGGACCATCCCGAGGGCATCGGACACGCTTTGAACGCTCGATTTGTCGAGCTCGGTGCCGCTCATCACGGACAACGAGATGGGCACGTCCTGGATGCGCTGCTCGCGCTTCTGTGCGGTGACGACGATCTCGTTGAGGCCGGAGGGTTCGGAAGTCGCGTCGGCGGACGGAGCCGCGGCGAGCACCGGGGCGGCCGACAGGACGAGGGCGGCGGCGGACAGACGGACCGATGCAGATCGAGGTGGCGCTGAATTCATTTCATCCCTTTATTTGCTTGATGACAAACGGCGACCGGGCGCGGCGTGGCGGTTCGAAAGTACATGCGCGTCCGGCGTGACGTCAATTTCGAAAAGGGTGTGTCGGATGCCAGTGGTCCGACGAAGGGCCTGTTTCGGTGCCGCTGTACAAAAATTGAGCAGGCCTGAAAATGTCCATAAGTCGATGCAATCTAAGGCGGTTCAGGCAGAGACGTCGCCGTCCCCGGCGGCGGGCGGCGGGGATGTACATGCAGGAATGCAATTCATGTCTGCAAAATTCGAGTTGATGAAAAGTGCCCGTGCGGTCGGTGGAGGGAGCGCACTCGACGAACGGATCCGTGGCGCAGGAGCGACCTTCGTACCTGCGGGCACGCTTACGGTGCCGCGGCCCTGGGTTCACGCACCAAACCAGCTCAAACGATCCTTGTGAAAACGATCGCGGAGGAATTTCAGCAGCAACCGGGTCCGGTGTGATTTGTTGGCGATGGGGCGGGAGACCAGCCAAAGATTCGCGTGGCAACCTGTCTGCAGCGGCAACACGCTCAGGTCCGGGGCCGCGCGCTTGTAGAAATTGGGCAGCAGCCCGATGCCGATGCCGCTGCGGATCGCTGCCAGGTAAACGGATGCCGAGTCCACGCGCATCGGGATTCGGTGTACGGGCAGCACGCGGCGCGTCCACCATTCGAGGTCTACGCATACCCGGTACGGCCCGTAATCCACGAACTGGTGCGCGCTCAGATCGTCGAGTTTGCGCGGGCGGCCAAACTTCTCCTCGTAGGACTTCGAGACGAACAACGAAAGTTCGACCTTCACGATCTTGGAGGCGACCAGACGCGGATTCTTCGGCCGCTCGATGAATACGGCGAGGTCGGCCTCCTGGGAAAACGGGTCGGGTCCGCCACGGTCGGTCACGAGGTCGATGGTGACGCCGGAGTGTGCCCGGCAAAAGTCTGCCAGGACCGGGACCAACCAAAGATAGCCCACGCCCTCGGTGGCGAACACGCGTACGACACCGGAGGGCCGCGCGTCGAAGCCGAGCAGACTCGATTCGATATCGGCGGCGGCCTCCTCCATGATCACCGCCTTGTCGTACAGGATCTGTCCCGCGCTCGTCAGGCGCATGCCGGACGCATGGCGCTCGAAGATCTTGGTGCCGAGATACGCCTCCAGGCGTGCGACACGGCGCCCGACGGTCGATTGATTGGTCGCGAGTGCGAGCGCGGCTGCCTGAAAGCTGCCGAGTTTTGCGGTCGCGATGACGTATTGGATGTTGGTCCAATTATCGAGGCGGGATTTGGCGGGCGGAGCGCCTACGGTCCTGTCCAACGTACCCCTGATGCCTCAAGCGAGGCATGCTGCGCCGCGGCGCGAGAAATCGAATCTAGCGTCGGGTAGTCGCGTTGTCAAAAGCGCGGGGAGGCCCGGCACCCGCGCCTATGTTGGACAGCGCACCGACTCGCAAGACTCTGCGAACGTAGGGTGCCGAGAGGTTGCTCGGGCACGACTGCGCAAAACCAAACGACGGCCAGTGTTTTCAAAGAGAATGCATCATCGTTCCGAACTCGAGGAGTTTTTCATGCTGAACGCGTCATCGAGAATCGAACACCGATGGGGAGAGCGGCTGCACGTTGAGTTCCCGATCTTGATCACGGCGCGTACCGGTGCCGGCGTCGTCGGCGCCAGGGTGTTTGGTACGGTCGTCGACGTGAGTCTGAGCGGCGCCCGCATCAGGGCCGGTTTGATGAAGATGCGAGGCGGGGTCGAGACGATGCTCGCGAGCACGGCCGCCTGACGGAGCGGTCCCTACAAACTGCTGGTCAGGGTGTTGCCTAACCGCAACCGGGGTTGCATGCCGCGGAGATCGGTGCTGTAATTTTACGGGTGGATATTCGATAACTAATAAAGTTCGATAGGGGGAGTTTCGATGAACATAAGCGGCAACGACCTGTTGCGTTTGAGCATACTCGCAGCGCTTTCCGTGACGGCGATGGCACCTGTTTTTGGCCAGTCCGCCGGTCCCGGTGCCGCCGGTTCGTCGACGTCGGCTTCTGCCGCGACACCCTCCGATCCCACCTCGACGCTGGATGCGCAGAAGTCACCCGCGGCGACCACGACGGCATCGTCACCTCCCGAGGACGTCGGCTTGGAGACCATCGTCGTCACGGGCTCGACGTCGAAACGCACGCTGCTGGATGCGTCGGTGGACGTCACCATCGCCACCCCCACGCAGATCGAGCAAAAGGCACCGCGCACGACCGCGGACATCCTGTCTCTCATCCCCGGCATTTTCGTCGAGAGCACGGCGGGCCCCGTATCGAACAACTACTCCGTTCGGGGTTTGCGCGGCGGCAGCCAGCAGTTCGTCACATTGGAAGAGGACGGCATGCCCATTCTCTACGGCGGCGGCGGGGCGGACGAATATTTTCAGAACGACATTACCATCGACCGCGTAGAGTCCGTCGAGGGCGGGACCTCCGGGATCCTGGCTCCGAACGGTGCCGGCGCCACCATCAATTTTCTGTCGAAGCCGATGAACTTCGAGGAGGGCGAGGGCGTGGGGCGCATCACCGGCGCAACCTACGGGGAGGAGCGGGCCGATCTGTTCTACACCGCACCCCTGCATTTCCTGGGCGATGGCGTGGCGTTCAGCGCGGGCGGCTACATCGATTCCACCAAGGGCGTGCGCAGTTCGCCGTTCACATACCAGACTTATCACTTCAAAGGTGCCATCGAGAAGAAATTCGATGGCGGCGGCCTGATCAAGGTGACCTACAAGCGCTGGGACGAGCACGACCCCTACTACGCGGACATGCCGTATCGCTACGTCAACGGCCAGATTCAGGGCATCCAAGGGCTCAACACGCAGTCGAGCAACGTGCTCGGTTCCGGTTTCGCGAGCATCGGCGTGCCGGATTCTTGCGCCACCGGAAACTGTATCCGGAACTTCAACGGCGCGCAGGGCATCCATGGGACGGGCAACCAGTACCGGATCGACTTCGAACTGCCCATCGATCATTCGTGGAGCGTGTTCGCGCACACCCGCTATCTGCAGACCAATTGGGATTTCAACGGGATTTTTCCGGGCAGCGGCACGGGTAATTCCGGGCTGACGACGGCTCTCAACTATCTCACCCCGGGCGTGTCGCCGATCAACAGCACGTTGACCCTGGGATCGCAGTTGTATCCCGGCACCAGTCAATTCGGGCTGCGAAGCCTGTCCACCGGCCAGGTGATCTCAGCCTCGAACGTCGCTGCGTTGAACAGCCTGAACGGCAACGGGTTGCTGCAGCAGACGGTTCTGAACCATCAATACCTGTCGACGCGGGATCTCGGCACCGACTTCGGTGCGAAATTCAATCTCTCGGGCGAGGGCTGGAGCAACTCGCTGACGGTCGGCGGCATGTACTACCGTGTGCGGGAATACAACGATCAGTCGGCGGTGGCGACCTTGGTCAACGGCGTGTCGAACAACTCCTCGATCTACGACGTGGTGGCGCTCAACGGCAACGGTCAGGTGGTCGGCAGCCTGACCAACAACGGGTTGTTGAATTACGGCGACTGGGGCACCGGCATCTTCTCCAGCACGCTCAATTCGTTCTCGGAATACTTCAACGACGAACTCGCGGTGCTGGACGAGAAGCTGCACATCGACTTCGGTGCGCGTCGCGAGGACGTCAACAACGTGCTGTACACGGGCAACACCTCGGCCACGCCCGTCGCCGTTCCGGCCGGCACCGTCGGCGTTTCGCAGACGGTGGGCACTGCCTTCGACGGTACGTACACGCGGACCCAGGCGACGTATATCCCGACGTCCTACACGTTCGGCGCGAACTACACCATCAACCCCGCGCTGTCGGTATACGGCCGTTACGCCAATGGCAATCAAACCAACGGCGGCAACAATCTGAGCGGTCCCACCCGTATTTCCTTGTCGGAGCTGGGCGTGCGTTTCGGCGGCTACGGGGTGCTCGCGTCGTTCAACGTGTTTCGGACCCTCTTCAACAACCAGAGCTACAGCTACATCCAGCCGACCAATCTCGCGGTGGCGGGCAATTTCATCGCCAACAACACGATCAACGGCGTCGGTCTCGACGTCACTTACCGGCCCACGTTTGAGCCACTGCGCGATTTCTCGATGAACGTCACGGCCACTTATCAGAAACCGAAGCTGTCCAACGTGTTTCTGGGCGAATTGGTCAACGGGCAGACCATCAACAGTGGTGCGGCGTCGCAGTATGACGGCAACGTCACGGATCGTACGCCGCAGATCTTGTATGCCCTCCAACCTACCTATGACTTTCCGAACCAGCTGGGCGCTGTATATCTGCGCTACGAGTACACCGGGAAGATCTACGCCGATGCGGGTAATGGGCTCGCGCTGCCGGGTTACGGTGTGCTGTCGGTGGGGGCCAACGTCAACCTCACGCCGAAGCTGAACTTCAACGTCAACGTGTACAACGTCACCAATCAGCTCGGCCTGACCGAAGGCAACCCGAACTCAGGGGTTACCCAGGCCGTGGTGAACGGCTATTTCTACGGCCGCGGCATTGCAAGCACCAACGCCCTGGCGAGCCTTACGTACAAGTTCTGATGGCGGCCGGGCGCCGCTCGTCGAGGAGTGGTAACCCGGCATGGACGACCAGCGCGTCAGAAAGATAGTCATCGTCGGTGGTGGCACGGCGGGTTGGATGACGGCGGCGGCGATGGCGCAGGCGGTCGATTTGACGCGCTGCACCGTCGCCCTGATAGAGTCCGACGACATCGGCACCATCGGGGTGGGCGAAGCCACCATCCCCACGATTCACTGGTTCAACCAAATCGTCGGACTCAACGAAAAAGAGTTCATGCGCGAAACGCGCGCCACCTTCAAACTCGGTATCGAGTTCCGGAATTGGGCCAGGCCCGGCCACCGGTATTTCCATCCCTTCGGCCGCTACGGCTTTCCCGGCGACGGCGTGTCTTTCCAGCATCGGTGGTTGCGCGCCCGGCTGGAGGGCCGGGAGGAGGACTTCGAGGCGTATTCGCTCAATTCGGTGGCGGCGCGGGCGGGTAAGTTCGAATTTCCGGCCAATGACCCGCGTTCGTTGCTGTCGACGTTGGGCTACGCCTACCATTTCGATGCCAGTCTTTACGCCCGTTATCTGCGCGCTCGTTCCGAAGCCCGCGGCGTCAAAAGGTCCGAAGGGACGGTGAAGAAAGTCGATCGGCACGCCGCGACCGGGTTCCTCACCGCCGTGCACACGAACCGCGGCGAAGTGATCGAGGGCGACCTGTTCTTCGATTGTACCGGTCTGCGCGGCGTACTCATCGAGGGCGTGTTGGACACCGCTTTCGAGGATTGGTCGCACTGGCTGCCGTGCGACAGGGCGGTGGCGGTGCCCTGCGAACGCAGCGATCCCCTGGTGGCCTACACCCGGTCGACGGCGCGTGAGGCGGGCTGGCAGTGGCGCATCCCGCTGCAGCATCGCACGGGCAACGGCTACGTATTCGCCAGTCGGTTCATCAGCGACGACGAGGCGACGGCGGTGCTGTTGAAAAACCTGGACGGCGCGCCGCTCGCCGAGCCCCGGCTGATCGCCTTCAAAACGGGGCGTCGGCGTCAGGCGTGGAACAAGAATGTGGTGGCTATCGGGTTGTCCGGCGGTTTTCTCGAGCCGCTCGAATCCACGAGCATCCACCTGATCCAGAGCGGCATCGCAAAACTCCTGGCACTTTTTCCCGACCGGGACTGCGACGTCCTGCTCGCGGAACAATACAACCGCCTCGTCGCGGACGAGTTCGAAGGCATCCGGGATTTTCTGTTGTTGCACTATCACTCGACCACGGCCAAGTCAGACCCCTTGTGGGCGCACTGTCGCACGATGACGTTGCCGCAGAGCCTGGTGCGCAAAGAGCGCCATTTCGCCACGTCCGGCCGGATCGTCCTGGGGACGGACGAGCTGTTCAAGGATGCGAGCTGGTTCGCCGTGCTGGTGGGCCAGGGACATCGGCCGGGGGACTACAACCCGCTCATCGACTCCTACACTTCCGAGCAGAACTGGGAACATCTGCAACGTATCAAGGACGTCGTCCGCACGACCGCCGCGAAAATGCGTGAGCACGGCGCCTTTCTGGTCTGACGGACCGGGTCGCCCGAAGCTTGCTCAGGCCGCCGCGCGCTGCTCCGGTGCCGGATCTAACGCACGCGCCAGCACATCCTCGATCTTGTCGGCCCACACGAATTCGAGGCGTGCGCGCACCGTGTCGGGGATGTCTTCGAGGTCACGGCGGTTGCGCGCGGGCAGGATCACGGTACGTATCCCGGCCCGTGCCGCGGCGACGACCTTTTCCTTGATGCCGCCGACCGGGAGCACCACGCCGCGCAGACTGATCTCGCCGGTCATGGCGACGTCGGCGCGCACGGTACGCCGGGTCAGCAGCGAGGCGAGCGACGTGGCCATCGCGACGCCGGCGCTCGGCCCGTCCTTCGGAATGGCGCCTGCGGGAACGTGGATGTGCAGATCGCAGTTCTCGAGCAGCGCAGGATCGATACCCAGCCGATCCGCCTGCGTCTTGACCAAGGTCACGGCGGCCTGGGCGCTTTCCTTCATCACTTCGCCCAGCTGGCCGGTCAAGATCAGTTTGCCACCGCCTTTCACGCGGCTCGCTTCGATGAACAAAATGTCCCCGCCGGCCGGCGTCCAGGCGAGGCCCGTGGCGACACCCGGCACGCTGGTTCGCAATGCAACGTCGTTCTCGAACCGCGCCGCGCCGAGCACCGCCGGCACGTCGTCCGTGTCGATGGCGACGCCCGCCACCCGGTCCGACGCGATGCTGACCGCGGCGTTGCGCAGCAGGGCGCCGATCTGCCGCTCCAGGCTGCGCACACCCGCCTCACGCGTGTAGTCGACGATGAGCCGCCGCAGAGCAGAATCGGTCACCTGCACCTGGGATTCGGTCAGGCCATTGGCTTCGAGCTGGCGCTTGAGAAGGTAACGCCGGGCGATCTGCAGCTTCTCTTCCTCGGAGTAGCCGCTCAGTTCGATCACTTCCATACGGTCGCGCAGCGGTGCAGGGATGGCATCGAGCACGTTTGCCGTGCCGATGAACAACACCTTGGACAGGTCGAAAGGTATCGCCAGGTAGTTGTCACGAAAAGTGTCGTTCTGTTCCGGATCGAGCACCTCGAGCAATGCCGAGAACGGGTCGCCCTGGTGACTCGCGGACAGCTTGTCGAGCTCGTCGAGCATGAGCACGGGGTTGCTTCGTCCTGCCTTGCGCAGCGCCTGTGCGATATTGCCCGGCAGCGAACCTATGTAGGTGCGTCGATGCCCGCGAATTTCCGCCTCGTCGTGGACCCCGCCCAAGCTCACGCGTTTGAAGGTGAGCCCGAGCGCCCTGGCGATGCTCTGGCCGAGCGACGTCTTGCCCACACCCGGGGGGCCCACGAAGCACAGGATTGGGCTGCGGCCGAGCGGATTGAGCTTGCGCACGGCCAGGAACTCCAAGATCCGCCGTTTGACCTTGTCCAGTCCGTAATGGTCCTCGTCCAGGATGGCCCGCGCCCGTTCGATATCGTGCCGTTCCGGATCGGTCTTCGACCACGGCATCGCGATCAACCAGTCGAGGTAGTTGCGCGTCATGGAATACTCCGCCGCGCCCTCCGGCATGCGTTGTAAACGGGTGAGTTCGCGTTGCGCCTGCTCCTCCGCCTCGGCGGGCATGGCGGCCTCCTCGATGGCCTGCTTCAACTCCTCGATTTCGGCGCCCGAGTTCTCCGTGTCGCCGAGTTCCTTCTGAATCTGACGCAGCCGCTCACGCAGCACCGCCTCCTTCTGGCGCCCGTCGAACGCCTCGCGGGTGCGCTCATCTATCTGTCGCGAGACCTTCAGCACCTCGATGCGCTGGTTCAACAGGGCAAGCACCCGGTCGAGCCGTGCCTTCAAGTCGAAGGTACTCAAGATGATCTGCTTGTCGGCCGATTTGAGGTCCATGAAACTCACCACGACGTCGGCGAGCGTCGCCACCGACCCGATGCTGCGGATGGCATTGGTGAGCTCCGCGGGGGTTTGCGGCAGCAACTGCAAGGCCTCCAATGCGCGTTCGCGCAGCGTGATGCCGCGCGCTTCGACCTCGCGGTCGGAGAGCGTGCTCTCGTGATAGGTTTCGATCCGGGCGACCACGAACGGCTCCGCACTCACGTAGTCGAGCACCGTGAATCGCTCCTCGCCCTGCACGATGAGATGATGCGAGCCGTCCGCCGCCGTGACGAAGCGCACGATGGACGCTGCGGTACCGACGCGATGCAGGCCGTCCGCGGCCACCTCGGCGCCGGTGGCATCGTTCTGCAGCAGGAGGCCGACCCGGCGCTGGGTGCGCACCGCTTCCTGGGCGGCTGCGAGCGCGCGCTCACCCTTGATGGCCACGGGAAGCACCACCCCGGGGAACAGGACGAAGTCTTGCACCGGCAGGATGATGAGCACGTCCTCGGCAACGGCGGCGGCGGGGGCAACGTCAGCCGGATCGCCTGCGTGAGCAGCGGCGGACAGGCCGCCTGCGTGCTCGGTGGAGCCGCTCACATGCACGGTGGAATCATGGGTGTTCATAGACTCGACCCCTCAAGGCGCAGCAACAAATAACCCCGCTCGAGCCGGTTTTCGAGAAGCGCATAACGACCTGCGGGAAGATCGATGCGCCGGCGCATCCGTCCATGCGGAATCTCCATCCTCAACACCCGGGCCGAGACGCCGAAGGGCGTCGGCACGGCGGCTTCGATCACCAATCCGGAGCCGGTGATCTGTACCATCACGTCCTCGACGCGGGCACCCGGCAGGGCTACCACCACGTGCAACTCGCCGTCGACGGCAAACACGTTGACGGGCGGCTCCCACACCGGTGCCGCCGCGGGCACGGCCAGTAATTCGAAGAAGCTACGTTGCCGGCGTTCGGCCTGGTCGACCAAGGCGCAGGCTTGGGCCCACATCCAGGACTGTCTGCGCTGTGCGTTCATGGGAAAAGAATGAGGGCGTCCGCCCCCACTTCAAGGCTTCAGCGCGCCGTGCTCCGCTCTCAGCGCGCCGGGTT